>NZ_JBHXRR010000004.1:0-331962 GCF_042716665.1 Nocardia sp. NPDC058658
AGGAACTTATCGGCGAAGGCCGCTGGCATATTCGCCCGGTAACCGACTGGGCGATGATCGTTGTGGACGCAGAGGGCCCGATCGAGTTGGCTCGAGACTGGGTGTCGGTGCTGCCCCATGGTTGGGGCACGGATCGTTGGACAGCAACCGGGTTCCCCGGCTCTGCGTCCAACGGCCGGGCTCTGTCCAGTAACCCAGTCCCGAGGACCAGCCGAGGAATACCCGGCGTCCTGTGCATCGCCTTCCAACGAAGGCGGAAATTCCATACCTCATACTGAGCTGGCCGTACCGGGGTTCGTCCCCAGTTCGTCAAGGTGCACCCGTGCCCATCGCGGTACGGGGTACGCTCCGCCCTCGCCACCGCGACCACCCGGGATTCAAACCCGCTGTGTAGGTACTCCGGTTGTCATCGCTTCCAGAGGCGCCGACACGACAACCAATCTAGCGTTCGGACCGATAGGCTCCTTCGAGTGACCGACCAGAAGGTAGATTCTCCGACCGCATCGACGCTGTGGCGTTCGGATGCCGAGGCAGTCCATCCGCTGGTCCGCAAAGCCGCGGCGTGGAGTTGGCGGCTGCTGATCATCTTCGGCGCGCTGCTCGCGGTGGGGATGCTCGTCCAGAAATTCGCGACAGTGGTGATCCCCCTCGCCATCGCGTTGCTCGCCGCCGCGTTGCTCGCGCCGCTGGTCGATTGGATGCAGCGGGTGGGTATTCCGCGCTCGCTCGGGGTGTTCGTGGCGCTGCTCGGTTCGATCGGACTGCTCGCGGGGGTGTTGACCTTCGTCGTCGAACAGTTCGTCGACGGTGTGCCGGGGCTGTCCAACGAGGTCACCAACAGCGTGCACAAGGTGCAGGACTGGTTGATCAACGGTCCGCCGCACCTGAGCGACCAGCAGATCCGCAGCGCGGGCGACACCATCGTGCGCACCATCCAGGACAACCGTGAGAGCCTGACCAGCGGCGCGCTCACCACCGCCACCGCCATCGGCCACATTCTCACCGGCGCGTTCCTGATCCTGTTCATTCTCATCTTCTTCCTCTACGGCGGGGATCAGATCTGGAACTTCGTCACCCGGATCATCCCCACCGCGCACCGCGAAAAGGTCCGCACCGCTGGTGAATTGGGCTTCGGGACGCTGGTCGGGTTCGTGCGCGCGACCGTGGTGGTGGCCGCGGTCGACGCGATCGGCATAGGGGCCGGGCTGGCGATTCTGCATGTGCCACTTGCCTTGCCGTTGGCTTCGCTGGTGTTCATCAGCGCGTTCATCCCGATCATCGGCGCGTTCTTCGCCGGGTTCGTGGCGGTGTTCATCGCTCTGGTCACCAAGGGTTTGGTGACGGCGCTGATCGTGCTCGGCATCATCGTCGCGGTGATGCAGCTGGAAGGTCATGTGCTGCAACCACTTCTGCTCGGCCGGGCCGTGAGCATCCATCCGCTTGCCGTGGTGCTGGCCATCACCGCCGGGTTGGTCGTCGGCGGGATCGCGGGGGCGCTGCTCGCGGTGCCGTTGATCGCGGTGGGCAACACCGCGATTCGGTATCTGCTCTCTGACAGTCCGGCGGAAGCCTTCGGTGAGCTGGTCGGTGCCGACGAACGAAAACTCTTCACCGCCGAGCCCGACAAACCCGAGCCGCCCGGCCGCTTCGACGTGGCGAAGCGGCTGCGCAAGGAAGAGTCCGGCGATGCGGACCCACACAGCTGAGTTGAGCTCGACCGACGCCGCCACCGCGCCGCTGTGGCGGGCGGCGCAGGCGTTTCGGCTGGTCACGTTGCTGTATGCGATCGGGCAGCAGATCGCATCGGTGCAGTATTACGAGCATCCACGACTGAGCTGGATGCTGATCGCGGTGATGGCGATCTGGTCGGGTAGTTCGGCGCTGTTGTTGTCGCAGTGGTACTTCCCCGAGGCGACCGGCAAGATTCGCGGCTGGGTGGTGTTCGGCGACCAGGTGGTGACGATCGCGCTGATCGCCTCGACTCGCCTTGTCGCGGACTACGATTGGTATCACGGGCATCAGACGTTGCCGACGACGCTGTGGATCGCGAACTCGGTGATCTCGATGGCGGTTCTGCGCGGGCCGGTCGCGGGAGTTGTCGCTGGACTGGTCATGGCGGCCGTTGTGGTGACGGTGCGGGATCAGTGGGGGCAGGACGTATGGGGCGATGCGACTGCGCCCGTGCTTGTTTCGGTGGGGTTGGCGCTCGGATTGGCGGCCAATACCGCTCGGCGGGCGCAGGGGCAGCTGGAACGGGCCTTGCGGATCACGGCGGCCGCGCAGGAGCGGGAGCGGCTGGCGCGCGAAGTGCACGACGGGGTGCTGCAGGTGCTCGCCTTCATCAAGCGGCGCGGGGGTGAGATCGGTGGGCCCGCAACCGAACTGGCGCAGCGGGCGGGGGAACAGGAGGTGGCGTTGCGGGTGCTGTTGTCCGAGCAGGCGGAACTGCCCGACTCCGGGTCGGGGGAAGTGGATCTGCGGCCGCTACTGACCGCACAGGCGACGACGACGGTGTCGGTGGCTACACCGGGCGATCCGGTGCTGGTCGGGCAGGTGTCGGCGCACGAGATCGCCGCTGCGGTGACCACCGCGCTGTCCAACGTTTCGTTGCACGCCGGACCCGCCGCGAAAGCGTATGTGCTGCTGGAAGATACCGATGGCGGGCTCGTGGTGAGTGTGCGCGACGACGGGGTCGGTATCGCCGCGGGACGACTGGAAGCAGCCGAAGCCGAAGGGCGGATGGGGGTTTCGCGGTCGATCGTCGGGCGGATCGAAGCGCTCGGGGGCACCGCTGAATTGCTGACCGAGGGCGAGGACCTCGGGACCGAATGGGAATTCCGGATTCCGCGCCGGTCGGCGCACTGAGAAGAGGAGCAGGGCGATGCCGGACATTACGGTGATGGTGGTCGACGACCATCCGATGTGGCGCGAAGGTGTTTCCCGCGATCTGGCCGAAGCCGGGTTCGAGGTGCTCGCCACCGCCGACGGCGTCGGGACAGCCGCCCGTCGGGCCGCGGCCGTGCAGCCGGCGGTGGTGTTGATGGACATGCAGCTCACCGATGGCAACGGGGCCGCGGCCACCGCCGAAGTGCTACGGGTTTCGCCGCACAGCCGGGTGCTGGTGCTGTCGGCGTCGGCCGAGCGTGACGATGTGCTCGATGCGATCAAGGCCGGGGCCAGCGGGTATCTGGTGAAGAGTGCTTCGGCGGCGGAGTTGATCGACGCGGTGCGGGCCACCGCCGCAGGTCAGCCGGTGTTCACGCCCGGGTTGGCCGGGCTGGTGCTCGGGGAGTACCGGCGGATGGCGACTGCGCCGGTGGCCGCCGACCAGCCGCATCGGCCCTCGCTGACCGAGCGGGAGACCGAGGTCTTGCGGATGGTGGCCAAGGGGCTGTCGGCCAAGCAGATCGCCACGCGGTTGAGTCTTTCGCATCGGACCGTGGAGAACCATGTGCAGGCGACGCTGCGTAAGTTGCAGCTGGCGAATCGGGTCGAACTCACGCGGTATGCCATCGAGCAAGGGCTCGAGTAGTGGTTCTCGGCGCGCCTCCGCCGATGGACTGACCGGAGGGCGCGACGAAGGAGTGCCCGGAGGGAGGGAAGAGGTGGAGTCAAGCGCCGAGAACCCGCGGCGCCAGCCGCAAAAGATACGGGTTTGCCCTGATGTGTTTCGGGGTGGGCGTGGTTACCCTCGATTGCATGGGCGGTCCTGATTCCCTTTTCGTACCCGGTGCCGCGGCGGCTGGTCCCGTCGGTGACCGTGAGCTGCGTGTGTCCGATGCCGAGCGTGAGCATGTCGGGCAATTGCTGCAACGGGCCGTTGGGCTCGGGATGTTGTCGCTCGGGGAGTTCACCGAGCGGATGGATACGGCGCTGGCGGCCAAGACCCGGGGTGAGTTGAACGCGGTGCTCGTCGACCTGCCCGGAATGCGGGTGGCGGGGACGCCGCAACCTGCGGCTATGCCGCGGCCTCGGCATGTTCCGGTGCCTGGTGGGTCGAATCCGAGTGCTATTCGTAGTCGGTTGTCCGGGGTGCATCGGCGGGGGCCATGGCGGGTGCCTCCGGTGTTGCATCTCAACAACCTGATGTCCGGGGTGACTTTGGACTTCACCGAGGCGGTGATGCAGACGCAGATCGTGGAGATTCAGGTCGATGATTACTGCACGAGTTTGACGTTGCTGGTTCCGGCGGCTGCGACTGTTGATTTGAACGGGCTGGATTTGGTGGGGTCTTCGGCTGATAACAAGGTTCGGACTGGGCCGCCGATCGGGCCGTTGCACCTTGTGGTGCACGGGCGGGTTCGGTTCGGGTCGGTGACGGCTAAGTATCCGTTGATGGTTCAGTGGAAGCGGTTTTTGGGGTCTTAGGGGTCGGGGTTTACTGGGTTTCTTGCGGTTTACCGGGCCCGGGGCAGGTGTACCTTTTGCTGTATTTTTGGAGCGCTGGCGCGCTCGAGCGGGGCCCTCCGGTGCCCCGATCTTCCCTCCCTGCGGGTACTCCTTCGTCGCACCCTCCGGTCAGTCCAGATCGGGGCGGGCCCCTTTGGTAGAGACTTCCTGGGGATTACCCGGCCCAGGTTGTGGACACATCGGTCTTTACACATCCACGCCTACCCGACCCAGGATGTAGACATCGATGGTCGCTACGCATCCACCCGACCCAGGATGTGGACATCGGTGGTGAGGGTCGGCCAGCTCAGGATGTGCGCATCGGTGGTGAGCTGGCAGGGTCGCCCGGCTCAGGGTGTGCGCATCGGTCGTGAGCTGGCAGGATTGCCTGGCCCAGGATGACTGCCCGGACCAGGTTGTGGACGTGGCGTGATCGGGTTCCGGGTTGGGTTTGCGTAGGAACGGGGTGGGGGCGGGGGGTTTCTACTCATGTATGTCGGGGCGTGGGGGGCGACTATGGAGTTATGAGTACTGCCATTGATCCCGCGCTCGTTGCGCGGCTCTCCGGAGAGTTCACCGCGCTCGGTGCGCACATGGGTCAGTTGGGGGGTGATCTGGATGTGCTGGCCGGGCAGTTGCGGGCGGAAGCGGCGTTGAGGAACGAGGGCGCGGTGGCTGCGCCGCCGGGGTCGGCTGGTGATCGGACCGGCTCGGAATCGCTCGAAGAGCCGTCGGTGCCGGGGCAGGGTGCTGGTGCGGTGGAGCAGTCCCCACTTCGCGGCGGGGAGGTTGGCGACCACACGCACGCGGGGCCTGGTGTCGGGCCGTCCGGTCCTGGCGTTCCAGGGGGTGGGGAATGGCCTATGCGTGCAGGGCGTCCTGGTCCGGGTTTCGGGCCCGCCTATTCCGGTCCGGCCGGGGGCGGTCCTTCTTATGGCGCCGTGCCGGCTGCGGGTGGCGCTCCCTATGGGCAGGCTGGGTGGCAGGTTGGTGCTGGGCTCGGCGCGCAGCCTGGTGCTGCGGGGTACGGGCCGATGGGGAGGCCCGGGCAGGTAGGGCCGGGGCAGGGTCGACCGGGTGGGCCGGGGTGGGGATACGGGCCTCCTCCTGGCGGGCGGCCGCCGATGCCGATGCCGGTGCCGCCGCCGATGCGTGGGCCGGGGCGGGTTGCTCGGACTCCGTGGTGGCAGCGGGAAGGGGTGATTTCTCGGGTGTTGGCGGTGGCCGGCGTGGGGGTGACTCTGGTCGGGGTGTTGATGCTTTTGGTGTTGGCCGCGCAGGCTGGGTTCTTCGGGCCGGTGGCCAGAGTTGTTGCCGGGGGCGCGCTTTCGGTGGTTCTGGTCGGGCTCGGGTGGCGGGTGTTCGGGCGGCCCGGTGGTCGTGTCGGTGGAATTGCGTTGGTGGCCACGGGTATTGCTGGGCTTTACCTGGATGTTGTTGCGGTGACCGGGTATTACAAGTGGGTGCCTGGTGGGGTGGGGCTTGCGGTGGCGCTCGTGGTGGCGTTGGTGGGGGTGGGGATCGCGATGCGGTGGCAGTCGCAGCCGTTGGCGGTGGGTGTGGTGTTGGGGGCCGCGGTGTTGTCGCCCGCGTTGACCACCGAGTTGATGTTGCTCGGGTTCCTGGTGGTCTTGCAGGCGGCGGGGGTGCCGGTGCAGATGCGCAGGGACTGGCCGGTGCTGCATATGGCGCGCACCTTGCCCGTGGTGCTCGCGGTGTTGGGAATGGCGGCGTTCAGCGGGCTCGAAGGGGCGATCTCCGGAGCGGAAGTGGCGCAGCGGCGAGGACTGCTGGTCGCTGCGATCGCGTGCGCGGTGGTCGGGCTGGTCGGTGCGTTGCTCGCGGTGCGGCGCAGGCCCTCTGACATCACCGCCAGTATCACCATCGCGCTCACCGCCCTCCCGGTGCTCGGCACCGCAGTCCTGTTCGACCAGGCTGTGAGTGCGTCGGTCACGGTGTTGCTCGCCGTAATCCTCCTCGGCCTCGCGACCACCGCTCTGATCCCCGCCCGCGCCACGGCCGGTCCGCCGGACGCTTCTGGCTCGGCGAACGCTGTGGCTCCTAGCGCTGTGGCTTCGCAGTCCGCTGGTTCGGTTCCCGGCCCTCCGAACGCGGAGTCGGCCAGCTGGGTGAATCCTGCGGCGGTGCGCGCGGTACCTCCCGGCCCCGTGGATGCGAGTGCCGGGCTCGTCGGACCATTGCGGATTGCGCGGCACACGGCGTTGGTGGCTGGGTTGACCGGTGCGGTGGCGTTGTTGCAGACGTGCACCGTGGCGACCGGCGGTCACCCGCGGCTGCTGCCGACCACACTGTTCGCGGTCGGCCTCGCGTTCCTCGCCGTCGCTGCCGCCAGTCGCGTTCGGGTGGTCGGTGGGCTCGGCATCGCGTTCGCGCTGCTGGGCGGGCTGGTGATGCTGGCGATCGCGACACCGGAAACACTTGCCCTGCAACGACTCGCGGAGCGCGAACTCGACATCGCGACAGCAGTGGCGGCGATCGTCGGGTTGGGTGCGGCGGCGATGGTGGCGTGGACGGTGCCACGGTTGCCGAAATGCGACGACCCGGCGCTCGTCACCGGAGTGTGGATCGCGGTGAGCATCGCCGGGCTCTACTACGTACTGGTCGCGGCGGTATCGCTAGGCGTATCCCTCGGCGGCGCAGACGGTTTCATCGTCGGCCACAGCCTGGCGACCATCGTCTGGATGGTGGCCGCGACCGCCTCACTGTTCTACGGCCTGCGCCGACTCGCCAGCTCCCCCGCGGTCGCGAAAGTCTGCCTGGTCTCCGGCCTACTGGTAGCCGCAGCGGCCCTGGCGAAACTGTTCTTGTTCGACCTGGCCACCCTCTCCGGCTTGATCCGCGTCACAGCCTTCCTCGCAGTAGGAATCCTGTTGCTGCTCACCGGAACCCGCTACGCCCGCGCCTTCGCCGAAGCCGCACCGCGCCAGGGCTCCTGAACGAACTCGGGGCTGGACCTGTTACAGGTCCCGCCCCGAGTGTTCCGAGATTGAAGTCAGTCGTCCTCGCGCCGACGCAGCAGTTCGTTCACGCTGACAGTCCGACCCTCGCCACCATGATGACGCCCCTCGTCGGCGGGCGTACCGCGACGAGACGACCGCAGCTGAGCCATCCAGTTCTCGATCTCGTTGCGGGTATCCGCCTGCGGTTCACCGGATTCCGGCGCGGTGGAACCGGATTCCGGAGTGGAACCGGACTCTGCCGGTTCGGCGGGCGGCGCGGCAGGGCTCGGGACGGCGGTGAAGCCGGACGGAGCCTGCCACTGGCCGGGGGAGTCGTCGGGCTGGTCGACTGTCTCCTCGACCTCGTCGGCACTGTCCTCCGAGGAGGGGGTGACCGGCGAGAACCGTGGCCCGTTGCCCTGGTCAGGCGTACTGAACCCACGCGGCGTGCCGGGGCTCGTCATGCCGTTGTTCCACGGCGTGCTCGGCTGCGGCTCGACGGGTACAGAGGTGCCGAAAACGCCCTGCGCCGGGATCCGCGTATCGGGCTCCGTCGCCGCGCGCGCCGCGGTGCTCGGGTACGACTCCGCCGCGCGATCTGTGTAGGTCGAGTGGGATTCGGTCACGCGGTCCGGCGTGGCCGAATGGGGCTCAGTCGCACGATCCGGCTCGACCGAGCGCGACTCGGCGCGGTGCGCGCCCGGCGTGACCGAGAGGTCGGGATCCGGTGACTCGGAGCCTTGCGAGCTCGAATCCGGTTCGCGCACTGCGGGATCAGCCTGGTCCGGCGCATGACTCGGTTCGGGCCGTTGGCTCGAATCGGGAGCGGGGGTGCCGGGCCGGATGGGCCGGAGGTTCGAGGCGGTCACGGGGCTGAATCCGCTGAAGGTTCCGCCCGGCGGGGTCTCGGTAGGTGCCGACGGCATCTCACGAGGTGCCAGTGGAGTCTCGCGCGGTGTCGGCGGGGTGTTGACGATCCGCGGCGGTTGCGGCGGGACGACCCCGCGCGGCGGCGGAGTAGCCGTGCTCGGCCTCGGCGGCGGGACGATGCTCGGCCGCGAATCCGCAGTGGGCGTGGCGAATCCGGTGTCGTTGCCGGTCTCGGTCGGCGTCGACACCCGAGGAACCGACGGAGTCTCGCCGATCACGCCGGGGGTGTACCCCGACGGCGGCTGCACGCGCGCGGAGCCACGTACCGGACCGCCGGTGACGATGCCGGGCAGATCGAGGCTCGGTCCGCTGTCGACCGGATCGGGATGGGAAATCGAAGGGGCGCTGGGAGTTTCGGCGTCGCCGACATCGGGGCCGGTGGTACCGACGCGGGGATCGTGACCGAAGCTCGGTCCCGTGACACCGGTATCGCCCGGCACCTGGAAGTCGGCGCTGCCGAACGGTGAGCTGCTGCTCGGCGAATCGACCGCGTCGTTCGTGTGTCCGGGCCCGTTGGTGGGGCGAGCCGCGCCACCGGGTCCGGTTTCGGGATCGCCGAGGTCGGCCAGGGGAACGGGCGGGGTGCCGAAACTCGGACCCGAATAGCCACGGTTCTCGTCGGAGGTCGAATCACCTTGTCCCTGATCGGGATTCGGGGTGTACGGCTTCACGATCGGGAGAACCTGGGTCGGTTCGCCGGACACGAACTTCGGCAGGTCGAGATCGGCGTCCGCTTGCTTCGCGGCATCCTCGGCCGCGGGCTCGGCGGGCGTACCCAGCTTCACCACCGGCAATTCCCGGGTCGGCTCACCCGAGGACAGCATCGAGGCGCGGGGGCGCGTCGGATCGGGCGACATCGGCAGGCGCGGGCGCGCGGGCTCGGCCGACTCGGTGTCGGTGATCTTGTCGATGCGCTGGGTGGGGGCATCGGCTTCGATCTCGGCGACCGTGCGCGGCCTGCGGGGCGTGCGGGCCAGCTTGGAGTCGGGGACCGCCTTCATCTGCATGGTCGGCGGGTCGGTGATCGGGGTGGTCTTCACCAGGTCGACCACGCCACCGTGCTGGGGGCGTTCGTCGTCGAGAATCGGTTCGCCGAGGCCGATCTTCTCCTGGATCCGCTTCATCCACTTCGGCGCCCACCAGCAGTCGTCGCCGAGCAGCTTCATGATCGCGGGGACCAGCAGCATGCGCAGGATGGTGGCGTCGATGATCAGCGCCGCGATCATGCCGTAGGCGATGTACTGCATCATCACCATGTCGGAGAACGCGAACGCGCCGGTCACCACCAGCAGAATCAGCGCGGCGGCGGTGATGATCCGCCCGGTTTGGGCGGTGCCGATCCGCACGGCTTCGGTGGTCGACGCACCTTGGGCGCGCGCTTCCACCATGCGAGACAGCAGGAAGACCTCATAGTCGGTCGACAAGCCGTAGATGATCGCGATGATCAGCATCAAGACGGGCGCGCTGATGGGCTGTGGTGTGAAGTTCAGCAGGCCGGCGCCGTGACCGTCGACGAAAATCCAGGTGAGGATGCCGAGGGTCGCGCCGAGACCGAGCGCGCTCATCAATGCGGCCTTGATCGGCAACACCAACGAACCGAACGTCAGGAACATCAGGATGGTGGTGGTGACCAGGACGAGCAGGATCATCCACGGCATCAGGCTCATCAGCGTGTCGATGCTGTCGGCCATCAGTGTGGGCTGGCCGGTGACGTACATCGTGACGCCGTCGGGTATTTCGATCGAGCGCAGGTAGTCGATCGTCGGCTCGGCGTTGTTGGTGGGATCGACCATGGGCGCCGACGTGCGGTAAACCTCGGGGTTGGTCGGCGACTTGCTCGGGACCTCGAACGGGCTGACCAGCCCGGGAGCCTGATTGGCTTCCTTCCAGACCTTGCCGATCGCGTTGGTGTTGTCGGAGACGAAGACCAGCTGGATCGGGTCGGTCTTCTTCTGTGGGAAGACCTCGTAGAAGTGCTCGAGCGCGGAACGAGCGGGGTCGTCGGGCGGGAGGTACTTCTCGTTGATGCCACCGAACGTCAGATCCTTGACCGGGATGATCAGCAGCAGCAGGCCGATGGTGATCGGGATGGCGATCTTGAGCGGGTGCTTCATGACCCAGCGGGTCAGGTTGCCCCAGAAGCCGTTCTCGACCTGTTCCGCGGTCTTGGTCTTGCGGAACCGCTTGAGCCCGAGCATGTCCACGCGCGGGCCGAGGATGGCCAGCATCGCGGGCAGAATCGTGACGGCGGTCAGCGCCGCCAGGCCGACTGCCGCGATGGTGCCGTACGCGACCGAACGCAGGAAGCCCTGCGGGAAGATCAGAATGCCCCCGACGCTGGCGACGATCATCGTCGCGGAGAACACCACTGTTCGCCCAGCGGTCATGACCGACCGCCGGACGGCGGCTCTGGTGCTGTAACCCTCGGCCAGCTCCTCGCGGAAACGGCTGACGATGAACAGCCCGTAGTCGATCGCCAGGCCGAGACCGATCATCGAGACGACACCGGTGACGAAGAAGTTGACCTCGGTGAAATTGGTCAGCGCCATCACGATGCCGGTGGCGCCGAGGATGGTCAGACCACCGATGATCAGCGGCAACGCGGCCGCGACGATGCCACCGAAGATGAAGAACAGCAGGATCGCCACTGCTGGGAAGGCGATCACTTCCATCCGCTTGGAGTCGTGGTCGAGGGTGTCGGTCAGGGTCACCGCGATGGCCTGCAGGCCCGAGACCTCGACGTCGACGCCGGGGATGTAGAAGACATCCGCCACGGCGCGGTAGTTGGCCATCATGACGGTGTCGTTGTCACCGGCGATGGCGATCGAGGCGAACGCGTGCTTTTTGTCCTTCGACCCGAATATCGACGGCGCGGCAGCCGAGTCGCCCACCTTCCAGTAGGTGCCGTTGAGCTTGCCGATCTGATCGGGATGGTCGGCGACGACGTTGGTCAGGCTGTCGACGACCTTCTTCGAGAACTCCGGGTCATCGATCGTTTTGCCCTCTGGGGCGTTGTACATGACGATCACGTCGGACAGGTGGTCGCGCCCGTAGGACCGGTCGGCCAGCTGCGCGCCGATCACCGACTCCGAGTTCGGATCGAACCACCCACTCTGCGACAGCCGAGGCCCGAGCCCCATGCCGTACGCACCCAACGCCAACATCGCCCCACCGACCACAATGATGACGGCGAAGCGGAACCGATAGACCAGATCGCCCCAGCGGGTGAACACTTAAGCGACTCCTTGACCAGGGCGAGACGTGAGTAGCGCCGACAGCGGCCGGAACGGCTGCAGCCAAGCGCCCTCGTCGGGCAGCGACTCGAGACTCACCCGCGGCAGCGGTTCCCGGAATACACCAGGGATGTCCTCGAGGTCGACGAACCCGAGGGTATCCGAAGTGACCGCCCAACTCGCGTGCTCACGGAATCCGAGCACCTGAGCTGGGATTCCCTTGGCCGCGATGGCTTCGAGGGGTTCACGGAAGGCTTGGCCGTCGGCCGAGGCGACCATGATCCCGGCTAAACCGCCCTCGCGCTGGCGGGTGGCGATGTGGGCGAGCATGTCGGCGTCGACATCGGAGTCTTCGTCGATTTTGGGCTTGGCGAACACCGCGAAACCGACGTTGCGCAGCGCTTCCACCCAGGGGCGGACCACGTCGGCGGTGCCGGGCGCGATATTGGTGAAGACGGTGGCCTCGGCCTCGATGCGCCCCTTGGAGGCGACCGAGATCTCGGCGGTGCGGGCCAGCAGCCAGCGGCCGAGGGCGTCGAAACGGGGGCGATAGGCGGCGGTGGGACGTCCTCCGAGGATGGCACCGAGCCCCATGTCGAGGTTCGGCGCGTCCCACACCAACAGGACACGTCGAACATCGGAACCGCTCAACGCCTCGGAACCGGAGCCTGCCTGGGCGGGCACCGGCATCTCGGGGGCGATCTCACTCACGCTCATCTGTCGATCTTCCCCCATATGAACTCGTTGATGGCGCTACCGGCACGCAGGCCTTTGCCTTCGAACTTGGTGACGGGCCGTTCGAAACCGATCGGCGCGGTGGTGCGGTTGGCGGCGCTGTCGCCGCCGGTGGTGTCGTTCAGGCCGGTGAACAGCGGTTCCTTGGAGCCTACTTCGAGAATATGCTCCGCGTAATCCGCGTGGTCGGTAGCCACGTGCAGCACACCGCCGGGCTTGAGTCTGCTGGCGATCAGCGCGAAAGTCGGCGCCTGCAGCAGCCTGCGTTTGTGGTGGCGGGCCTTGGGCCACGGGTCGGGGAAGAACACGCGAACGCCGATCAGCGATTCCGGGGCAACCATGTTCTCGAGTACGTCGACGGCGTCGCCGCGCAGCAATCGGATGTTGTCGATCTCGTCGCGTTCGATCTGCTGCACCAGCTGGGCCAGACCCGGCTGATACACCTCGATGCCGATGAGGTTCAGGTGCGGTTCGGCCTTGGCCATGGCGGCCGTCGCGGTGCCGGTGCCGGTGCCGATCTCGATCACCAGCGGTGCTTCGCGCCCGAACCAGGCGTCGGCGTCGACCGGATCGTTGGACACATTGCGCCCGATCACCGGCCATGTCTTGTCCCATGAGGCCTGCTGATTCGACGTCAGCGCGCCGCGGCGGGTGCGGAAACTCGTCACGCGCGGGTACAGCCGGGAGCCGGTCAGCGATCGCCTGCCGGCGTCGTCAGGCATCTCCGACAGCTTGTGGCTGGTCGGCTCGGCGTGGTTGGCGGCGTCGTTCACGTCGTCCATTGTCCAGCATGCGCCGAGCTACGCCACAAGCGAGTTCGTCGGCAGCCGATCCGGCCGCCTCGCGCGGCGGGTTCGCCGAGCCCCCGCCCGGCGCGGATCTGACAGAATGCCCTCCTGAAAAGGGGGTGTGCAGAATGTCGACAGCCACCGAATTCGCACAGACACGGCCCGCGGACCAGCTCGACGAGCTGATTTCGCGCCTCGGTGCAGGTCGGGGCGGTGATCCGGCGATCGCGCGACAGCTCGCCGATGCGGCCGCGCGGCGTCGTCGTCCGCTGCACATCCAGATCACCGGGCGTGCGCTCAGCGGGCGGACCACCGTGCTGGCGGCGCTGGCGTTGTTGTCGGCGCAGGAGACTTCGCCGGTGGATCAGCCCGAGTCGCCGGATCCGGTTCTCGACGGTGATCTGGTCATCTATGTGCTGGCAGGTGCGCCGCAGGCCGCCGACTACCGGCTGCTCGACACCGTGCCGAAGGGGCGCGGTCTGGTTGTCCTCAACAAGGCCGACGCCGTGGGCGCGCGCTGGGGCGAGGCGGTGGCCGCGGCGCAGCGGATCGCGCAGGAACTCGGGGTGCCGGTCGTGCCGATCGTCGCCTCGGTGGCCGCGCGGACCAGGGCGGGAGCAGTGAGCGCCGCCGATCTGAGCGACCTGCGCAGGCTCGCGGTCGGTCCCGATGTGCCCTCGGTGCTTGCGGCGGATCTGTTCATCGGCAGCGGTTCCGACCAGGACGCGCGCAGGCGGCTGATCGCCAACTGGGATCTCTACGGCGTTGACTGCGCGCTGTCGGCTCTGCGTGCCGATCCTGATCTGCCCGCGTCGGCGATCATCCAGATCCTGCACTCCGCCAGCGGCATCGATCCGCTGCACAAGCTCGTCCATCGCAGGTATGAGCAGGTCGAAGCGGTGCGCGGCGGCGAACTGCTCGACGAGCTGGTCCGGCTGGCCGCCCGCGCGGTCCCCGGCGACGGCGGGCGCGCCCGCGAAATGATCGAGCACTATCTGGCCGGTGACGAGGCGCTCTGGGCTGGACTTCGCGCGGGACTGGCCTGTCCGCAGGTCTCGCACCTGGCCGCCGGCTACCCGTCACCCTCGCCCGCCGACGCCGACGAAGCGCTCGCCCGCGCGACTCGCTGGCGTGCGGTGGTGTCCAGTGACATGCCGCCCGCTGCTCGCCGAGCTGCCCTTCGCGTCCACAACGGCTATGTCAGAGCCTGGGAGCGGATGTCAAGTGCCGGACTCTGACGTTCCCGATCGAGGTTCGGCCGTCGGCGCGCGAGCGACCGGCGATCCGAGCACGTCGGCGGATCAGGTCCCTGCCGTTGAGGAGCGGAGGGCCGTGTCGGACGATGCGAGTGCGCTCGACCCAGCGGTAGACGCGGTGATCGAACGGTGGAATCCGCAGGGCGCCGCGCTCTTGCGGGCGATGGCCGGTGCCGGGCAGGGCTCGAGCGTCGACTTCTACGCCCCCGACGACGCCAACACCACCCTGCTTCGCACCGAACTCGCCCGCTTCGAACCCCGCATCGACCTGGCCGAACCCGCCCCCGGCAACGAGCCCGCTGCGGCGCTGATCCTCTTCGACGCGGGCAGTGTCCTCGGTTCCGACATGTTCGCGCTGATCGATCGCCTGCGCGCCGCCGACCAGCGAATCCTGCTCGCCATGAACGGCTTTCACGCTTACCAGGACTGGCGCGTGACCCGCGATCGCAACCTCGAACTGCTCGCCGCCCGCGGCATCACCGACCTCGACATCGTCGCTGTGTCGGCCCGCATGTCCGCCGCGGCCCGCGCCGCCGACGACTCGACCCTGCTCGACCGCTCCGGCGTGGCCGGACTGCACGCGATCCTCGCCGCGGCCACCGCGCACGGCCCGGCCGACGGTGCCGAGCGCCGCGCCGCTGTGCGCACCCGGGTGCTCGCCGACACCAGGGCGCGCATCGACGAACAGATCACCGCCCTGCGTGCCGGCACCGACACCGCGCGCATCAGAGAGGAACGCATCGGCCTCGTCGCCGAGCGCGACGGTGGCCGCCAAACCGGGCTGGCCGCCGTGCGCAGCCAGGTCCAGCTCGCCCGCGTCGATCTCACCACCGAACTCGGCTCGATGGTGCGCGCCCTGCACACCCGCTCCCGCGCCGAACTCGACCGCTGCGACCGTGCCGAACTGCGCGAATACCCCCAGCGACTGCAGCAGGCGGCCGGTGAACTCTCGCTCTCGGTCGACGCCGTCATCGACGAGCGAGTCATCGAAGCCGCCCGCCGGATCGGCACCGCCGCACCGACCACCCGTCGTCACGAACCGGCGCCGCGGGTGGGTCCGGATCCGGACAAAAGGCACCGTGGTGTCGAAGATCACCTCATGATCGCGCTCGGCGCGTCGGCCGGTGTCGGCCTCGGCCGGTTGATCGTGGCGCCGCTGTCGCTGGTGCCGACCCTCGATGTGGCGAGCGTCCCGGTGACGCTGCTGCTCGGCGCGGGCGCGGCCGCCTGGGTCGTGCGCGCCCGCGGTCAGCTCGCCGAACGCAACCACATGTCGCAGTGGGTCTCCGAGGCGCTGGTGAACATCAAAGCCCAGCTCGAGCAGCGTGTCGCGGGGGTGCTGGTCGACATCGAGGCCGAGCTGGCCGAGCACGTGGTCCGCGAATCGACCGCCCGCGCGATCGCCGTCGACCGGCGGGTGACCGAGCTCGACGCGCTCGCGCGCAGGCTGGTCGCGGAGCGTCCCGCACAGCTGACCGCGTGCGAGCGTGACATCGCCACCCTCGATCAACTGTGAGCACGGGATTGACCGATATACCTGTGGGTATCCGTAAGGGAGCCCGATGCCGTATCAGTGGTCATGTCGCGTTAACCTGGAGGCAGGAACCTGGGCGTCCGCTCTTGCCAGTCGATGCGCGGCCATCGTCCGTGTACGGCCTTCAGCCGTCTCTCGGGGTTGTGCGACGGTTGGTCTGAAGCGGGCGTCCTACCCGCCCATGGTGGCGATCGATGACCGCCCATCTCAGGAGAGTTTTCATGACCTCAGCGACCATTCCTGGTCTTCGTGGATCCGACGGCAAGGCGCCGACCGAGCACAGTGAACTGCTCGCCTGGGTACAGGAAGTCGCAGAGCTCACTCAGCCCGATCGCGTTGTCTGGGCCGACGGCTCCGACGCGGAATGGGATCGCCTGACCACTCAGCTGGTCGAGGCGGGCACGTTCAAGCAGCTCAACGAGGAGAAGAAGCCGAACTCCTTCCTAGCGCTGTCCGATCCCTCCGATGTGGCGCGCGTCGAATCGCGCACCTACATCTGCTCCAAGACCGAGGCCGACGCCGGTCCGACCAACAACTGGGTCGACCCCGCGCAGATGCGCGCCACCATGACCGAGCTGTACCGCGGCTCGATGAAGGGCCGCACCATGTACGTGGTGCCGTTCTGCATGGGCCCGCTCGGCGCCGAGGACCCCAAGCTGGGCGTGGAGCTCACCGACTCCGAGTACGTGGTCGTCTCGATGCGCGTGATGACCCGCATGGGCGCCGCCGCGCTGGAGAAGCTGGGCACCGATCGCCCGTTCGTGAAGGCGCTGCACTCCGTCGGCGCGCCGCTGGCCGAGGGCCAGGCCGACGTGCCGTGGCCGTGCAGCGACACCAAGTACATCACCCACTTCCCCGAGGATCGTGAGATCTGGTCCTTCGGTTCGGGTTACGGCGGCAACGCGCTGCTGGGCAAGAAGTGCTACTCGCTGCGTATCGCCTCGGCGATGGCCCACGACGAGGGCTGGCTGGCCGAGCACATGCTGATCCTGAAGCTGATCTCGCCCGAGAACAAGAACTACTACATCGCCGCCGCATTCCCGTCGGCCTGTGGCAAGACCAACCTGGCGATGATCCAGCCGACCATCCCCGGCTGGCGCGCGGAGACCCTGGGCGACGACATCGCCTGGATGCGTTTCGGCAAGGACGGACAGCTGTACGCGGTGAACCCGGAGTTCGGTTTCTTCGGCGTCGCGCCCGGCACCAACCACAGCTCCAACCCCAACGCGATGGCCACCATCGACGCGGGCAACACCGTCTACACCAACGTCGCCAACACCGACGACAACGATGTGTGGTGGGAGGGCCTCGAAGGCGACCCCCAGCACCTCATCGACTGGAAGGGCAACGACTGGACCCCCGAGTCCGGCACGCCCGCCGCGCACCCGAACTCGCGCTACTGCACCCCGATGTCGCAGTGCCCGACCCTGGCCCCCGAATGGGACGACCCGCAGGGCGTGCCGATCTCGGCCATCCTGTTCGGCGGTCGCCGCAAGACCACCGTCCCGCTGGTGACCGAGTCGTTCGGCTGGGAGCACGGCGTGTTCATGGGCGCCACCATGGGCTCGGAGCAGACCGCCGCCGCCGAGGGCACCGTCGGCACCATCCGCCGCGACCCGATGGCGATGCTGCCGTTCCTGGGCTACCACGTGGGCGACTACCTCAACCACTGGATCGACCTCGGCAAGAACGCCGACTCGACCAAGCTGCCGAAGATCTTCTACGTCAACTGGTTCCGTCGCGGCGACGACGGCCGCTTCCTGTGGCCCGGATTCGGTGAGAACTCCCGCGTGCTGGAGTGGATCGTCGGCCGCATCGAGGGCACCTCGAACGCGTCCGCCACCGCCGTCGGCCACGTCCCCACCGCCGCCGATCTCGACCTGGACGGCCTCGACGTGAACGCCGCCGACGTCGACGAGGCGCTGTCGGTGAACGCCGACGAGTGGCGCAAGGAGATCCCGTCGATCGAGGAATGGTTCGAGTTCGTCGGCGACAAGCTGCCCTCGGGCGTGCGTGACGAGTTCGAGGCCCTCAAGGAGCGCCTGGGCTGATCGCCCCTTTCAACACTGAACCGCCCGTACCGTTTCGGTACGGGCGGTTTCGTTCTGTGCGTCGGACGATTTCCGCGAACTCTTTATGGGTATATCTATCGAAGTCAGAGAGTCGCTGGAACGTACAGCGGAACTGTCGCCTATATTCCTCTCGAGCTGAACCCCTGCGAGACTCCTGCACCGCCACGCGGTCAACGTTCTCCCCGCGGCGGCGGGGATGATCCCGACGAGATCGACGCTGAGAGGTGGTTCGACGCATGACCGATCTGGTGACCGGATTCGAGTCCGACACCTATTCGAGCACGCCCCTGCAGCGGGTGGCGGGCAAGCTGGAGCGGGTTCTGCCGCCGGGCTGGCGGGTCGAGGTCGTCGACCTGCCCGCCCGGGGTGAGGTGGCCGCGCAGCCGGTGCTGCGGGTACATATGCCTTAGCCGGTCCAGCAGAATGATGTGCACGCGTCAGTGCGGGTGCACGCGTAGGACTGCTATTCGGTCCAGCAGAATGATGTGCACGCATCAGTGCGGGTGCACGCGTAGGACTGCTATTCGGTCCAGCCCATGGGCATCAGGACTGATTTCTGTTCGCAGAAGGCGTCGAGTCCTTCCGGGCCGTTTTCGCGGCCGATGCCCGAGTTCTTGTAGCCGCCGAACGGTGCGGTCGGGTCGAAGGCGTACCAGTTGATCGCGAAGGTGCCGGTGCGGATTCGGGCCGCGACCTCGACGCCGTGTTCGATGTCGGTGGTCCACACCGAACCGGCGAGGCCGTAGTCGGAGTCGTTGGCGATCGCGATGGCCTCGTCCTCGGTCTCGTACGGGATCACCGAGAGCACCGGGCCGAAGATCTCCTCCTGGGCGATGGTGCTCGCATTGTCGACGTCGGCGAAGATCGTCGGCTCGACGAACCAGCCGCGCTCCACGCCGGCGGGCCTGCCGCCGCCGAGCACCAGTCGCGCGCCCTCGGCCTTGCCCTTGGCGATGTAGCTTTCCACGCGGTCGCGCTGCTTTTCGCTGATCAGCGGCCCGAGTTGGGTCGCGGGATCGGTCGGGTCGCCGGTCTGCATGGTCTTCACGTGCGCGACCAACGCCTCGACGATCTCGTCATAGCGACTGCGCGGCGCGAGAATTCGCGTCTGCGCGACACAGCCCTGTCCGCTGTTCATCAGCCCGGAGAACGCGAGCACGGGAATGCACGCGGCCAGGTCGACATCGGGTAGCACGATCGCGGCCGACTTGCCGCCGAGCTCCAGCGATACGGTCTTGAGCTGCCCACCGGCCAGCGCGGCCAGCTTCCTGCCGACGGGAGTGCTGCCGGTGAAGGTCACCTTGTCGACGCAGGGGTGGCCCGCGAGGTACTCACTGGCCTCGGCCTCGGCGGGCAGCACCGAGAGCACACCGCTGGGTAGGCCTGCCTCGGTGAAGATGTCGGCGAGGATGTTCGCGGTCAACGGCGTCAGCGGTGACGGCTTGAGCACCACGGTGCAGCCGGCCAGCAACGCGGGCCCGAGCTTGTTCGCGGCCAGGAACAACGGGACATTCCAGGCAGTGATCGCCGCGACGACGCCACGGGGTTCCCGTGATACACGCGAAGTTCCGAACAGGCCGACTCGAGTCTCGTTCCAGGCGAAGGTTTTCGCGAGTTCGGCGAGTGCGTCCAAGGCTGCGACGGCGGGAATCTGGTTGAGTGTCAAGGCCGCTAACGTCGGCGCGCCCATCTCCGCGGTGAGCGCGTCGAGCAATTCCGGCGAACGCTGCTCGATCAGCCGGGCGACCTTGGTGAGTACCTCGGCTCGTTCCAATGGGGGCGTGGATGGCCACGGCCCGCTGTCGAACGCGTCGCGCGCCGCGGCCACCGCCGCGTCGACATCGGCATTCGTTACCGCGGGCACGCTGCCGACGGTCTCCTCCGTTGCCGGGGAGATCACCGAAATGCGGTCACTACCGGCCGGGGTGGTCCACTTACCGCCGATGAACAGACTGTCGTAGTGCATGAGAACACGTTACAGTTTTGCGGTCGAATTGTCTGCAACCTGTTCTAATTCGCTGTGCCGCAACGACTGTGAAGATTGCGAATTCCGACCTAGCGGTTCGCTATTCGGGGAAACGCACTATTGCGTTCCGGTGATGAAAAGGGGATGCTTTAGCTACTGATCAGCTCGCTCGATTCATCGGACATTAACAGCGAATTGGGGAGACCGACTCATGGCTGTGCAAGTGATCGGCCGATCGTTGATGACCAGCGACCAGACCGACCATCAAGCGAAAAGTGTGGGCAGTGGCGGATGGGTTGTCTCATTCCTGCCGGGCCGCACACTCACGATCGAACAGGCGACTGCCGCCATCCAGGCCGCTGAGGCCGTTGCGATGGTCGGCGCGCTTGCCGATCAGGTCGGCCTGACCACGCTGGAGACCGTAGGCCTGGCGATTCAGGAATCGCCGTGGGACCGGGTGTTACCCGAGCCGATTCGGAGGTCGCGGCGCTTGAGCTGGCTGGCCTGATCAGGCTTTGGTCGCCACCACAACCAGGTTGCTGACCAATAGCTCCCGGATCATCGGAACTCGGACGAGCCACCAGGCCCAACGCGGGTGGTAGCGCGGAAAAATGGTCCGCACGTCGGCTGAAGTCGTTGCCGCCCAGCGCAATCCATCGGCCGCCGTCACCGCGAACAATGATCGGCCGAACCTGTTCTTTGGTTCGTGGCCCTTCTTGCGCCGGTACCGACGGGCCGCGAATTCGCCGCCGAGGTAATGCCACAGGCCGGTCTCGTGACCACCGAAAGGCCCGTGCCACACCGTGTACGAGTACACGATGAGGCCGCCGGGCTTGGTCACCCGCACCATCTCGTCCGCCATCAGCCACGGCTGCGGCACGTGCTCGGCGACGTTGGAGGAAAAGCAGACGTCGAAGGCGTTGTCGCGGAACGGCAATGCCATCCCCGACCCGCGCACCGAACCCGACACCCGCAGCCCCGCCGCGTGCATCTCCGACGGGTCGGGCTCGACGGAGACGTAGCGTGCGCCGACCGAGGTGAACTCGTCGGCGAAGTAGCCGGGGCCGCCGCCGACGTCGAGGACCACGGTGCCGGTGAGGTCGCGGCCGGTGATGTCGGCGTAGAAGTCGCTGATCAGCTCGGCGCTGTCGGTGGCGATGCCGCCGTAGAAGCGGGCCGGGTCGGTCTGCTCGAAGCGGAAGCTGGTGAGCAGGCGCAGGGAGCGACGCAGGGTGGCGCGGCGCGCGAACCGGGATCGGTCGCGGCGCGCGACGGGCTGCTCGGTTCTCGGCGGGGTGGCGGTCGACACGGGGCGAGTTTATGGCCATCCCTACCTGAGCCAACACCCGGACAGCGGTCCTTCGGTGGTGGATTTCTCAATCTGGGACGACGCGGTGTCAGTTTCGGGTTGTTGCGTGGAGCACACCGGCTAGTGTGGGGGCCGACGTTTGTCAGCCACCGAACCGAATGTGAGAAGCGACCGTGCGTGAAGTCCTCCTACTCTGCTGGCGTGACACCGGGCACCCGCAGGGCGGGGGCAGCGAGCGGTACCTGGAACAGGTCGGGGCGCAGCTGGCGGCGCGGGGGATCAAGGTCACCCTGCGGACGGCCGGGTATCCCGGTGCGCCCAAACGTGAGCGGATCGACGGAATCGACATCAGTCGCGCGGGTGGGCGATTCACCGTGTATCCCAGGGCGCTGGCCGCCATCGTGGCTGGTCGGATGGGGTTCGGACCGTTGAAGGGCCTGCGCCCGGACGTGGTGATCGACACGCAGAACGGCATTCCCTTCTTCGCCACCGCCACGGGCGTGCCCTCGGTGGTGCTGGTGCATCACGGGCATCGCGAGCAGTGGCCGGTGGCAGGTCGCCTCGTCGGGCGGATCGGCTGGTGGATCGAATCCACGTTGTCCCCGCGCGTGCACCGCGACAACCAGTACCTCACCGTCTCGCTGCCCTCGGCCGAGGAACTGTCGGTGCTCGGGGTGGACCGTGAGCGCATCGCCGTGGTCCGCAACGGCGCCGAGCCGGTGCCCGCCGAGGTCGTCCCCGGCGCCGACACCACCCGCGCCACCCACCCGCGCATCGCGGTCCTGTCGCGCCTGGTCCCGCACAAGCAGATCGAAGACGCCCTCACCGCCGTCGCGCACCTGCGCGAACGCTTCCCCGATGTGCACCTCGACGTCATCGGCGACGGCTGGTGGGCCCCCAACCTGCGCGACTGCGCCGCCGCCCTCGGCATCGCCGACGCCGTCACCTTCCACGGCCACGTCGACGAGCGCCGCAAACACGAAATCCTCTCGACCGCCTGGGTCCACGTGATGCCCTCACGCAAGGAAGGTTGGGGCCTGGCCGTCATCGAAGCCGCCCAACACGGCGTCCCCACCATCGGCTACCGCAGCTCCCGAGGCCTCACCGACTCCATCGTCGACGGCGTCACCGGCCTCCTGGTAGACGACGCCCCCGCCCTCGCCTCAGCCGCCGCCGACCTCCTCGCCGACCCCGACACCCGCGCGGTCATGGGCGAAAAAGCCAGGGCCCGCGCAGGCGAGTTCTCCTGGGAACAGACCGGCGCAGGCGTCTACGAAGTGCTCGCCGCCGCCGCGCAAGGCCGTCCCATCAGCGGCCTGGTCTCGCCGACCAGGGTCTAGCCGACGTCGCTGAACAATTCATCGATAACGCTTACATCGAGCGATTTGTCGAGCCAACCCCGAAGCTGAACGATGTCCTCGCACAAGTTGATCTCCATGCGTGCCGCTGGTGGAACCGCGATGCCGCGGCAATGGAGAACACGTAGAACTCCGTACGCCCCACGGTCAGGCGCTGAAAAGATCGTCGGCAGTCTGTGCGTCGAACGCGCGATCGAACCACACGTCGAGTTCGTCGACGTCGTGGCACGAGGAGATCTTGGCTCGAGCGGCAGCGGGGAGCTCGATGCCGCGGCGCTGCAGAATGCGCAGAATATCCTGGGTGCGGCCCTCCATTCGGCCCTCTTCGTGGGCTTCGCGGCGCATCCGCTGCGACGTTTCGGAGCGGAAGAACGAAAGGTCTACCGACATCAACTTCCTCCAGATGTGAGCGCCTCGGGTGCGGCCGAGGCCTAGTTCGACGAGTTCGGAGTAGATCTGTGCGTCGTCCCGGTCGCCTGCAAGGTGCAGGGCACCCGATAGTGCTTCCAGTATCGCACCGATCTCAGGACTTGTGGCATGCGTTATTGCTGATAGAGCAGTCAAGGGAAGGTCGGCGAGCGCCGCTTCGACGGTGGTGATGACGGGAACGTTGTGGGGACCGAGAACGAGGGGGCGCAGTATTACGCACGGCCAGGTCGCATGACCGATATTGTGCGGTCCCTCGGCCCACTCGGCGGTTGCCCGGGTGCGGCAAACGACGACCAGGACGACGGGAAGCTTGTATTTCGCATGCAGGTAGGCCAGGTAGTAGGCCCATGCTCTAGGCCGGGATGCCTCCTTCTTGCTCTGAGCCTCTACGACGAGCAGGAAGGTGGATTCTGCGGTGACGATTCGCAGGATCGTGTCCGCTCGGCGCTCTATCGGCTCTATCTCGGTGAGATCTACCGACAGATGCTCGACCTCGAGAGGATCGGAAAAGGGGAGGTCGAGCGTGTGGAAGATGCGGGCGAAGGGGCCCGGATCGTGCCGGAAGATCCGGTGCATCGCCTCATGCTGTGAGCTGACCATAGCGCCCGACTATAGGTCACTAATGGGAATGCGGTTCTATTTACCGGAGCGTCACGCGACACTCGAACGACTTGCCGGGCGACACTCCGGGGAGGGGCGTAGGGCTGCGGTGATGAGGGCTGCGAGGAGGAGGGTGGCCCAGAGGAGGTGGGCTGCGGTGGAGATTCGGCGTTGGGTGGGGGTGGCGGTGTCCAGGGGAGCGGGGTTGGGGATTCGGTAGAGGGAGAGGTCGGGGTCCTGGTAGGTGAGTTCGGCTGTGGTGAGGGTTTTTTCGGAGGTGCCGAGGGGGCCGGGGGTGGTGCGTTCTATGAGGATCCAGCCGACGCCGAGGGTTGCGAGGTCGGTGGCGGGGGCGCCTTGGAGGAGGGCTTGTTCTACCGTGCGGGCTCGGTTGCCTTCGCCGGTTACCGCGTAGCCGCGGACTCGGAGTTCGCCGGTTTGGAGGACGTCGTTGGGGAGGATGCGGGGGGCTGGGTCGAGGACGGGAGGTGTTCCGCTGTAAGGGAATCGGCGGAACATGCCTGCGGGGAGTACGGCTACGTCGCCGGGGGCGTCGATGCGGTCGACGACCTGTTGCCAGCCTGCGGGGTAGTGCACGGGGCGCATTTCGCCGCCGACTCCCCAGGCGAGATCGGCTAGCGGGAGGGTGAGCAGGGTGATGAAAAATGCTGCGGTAACACGTGTTCCGGAGGGCACGGATCGGCTCGCGGCCTCCTCGTCCGAGGTCAGTCGGCGTGCCGTCGCTGTGACGGTTCGGCAGGCGGCCGCCGCGCACAAGGCGTAGGCGGGCATCGCCAAGGCCACATACTTCTGGGTATCGCGCAGCAACCCGGCTCCGGGGACGTTGACTACCAGCCACTCGCCGGCGGCCAAACCCCAACTGGTCGCGCCGAGGGCGGGCAGCACGATCGCCACCACCGCGATCACCAGCAGCGTCCGACCATTGCGACCGGTCGCCCACACCGCTCGCACCCCGAAGGCGACGATGCCGAGCAGCAGCAGCGTGCCGACCAGCGCGAGTGGTGTTGTGCGACTTGCTGGTACGGCTTCGCTGTTCCAGATCCCGCCCAGTCCGGCCAGGCTGCCGAGCGTGCCGAGCCACGGTTCGGCGCGTGCGGCGAAGGCCGAGACGCCCGCTGGGTCGGACGGTTCGGCGCCTGAACCGAGTGCGGTCGCGGTCAGCCAGGGTGCGCAGGTCGCGATCCACGCGACGGTGGCGGGGAGGAAGGCTCGTCGTCCGATCAATGCGAGTCCGATGACGGCGGCCAGCAACGAGCCGGTCGGGGTCAATCCGGCAGCGGCGAAACTGGCGATCAGCGCGGCCCAACCGCCGAGAGAGCCGCCTCGGCTGCCGAATCCGGAGGTGCTGCCGATCGGCGAAATGCGCCTCGAATCTTCTGCGCTGTCGATGGACCCGGTCGCGCGCCCGCTTTCGGCGGAACTGGCATGCGTGGTCGATCCCGCACCGCCACTGTTTGTTCGGATGCGTGCGGCGGCAAGTGCGGTCCAGGGGAGGGCGGCGTAACCGGCGAGCAGGCTCCAGTGTCCTTGCAGAAGTCGTTCCGCGACAAAGGGATTCCAGAGGGCAAGGGTCGCGGCGACCAACTGCGCGCCGGTGGACGCGGCGACGAAGCGTCGTGCGAGCATCGCGGCGCCGTAACCGGCCGACCACAACGCGACGATCAGGATCGCCTTCACGAGAATTCCGCCGTCGACGACCGGGGAGAGGGCGGCGAGCAGGGCGTCCTGCGGTACGGCGCGCGGTGCGGCGGCGCCGAGGCCGAGTGCTGAATCGGTGAGGTACGAGCGCGGGGTGCTCACGGCGTCGCGTAGCAGCAGGTAGCCGGATCCGGCCAGCGGGCCGACGATGATCGCCGTGAGGAGGGCGCAGTATCCGGCCACCAAGGCCCTTGTCCGCCCACTACTCGTCACGCCAGTGGACCTTACGTTCCATCGCGGCCGGGGTCGAACAGTTCCCGGCCCGGCGTAATCACCCACTTCGAGCCCGTTCAGTCAGAAAACTGATTCAAAACGCGCGAAGTGGGCGATTACGCCGGGTGGTCGCCGTGCTGTTCGGGACGAATCCACTCGAGGTGAGTCCGCACGGACTCACATTTTCGGGGTTGGCGTGATGGCGAACACAGTGGGGTGCGACGATGAGGCGTGTCCTCGGTCCGTCGCCCCCCTGTTGTCGCTGATCTGACGTGGGTGACGGCTGGCGCGATGACCGCCAACGTCGCCGGTTACCTGCTGCAGTTGTTGGCGGGGCGCTGGTTGGGGGTCGCGGGGTTCAGTGAGTTCGCGAGTCTGCTCGCGGTGCAGTTGTTGTGCGCGGTGCCCGCGCTGGCCATGCAGAACGTGGTGGCGCGTGAGGTGGTGCGCGGCGCTGGAGCGGCGGCGGTGCGGGCGATGCAGTGGCGGGTCGCCGCGTTGGTGGCCGTGGTCGCGGTGGTGTTGATTCCGGTGGTGTCGGCGGTGCTCGATGTGGGGGTGTGGGCCGCGGCTGCCGCGCTCGGTGCGGCGCCCGCGTTGGTGGTGCTGTCCGGTGAGCAGGGAATTCTGCAGGGCGGCAATCAGTTCCGCGCGCTCGCGGCGGTTCTCGCGATGGCGGGGACTGCCCGGGTAGCTCCCGCGCTGTTGGCGCTGGCGCTCGGCGGCGGTGCGGCCGGTGCGCTGTGGGCAGGGGCGGCGGGCATTGTCGGTGCGGCGATTGTCGCAGGCAGGATCGCGCGATCGACCGTCGCGCAGCCGATCGAGGGTGCCCCGAGCCCGAGCCCGAGCCCGAGCCCGAGCCCGAGCCCGAGTCGTGGCGCCGCCGCGGACGGCCATGAGTTCACGGCGGGTCCGAGTCGTGGTGCCGCTTCGGGCGCCCGTGAGTCCGCGGCGGGGTCGAATCGCGGCGCTGCCACGGACGACCGCGAATCGAGTACCAAGTCGGTGGGGGTGCTGCCGGTGTTGCGGGCGGTGCAGGTGCAGGCGGCGCTGATGGCGCTGTCGTCGGTCGACCTGATCATTGTGCGGATCGTCCTCGACGAGGTCGATGCGAGCCGCTATTCGCTGGGCACCATCGCCACCAAGATCGCGTTCTGGTTGCCGCAAGCCGTCGGGGTGGTGCTGTATCCGCGGATGGCTCAGCCGTCGCATTCGGCCCGTGCGATCCGCGATGCGCTCGCAGTGCTGTCGATGATCGGCGTCGTCGCGGTGCTCGGTGCCGCGCTGGCCGCGCCGTTGGCCCCGCTCTTCGCGGGCGAGGACTATGCCCCGATCCAGTCCATGCTGTGGCTGTTCGCCCTGCACGGCGCGATCCTGGCGGTCCTGCAGGGTGCGCTTCTCTCGGCGATCGCCGTCGAACGCACCGCCCTGGCCGCCGTCACCTGGATCGGCCTGGCCATCGAGATCACCCTGATGCTCACCTTCGCCCGCACGATCGGCGCCCTGATCGGCACAGCGGTCTCCGTCGCCGCCGTCACGACAACCATCGTCGCCGTCACAGTCCTGCACACCGCCCGCAACCCGCGCCCCGCCGGCTAGACGGCCCGGGCCCGGTTCTACCTGCTCCCAAAACAAAACAGCCCCGGCCGAAGACCGGGGCTGTTGAGAAGCGTCTACTGACGTTTGTCGATGTCGATCTGCTCAGTCGGAGCGTCGTAATCCCCACGCGGGAACTGTGTGGTCGGCGCGTCGTCACCGTCCCACCGGGTAGCCGCGGTGTCATCCGGTGCGGCCGCACGTGCGGGCGTCGGACGCGAGCCACGCGGACTCGCGTGAGCCGGAGTGCCACCCCCGCGCAACCCGAAGAACAACCCGGCCAGCAGCGCCAGCACACCCAGCACGCCGAACACGATCGGCACCACGCGTCCGAACAGCGACAGCTTGTCGGTGTTCTCCTTGGCGATGGCGATCTGCGATTCGACCGTCGCCTCGTCGAACACCAGGTGCGACTTCAGTGCGGTGACCTCGGGCTTGTCGCCGGAGCGCGCGTAGAACAGGTGGATCGACTCGCCACCCTTGATGACGGTGCCGGTCTGCGGCTCGACCCACAGGTCGCGCACGTTGGTGTAGTAGCGGGTCATGGTGACGGGCGCGTCGCCACCCTCGACACCCCACTTCGCGGCGGGCAGCGTGAGCCGGTTGGTGGGCGACTGCTGCACGTCCCAGGTGCTGGTGACCGGCACGGTCATCTGGAACCGGTACACCTTCATGCTGTTGATCTCGGTCTCTTCGATGAAGTTCGCGTCGAAGGACTTGCGCACGTTGATGTCGAAGTACGGGTAGGTCTTCTTCTCGGTGCCGATCGGGAAGCGGTAGCCGATGCCGGTGTGCTGCACCGGTTCCATGACGCTGCCCTCTTTGTTCACGGTCACCGCGATCGACCCGTTGGGGTCGGCTTCGACCGGCATGCCGGTGGTGCGCGAGATGGTGACGCGGTCGATGGCGGCGGTGAGCAGGCCGGTGTCGCCCTGCACGTCGGTGCGGCGCAGCGTGGTGCCTGCCTGCAGCGTCATCTCGTCGGCGTCGGAGGGCTCCTCCACGGTGACGAAACGCTGGGAGACCAGCGGCACATCCTTGTTCACCACGGCGGCACCGTCACCGGAGGTCAGCGACTTGGAGTCCAGGACGAGACTTTCCTCGCCGGGCTGGTTCTGCGCGATCGTGGTGATCTCGAGGTCGAGTGGAGTCTTGGCGACTTTGCTCACCGTGTAGGTGGGGATCATCAGCGCGGCGACGAGTAACGCCGCACCGAGACCCACGAGCACGCAGGCGACCGTTCTTCTGGTACCGGCACTCAGTGCCATGCAAACTCTCCTCGTCGTTCGAACACGGATGGCCCGGTGGTCTGCACACTAACAGCCTCGACGCCGAAGGCTGCCGTGCTGTGCCGCCGAAATCGCCGACACGGCAGACTGGACCACGATGACGACCGCCACCGCCCCCGTTTCGCCCCCGCGCTCCTTCATTCCCGCCCTCGAAGGAATGCGCGGAATGGCGGCGCTCGGGGTGCTGGTCACCCACGTCGCGTTCCAGACCGGGGCCAGTGGGACGCCGGTCATCGGGCCGATCCTGGAACGGTTCGATATGGCGGTCGCGATCTTCTTCGCGCTGTCGGGTTTCCTGCTGTGGCGTCCGCACGCGGCGGCCGCACATGGGCTCGGTCGCGCGCCGACGACCACCCGCTACCTGCTGCACCGGGTGGCCAGGGTGGTGCCCGCGTACTGGGTGGTCGTGGTGTTCGTGCTGCTGTTGCTGCCCGGTGCGGCGCATTCGGCGAATCTGCGGGTGTGGTTGTCGAATCTGGGTTTGCAGCAGGTTTTCGTGCCGTTGACCTTGACCGATGGGCTCACGCAGATGTGGAGCCTGTCGGTGGAGATGGCGTTCTACGTGGTGTTGCCGCTGTTGGCGTGGCTGGTCGTGCGGCTGCGCGGGCCCGCGGCGCGGTGGCGGGTGCCGGTGCTGTGCGGGCTGATCGCGGTGAGTCTGACCTGGAATCTGTGGCCGATCCCGACGCCCGACGCGATCCACGCCGACAACTGGTTGCCCGCCTATCTGCCGTGGTTCGCGGCGGGCACGGTGCTCGCGGAGCTGATCCACCTGGTGCGACCGGAGGTGCGCTGGGCGCGCGTGCTGTCGAACAAACCGCTGATGTGGGCGCTGGCGTTGGCGGCGCTGTTGCTCTCGGCGACCGAATTCGGCGGCCCCGCCGGGCTCGAGCGCGCGCATCCGTGGCAGTACGCGATGAAGATGGTGCTCGGCATGATCATCGGGTTCGGCTTGCTCGCCCCGCTGGTGATCCGTCGGCCTGGTACGGCCAACCGCTGGCTGGAATCGAGGACCGCCGCGATTCTCGGCCGCTGGTCCTACGGTGTTTTCCTGTGGCATCTGGTGGTGCTCACGGTGGTGTTCCCGGTGTTCGGCATCGTCCCGTTCAACGGCAACTTCCTCTACGTGCTCGTTCTGACCACCGCGCTGACCCTTCCGCTGGCTGCCGCGAGCTTCGCGCTGGTCGAGGAACCGTGCCGCCGGTGGGCCGCACGTTGGGATCGGCGGGTTTCCGCCGCACGGGTCGAACGCGAGACGGAACCGGTCGAGAGCTCGCCGACGCGCTGAGTCGAAGTCCCCGCGTTGGCCCGATGGCGTTGAGCTGCGCCTGTAGCGCCGCGCCAGCCCCAAGGTGCCGCGCCCGGTGGTGGCGCGCTGGGCCGAAGGCACTGTGCGGGGTGCTGCGTGCGACGGCGGTCAGTGGCGGCGTGGGAGGGCCGCTACGCCGACGGCGATGACTGCGATGACGGCGGGTGCCTGGGCCCAGAGTGAGCCGCCCATGTACTCGCTGCCGGAGCGCCAGGTTCCGGTGGACAGGGCCGCGGTCGAGATCAGGGTCCCGAGGCCGGCGAGCCAGGGCATGGTGCGGGCCGTCGTTGCGGGACGGAAATGGCTGCAGCCCAGCGCGATCAGTGTGAACGCCGCGCCGAAGGGTCCGGCGATGACGGCGATCACGCCGGTCAGGCCGACCGCCGCGACCCACCGGACACCCCATGTGCCGGGTGCGGGTCCGATGTCCGGGAGTGGGCGTCGTCGGGGAATCGCCAGCAGCACAAGGGGAATCAGTAGCAGCAGTCCGCCGAAGATCGCCAGGCGGTACCAGCGGTCGGCCGGGAAGGACACGGTGATCTCGCCGCTGGTTCCCGGCGGTACGAGCCAACCCTGCTGCCAACCGTCGACGACGAGCGGCGAGAGTTCCTGCCCGTCGGCGGTGTGCGCCTGCCAGCCGACATTGGTGCTCAGCGGTAGAACCAGCAATTGCGTGCCAGGCGCGGGCTTTCCGGGATCGGCGGGGGATTCGCCCGGCGCCGGCCCGGTGTGTTCGGCGGGGTTTTCGGGTGTGGATGGAATGGTTTCGGCGGGCAGGACGGGTGCGCCGGGGTAGGGGTCGGTGCGGGGGAGGCGGATGCGGTCGACGGTGAACAGTTCGGTGGGGGCCACGGTGAGGTCGGGGTGGCCGGGGAGGAGTTCGATGTCGGCCGCGTCCTCGGGGCACGGGCGTGCGGAAACCGGTGCGCCGGAGCGCAGTTCGTCGGCGGTGGCGGTGATCGTGGTGTGGACGGCGCGACCGCCGATGGCGATCACCGGGCCCGCTTCGCAGCCGATGGTGACGAGTCGGTCGCCGGGGGCCGGTGCGGGGTAGTCGGGGCCGAGGACGTCGACTTCGGCCAGTCCCGCCGGTTGGGTGAGGACGAAGCCGAGTGCGGTGCGGTCGAGGACCTCGTTCCAGGTCTGGATGCTGATCTCTATACGGTCGGTTTCGGTGGGGTGCAGCGAGATTCGAGCGGGTTCGCCGTGTTCGCGTTCGGGTAGTTCGCGGATCTGCGGGCCGTTGCCCATGTTCACCGCGACGGAGGTGGCGGTCGCGGGCAGCCCACCGAGTGCGGTAGTGATGTCGAGTCCGGTCACCAGCGTGGGTTGCGGAAGTTCCAGTACCAGTGTGGGTTTGCCGCCACCGGGCTTGCGGACGGTGGATTCGGGGGCGGTCCAGGTGGTTCTCGGGTCGCCGTCGGTGGCGGCGAAGGCGGAACCGCGCAGGTCGGCGACGTCGGCTTTGCCGCGTGCCACGGGCCGGGTGTAGTCGGTGAGCAGGGCCTCCAGTGCGGGTCCGGAGCGGGTGCGCACGGTGAGGTCGGCGCCGACGGTGAGCGGTTCCGGCACCGAAAGGGTGCGTCCGAAGATGCCGGGTTCTTCGGCGGGCAGTCCGAGGCCCTTGCTGCAGTGCACGCGCAGTGGTCCGTCGAAACAGCTACTGCGACCGGGGAATTCCTGTCCGAGGTCCCATCCGCTGACAATCGTTCCCGGGGCGGGATCGGGCAGCACCACCCGGTGGCGGATGTCGACGCGCTCCGGCGCTTCCCGGTTGGTGTAGTCGTCGAGGGTGAGTTCGCTGATCCCGAATTGCCCGCCGCGAGTGCCGGTTTCGGTGCGGGCGGCGCTGATCATCACCCAGTCGGACTTGCCCGCGGGCAGCGCGACCGACACGGGCTCACCGGGTTCGGTGATCCGCGCCGACACCGTCCCGCGCGAAGTGCGGACCTCCACCCACTTCACCGGGTCGCCGAGCGCCGCGCCTGTGGTGGTGAAGCGGAGCGAGCCGCTGGCGATCGGCTTGTCCAGATCGAGTCGAATCCATTGTCCGAGAGCGTATTCGGAACCATTGCTGATCCACGCGGTGCTCGGATCGCCGTCGACGGCGGCCGCGGTCGAGTTGCCGGGCGCCGCGCCGCCGATCTGGGTGGCGTCGGCGGCGGAGCTGGACGCGGTCACTTTCGCGCCGGACCATTCGCCCTGCACGAGTTCGGCGCCGTCGACGGGGTAGTCGGGGACCAGGTTGTGGGTGCGTCGCGCGTCGTCGGCGGCGCGGACCGCGGAGCTGTGGTTGTCGACCCGGCCGAAGTCGGACTCTCGATCCATGGGGGTATCGGTCAGCAGGGTGGGTCGCGGCGGCAGTCCGGCGCGGCGCGCGTCTGCTTCGAGAAGTATTGGTGCCGTCGGGTTCTCGCCGTCGCGGCGCACGCGTTCGAGAACTTCGGGGCCGCCTTGGACGACGGGTACCGAATCCAGTGGGGTGGTGTAGGCGCCGGGGAATCCGGGTGGTGCGCCCGTGCCGCTGCGCACTTTGACGGGTGTGCCGGGCGGTGGCACATCGACCCGGTAGATCTCGACGGCCGGATAGGAAGGCTGCAGATCGTTGTCGACCACGAGGCCTTCGTCCGCTGCCCGGGGTCCGATGTCGGCACCGAACGAGGTGACCTTTGTCAGTCCCGGTGACCCCTCGATCGCGCGGTGCGCCAGCATCGGCCGCGTCGACCGTGAGGTTTCGGGGTCCAAGTCGTTGCGCAACACCAGGATTCCGATGCCCTGGTCGGCCAGGGTGGCGGCGAGGCCAGTGGAGGGCCTGCCGTCGGCGATCAGCCGCTGCACCGAATCCATCGCGCGAATCGTGCCCGGCGGATTCAGCGGGACCGAATCACGTACGGCCCATGGGGTTTTCGCCAGTGCCTGCAGTGGTTCGTCGCGGGTGAGTCCCCAGATCTGGCTGCCGAACGGTGCGCCGGGCACAACGAGCGCGCGGGTGTCGGCGGCGTTGGCGGCGAGCCAGTCGGCGGTGTCGGTCCAGTAGGCGGGCACTCGGTCGTAGGCGCCGCGCGGGGCGAGGCGGCCGGTCCACGCCAGGGAGGTCGCGAGGGTGAGCGCGGCCAGCACCAGTGCGGCGATCGCGACGAGCCGATCACGCTCGGGGTGGGCAAAAGAGCTGCGCCACACCGGCATCGGCACCGAAGCCGGCAGCGCGACGCGGCCGAGCAGGTGCGCCAGTCCCACCACCAGCGGCAGCCGGATCAGCGGTTCGAGTTTGTGCACATTGCGCAGTGGCGCACCGCCGGAGTCGAGGAAGATCCGCACTGATTCGGCGAACGGCCCACCGAGCGTGCCGACGTATCCCGCACAGATCCCCGCGAGTCCCACGCACAGGATCAGCGCGAACCTGCCCCGATACGGCATCGTCGATCGCGCGAGTCCGGCCATCCCCGCCGCCGCGAGCAGGCCGGTCGCCAGCACCGCAGCGGGCTGGGTCACCAGCACCGCGCCTGCGATGCGTTCCGGCGAGACGAACGGCGTCCAGCTGTCGGTCCCGCGCAGCACCTCGCTCAGCGACGCCCACTGCGTCGTCACCCCCGACGACTCGATGAAATCGAGGAACGGCGGACTCACCTTCCCGAGCAGCAGCAGCGGCACCACCCACCAGAAAGTGGCAAGGACCAGCAACGGAATCCACGCCCGCGTGAACCGCCACCACTGCCGATTCGGCCGATAGGAAGCCCACCACAGCGCCGCGGGCAGGAACGCCGCCACGGTCGCGACCGCGTTCACCGACCCCATCAACGCGAGCGCCAGCGCACTTCCAGCAGGCGAGAGTGGGCCGCCTCGAAACGCGACCCGGCTCTTCGCGGCGCTCGGCTGATCCGCGACTGCGCTCTCGGACGCCCGATCCTCAGCGGGATCACCCGACTCTGTCGCGCGCCGCGCTTTCAGGGCGACACCGAGTGCCGCCGGTGCGAGCAGTACCCACGGCGCCAGCATCATCGGCAACGTTTCCGAGGAGATGGACCCCAGGGTTGTCAGCACTCGCGGCGACAACGCGAACGCGATGCCCGCGATCACCCGCGACCCGCGTGACCCGATCCCGAGCGTTTCGCACAGCTTGACGATGCCCCAGAACCCGGCGAGCAGCAGCAACGCCCACCAGATGCGCTGGGTGACCCAGGCGGGCAGTTGCAGGATGTGGCCTGCGGAGAAGAAGGCGCCGTGGGGGAAGAAGTAGCCGTAGGCCTGGTTCTGGACCTGGCCCATCGTGGCCTGGCTGTTCCACAGGTGCGACGCTCGCGCGAGGAAGCCGAGGGGGTTCTGGGCGAGGTCGTATTTGGTGTCGGCGACGGTGAGGCCGGGCGCCTGCGCGAAGGTCAGTACGAAGGCGGCTACTACCGAGCCGACGAGCCAGCGCCAACCCAGTGGCGCCTTGTCCGGTTGCCCCGATGCGGGGCGCGACGCGCGGGCGTCGGCGTCAGCGGCTGCCGTATTCAGGAGCGTTGAGCAGCGAGGAGTCTTTGTCACCGCTGCGGTCGATCGAAGGTGCCGTGTTCTGCTGCACCGCTGCCGTGATCGCGAAGACGGCGATCGCGCTCAGCAGGGCGCCGCCGACCGCGCTGGCAACAGCCGGAACAGCAAACTTCATCGCGCACTCCAATACGTCGACGTCGGGGCCTGTCTCCGGTCAACCTAGCAGGTGTACCGGCCTCGGTCAGTCGTTGGGCAGCGCGCAACGCAGGGCGCCGAGCAGGGTGCGGAGTTTGGCCGTCGTTTCGGCCAGTTCGGCCTGCGGATCCGACGCCGCCACGATCCCGCCGCCCGCGCTAGCCCGTAGGACGCGTCGATCGGCCGACAGTTCGCCGCCGCGAATCGCGACGACCCATTCGCCGTCGCCGTCCGCGTCGCACCAGCCCACCGCGCCGCCGTAGAACCCGCGCCACGGTTCCTCGGTGGTGATGGCGTCGAGCGCGGCGGCGAACGGGGTGCCGTTGACGGCAGGGGTGGGGTGCAGCAGCAGTGCCAGGTCGAGGGCGGTGGTCGAGGGGTCGCGCAGCACGCCGTGGATGGGGGTGGCCAGGTGCCAGACCTGTTCGGTGCTGAGGAGTTCCGGCGCGTCGGGGATGTGCAGTTCCGTGCAAACCGGGCTCAGCTGTTGGCGGATCCAGTCGATGACGAAGGCGTGTTCTTCGTGATTCTTGGTGCTGGACAACAGTTCTCGTGCCTGGGCGGCGTCCTGCGCCGGATCGGCGAGGCGGGGGAGGGTGCCCGCGAGTGGATGCAGGCTGACGCGATCGCCGTGCCGGGCGACCAGAACTTCGGGCGTCGCGCCGATCAGCGTTTCGCCGGTTCGGCCCGCCGCCGACAGGTCGACCGCGTACACCGAGGCATTCGGATGCCTGGTCAGCAGGTGCGCCGCCAGCACCTCGGGGTCCAGCGGCGCGTCGGCCTCGAGCACCATCGACCGTGCGGCTACCACCTTGCGCAGTTCGTTGGCCGGGTCACCGAGTTGCTCGACGAGCTTCGTCACCCGCGCCACATGCTCTGCTGCGCTTGGTATTTCGGCCGACACGCGCACACCGGGCAAGTCGGGAAGCGCTGCGGGCCGCCACGGTCCCGCCGTGTGCAGCGCCATCGCGGGCTGCCAGAGTGCCGCCGGCTCGCGGGGATCGAAGGGGAGTGCTCCGACGATCAATCGCTGTGCGGCGCTGGAAGATTCGATGACGCGGCCGTCAGTGTCGCCATCGGCAGGTTCGCCCGGAACCACCCAGCGCTCTTGCGGCGAGTCGCCAGGTGCCGCCGAGTCGTTGTCCAGGTTCGAAGAGATCGGGGCTGTTGTCTGGTCGGCCCGCGCCGGGCCGGGCGAACTCCGCCACCCGCGCAGCGCCTCGACGGCCTCGCGCGGGTCCGAATAGACCTCGCGCACGCCCGACGTGCGCAACACCGCGTCGGGTCGGGCGAGCAGGAATTCGTTCATGGTGCTTCGACCATAACGCCGTCGTGGGCCCGCCGATCCGCGAGAGCGACGGAACTCTCAGCCGCTACTGATCCGGCGGCACCAGGAACACCGGCCGGTGCCCGTGCTTGAGCACGGCTTCGGCCACGCTGCTGTGCAACAGCGCCCGCAACCCCGTGGAACCGCGCGTACCAGCCACGATGATGTCCACGTCGAGCTCATCGGCACAGTCGACGATGGCGTTCCAGATGGTGGTGGTGCATTCGGCGGTGCGCGGTTCGGCGTCGATTCCGGCGAGTTTCGCCAGGTGTACGCCCTCGGCGTTGATCTTGCGGGCGTCGGTGTAGGCGATGTCCTCCATCTCCTCGTCGGGCACCCAGTCCGGCTGCATCACCCCGGCGAGCCCGGAGATGCGCGCGGCCTGGCGCACCATCGGTTCCCAGGCGGTGAGCAGGATCGCGCGTTCGGCGGTCAGGAACCGCCCGGCATAGGAGATGGCGCGTTTGGCGTGTTCGGAACCGTCGTAGGCGATGAGCATCCGATCGCATGCCATGACGACCTCCTGCGCTGGTCGGAGCGGCTTTTCCTCAAGATTACCCCGGTCTGCGGTGTATCAATCCGAACTCCGATGGTGGGGTTCGCGCGGGCAGCGGGCTACCGTGGAGCGCATGCGGAAATCGCCTGTGGTTGTGTTCGCAGTCCTCGCCGCCGTCACCACCGCCTGTTCGGGAGGTTCGTCGACCGAGACGACGCCCGCGGCGAGTAGCGCGACGGTTCCGTCCTCGGCCGCCCCCGGCGAATCGGGTGCGCCACCGTCGGCAACGCCGGTCCAGAACAATTGCGGCGCAGACTATCTCGCGAAACTCTCGCAGCGCGAGAAGCTGGCCCAGCTGCTGACCGTCGGCATCACCGGTTCGGCCGACGCGTCGAATGTGGTGAGTTCGGAGCAGGTCGGCGGCATCTTCGTCGGCAGCTGGACCGATCCGAGCCTGCTGGACAAGTCCGCGCTCGACGCGGTGAAAGCCCAGGCCAAAGTGCCGCTGATGGTGACGATCGATGAAGAGGGCGGGCGTGTCTCGCGCGCGAAGAACGTGATCGGGCCCGCGCCGTCGGCCCGCGACATCGCGCAGACCCAGTCGCCGGAGGAGTATTACCAGTTCACGCTGACCAGGTCGAAGGCGCTCAAAGATGTCGGTATCACCGTCGATTTCGCGCCGGATACCGATGTGAGCAGCCAGCCGGCCGACAGCGTGATCGGCGATCGTTCCTACAGCGACGACCCGAAGGTGGTCACCGAGTACGCGGGCGCCTACATCCGCGCGTCCAACGAGGTGGGTCTCGGCTCGGTCATCAAGCACTTCCCCGGCCACGGCTCCGGCTCCGGCGATTCGCACACCGGCGCCGTGACCACCCCGCCGCTGGACCAGATGCAGAACACCGACCTGGTGCCGTTCCGCGATCTGGTGAACTCCGGCGCGGCGGTGATGGTCGGCCACCTCGACGTCCCCGGTCTGACCGAGCCCGACGTGCCCGCCAGTATCAGCCCGGCCGTGATGACGCTGCTGCGCGAGGGCAAGGGCTACGGCGCCGCGCCGTTCAACGGCCCGATCTTCACCGACGATCTCAGCGGCATGGCCGCCATCACCGCCCGCATGTCCATCGAAGATGCGGTCGAGGCCACCCTCGTCGCCGGTGCCGACAATGCCCTGTGGATCAGCTCCGATGCGGTGCCGCAGGTGCTCGACCGTTTGGAACAGTCGGTGGCTAGTGGCAAACTGCCCGCCGACCGGGTCGACACTTCCGTACTGCGGATGGCGCGCTACAAGGGCGTAGCGCTGGGCTGCTGATCGCTCCCGGCGACTGTGCGGCAAATGAGCGCAGGTGAACTTACCTTGGAGTAAGATAGGTGGTTCACCCTGCGGTAGGAGAGTGGATGGCAGGCGGGACCAAGCGACTTCCCCGGGCGGTTCGCGAGCAACAGATGCTCGATGCCGCGGTCGAAGTGTTCGCGCGCAAAGGCTTCCACGACACGTCGATGGATGCCATCGCCGCCGAGGCGAAGATCTCCAAACCCATGCTCTACCTGTACTACGGCTCCAAAGACGAGCTTTTCCGCGCCTGCATCCAGCGTGAGGGTCTACGTTTCATCGAGGCCGTGGCACCCGCGGGTAACCCGCAGCTGACCCCACACGAACAGGTCCGCGTCGCGCTCGAGGGCTTCCTCGATTTCGTCGACCGCAACCGGCAGTCCTGGCAGGTTCTCTACCGGCAGGCGATCGGTCAGCAAACCTTTGCCTCCGAAATCGACAACGCCCGTGAACGCGTCATCGAACTCACCGCGAAACTGCTGGAATCCAGCGCCAAGAACGCCGACCCCGGCACCAATTTCGAGGTCGTCGCGGCGGCGGTGATCGGTGCGGGCGAGGCCATCGCCGACCGGGTCGCCAGCGGGCGGATCGAGGTGGCCGAGGCGGTGGATCTGCTCGACGATCTCGCCTGGCGCGGCCTGGCCGGCCGGAAAAAGGCCGAGTAGCGGTTGCGCTCGTCTCGTCTGGCTGCGAAGGTGCAAGGTCAGGCGTTCGCCAGCGCCTTTCGCTCCGGCCCTGTGCGCCTGAGCGCGGCAGGCGTTTTCAAGACAGACGGGGTATCAGTGTTCGGTGTGTTGAAGCCGTGTGCGCACGGTGCGGCGAAATATGGCATTGATCCGGGGCAGTGGCAGGCGCATATGTGTGGGCTGTGCTTGGGTCTGCGGGACGGGCACGGTCAGCTGGCCCGTGCGGCGACCAACACAGACGCGATCGTGCTCAGTGTGCTCACCGAGGCGCAGGCGGGGGCCGGTGCGCGCACGACTGCCGGCCCGTGTCCGCTGCGTGGGATGAAGCGCGCTTCGGTGGTCGCGGCGAACGCGCCGGGCGTGCAGCTGGCCGCCACGGCGTCACTGTTGTTGGGGGCGGCCAAGATCGGCGATCATGTCGAGGACGGTGACGCCTCCGCCCTCGCCCGCAGGCCGATGCGCAAGGTATCGAGCACCTGGGCGGCCCGTGCGCAACAGCAGGCCACACAGATCGGCCTCGATGTGGCACCGCTGCTCGCGGCGATCGCGACACAGGGTGCCGTGGAAGCGCGTGCGAGGGCTGCCGCAGCGCAGTCGTCGACCGAACGGCGAGCAGTCTCGGCCGCTGTGAGTGCGTCCGATCCGGCACCCCGGACTGCGGTAGATGCGTCAGCGGCACAGCAGGATTCGACGCCGCCGATGGTCGAGGTGATCACTCTCGACGATCTCACCGGCCCGACCCAGCTGTGCGCGGCGACCCTGTTCGGTCATACCGCCGTGCTGGCCGGCCGACCGGAAAACGTTGTGGCCCTGCAGGAGATCGGGCGCCACGTCGGTCGTATCGCCCATTTGGCCGACGCCATCGAAGACCTCGAACGCGACCGTGCCCGCGGTCGTTTCAACCCGCTCGAAGCCACCGGTACGGATATGCCCCGTGCCTATGATCTGCTGCGCGAGAGTGAATCTCGCATCCGCCAGGCTGCGTCCGAGGCGGAACTCGATCAGATTCCCACCGTGCGCTGGGCGCTGCTCGATCCGCTGGCGAGCCTGCTGCGGCGTCTGGGGCAGGGGCTCGGGATCGCGGTCGGGCACGTCTGCCGCACTTCCGTGACGGCACAACAGCATTCGCCGTACGAGTTCCCGTCTCCGCCCGGGCAGCGCCGGAACCGCCCGGGGCCGTTCAAGGCGAGTGGCCTCGTCCTCGGCGTCTACTGCACCGGCATGGCGTGCTGTATCGACCACACCAGCCCGTGCACCGGCGAGGAAAAGGACGCCTGGGCGAAGCGCTGTGACTGCAGCGGCTGCTGTGATTGCGGTGAATGCTGCAGTAGCTGCTGCGGCGAGGACTGCGGGTGCTGCGGTTGCGACTGCAGCTGCTGATGAAAAAGGCTCGCGCGGTGGCGAATACGCCGGCTCGCGCGAGCCTTCTATCGCTGAACCCCTACTCGCACTTCACGATCGGGATCGGGTCGTACTTCACGGTCCGGGTGTGCCGTGACACCTGCGCGCCGGTCTTGGCGTCGGTGATCACCCTGGTGTCGGAGATGGTGAAGCCGGGTGCTCCCTCGGAGGCGATGCAGTCCTTACCCTTGGGCAGGACCACCTCGTTGGGTTCGGTCGGCTTCGACTTCTCGCCCGTAATCGATTCCACGTTCACGGTTTTGGTGCCCCACAGCCGCACGGTGATGTCGGATCCGGTGGCCACGGCCTGGATGTAGACACCGGTCGAGGCGGTGTTGCGGAACGCCAGGTCGATCGCACCGTCGAACACGGTGGCCTCGCGTGCGGCCGGGTAGCGCGAGATGTAATAGCTGTGCTCGGTGTGTCCGCCGTCTTCCATCCCGGCGAAGTAGGCCGCGTTGTAGAGCGTGGTGGCGAACTGGCTGATGCCGCCGCCGACCGCGGTACTCGGCCTGCCCTTGTCGATAATGCCGGACTCCACGTAGCCTTCCGCGGCCGTGCGCGGACCGGTGAACTCGTTGAGCGAGAATGTATCTCCCGGCTTCACCACCGCCCCGTTCACCTTGGCGGCGACGGTGCGGATGTTCACCCCGGAGGGTCCGCTGAAGCCGCCGGTGGTGAATTCGCCGATTTTCTCGTTGATCCCGAGCGTGTTGGCGGCCTCGGTGGTGAGCTTGGGCTCGATCCGCTGGTACACCACCGGGCTGGTGCGCGGACCCGGCTGCGTGAGCAGGGCGGGCAGCTTCTCCAGCGTCTTCGGCCAGTCGACCTTCTCGCCGACCACGGCCGGGACCACGGTCGGCTTACCGGCACCCACCGTGAAGGTGGCGTCCTTGGGTTCCACCTCGGACGTCACCAATTGCGGTGCGAGCAAGGCGATTACGGCGTCGTTGTCGATCTGGGGCGCGAGGCCGCCGTTGCCGTCGGGCACGAACGCGAGTACATCGGCGATCTGATCGGTCGACAGTGTGGCCTGAATGTCTTTGCCGGACACCGCGATCGGTGAGGCGACAGCCGGCGTCGCGATGTCGCGCAGCGCCGCCTGCACGGCATCGTTACGCACCGCGACGGGCGCGGCCACCACGGGCAGATCCAGTTGGCTGCTCGCGGCCCACCGGTCGGTGATGGTGGCGCGGGCGGACTCGGTGTCGAGCACCCGGCCCGGTACCGGTGCGACGGCGACGGGCTTACCGTTCTCGAACCGGACCGTGCCTTCGACGGTGGGGTTGTCGTGGGCGCGGAAGGTCGTGAGCTGCGCGTCGAGGGCGGCGGTGTCAACCGTGCTGGACACCGGCACCTCGCGGGTGCCGAACAGCGAGAGCAGGCGGCTCACCGGGTTGAGCGGCTGGCTGCCGACGGCTTCCCAGGTGCGGTCGTAGTCGATCGCGAGACCGGCCTCGGCGGGCACCATGCTCGACTGCACGTCACCGATCCGCACGGGCAGCGGTCGTTCGGCCTTGGGACCGAGCTCGGAATGCAGCAGGGCGTCGGCCTCGGCCTGTTCCATCCCGCCGATGTCGATACCGGCGACGACGACGCCACGCGCCACCTCACCCGAGCTCAGCGCTAAATCGGCCAGGTAGGCGGCGGTGCCGATGGCCAGCACGGCGCCGACCGCGATCCCGATCCGCTTGACCAGCTGCTGGTTGGCAGGCGGGGGCGGCGGCTGCGGAGCCGGGCCGGGGGTGGGCGACCAGCGGTCGCGGGTCACAGTGCTGAGGGGCTGGGTCAGGGCGGTGGTGTCCGGATCGAAAGTGCGATTTGACTCGAGCAGCTTGCGTAATCCGACCTCGCCCCTTCGGTCGGCCGGTTGTCCGGCGGTCGACTCGCTGGGCACGGAGGTCCTTCCGTTAGGTTGGCCCCGAATGTTTGCGGGGTCCGGCCCGAGGGTAACGCGCATCGGCGCGCTCGGCAGCTCGGCGACCGGCGTGAAATAACACAAAGGCTCCGCGTAGTTGCCGGGTCGGGGGTCTGGCAACTACACGGAGCCGATCTGTTTATCGTGGCTCCGACCGGGGCGTTACAACCCATTCGGAAGAATTTCGGCGCGTGGGGTGACGCCGCCCTGCGGTGCCGCGCGACCTCGCGAGACAATCAGGGTGAGACTCGACACCCACGACCGGACAACGAGGAGAACTGATGCAGCTGGGAATGATCGGCCTCGGCCGGATGGGCGCCAATATCGTGCGCCGCATCGTGCGCGACGGGCACACCGCCGTCGGCTACGAACGCCACCCAGGGCCGATCCCCGAGCTGGAAGCCGAGCTCGGTGACAAGTTCAGCGGCACGACCGACCTGGCCGAGTTCATCGGCAAGCTCGAGGTGCCCCGCGTGGTGTGGGTGATGATCCCCGCGGGCGCCACCGGCAAGGTGATCGAGGAGGTCGCCGAGCTGCTCGAGCCGGGCGACATCATCATCGACGGTGGCAACAGCCGCTACCACGAGGACCTCGAGCGCGCGAAGGCCTTGGAGCCCAAGGGTATTCACTACCTCGACATCGGCACCTCGGGCGGCGTGTTCGGTCTGCAGCGCGGCTACTGCCTGATGATCGGCGGCAACCAGGCCCAGGTCGACTACCTCGAGCCGCTGCTGGCGACCATCGCCCCCGGTTACGAGTCGGCCCCGCGCACCCCCGGCCGCACCGGTGAGCCGTCGCAGGCGGAGAAGGGTTACCTGCTGTGCGGTCCGCACGGCGCGGGCCACTTCGTGAAGATGGTGCACAACGGCATCGAGTACGGCGCGATGGGCGCTTACGCGGAGGGTCTGAACATCCTGAAGCACGCGAACGCGGGCTCGGAGTACCTGCACGGTGAGCACTCGGCGGAGGAGACGCCGATGGAGCACCCCGAGTACTACATGTACGACCTGGACATCCCCGCCATCACCGAGGTGTGGCGTCGCGGCTCGGTCGTGGCCTCCTGGCTGCTGGACCTGACCGCATCCGCCCTGGTCGCCGACCCGGACCTGGACTCTTTCAGCGGCCGCGTCTCCGACTCCGGCGAAGGCCGCTGGACCATCGATGCCGCCATCGACACCGCCGTGCCCGTCCCCGTCCTGTCCGCCGCGCTCTACCAGCGCTTCTCCTCGCGCGGCCAGGCCCTGTACGCCGACAAGATGCTCTCGGCCATGCGCAAGGCGTTCGGCGGCCACAACGAGCTGCCTCAGAAGTAGAAACAACCGGCGAAATCACGCAATCGGCCTCGCTGGAATCAGTTTTCTGACTTTCCGTCGACGAAGTGCGTGAAAATGCCGACGGCGGGCGATCTCCTCGGAGACCGCCCGCCGTCGTTTTCGATCAGCAGTGATTAACGCTCGATGATCGCCACCACACCCTGGCCACCGGCAGCGCAGATGGAGATCAGCGCGCGGCCGGATCCCTTCTCCGCCAGCATCTTCGCGGTCGAGGCGACGATGCGCCCGCCGGTCGCGGCGAACGGGTGGCCCGCGGCGAGCGAGGAGCCGTTGACGTTGAGCTTGCTGCGGTCGATCGAGCCCAGCGCGCCGTCGAGGCCCAGGCGCTCCTTGCAGTAGGCGTCGGACTCCCACGCGGCCAGGGTGGCCAGCACCACGGAGGCGAAGGCCTCGTGGATCTCGTAGTAGTCGAAGTCCTGCAGGGTCAGGCCGTTGCGGGCCAGCAGACGCGCGACCGCGTAGGTGGGCGCCATCAGCAGGCCGTCGGGGCCGTGGATGTAATCGACCGCGGCGACCTCGGAGTCCACCAGGTGCGCGAGCACCGGCAGCTTGTGCTCGGCGGCCCACTCGTCGGTGGACAGCAGCACCGCCGACGCGCCGTCGGTGAGCGGGGTGGAGTTACCCGCGGTCATAGTCGCGTCACCGGCCTTGACACCGAAGACCGGCTTCAGGGTCGACAGCTTCTCCACGGTCGAGCCGGGACGCAGGTTGTCGTCGCGGGTCAGGCCCAGGAACGGGGTGACCAGGTCGTCGAAGAAGCCACGGTCGTAGGCGGCCGCCATGTTCTTGTGCGAGAGGTAGGCCAGCTCGTCCTGCGCCTCGCGGGCGACACCGAATTCCTTGGCGGTGATGGCGGCGTGCTCACCCATCGACAGCCCGGTGCGAGGCTCGGCATTCTTCGGGATCTCGATGCCGAGCATCGAGGGCCGCAGCTGGCCGACCAGCTTGAGCTTGTCCTTGTTGGTGCGGGCGCGGTTGGCGGTGAGCATCCACTCGCGCATGTCCTCGCTCACGCCGATCGGCGCGTCGGAGGTGGTGTCGGCGCCGCCGCCGATGCCGGACTCGATGCGCCCGAGCGCGATCGCGTCACCGACGGTGACGATCGACTGCAGGCCGGTGCCACAGGCGAGCTGCAGGTCGTGGGCCGGGGTGTAGGGCGAGAGCTTGGAGCCGAGCACGCTCTCACGGATCAGGCTGTGCTCGCCGACCTTCTTGAGCACGGCGCCACCGACGACCATGCCCAGGCGCTCGCCCTGCAGGCCGAACCGGCTGACCAGCCCGTCGAGGGCGGCGGTGAACATGTCCTGGTTGGAGGCCTTGGCGTAGGCCTTGTCGGAGCGCGCGAACGGGATGCGGTTGCCGCCAACGATGGCAACCGGGCGCTGGGTCTTGGCGGCCGTGGCCGGGGTCTTCGCCGAGCGGGCTTTGCTGGTCACTCGAGTTCTCCATGGTCTCGTCGGTTCCGGATAACGCGTGCCGGTGGAATCTGCCCCCATGCGGTCACGGCGTCGTATCGGTTTACATTAAACTTACTCCGGAGTAAGTTCGTTGTCGACACCGTACCCGCAAGTGTGCGCTCACACGGGGGACACTGGGCGGAGCACGGTCACACAACTCGTCGAGCACAGAGAAGGTAGGAACAGTGGCAGCCAAGAGCAAGGGTGCACCGAACCTCTACGGATCTTTCATCCACTCCGCCCCCGGCGCGTTCCTCGCGAGCAAACTGGGCCTCCCGCAGCCGGCCGAACTGCGCCGTTATAAGGCGGGCGAGCCCGCGCTGCCCGGCCCGGTGCTGCTCGGCGGCAAGGGCCGCCTTGCCGAGCCGGTCCGCGCGCTGCTGTCGGACTACACCGTCGCGGATTCGATCGAATCGGGTACCAAGTACGGCGCGCTGGTCTTCGATGCCACCGGCATCGACTCCATCGACAAGCTCGCGCAGCTGTTCGAGTTCTTCCAGCCCGCCATGCGCAGCCTCGCGCCGTCGGGTCGCGTCGTCGTCCTCGGCACCACCCCTGAGCTGGTCGGCTCGGTCGACGAGCAGATCGCCCAGCGCGCGCTCGAGGGCTTCACCCGCTCGATCGCCAAGGAGCTGCTGCGCGGCGCCACCGGCCAGCTGGTCTACGTGCACCCCGAATCCGGTGCTGCCGCAACGGGTCTCGAGTCGACCCTGCGCTTCCTGCTCTCGGCCAAGTCGGCCTTCGTCGACGGCCAGGTCATCCGCGTCGGCGCCGCCGATTCCGTCGCCCCCGCCTCGTGGGACAAGCCCCTCGCCGGCAAGGTCGCTGTCGTGACCGGCGCCGCGCGCGGTATCGGCGCCACCATCGCCGAGGTGTTCGCCCGTGACGGCGCCACCGTGATCGTCGCCGACATCCCCGCCGCCGGTGAGGCCCTGTCCGAGACCGCGAACAAGATCGGCGCCACCGCACTGGCCCTCGACGTCACCTCTCCCGATGCCGCCGAGCGCCTCGCCGACTTCGCCACCGAGCGTTTCGGCGGCATCGACATCGTCGTCCACAACGCCGGTATCACCCGCGACAAGCTCCTGGCCAACATGGACGAGGGCCGCTGGAACTCGGTGATCAACGTCAATCTCGCTGCCCCGCACCGCATCACCTCCGGCCTCGTCGCCAAGGGCGTGCTCAAGGAAGGCGGCCGCGTGATCGACGTGTCCTCCATCGCCGGCATCGCCGGCAACCGCGGCCAGACCAACTACGGCGCCTCCAAGGCCGGCGTCATCGGCATGGTCGACGCCGAAGCGCCGCTGCTGGCCGAGAAGGGCATCACCATCAACGCGGTGGCCCCCGGCTTCATCGAGACCGCGATGACCGCCGCCATCCCCGTCGGCACCCGTGAGGCCGGTCGCCTGATGAGCTCGCTGCTGCAGGGTGGCCAGACCGTCGACGTCGCCGAGACCATCGCCTACTTCGCCAGCCCGGCGTCGAACGCGGTGAGCGGCAACGTGGTTCGCGTCTGCGGTCAGAGCCTGATCGGCGCCTGATGACTCAGACGATCACCCTCGCCGAGGTCCCGAAGAACGGCGCGTTGTACGCGAAGGCGGCGCTGGGCGCCATCCCGTTGCCCGCCGCGCTATCGGGTCGCAAGCCGACCCTGCCCGACCGTCGCGTCGTCGTCGACGGCGTGCGGGTCGACCCCGACCATCTGGCCGCCTACTGCCACGCCACGGGCCTGCGTTTCAGCGACACCCTGCCGTTGACGTACCCCTTCATCCTCGCCTTCCCGCTGATGATGGAACTCGTTGTCGCACGGGACTTCCCGTTCAGTGCGGTCGGTGCGGTGCATTTCGAGAACGTCATCGAACGCACCCGCGAGATCTCGGTCGCCGAGCCCCTCGACTTCTCGGCCCACATCGAGAACCTCCGTGAACACCCGAAAGGGCTTCTGGTGGACGCGATCACGGAGATCCACGTCGGGCGCGAACTCGTCTGGCGTCAGGTCACCACGTTCCTGCACCAGCAGCGCACGTCGCTGTCGGGTGGCCCCAAATCGGCACCACCCGCCGACGAGGTCCCCCCGCCCCCGCTGCGCGTGCAGCGCGTCGATCAGAAGATGATCAACCGCTACGCCGCCGCCTCGGGCGACCGCAACCCGATCCACGTGTCCGGAATCGGCGCCAAGGCAATGGGTTTCCCGCAGACCATCGCCCACGGCATGTGGTCGGCCGCCGCGATCCTCGGCACCATCGAGGGCCGCGTTCCCGAAAAGGCCACCTACGCGGTGAAATTCGGCAAGCCGATCTTCTTGCCGTCGTCGGTGAACATCTACGCCGACCAGGTCGGCTCGGGTTGGGATCTGTCCATCCTGCACCCCAAAAAGGGCTACCCCCACCTCACCGCCACCTTGCGCTGAGTCCACCGGCCGGGCCGCACACTCCAGGGGGGTGTGCGGCCCTTTCGGTGTGCACGGTCGGCACTAAGATCGCTGGCTATAGGCCTTGTTCTGACTATCGCGGTGTGGTGTGACGAAAACTGATCAGCTGATTGTCGATCCGGTGGTACCGGTCGAAGAAGTACGCTCCACGTCGCAGCCGAGGGGTTTCGCTGTTTTCCTCGTGGCCTGGCTGGCCTATGCCACGGCGTTGATCGCCAGCAGTCGTGACCTGTTCACCCGGGTGGTGTTCGAGGAGGGCGACGCGGCGACCGTGTCGATCCAAGTGCTTGCCGCGAAGGATTTCGAGCTCCTCGTCGGCAATTATTCCAGGGTGGGTTTTCATCATCCCGGGCCCGGACTCATCTATGTGCAAGCATTCGGTGAGTGGCTTTTCTACGACGTGTCGAGTCTGGTGCCGTCACCGTGGAACGGTCAGGCGATCGCCATTCTGCTGTTCAATGCCGCGATAATGGCCCTGGTGCTGAGCATTCTCCACAGCTGGTATCCGTCGTGGCCGCTCATCGCCGGGCTCGGCGGCGCGAGTTTGTTGTTCGTGACGGTGTATCCCGAGCTGCTCAGCCAGCTCTGGTTTCCGTACGTGTATTTCGCACCGTTCCTGTTGTTTCTGGTCGCGGTGTCCTCGGCACTGGCCGGGCGCACCGAACATCTCTGGATCGTGGCGCTGGCCGGCGGGTTCCTGATCCACGGCCACGCCGAATTCCTGTTCTTCGTGACATTGCTCGGCGGCGCGACGCTCTACCTCGTCCGCCGCTGGGAACTGCCTGTCGCCGTGCGGGATTGGTGGCGATTCGGCGCGGTCGTCGTCCTGTTCGCCTTCCCGATCCGGCTGAACACCATGCTGAATTACCCCGGCGAACTCCCGAAGTACCTCGTCTACGGCGGCGGACACGGAATTCATATGCCGTGGACCGCGGCGTCCTACACCGTGCAGTTCTGGGGGCCCAACCGCATCCTCGCCCTCATCATTTTCATCGCCCTGTTCGCGCTGGTCGCAGTGGTGGCGCGTGGACAGAAGTTCCTGCAACGCGGCTTGGCCGTCTGCGCGGTGACGGTGCCGTTGATGTTCATCTACGCGATGATCGGCATCGATCAGATCAACGAGGCCTACATCGGCTATTTCTCCTACGCCCTCCCGCTGTTCATGTTCTTCCTCCTCCTGATCGGCCTCACCCAGCGAGCCGACCAGCTGAAATACGCCGGTATCGGCCTGCTCGTCGCCGGAATCGCGGTCGTCGCGACCACCCACTCCCTGGCCAACCGACGCCCCGAAATGGTCGGCATCCCCGCCACCCTCGACGCGATGGCCGCCATCGCCGGCGACCGTCCGATCGTCCTGGAGCGCCGCCCCCACGAAGCGTGGGCCGAGGTGGTCCCCCTCGTCCTGAGCGGTGCCCGCGCAGGCCTGCGCGTCTGCGCCGACGACGCCAGCCACATGACCCTGCTGGTCACCACCGAATTCGTCTGCACCCCAGAAGAATTGGCCACCGGCGCACACTTCGCCGTCGTGCGAGAAGAGAACGCCGGTGCGCCAGGCGGAACGGTCATCGGCGAGGTCGGCCCGCTGCACGGCCGACCACCGAGCTGGGTGACAGCGGTCGGCTGACCGTTGGTGACTTGTCAGCAAGCTTTTTCGCAATCGATGTTTCGACTCACAATGCCGTATTCGGTTGTCCGCCAATCGAATACGGGCGGTACCTGTTACAGGTTTCGATGGTGAGATCTATCATGGTCTAAGCCGAACGTTAACTGGGTATCCAGTTAGGTTCGACACAAGCGAGTTGGCTGTTTGCTGCAGTGCACCTGCGTGCAGTGCGTGCGATAGGTCGATCGTCCAGCAGAAATGATCTTGGTCGGATCGCACCTCTCGGTTTCGAACCTCGAAAGAACTCGCGACACCTTTCGCGCTGCGAGCAATCGCCCGGCAACCTACCTGTGAGCGCCCCGAAAGTTTCGGGCTATGGACACTTGGGTGACACGTGTTAGAAATTTTTAGTCGGCAACAACGTCGGCAATCATGGTTAATACCAAGGGGTTTCACTTCATGAAGAAGATTCGTACGCTCAGCTTCGGCATCGTCCTCGCCGCCGGAATGGCCGTGTTCGGCACGGGCGTCGCTGCCGCCGAAGACGCGACCCCGCCTCCCGCCGCTACCCCCGAGGCCGGCGACGACGCCGCCACCGGTTCGGCCGACAGTCTCGCCGCAATCCTGAAGTCCCTGACCAGCGGTTCGGCAGCGGCCGAGGATCCGGCGGACCCCGAGACCGGCACCGACGTCGCTGACGTCGATCCCGAGCCCGAGACCGGCGACGACACCACCACCGGTTCGGCCGACAGCCTGGCCGAGATCCTGAAGGCGCTGACCAGCGGTTCGGCAGCGGCGGAGGAAGAGCCGGTCGAGACCACCCCGACTGCCTGACCTACCACCTGACGGCGAGTGTCCCGCTGCGAGCGGAACACTCGCCGTTTCGGCTATCACGTCCGGATATGTGACCTAACGCGCAACGAACGAATGCCCCACCGTGAGTGGGGCATTCGTTCGTTAGGGGCCTGAGCTGTCAGAGATTGCGTGCCGCACGAAATCCGTTGACGTACACGGCAATCTGACGAAGGTCCTGCTCGGACAGGCCCGCGAGATTGACGATCGATTCCGCATCGCCGACGCTGCCGCTCTCGACGCGTTCGAGCCCGGCCTGCTCGAGTAGCGGTGCCGGATCGACCCCGACCGCTTCAGCCATGGCTTGCAGGGTCTCGGCTGTGGTGCTCGCCGGGACCTTCGCGCCACGCTTGTACTGGACGCCACTCTCCACCTGCGTCCACAGGCTCGCGCTGATACGCGCTGCTTTTGCCGCGCGGTCCATCGTCATGTCGCGTGCCTTGCGAGCTTGTCGCAGCGTTGCACTGACCTCCGGGGGGACCACCGCACTCCGATGCCTCACCATGCAGCCAATGTAGCAGAGCGGGCACATCGATGCCTACAACGAGAAGCCAAGTTGCGCCTGTCTGGGTGCAGTTCGCGAGTAAAAAGCTACAACGTTTGTAGATCGGACCGGTTGGATCGAGGGGGCGTTGTGACCGAATCCAGCCGCTGACACCCAACTTGCCTTGCAACGATTGTTGTAGTTGCATGTGCGGGGTGCAGAGTTGCAATCATCGAAGCGAGTGGCTCGCGGCACTTTTCGCGCTGCCCTTCGAGGTCGTGACCCCACATTCGACTCGGCTGCGAACTCTCGTGGCCGCATTCAAGCTGAAGGAGCAAGTTGATGGGTGCAGGCGATGAGGTGACGGTGTCACCTCGCGTGCGGGAGGACACCTGTGGAGTGACTCAGCTGGATCTCGCGATCGACGATCAGCATCTGTACCTCGACCGCGAGGGAGCGCGGTCGCTGTTTCTGCTGTTGGGCAACATTCCGGAGATCGCAGAGGATCTCGCCGACGCCAGGACGAGGCAAACGCGTTTCGGCACCGCCGACGTTCGGGTGCACGGTGGGTCGACAGTTTCGAAGCTGCCGTTCAACCCCGCCGCCGCCCGCGTCGACGATCATCTTCACGCGGTTCTGGTCTCGTGGGTCCGGCTGGTATGCGAGCCGCGCGCGTTGGTCTACGACGGCACGCCTGGTATCGCTGGGATGGCGAGGTGGCTGCAACGAAACATCGTTGCAGTTGCAATGACAGAAGGTGTCGAAGCCGCACTGCCCGAGATTTCCGCCGCCGTGGACGCGGCCGTCATGGTCATCTGTCCACCGACGGAGAGTATGGCCGTCGATGCCGAACTGTTGGCCCGTGCGCAAGCGGTCCGGCTCAATGCGACAGGTATCCACACGCTCGCGACGCAATTGGGCGGCGCCTTCGTGACCCTGACCACGCGCCGCCTGCGCACCCTGCGGGCGGCGGGCCTGGTCGCGCCGGTGCCGGGCCCGTGGGCGCTCGATTGGCCCGAGCTCTTCGTCGTCGGTGAGGTCATGGCCGCCCATCTCGCGCTGCCGGCACGACAGCGCATGCGAAAAGCTTGACCTACATCGACCCGAACGGGGCGCCGACTGCCATGCGGTCGGCGCCCCGTTCCCGTTGCGGGCAGCTCTAAAACGCTTACGCCACTAGGTTTTCGGGGCCCGCCTGGCATGAACTGCACCGCGGCGCGGGCCGTTGACCAGCGGGTTCGGACAAACTTCTCGGCAACAGTTGACACTGCGCGAACCATCAGTCATCATTTTCTCAGCGGGCGGACGCATGCCCAAATCTGGTGTATCGCACCACATTTCACTTCCTTCCTTCCTCCGACTCGAGCCGATCTTGGTCGACTGACTCGGAGGTTTACCTTCCCATTAGGATGGGTAAGTGAGGCCCCAGCTTTGGGGGCGACTGTCGTGATCGTGGTTAGGGTGCCGGTGTCTGCTGAGTTCGAAGCATTTCCGTCCGATGACCCCGATGCCGAGATCGACAATGACCAGCCGGCGCAGTGGGCATACGAAGCAGCCAAGGCCCGCAACCAGCGTCCGCCCGCCTATCTCGACCCGGCAGACCTCCGCGTCGAGGATCTGCACACCGTCGCCGCCGTCGTCAGTAGATGGCGGTCCTTACGGCAACCGGTCGGCTGAGGGACACGATGGGTCCGCAAGATATTCCGTTCCAGCGCAACGCCTACAACGCCCAGGAGGAGGCGTTCAACCTCGGCATCAGGATCGAGTTCGTCAGAACGGTCGAGCTGGCCTGGTACTGGTCACCGCGCGACAACGCGATGATGATCTCGGTCGACCTGCCCCGCTATCTCGTGAACGAGGCGATCGCCCACTGCATCTGCCACGTCGAACTGGCGTCGACCGACAAGGGGACGGCCGCGATCAACGGGCTGGGGTGGCGTGGGCGGCTGGAGATGGACGTGCACACGATCGTCGCCGAACGCCTGATCAGCCTGTCGGCGCTGCACGACGCGATCTCGATCGCCAGCGAGGTCTCCGATGTCGCGGCGTGCCTGGGCGTGAGCGAGTTCATGCTGAGCTGGCGGTTGCAGAACCTGACGGAGCTCGAGATCGGCGAACTGCCCATTTTCGCACTGAACCGGCTCCAGTGGGGGCCGGGTCACGACCCTGACGCACCGTCGCAGTGTGGCTGGCCGGTCTCCGGCACCGGTGACGTGTTCAGCGAAACGAATATCGGAAAGCACCGGCGCTAGCCTCGCCTGACTTGGAACCCTCGGTCCCTTCGGACCGGGGGTTCTTGCATTGACGCACCCCGAACCCATGCGGTCGGCCCCCGGACGAACACTCCTCGATCCAGCGGGTTCAGAGCCCGCCGCATGCCCGCCCCTGACGCGCCCGTCTCCCGCAGCTCGCTGTGGTCGAAAGACGTTGTCGCAGCGCAGGGGCGAATCGGTCCCGCTCCGGACACCTGTTCGGAGCGGGACCTCCAACCCACGTCCCAGAGAGGTATGAACATGTCACTGTGGTCTCCGAAAGGAACGCCCCGCACCATCGATGTGCTGGTGGTCGGCGGCACCTGGAACCCCGGCGGCGACGGCGTCACCGATGCCTTCGTCGACGCGCTGAACAAGTCGATGTTCACCCCTCGCATGATCCCGTACCCCGCCGACTTCGGTACGTATGTCAGCTACGCCGAGAGCGTCGCCGAAGGCAAACGTGCCCTGCTGGCAGCCATCGATCGATCGCCGAATCCAGTTGTGCTGGCCGGTTATTCGCAAGGCGCCGCAGTAGCCGGTGACCTCGCGGCGGAGATCGCTCGCGGCGAGCATCCGGGACGAGAAGTGATCGCCTGCGCGCTGATCGCCGACCCGCTTCGACCAGCGGGCCAGTACCTCGGCGACACCGATCCCGGTGGCTACGGCGTGGTCGGACAGCGGCCGATCGACGGCATTCCTACCTACTGGGCCGCAGCACCCGGCGACCCCATCACCGCACTGCCCGCGGGTAATCCCTTGCGAACCATCGCGGATCTGAGCGCGTTCTTCAGCTTCGCCAGTGCGAACGCGGCGATCCGCTGGGCCCAGCGAATGCTCGACACGGCGACTCGAAATCAGTTGCAGCGCTGGTGGTCTCCGTCGAACTGGCGGCACTGGGCCGGAGCTGTGGCCTACGCCCGCGGCTACCTGTTCGACGGCAGGCACACCAGTGACTACGTCCGCTACGGCTACGCCCGCGCGCTGGCCCAGGCACTGAACCGCGATGTCGCCGAAGGGCACATCTGAGACCCGCGAAAACCTGTGGGAAGGAACACATTATGAGAATCAACAAGACGCCGGAACCAGCGCTGGTCCGGTCGGTGCTCGTCGCTGTCACGGGTGTCCTCGCGTACCTGCTCGGTCGCGAGATCGACGCCGCGTGGATCGAAACACTGCTCACCCTTTATGGATTGGCGACGCCCCTGATCGCGGGTGTCCTCATCAGGCCCACCGTGACCCCTGTGACCGGATCGGCGGGTGAACCGGATGGCCGCGTGGTTAAGCCCTGAATTCGTGCAGGCGACCGGCATGGCGCTGGCCACCGTCATCGGCGCGGTGACGGCGTGGCAGGCGCGTGAAGTCGTCAAATTGCGTGAGCGGGTGGTCGCGCTCGAGGAACAGGCCGCCGACGATCACCTCCGGTTCCGCGACGCGATCCGGCTGATCCGCGCTCTTCAACGCCACATCGACGAACTGCTCGGCTTCCTGCGCCTGCACGTCCCAGGCATGGAGCCCCCGGTGGCGGACTACAAGATCCCCGCCACCCTCCAAGAAGAAATCTGAGTCATTCCCCCGAACTGCATGCGGTCGGCCCCCGGAGAACACTCGACACGGTGCGGGATTCGAGCCCGCCGCATGCCGCGCTCCTGACGCGCCCGTCTCCCGCAGGTGGTCTGCGGTCGTAGACGTCGCCGCTGCGCCAGGAGTGAAGGTCCCGCCCTCGGCGCTTCCCCCTCGTCCGCGAGGGCGGGACCCCAAACCTTCACTCACACAAGGAGATCCTCAATGGCCTGGACAGGCGACCCCGTATGGCTGGCCGACGTGCTCCGTGATGCCGGCCTCGACGTCATCGAACACGCAGGCTGGAGGAGGCGAGGTCACGGCGACTTCCGTGACATCCGCGGCGTGCTCTGCCACCACACCGCGGGCGGCGGCAAGAACGACTGGCGCATCGTCCAGGACGGCCGCGCCGACCTCCCCGGCCCCCTCGCCCAGCTCGTCCTCGAACGCGACGGCACCTTCCGCGTGATCGCCGCAGGCGTCTGCTGGCACGCGGGCCGCGGCTCCTGGCCCGGCTGGCCCACCGACAACGCCAACTACCACGTAATCGGTATCGAAGCTGTGTCACGCGGTGACGGAAGTGATTGGACCCCAGTGCAACTCGACGCATACAAGCGCGGCTGCGCGGCCATCCTGGCCCGCATCGGCGCCGACGCCGAGGACTGCGTGGCCCATCGCGAGTACTCCCACGAAGGAAAAATCGACCCCGCCGGCATCGACATGGACGAGTTCCGTTGCGAGGTACAGGCATTCATCGACGGAAAGGACGCTCCGATGAGCGCAGCCGAAGTCAACCAGATCCAGGATTTCATCACCGCCTTCTGCGGCCCGATCGGCACCGACGTCAAGGACATCCGCGAGCAGCTGTGCGGTAGCCAGCAGCGCGACGCGGGCATGTTCGCCGGCTGGGAACAGCTCGACGGCATGACCGTGGTGGACGCGCTCGCCGACGTACTGGAGCGCCTGAAGGCCCTCGAATCCCCGCGAACCCTGTGAGCCTGACCGCCCACCCGTCGAGAGGAGGTGAACCCCAATGCTCCCCGTCCTTCTCGAGCTGCTCCAGCTGGCCATCGTGCTCGCACCAGTAGTCCTGCCCTTGCTCGGCCTCTGACCCAACCCCGGAGATCACCATGACGGATGTGACCACGATCACGGCTGCCGATACCGAGGCCGCGTCGACCGGGCCATCGGAACCGACGACGGGCGTACTGCACGCTCTCGTCGAAGTTGTTCACGCACAAGAGGACGGTGCCGCATGACCGGCCCATACGCCGGGGAGTTCCCGGACTTCGAGCAGTTCATGATCGGGCTGCTCACGACTATCGCACCGACCGTGAGCTTCCTGCCCGCGCAGGCGAGCCAAATCGTGTTGCCGATGATCTGGGTTCGCACCACGGGCGGCACGCTCGATGTCAATGCGATCACCTACCAGGCGAAGGTGCAGGCGGTCGTCTTCCACCACAGCAGGCAGCAGGCGCAGACCATGGCGATCCAGGTGCGCGATGCCTTCCTCGACGCTCCGGCCGCACGCCACAACGGCGTGCTGGTCGACAACGTGGAGGAAATCGCCGCTGCTGAACCACGTTTCAGCGCCCCGAATCTGCGCCGCAGCCGCGGCTCGAGCGAGTTCCCCGACCTCGACCCGCTGCACCAGATGGTCGAACTGGCCTTCGCCATCGACGCTCGCCGTCAGTAGACGGCACGACACCCTCACATGAATGGAGAAAAATCTTGCCTCCCATCTCGTCCACCCCGTTGACCACGCTGAAGGCTGCCCAGCGTCAGCTGCTGCTCAAGCCGCTGGACGCCGCGGTGTTCCTGGCCCCGTGGCCGAACTCGACCCCCGTTACCCCGGGCAGCATGACCGATGCCGCCGGTAACCTGCTGCCGCTGCCCGCGTCGTACCAGTCCGTCGGCCTGATCGACAAAAAGGCCGGCATCAACTTCGCCCGCGCCGTGACGGCTTCGCCGATCGAGGCATACGGCGAGATGCAGCCGGTCCGCGACGACATCACCAGCGACATCACCACCATCGAGTTCGAGCCGCAGCAGACCAACCTGCTGAACCTGGCCCTGACCAGCAACACCAACCTGGCCTCCACCCAGGCCGCCGCCAACGGCGAGGTCGGTTTCTGGCAGCCCGCGACCCCGCAGATCAACTACTACTCCGCGGTCGTGATCGGCAAGGACGGCTCCGACGCCAGCCCGATCTACATCTTCAAGATCATGCCGAAGGTCGCCGTCACCAAGTGGGGCGGCGAGCAGTGGGTCCCCACCAACCTGATGGGTGAGAAGCTGACCCTGACCGCGTTCAAGGACGACCACCTCGGTTACGCCGTCGCCCACGGCTTCGGTGGCACCGGCTGGCAGAAGGTGCTGTCCTCGACCGGCATCAAGTACACCGTCTCGGCGATCGCTCCCGCGCCGATCACCGTGACTCGCGGCTCCACCGCCTCCGCCCCGATCACGGTGACCGACCAGTTCGGCGGCATCCTGCCGAACGCCAACTGCGTGTTCACCCCGGCCGCGGGCTCGAACGTGACCGTCTCGGCGGCCGGTTTCGTGACCGCCGCCGCGAACGCCACCCTCGGCAACACCACCGTCGGTGTCGTCTACACCCCCACCGGTGGCACCGCGCTGGCTTCGGTCAACTGCGCCGTCACCGTTGTGTAGTCGGCGCCCATGAAACGTGGTCGCGTGCCGCGCTTCTCCGGTCGCGGCACGCGGCCACTTCCTGTCAGCTTCCGGAGAGAAAGCGGGGTTACCCCGTGTCCTTTATCCCCACCCAGTTCCCGGTCACGATGACCGACGGCACACACGAGTACCAGGTGTTCGACGCCTCGGCGTTCGGTGACGCCATGTTCGGTCTCGGCCACCGCGTCAAGGAAGACGTCAAGCAGGCCGTCGCGACCAAGCCCGCCAAGTAACTACGTTCCACCACAACGAAACCGGAGATCCCCTGATGGCAGCACCCCGCAAAACGTCGACGTCCACGAAGGTGGCCGGCGGTGACGAAGGCCGCTTCTACGAGATCCAGCGCGAGCTGGCAGCCAAGCGACGCGGCCCCTACCACCTGACCGCCGACATCGCGATCCAGCCACTGACCCGCCGTCAGGCACGTCAGCTGGCCGAGACCGACGACGAAGAAGACCAGCTGCGGATCCTGCTGGGCGATGTCTACGAGGCGGTCGACGACCTGTTCGCCGACCGCCCCATCGACGAATGGGTCGCCTTTCAGAACGATCTGTACGCCCACTTCTACGGCGAAGGTGCCATGGAGCTGCCGGGGGGATCCGAGGGCTCGTAGAGTTCTGGGACAAGTTCGGTGCCGCGCTCGAATACGACCTACTCGAGCGCGGCATCGACATCCGAGACTGCTTCGGGCCCATCGAGTTCCGCACCCGCGACTGGCGCACCATCTGGAGGTTCAAGGACCGCCTGCCGCGCGGGTCGCACTACAAGACGGCCTTGGCGTTGGACCGTGAACTAGCCGAATATTGGCTGGACATCGAGGATTCCGAAGAAGACCCCGATGCCGAAGAACCCCCAACTCCTGAGGGCTACACCCTCGACACCTACCTGCTGCTGTCGATCATCGACGGGCTGCAAGGGGTGCAGGCAGCTGTCATCGCGGCAGCCGGTGCAGACCCACCCGCGGTGAAACCAATGCCGCGCCCCCAAACCGCGCTAGACACCGTCCGCGAGGAACGCCGCCTAGCAGTCATGAACAGTATCGTCGACATCTTCAAACCCTCTGCTGGGTAGCCGATAACAAGTTGAAGGAAGTAGCATCTGAGCATGCACGCCGACATCGACGGCGCGATAAGAATCGCCCGCCTCGCAGCAGGTTTCGACTGGACCTGGACAAACGACAACCTCAAGCAGTTCTGTCGTATCGCCAACTGGCAGGAACCTGTCCTGGACGACTTCGGAGCAAAGATCCAAACTGACTTGAGTATTTCTTCACCGGGGGCGCTCGCCGTATCTGATGATAGGTTCTGTCGCTACTGGTTGCCTGATGGACAGTTTGTGTATATAACGGCAGGGTTGACCGATAACCCGGTCGACGACTCTCCTGAAACTCAGCGAGCTCTGATTGATGGATTTTCAGAAATCCATCGCCGTGTTCATTCAGAATTCGGAAAATCGTGGCGATTGCCTGGAAATCGTCCGAGAGTATTCTGGGATCTTCCAAATGTGGCGCTTGTGTTAACGGCCGACTTTGACTACTTGGAAATTTCACTGGAGATTGCCAATACTACCTATCAGCATCAACAAAACCTGGCATACGAGGATGACGGGGACGACGAAGACGTTGGTCCTTCGGTCATTTCAACACCATCGAGTCCGACATGGCCGGAGTTTACGACCTCGCTCGCTTTGACTCTTTCGCGTATGCCGGAAGGCGGTCTCCTTGATTTGACTATCGATGACGAGCTCGGCGCACAAATATCGATGCGCCGATATGACCTCAGCGGTGCAATCGTGCACGGAGACACTGGAGTCGTTGAGGACGTGCAGGTGGGCGCAACTTCGCGTAAGGAGATTCTCTGGCCCGCCAGATACGCGGATCTTCATGAATTCGCGGATCGGGTCACTACAAGGCTACGCGAGACCCATAAAATCGCGTCGCCGTCGGAGATACTCGCGGAGGCATGGGTTGATTCGTATCCTTGCGTTCCCGATATCACGCCTCTCGGTGATACTGAACGTATCGATAGATAGCGTTCGCCAATAGCCAGAGCGATTTTCTCGCGCGTCGAATCGAGTTTGAAAGGCTGCTGATTTCAGATGTTCTCAAGTAATTGTTGGGAGCATTTGGCGCCGCAACCTTTGAGTTTCGGATCAGCCGAAATATCTTCGTCCTTAGTGCGTGTCCCGTGGCGGCGGTTCAGGCGGCAGACTGACTGTGTTGTGTCGCATAATGTTTACCGTGAATGACGCCCTTTTAAGGTGGGTCATGGCCCGACGAGCTGTAGGCACTGGTGGAGCTTTTATTGTTGGAGTGCAATACCGGCCGCCAAGTTTGTGAGACCGCCCCACTGATGAGCGAGGCCGCGTTCACCGCTGTGGTGTATGTACTGACGAGCGGGTGCATGTCGCGGATGCTGCCTTCGTTTGTGTACGCCTTCCTGGCCGCGCATTGCCACGTCACTGCCTGGACTATCGCTGTTCGATAGCGGCGACCAAAACTTGACGCTCGAGATGATCGGGGCAGGTGGCGCAGCGACCTCGGGGGTTTTGTGAGCGGCGTAGTGTCAGGACCAGATGTAGGTTGAACTCGGCTGGGACCGCAGTGTCGATGGTCTTGAGGAAGCGAAGAAATTCCTGGTGGCGGTGGCGCGGGCACATTTCGGCGATGACCGACCCGCTGGCCAAGTCGAAGGTGGCGAACAGGTTGATGGTGCGGTTACAGACATAGTCGTGGGTTATCCGCGCTGACGTGGTCACCTTGTCGCAGGTGCCGTGTCGTGGGATGTAGCCGCGATCCGTCGGCGCTTGAGTTCGTGTAGACCCGCGGACAGGCCTAGCCCTTTGGCTGCGATCAGGGGCGCAATTTCCTCGCGTGGTCGGCCGTGCGAGCCGTCCGGATGACATGGCCGAAATCGATCAGTCCGGCGCGGTGGCAGCGGGCGAGCATCGTGGCGTGGACGCCCTTTAACACGTCGGTGGCCTGCTAGTCGCTGCCGCCAGCAGGTTATGCGGGACCCGAATCCCAGCCCTGGAGCACGTCTTCCACACGATGCCCGGTGATCAGCACGAACAAATCGTTCGCGAGACTAGCCGATCGTTCATCCGCGCCGGTTCCGGTGTTCCCGGCGCTTTGACCGGCAGTGTCGGTTCGATCAGTGCCCACAGCTGAGCGACCACGATCCACGGTGCTAACACGACGAAACATACTGCACCACAAGCGAACTCGTTGCTACATCACAGAACCTTAAGGATCTCTAGCAGCCACCGACGTGAGATTCGCTTCCAGCCCCTTGGGGTGGTTCAGCAAACGCGCGCGAAAGCCGCGATGGGTTTCCTTCCTCGAGCACTTACGAGATGTCGGCGCCCTAGGCCGATTATTCGGCTGGGCGGCCGCACGTATTCAGCCTTTGGCAGTGAATGAAAGCCGATTTGCGGTATGTAGCAAGAATTTTATCACGCTATGGCGAGAGATTTGTATCTAAACAAATCGCGTCGTAGTCCAGGTGTGACCATTTTCTGCAGTTTATCCTGCGCAATCTAGACGAGGCGATCCATGACACGCGCAAAGAAAACCCGCGCGCCTTCGCGCGCCTATGAGGGTACGTATACAACAGATTACGAATACGATTATGTAGCGAACAGCAGTAAGCCTATAACGATCACCGACGCGGATGATATCCGTATTGGGGGTGTACCTGTCAATGAATATATTCAGAGGTATCATGCGGAGTTTGAGAGCTCCTCAAGCGATCTTGGGGATCTGGAATCGAGGCTTGAAAGCCTAAAATCCAAAGGGCATGGCATAGATGATGAAAAGCTAGCAAAATCGCATCGGATAGAGCTGCGCGAGGCTGTCAAGGACGCCTATAAGAGGGCAAAAAAGGAGGGCTGGCGCGGTCCCGAGCCATCTAGCTATCCAATCGATCTCAGGAATGAGGTAGTCGATTGGTTGCGGCCGAGAGAAACGGATCCGCCCCGCGTCAAGGAAATTAAACGCTGGGGATTAGACTTCGTTAACAACCGAAGTAATTCGAATGCCAGGCAAAAAAAGGGTGAACTCGTGGCCGAGGCGGTCGCAAAGTATCACCTTAAGAAGCTTGGTGCAGATATCATGCCTAGGACGAGGACGGGCGCTGGTACGTTAGATATCATTGCAGTGCTCGACGGAAAGCTCATAGTCGTAGAGGCTAAGACGGGTACAAGTGGGCTAGGGGACTCGCTCGTTCTCGATGACAATGGAAACTATGTGCTTGCCCGTCAAGGTACCAGGCTGTACCTCAGGGCGAAGCTCCGGGAAGATCCGGAACTCGGCGAATGGCTCAAAAAGAATTATCCCGGCATTCTCAAAGGTTTAAATAGTCTAGGGGCCGAGGGGCTAGATGTAACATATTACAGAGTTCACTCAGCCCTTGTTGATGCAGAAGATGAACGCGGGAGTCCGGTCAAAGTGCTCGGAGCTTCCACAATCGAACAGTTTGCTGTCGGTGATAATATCAATTTTGTTCACCCCCCGACACCCCTTGTCCCTTATAAGAAGCCGACGAGAGAAGAATACCGCCAGGGACTCAGTGCTCAAAATACTGGTGGCAGAAGGCGTCGTCCGAGTGCTGCCACTGTTTCTGCCGCACTGGCCATGGGTGGATTGGGGGCTGCAGCGACAGTAGCCGCTGCTGTCAAACACGAATCACCCGAACCTAACCCGGAAATAGTTTCTGTGGCGGTCGTAACACCTCTAACGGGACAGTCGACCAATGATGGATCTGTCCTACCATCGGATAGTGCACAGTCGTCAGATTTGGTCAAGTTCGGTGATGGGATTCTATCCGGTTTGAAGTCGACTATCGCCGAGTGTTCGCGGATGGCGACTTCATTTACTAGCTATGTTCAGAATGGCCTGAATGATCTGGTGGTGATGGTTGGGGGTGCGGTTGCGGCGGTATCCGGGTTTGTGTCTGATGTTATTGATTCGGCAGGGGCGCAGGCGATTATCGAGAAGGTGTCGGATGACTGGGCCTTTGCGCAAGAGTTGCTGAATATTGCGATGTTGTTTTCGCCGGTGGGGACGATAGCGGCGGCTATTTCGGCGGCGGTGCTGGCTATTCAGTTGATCGTGGAGCATTGGGACGAGATTCGGGCTGCGTTTGATTGGGTGTTGAAGAATGTTTTGACGCCGGTGGCTGAGTTTTTTATGACGGCGTTCAAGGTTTATATTACGCCGTACCGTTTGGCTTTCGATGCCGTGATGGCCGGGTTCAATGGGATGGGTGGGGTTGTTGGTGGTGCGGTTGGTGCGGTTCGGTCGACGGTCGCGGGGATTGTTAAGGCGATTGGTGAGATTTTCCAGCGGCTCGAGATCAATATCGGATTCCCGGTCAACAAGTCGTTCGGGTTGAAGAGTGTCGGTGATGCGATGGTGGCTTGGGCTTCTGAGCGGTTGGCTGACGGTGGTTTGGTGGGTGGGCAAGGCCGACCCGCGCCGCGTAGGGGGTCCGGCATCGAGGTGATGGCTGTGATCGATCGGTCGGTGTTGCGTGCCGCCCAGGCCGAGGAACGCAAGATCGGGTACGCGTATCGGCCGCCGTTCCTGCACGACGGTGCGTTGCCCCGCACGGATAACGGGCCTGGTCCGCGCACATTTGATGTGCGGGTCGCTGATGTCGACGCGGCGTTCGCGCAGATCCGGATGTTGCAGGCCGTGCAGGATGCGCGGTTCAGCCCGGTCGGCGTCTAGCCAGGTGACTGCTACTCGGCTGACTCGGCCTTGACACGTAGACGGCGGAAATTCACAAGAGATCGGAAAGGTTGGAAACGATGAGTGATTCGAAACCGCAGGGTGATCCGGATCCGTTGGCTGGCTTCGACATCGAGATCCATCCGGTCTCTTTGGACGGGCTCAACGACGCAACGGACCAGAAGCCGAAAAAGGATGCGGCGCAAGATAAGAAGAAGCCCAGCAGGAGCCCTTCGCGCCGGCCTTCCGCATCCAAACCCACGTCGCGACAGGCGAATCCGCCGAAGGCCGACGATCATCCCAGGGGGACACGCCCCACGGCTCGGGCACCGAAGAAGCCGATTCAGCCGCGTAAGACCGACAAGCCGAAGCGTGGCGCTCCGCCGAAGCCGCCGGCGCGCGGTGGTCGTCCGGGCGCGAAGCCGCCCGGTATCGACTGGAAGCAGGCGGCCAAAGGGCAGAAGGCGAAGGCGACGGGACCGAAAAAGACTGCGGCACCGCCGAATCGGGGCAAGCCGGTAGACCTGGCGAAACGTCCCCCTGCTAAATCGCCGGCGGCTGGCAAACCTGGAGGACCGAAGGGGAGCAAACCCAAGGGTGGCAAGGTCGACACCAAAGGGCTCAAGGATGAGGCGACAGCCTTCAAGAATCTCGGCGGCGCGTTCAAGGAGAACCTCAAGGCCATCAAAGATCACGCGGGCGCCGGCAAGAAGATGGTCGACAAGGTCGGCGGCGTCGCCAAGAACCTCAAGAAGCTGACCAAGGCGATTCGCACCGCGTCAACCGTGCAGAAGATCATCGGCGGCGCGTCCAAGTTGTGGACGGTGGCGCAGACCGCGTTGAACCTGGTGTGGAACGCGTCGCCGCTCGGCTGGTTCACCCTCGCCCTCGGTGCCGCGATTCTCGCGATCACGCTCATCATCGAGCACTGGGACGAGATCAAGGCGGCGTTCAGCGTCGTCAAGGAGAAAGTGCTCGATCCGGTCGGCAAGTTCTTCCAGGAGCAGTTCGGCGAGGTCCTCCAGCCGTTCACCCACATCAGCACGGCTGTCTCCGGCGCATTCAACGCGCTGTGTTCGACCGTGGGTGGGGTGTTCCAGAAGATGGTTCATTACGTCGCGGTGGTCGTCGATAGGGTCGCCAGTCTTCTCGGCGAGTTTCGATGGTTCCCAGGCGTGGGCGGCATCGCGGATGCCATGTCGCAGTGGGCACAGGCGCATATGGCCGACGGTGGTCTTGTCGGTGCGAGCCGCGCCAAGGCACCGGCCAGCTCGACCGACGAGATCGTCGTTGACGCGGGGGGCCCGAAGCGAGCGGTGATGGCTGCCGTCGGCAGTGATCACCTGCGGGTAGCCGGTGCCGACACGGGCCGGTCGGCGCTGACCAAGAGTCCGCATATCGCACCACCGCGCGGCGTGCGGCGGACCGGCGCGACAGTTCGCGCGATCGACCATTCGACCACCATCGCGCTCGACCGTGGGACCGACACCAGTTTCGCGCGGTCGCGCGCCGTGCACGCGCAACGCGCGCTCACCTACGCGGGTGGGTCGCGCTAGCCCAACCTTTCGCACACCTCAGGGAGTGGTTAGAACGATGAGCAGTAAAGGCGACGCGCAGTTCGACGCCGCATTGCGCGCGGCGCTGGCCGCGAGCGATCCACTCGACGCCGGCGACAAAGGTAAGGGCGGCGCGGGCAAGTCCGATGTGAAGAGTTCGGGGGAGTCGTCGAAAGCCGACGTCGCTGACTCCGATCACTCGAGGGGCGGCCAGCCCAGCGTCGAAAGACGAGAAACACCAATACAATACGAGAAGCAGAACCGACCGGCTCCGGTCAAACCACCTAGGGGTGTGCGACCAACGGCCACACCGCCAAGACAGTCGGTGAAGCCGCGCAAGCCATCGAAGCCGCAGGGTCGGCCCCGGGGCGGGCTCGGCGCGAAGGTGCGCGGCGGCGCTGGTCTGGCCGGCGGTCTGGCGATGGGCGCGATGACGTCAGGAGTCGACTGGCGCCAGGCCGTCGCCGATCCCAAGGCCGCGCTGAGCGGGCTCGGTGGAGCCGCCCTCGCGCAGGGCAAGGACTATCTCGCTGGAATGGCTGATCCGGCGAGCCTGTCGGATGCCGTTTCGCAGGTCAAAGACACGGCGAGTTCGGCGAAGGATAAAGCGTCGCAAGGTAAGTCGAATGCGGGCGGCACCAAACCGATCACCGATGAGACCAAGGCGCTCAAGGATCGAACCTCAGTGCTGCGCGGCGACGTCAAGAACCTCGGCGCGCATGCGAAGACCAGCCAGAAGATGACCGAGAACGTCGACAAATCGTCGAAGGGTTTCGACGATCTGGCGAAGGCGCACAAGGAATCAGCGGGTGCTCAGAAGAACGTCGAGGCCGCGTCGAACAAGTGGGACAAGTCCCAGAACAAGCTCAACAAGGCCGTGGGCAAATCGGTGATCGGCAAGATCGTCGCGGCGATCGAGATCGCGATTGTCGTGATCGGGCTGCTGGTCGAGCACTGGGATTCGGTGAAGAAGGCCTTCGACACGGTGAAGAAGAACGTGCTCGAGCCTGTCGGCGACTACTTCAAGAAGGTGTTCGCCGCGTGCCTCGCGCCGTTCACCACGGTGATCACCGAGGTGAAGGACGCGCTCGGCAGCCTGGGTAGCGGGATCGGGGGACTGTTCAGCGGGGTGGTCAACCAGGTGGCCGACATCGTTGCCACGATCGGCTCGGTGGTCGCCAGGATCGAGTTCAGCCTCCCCGGCTGGCTCGGTGGCGCGACGCTCAGCCTGGCCGGACTCGGTGGCGCGATGATGTCGTGGGCGGAGTCGGCACGGATGGCCGATGGCGGCATGGTGCGGGGTCCAGGTGGTCCGCGCGAGGACCGGGTGCCGGTGCTGGCGTCCAACGGCGAGTTCGTGGTCAACGCCGCGGCGACGGCGCGCTACGGGCCGCTGTTGGAATCGATCAACAAAGACACCCTCAATGTCGGGGGTAGGGACGCGCAAGTTGTTGCCTCACTGGGGCTTTCGCGCGTCAAACCGGCGCAAGCGCTGCCCGATGTGGCGACCACGCACCGATTCGATCGGTCGACCACGATCAACCTCACGACTACCCAGCACGACAGCGCCTACCTGCGCACGAAAGCTGTTGCCACGCAACGGGATCTCACCTACGCGGCCGGACGGCGGTAAACCGCGGCGACGCATGACCAAGGAGTAGACGATGGCCCGATCCCTGCATGAGGACGACGACCTCGACCCGGACGAAGAAGAACTCGACGATCTCGACCCCGAGGAAGACGAACTCGATGACGACGGCGACGCCGCAGCCGAGGTCGGCGGTGCGGCGGCGGCTGGTGGCGTCGCCGGTGCCGCGGCGCTTGCCGCGGCGGCGCCGATGGGTGTGCCGGCGCGTCAGCAGAAGTCTCCAGGGGGCGCGGCCACACCCGCTCAGACGGGTGGGAAACCGCGTGCTGCGCGTCCGGCACCGGGGAGCAAAGTCGGAAAACCGCAGGCCGGAGCCGGCAAACCGCAGGCCGGACCTGGCAAACCGCAGGGTATGAAGAAGCCTCCCGGCAAGGGCGGCCCCGAGGGTGAAGGCAAAGGCCAGGGCGACGATGCCAAGGCGCTGGCGACCGCGCAGCAGGAACTCGGCGCCGCGCAGAAGGCCGCCGACGTCCTCGAGGCCCCGCACGTCACGGCGACGAAGAAGCTGGTCGACTCGGCGAAGGCCGCCGCGACCCGCATGTCACCCCTCGCCGCCGCGGTCAAGCAGTCGAGCGGCGAGCACAAGAACGCCGCGAAGGACCACGGCGAGCACGAGAAGCAGCAAGGCGAGCTGGACAAGGCCCTGAGCGAGGGCGGTCTCGGCATGATCATGAAGATCGTCGACGACCTCAAGCCGTGGATCGACAAGATCATGAACTGGCTGAACAGGCTCAAAGACGCACTGGTCAAGGCCTTCGAGAAGGCGCTCAAACCGGTCATCAACTTCTTCGAGAAGGTGTGGAGCCAAACGGTTGTCCCGGCCTTCAAGAAGACCGTGCAGGTGGTCACGGGAGCGTTCAACTCCGTCGGCGATATCATCGGCAATGTTTTCAAGGCACTCAAGAGGGCGTGCGCGATCGTGCTCAAAGCTGTCGGCGAGGTACTGAAGAAGCTCGACTTCACCATTCCCAGTTGGGTGCCTGTCGTCGGCGGCAAGAACCTCGGCCTGGCCAAGATCGGCGACACCCTGGTCGAATGGTCGACCAAGATGCGCGATGGTGGTCTGGTCCGTGGACCCGGCGGACCGCGCGAGGACGCCGTCCCGGTGCTGATGTCCAACGGCGAGTTCGTCGTCAACGCGGCCGCCACCGCCAAGCACCGGGGTGTGCTCGAGGCGATCAACAACGAATCCAGGGCGACCACCGGGTCGGGCTACGCGGCCACCGCGCGATCATTGCCAGTGACGGCGGGCGCCCAAGCCAGGGCACTGGCCCGAGCCGACCGCCCCCAACTGGCGATCGCCGGCCCGATCGCGCCGAGCGGCGATCGACTCGACCGCTCACTCGCGGTCAACATCAGCGCACCGACCGCCGGTCACGCGCATACGCACGACACCGCGTTGGCCGCCCGAAAGGCATTGACCTACGCCGCAGTTCGACGTTGATATCCTGGGTGCGAGCTCAGGTTTTCGACGACGCTGGAAATAAGGATTGATATGGAGTTCAAGGCGCTCTACAACATGGTGCAGGCTTCATATTTCGGAGTCGTATATTCCGACGAAATGCTATAGCGAGGTTCTCGAGGCCTACATTGCTGACGGATGGCGTGTCGTATACGGATACGATGGTCCTGATGCGGGTATCGATTACAACCGCACTCACCTGAAGCGCGGAAAGAGCATCCTCAAATTCAGCTGGTGGCCCGATGAAGGAGGTCGAGTGGCCGGCTCCAAGAGCGATATCGAGGAGATCTCCCGGTACATTCGAGATCACTGAGTCAGTCGCTGCGCTTCGGGTACGTTGGGCCGTCGGCCCTTTCAACTAGTTCGGGAGTCGTTTCAGTTGGAGAACATGCAGCTTGCCGCTGGGTTGGCCGGAGAGATGGTTGCTCATGCGGTGCAGTGGGTTTCGGAAGGATCGGCGGGTCCGTTCCTGGCCTACCTGGGTAAGGGCGACACCCGAGTGACCTTGATCGATCTGGCGCAGGACGGCCCCGAGTCGCCGCTGGATTACGGCCGTGGGCTCATGATCGTCAGGTCAGCCGCCCGCGGTGTGATCGTCTACGACGGAGCTATCTCCAACAGCGCTGGTGAGCAGTTCGATGCCCTGATCGGCGAGGTCTACGAATTCGAGCATGGTGACGGCTCGTTCGACGTGTTGGTGCCCTACCGCCCGGCGGGCCGGTCACAGAGCTTCGGTGTCCACGCACTGATGCTCAACGACCCCGACGGCCAACCGGTCAGCGATGAGATTCTCGATGCTTTCCTGCTGGGTACCCGCCGCGATGCTGATGCTGGTGAGTTCCTGCGCCAGCATCAGTTGCGGTAACTGCCAGTAACTAACGTGAGGAACCGGCATGGGTAGCTATCGCAAGGCGACCAAGGCGGAGCTTCGCCGGCGGGAAGTGGATCAGCGGGATCCGGCGTGGCTGGCATGGCTGGCCGAGATGGATCCCGCGCTCGAGACGTTCTTCGCTGTAGATGTGCCAGATATGCCAAGTGATCCATTCAGCGCGGACGGGGTGGCAACGGCCGAACTGGCTGCGATAGCGCGATTTTCCTCAGTAGAGGCAGTGCTGGCCCCGGAGAACGCTGCAGCGGCTGATCGGTTTCAACGCTACTTCGGTGAGGCGTTTGTCCGTAGCTTCGAAGGACGATGGATGAACGTTCGCGTCGCCGCCTCCGCATCGTTGGACGTCTTTTTTGATCGTCGCGGTTGCAGCCCGGTTGTCCTTTGCCCCTTCACTGAGTTCTACGTCGACACACTGTCGCAGTTGCTTGGGGCGGTTCATTACCGTAATGGTGAAGAGTGGACGTGGGTTTACGGTCACTCCGTCAATGACTATGCCGAATGGCAGGTGGGCGGACGTTTGCCGATGGATAAATGGATCTCGTTGCAGGCAAAGAAGGCCCGGCGAGAGTCGTAATATCTAGATAAGTCTCCCGCGCCTATCGGCAATGCGCGCGGAGCGTCTATCTGAGCACTTGTAAATTCATCCCGGACATTTTGTGTTCGGTCATTCTTTGCGCTTATCGCACGGAGTCTATTCGTTGTGCGCGCAGTAGGTAATGAGGAGGCCGGAACGTGAGTCCCGACCATGGCGAAAATAGTTCGTGGAGACATGAGCAACCAGAAAATGGCGAGGATCTGTCGAATGTCCAGAAAGAGAAACACCGGGTATATGTAGACAAGGGCGGACAAAAGGGTCCCAAGGAATGGCTCTCCACCGTTCGAAACTGGAGTTATAGGAGCCAATACGGCGACGATTTCAGGGATGGAATGGCGATTGTCCACGGTTGGACAGATGATAATGGATGGGCGGTTGAACATAATGTCGTAACAGACAAGGGCAGCCGACGGTACGACGCTGGTAAGGACGGCGCCGGCGCGACTGGCCACGAGACCAAATATGGCAAGGTGAGCGGAAAGCACCCGCATGAGCAGCTCGACAAGGACGAAGCCGCGCTCAAACGGGGCCGCAGGGTGCACTGGCATGTGACCGACAAGTCGAAGGTTGACAAGAAGATCCAGCGCAGGTTGGCAGCGCTCGCGAAGAATCACCCGAAGAGATTTACGTTCTCTCAGGTCAGTGAAGCCGAGAAGAACCTTGCGATGGCCCTTGGCAAGGAGATGCGCGCGCACCGAGCAGGGAACGGCATGCCGCTGCCGTCATATTATGACGCGCAACGGAATCTCGCTGAAACGCATGCGGATACCATTCGCAAGTTGAAGAAGGATGGTCCGGGTGGAACAAGCCCGCCTGCGCTTGACGGCGGCAAGAGTCTTGTCGCCGAAGTCAAGGCAAGAACCAAGGCGCTGAATTCCAAGTCTTCGGCGCTTAAAGATAGCCTAAAGTCGATGCTCGACCACGGCGCCGCCCACGCGAAAATGGTTGCGGGGTGGGCGAACGCGCCCAAGGGGCTCGCGAATCTCACTAAGGCGATGAAGAATTCATCGACTGCGGGGAAGAATGTGCAAGGTGCGACTAAGTCGTGGATCGGTGCGCACGGCAAGATTAATGCGTCGATGATGAAGTCCCCGTTGGGCATGATCGCTATGGGGATTACGGCGTTGATCGGCGTTGTGACGTTGATTGTCGGTAACTGGGACACGGTGCAAAAAGTCTTCGAGGCCGTGCGTAAGAACACGCTCGAACCGGTGGGCAAATTCTTCCAGGATATCTTTGCCTCGGCGACCTCTGGGCTCAGTAACGTGACGAAGGGTATTTCGGACTCGTTCAGTGATTTGGGCTCGGGGGTCGAAGGTGTGTTCAAGACGGTGATCCATCACGTCGCGATCGTCGTGAACGCAATCGGGTCGGTGCTGCAGCGTCTCAATATTCCGATGCCGGACTGGCTTGGTGGCGGCAGTATTGGATTCGGGTTCATCGGTGATGCGATGGTCGAGTGGGCTGCGGCGCATATGGCCACCGGTGGCGTTGTGCGTGGTCCTGGTGGTCCGCGCGATGACCAGGTGCCGATTATGGCGTCCAACGGTGAGTTCGTGGTGAATGCCGCGGCTACCAGCCGGCATATCGCCTTGCTGGAAGCGATCAATAGCGACTCGCTCACTATCAACGGTCGGGACGCGCAGGTGATCGCGATGCGGCACGACGCCTTCGCGGTGCCGTCACGGGCACTGCCGCACGTGGTCAACCGGCATCACTTCGATCACTCGACCACGGTCAACCTCACGACCAATCACATCGATAGTGCGCATGTTCGCGCGAAAACACTTGCGACACAACGAGAAGTCGCGGCGTCGTGGGCGTAGGAGCGGTAGCGATGGCGCGACAACAGAGAACGGAAAGCACATGATCTACTCGGCAATCCTGCCCGCACAGGCCGTTGGCGCCGCCGACGTGATCGGCGTCGCGGGGGTGTACAAGCCGGCCTTCAACAGCGGCGACACTGTCACCGACGTAACCCTCGTCGCACCAGCCGGATTCGTCACTGTGACGGGCGTGGCGACCAACAATGTCACCTTCACGGTTCGGCATCTGCGGGCGGGTGTGGTGCAACAAAGCTTCGCCTCGCTCACGCTCACCGCCGGCACCAACCTGGCCGCCGAGATGCCGTTGACCGTGCCGATCACGGTCGCGCCGGTACTCCAGGCCGATGACGTGATCGACGTGCGAATGCACCAGAACGGCACCGGACTCGCGGTCGGCGCGGGCGTCATCGCGGCCGTCTACGTCAGCTGATCGCGCAGCCACATTCATTGCAGCACAAGGGAAAGAGTTGAGGTGAACCAGTGGGGACTAGTCCTGCGCTGATAACGATCACCGGCGTCGACGGTTCGACGTGGACGATCAGTGGACAAGGTCGCGGCCGGGAAGGCGTCGACCTCGGGACCGCGCCGAGCGGACTCTACGACGCGCCGGTCACGACGATCTGGAACCAGACCGCGTTCCAGAACGGCGCGACCTACGGCGGGTACAGCACCAACCGACGCGAAGTGGTCTTCGGCGTCAACATCTTCGAAATGGCCGGTCGCTCTTGGGAATCCGTCGACAGTGCCTGGCGCAAAGCCTGGGCCTACGACGCGGATTCGATCATGACGGTGACCACCGACTACGGCTCGCGCTCGCTCGCGCTGCGGATGTCGCAGCAGCCCGACTTCAAACCGAACAAGGACCCGCACCTGAACCTGTGGGGTCAGGTCACCATGACCTGCACCGCCGGCGTGCCGTGGTGGGTCGAGGAACCCGCGACGAGTACCTGGGTCTCGACCATCAGCACGACCAACGGTACGACGCAATCCGGTACGGTGACCGTCGCCAATCCGACCGATCAGCCGATGTACCTGCAATGGGTGTGCTCGGCGCCGGGACGCTGGACCCTGCCCGACTTCTCCTTCGGCAACAACTATCACAACCGCGCCGAAGAGGATGCCGATCGTGTTGTGGTGCTGCCGAATACGGTCGCAGGCCAGGACCTGGTGGTCGACACCGACCCCGCGCGCGAAACTCTCGTCGCGGCCGACCGGTCGCAGATGTGGGCGCTCATGGGTGGGCGCGGTTTCGAGTACATGATCCCGCCCTACACTCCGGCCACCGTTTTGCCGGTGAAGGTGACCGGTGCGCCTGCGGGTGCCTCGGTCATGGTGGTGCAACCGCGCAACTGGTCGCGGCCTTGGGGGCTGCAATGACAACGGTGAACGATCTGCCTGTTATCTACAAGAACGCGCTGAAGGACAAAGCGCAGCGTGAGGTGCTGCGAACCAAACCTCCGCTCATTCGGTTGTGGGATGGTAACTGGCAACTGCGCGGTACCTGCGCGGGCGAGATCAGCGCCAATTTCACCTGGATGCTCAATGAATCCGGGACCGGCGTGATCGTCCTGCCCTATGAGCATCACCTCGCGCAGTGGGCGATCTCGCGCACACGGACCACTCAGAACATCCACATCACCGTGGACAAGGACGGCGCGCGCTGGGACGGCCGCTTGTCGAAAGCCGTTGTCAAACAAGACGAGTACGGCGTCAGCACGGTCGAGATGTCGTTTCTGCACTCCTATGAGGAGCTCAAGCACATCTGCGTCTGGGCTAACCCGCTGCTTCCGGCCGCCCTGCAGATTCCACAGCACTTCATCCTGGCCGGGCCATCGGCTTCCTCGTTGAAGCTGGCCCTGTTCCTGAACGTACTGCGGCTGGAAACCTCATTGTGGGCGTTGCCGGACAACCCGCTCGACGCGTCCGAGTGGTTCAACCTGGATATGTCCAACTGGTCGATCGTGGTGAAACCCCATGATCTGCTGGGGGATTCGTCGGTGTGGACGCTGCTCAACTCGCGGTTCAAGATGTTCCACGACCTGGCGAAGGATACCCTGGCGACCGCGCAGTTGATGGTCACCACCCGGCGATGGCTGGTCGGCGATCCGCCGCCGTGGCCGGGGGCGAATCTGCGCAACGGCGCGCTCGTGGTCGACATTGTCGACAAGAGTGGATTCACCACTGGCACGAGCGAGGGCGGCAGCGTTCTGGACGGGCTGGTCTACACCGCTCAGGTGTATACCGAGGATTACCTCGGCACGACGCGGAACGTCCTGCCCGACCCCAATGTCGAGGAGTATCAGCAGCCGGGCTGGTTGGGAACGATGTCGAAGGCGCCATGGGTGATCTTCCGACCTGACCGGAACACGGGTGTGCAGACGTCGTCGTTCACGATCACGCCGTTCACCGATGTGCAGATCCTCACCGGTGGGCATTCGCCAGAGCAGGTGAACGCCGGCGTGAAGCAGGCCCTCACCTCGGCGGGCCAGCTCGCGGGTGGGTTGCTGCAGATCGCCACGCTCGGTCTGGGCGACTGGTCGGCGATCGGCGGTCAACTCGCCGAGACCTGGCTGTATCCCGGGTTCAAGGACACCTTGCTCGCCTGGGTTTCCTACAAGGATCCGATCCGCGCGTCGCAAGCTGGTTGGTCGCACTACTACGAGCACTTCCAGGACGGCGCGGACGACGCTTACAGCTTGAACTCGCTGACCGCGTTGAGCTCGGCGCTGTGGGCGACGAGGTCGTTCTACTCGCACGAACTCACTGTCGCCGACGGCCAGCCCTACTTCATCGGCGATCAGGGCCACGGTCACTTCTTCCTCGGTGACCGAGTGGGGGCCACCGTTCATGGCATGCCCCCGGACGAGATCTACATCGACCAGGTCACTCAGCTGGAACTGGCCTGGGCCCGCGACCAGACCCCAGCCTGGCAAATCACCATCGGCACCAATCAGGAGGTCGAGGAGCCGCTGGTGAAGTCGATGCGAAAGATCGACGAGATCAAATCGACCATGCACGACCTCGGTGTGAAAATCAACTTTGACTAGAGACGGCGATTCCCATGTCGATTCCACAGCAGCACGAATGTGATCCCAACAATCCCGAAGAGGCCATTTCCTGGGCGTTCGTCGGTTTGCCCGGCCCGAAGAACGCCCCGATGATCGTGCATCCGATGGTCCTCAAACAGTGGTCGAAACATCTGTGGGACTTGGGGTTCCGGCATCACCCAGACCTGCAGACCAAGGAATACCACCCGCCGATTCGGGGCCACCACCATTGGCTCAACTCCGCGGGCACCTGGGTGGAGAAGGGGACCCCGCAGCCCGCCCGGATCACCGCGCCCGATGTGGCGATGTTGACCCAGCAAGAGCGGGCCGACCTGGTCGGCCAGCTGCGTGAGCATGGCGACCTCAACCATCTGCTGACCCGATCCACCCAGGCGGAGGCGACCGAGCATGACCGCGCCTGACCGGAAAGTCCCCGAAGGGGCTCAAGTCGTCGGCAGCTTCGGTGGTCTCGCCGACTCCCGTGAAGTCGCGTTCAGCGGCAATGAAACCCAGATCAGCAACTACAGCCAGCAAACCTTCCAGGCGATGACCAACGCCGCGGTATCGGGCGTGGTACGCAAGGCCGATGCCCAATTGGGTGCGTATGTCGGCGTCGCGATCGACCGCATGCTGGCCAATCTCTGCCGGGCGCTGGCGGGGGTCGAAGTGCTCGGCATCCACCCCTTGGCGTTTCTCAACGACTGGGCCACCGACCTCGACGCGAAGGCTAGTGAGGCGGTCTCTGGCGTAGGCGCGATCGCCAGGGGTATCACCGGGCCGATCAACGGAACCGCATCCGATGATCCGGCCGATGTCCTCCCGGCGATGACCATGATGCAGACGCGATTTCAACAAATTCTGTTGCAGGGCAACGCCCTTCGTATCCCTACCGACGCGAACTACACACCGAGCAAGGGGACATTGTCGCTCGATGTCATCTTGATCGGTGGTGGTGGCGGTGGTGGTGGCGGCCGCTGGGACCTCGTCGGCGGTAGTCGGGGCGCCGGCGGTGGTGGTGGCGGTGGGGGTGAGGTACATACCACCATTCCCGGGTCGCTTCTTCCCCAAGACGGCGCGGGCAACTATCTGCCGATTCCCATCACGGTCGGGGTCGGCGGTGTGGGTGGGCAACCAGGTGGGGGGTACGGCGCCAATGGCACCAACACCACGTTCGGGTCATGGCTGACCGCGGGTGGCGGCCACGGGGGTCGAGTCCAGCTCGGCTCCTGCGGGCCAGGTGGCGATGGCGGCTCCGGCATGATTCGCGGCGGCAATGGCGGTCGAAGTGGCGGCGCGGTACTCGAGGATCCGAACCCCTATCCGTGGCCCGGCGGCGACTCCTACTCGCAATTCGCGCTGTACGGCGGTGGTGGCGGTGGTGGCGGTGGGGCCGGCTTCACCGGTGGCCTCGGCCAACACGGTGGCCAGGGCGGTATCTCTGCCGGTGGTCCGCCGGGCGGCAATGGTGCCCCGCCTGCGCCAGTCATCTCCACCGGCGGTGGCGGGGGCGGTGGCGCGGTCACCGGTCTGGACCGAGGTGGGCACGGCGCGCACCCCGCGGGCGGCGGTGGCGGCGGTGGCGGTAACTCCACCGGCGCTGAGCGGGGCGGCAACGGCGCGAGCGGCGTGGTCTACGTGATCGAACGGACCAGCTGATGTTCGTCGCCAACCTCTACGTCTTCACCTCATCTGCCACGTGGACTCCGCCGCCGAACCTGGTCGCCGTCGAGGTGATCCTGCGCGGCGGTGGAGGCGCGGGGAGCGCGAGTGTTGGCGGCGGCGGCGGCCAGGCGAATCGAACCTCCCGGCGAATTCCCGCCGCGGTGCTGACCGGATCCGTCCCCATCGTCGTCGGTGTGGCCGGCAACGGGGGTGGCGACGGTGGCGAATCCAGCTTCGGCACATGGCTTTCGGCGGCGGGCGGCAAGGGCGGTGCCAACGGTGGCGTCGGCGGCGGCTTCGGCTTCCAAGGTGGTGGTAAGGGCGGCGCCAATGGTCAACCGGGCACGTCGGTTTCCGGCGGGGTCGTCACGCTGCTCGCGGGTGGCGGTGGCGGCGCAGGCGCCGGTTCGACGGGCGGCGCCTCCGGACTGGTCGCCGCAAACACGGGCAATCCGCCGCTGTGGCAGGTCGGCCAGTCCGGCGGTGGCGGCAACTCCGGCGCCGGCGGCGGCTTCCCCGCCGGTGGCGGTGGCGCAGGCGCGTCCGGCGCCGCCGGGCTCGTCACGATCATCGAATATCTCTTCACGTACTGAACGGAAATATCGCAAAATGCACACTGCGACAGACACTTCCATCGAAGCAACCGGATTCGCCGGCCCGGCTCGGCACTACGCGCTCTCCGAACCACTCCTCGGCAACGATCACGTCATCGTGTGGATCCAAGAAGCGTTCGGCCGCCAGAGCGCCGAGGCGGTCATCGTGCCCGCCCGGCCCGACGGCTCGGCGATCACCATGACCAAACTCCCCGGCTCCTACATCCATCCCGACGCGACGCGCGAAGGCGCCCTCTGGCTGGCGGGCTACGAAGTAAAGGAAACGCCATGACATCTCCGGTCGACCCCGGCTATCTCGGATATCAGCCCACCGTCGAACCCCTCATCCTGACCGCCGGTGCGAGCTTCGTGCAGAAGATTCAGCCGGCGGGTGGGGCTGTGTTCCCCAGTGGAACAACAGTTTCCATCGCCTTGACCGCACCGAGCGGTGTTCCGCTGGCCGCGTGGCCAGCGACGGTCACGCCGAGCGCGGCGTCCTGGGCGGTGCCGAGCACGATCTGCGACACGATCCCCGCGAATTCGCGCTACACGATGTTGGTGACGTACGCGACCACACCGGCCACCACCTATGCGTGGTACGTCGGCTCGGTCATCCGAACGTAGTCGACATCCTCGAAACACGGTGGGGTGCAGCAGCTTCCCAACCGCACAACATCCATCCAGAAAAGAAGGAACTCTCATGGCTATCGCCGTTGCTACCACTCGCCAGGCTCTCGCGGACGCGTACAAGAACGTCGCGGGCTCGAGCACCGTCTTCATCAGCGTGCACATCGCCGACCCCGGCACCACCGGCGCCAACGAGGCCTCCGGTGGTGCGCCCGCCTACGCCCGCAAGCAGTCGGCCTGGACCTCCGGCACCGGTGGCGTGGTCACCGGTTCGCAGGTCACCATCGACCTGCCCGCGGGCTCTTACACCCATGTCGGGCTGTGGAAGACCGTTGCCGGTACCGGCGCCGCGGACTTCATCGACAAGGTCGCGATCAGCGCCACCACTCTCGGCGCTCAGGGCCAGCTGCTGATCACCCCCACCTTCACCCAGAGCTGACGGAAGGCGCCGCATGGCTACGCAACAATCGACGGTGCGGGCCACGTTGCCGGCGCCGTCCACAGCTGCGGTGAAACCGCCTGGCGTCTCGGTTACTACATCGAGGTCGCCGGCGGTGCCGGTGGTCGTGCTGCGCGCGGACGTGCCGGTCATCAAGCCCTACATCGTCGCCGGGTATGCCGGGGGCGGGGCCGTCATCGCGCGTCTGGACACGGTGCGAGCGCAGATTTCGGCACAGCCGACCGCGAACGGTCAGGCCACCGCCGCAACCTCGCCGCGCGCTGGGGCGTTCATCGCCGCTGGTGCGCTGGGGCGACTGGTCGCGAAGGTCGTGGTCAAGTCGGGCAAGGTTCTGCTGGACGCGGGCCTCACCGCGATCGGCGACTCGACAGCCGCGCTGAACACCCACCTGCCGAGGGCATTCGCCGCGGAAGGAAGCGCGAGCACCGACCTGGTCGTCATCAGCAGCGCCGAAGCGCTGTTCGGTAGCGAAGGGCGGTTCTCCGGCCTGGCACCGTTCGATCTCACCTTCACCGGGGACGGCAGCCTGACGGTCGACGCGCCTGCCGTCGGGCCGGTAGTCGCCTTCGGCGGCGGGTCGGGCGAGGGCGTGTTCTCGGTGCAAACCGGACAACCGGTCGAGCTCGGCGGTGCGGGCTCGCTCGCAGTGGCGCAGGGTGTGCCTGCGAACGTCGCCGGTTCCGGTGGGTTCGCTGCGGTGACCAGCGCGAAGGCCGGTATCGACATGGCGCACGCCGCGTCCGGACAGTTGTCTTTGGTGACAGTGCCGAGTTTCGCCCCCTCGCGGATGACGAAGTCGTCGCCGTGGACGCAGATGACCGAGAGTTGGCTGACAGTGGCCGGCTGGAGTGCCGATACTGTCGGCTATCCAGGAACCACCGTCAGTTCCGATGGCATCGTTGTCCAATCGCCGAAAGCGGCTGCGACGATCGAAGCTTCGATCGTCTTCACGGCGGTGGTCGCCTACTCTGCCGTTCCGGTCACGCTGCGGCTGACTGTCAATGGGGCAGTCGTCGCCACCGGTACGGCGACTTCTGTGCCAGCTGGTGGGACAGCGGCCGTCAGCGTCTCGATGGTCGGACCCGTCACTACCGGTGATGTGGTCAGGGTGCAGGCGAAGAACAGTTCTTCACTCGGCGTGAACAGCCCGACCGCTCAGACGAATCCGGCCTCATACGTCCGTATCACCTGACCATGAGTGCTGTGCCCGCCCGGGCACAGCACTCGGCATCACCCACCACCTAGGATAGATGGTTTGAATCGATGAATTCACAGCTTCACGCCTTGTTTTCGCAGATTCGCGGGGGAGGTCTGACACTCGCGCTCATCGTGGGCCTCCTGGCCAACCTGCCGGTGACAACAGTGGCACACAGTCAGACGGCCCCCTTTTCGTCTGCCGATATCGGCTTCGCGGAGGGTTCTGGTTCGGGCACGGAAATCGCGGCGCGGCTCCCGGCCATACAGTCCGCAGCGTCACCCAAGGCACCGATCCTGCGACTGGATCTCGATTGGTGGTACGTCGAGCACTCACCGGGTGCCGCGCTTCGGTGGGACCGGCTGGACCCGGTTGTCGACGAAGCCGCGGCTCGCGGCATGAAGGTGCTGTTGGTGGTCGACCCCGCGGGACCCGACCTCGGGACGGACTGAGGGTCGCAGTACGAACAACGCTCCCCTTATACCAACTGAAATCGTCAATTCTGGATCCGTACATTCAACAACCCTCGAAGGGTCGAGCCACCGACAGGGACCCGCTTCTCAATCCAGTGAGTCAATCAGCCCTGGGCGAAATCAAAAAGCCGCAGATTTCGGTAGTAGGGCAGCACCGTCCTCTGGATCGGCCGCTGATCAACCAACAGACAGCGGTAGGCTCGCACAACATCAGAATTCATGGCGCGGTGGTGATGATGTTGAAGGGAGTGCAAGGGGAAAGGATCTCACCTACCCTGTCTCTCGCCATGACTTCTCCGGGGTAAAGAATGGCAAAATTGGAGAAATCAACACCGTGATTCTTCCAGGCATGAAGGATGTTGTAAAAGGAGATATCGCAGGAATTGCAGCAGGTAGGGCTGTGTTCGATCCTGTCGCGCAACGGTATACGATAAATGGCAGGACCTATGGAGTGGAACCCAGTGGCAGGGTGTTCCCCGTGGCTGGTCCTGGCTTGGCGCAGTTGAATCGAGTACAGTACACGGCACTGCAGTTGATTCTCAATAATAGTGGGGGATCTCCGAAGCTGGAATCTCAGTTCAGAAATGATCCCAAATTCAAGATGAATCCGTTAGACGTTCAGAGGGCTTGGGAATTGTACGAAAGGTACGGTAAAAGGTGATAGGGCGATCTTTTGGCTTCTTGATGAAGGCTGCTAGTGCTGATAGTATTAAAGACGCCCTATCGGCAGTCACTGGGGTTGATTGTGCGGATATTGATGTAGCCAATTCGGACATAGATTGGGAATTCCGGAACTCGGAGGCGCTTGTTACCTGCGATTTGTGCCCCGTCAACGGTGACATGGATCTCTCGATATCGGTGTACCTGCGTCCAGGGGTCATCGTGTCTCCGATGGCATATGTTTTTGCCCTCCAACTTTCCAGCGAACTGCGCATGACAGTGTTCTTCGATGAGGAGGGCGAACTTTCATCAATTATGTACGGGGCAACGTCACGCGGACTCCTTATCCCATCTCTGATCGATGGCGATGATGAGTCGGGATACTGGATCGAGCGCGTTGGAGCGCCCATTCCGGATTTTCCCAACGCGAGCGTTGGCGAAATTTCGGATTCGGGTAATCGGAAGTGGCTGACAACTCCGATTACCGACCGGATAGCATCGGAATATCAGCCTGAAGTAACGCCTGCGGTGATCGACCACCTAGGGCATTGGGAACTTCTCATTGCACGAATGGCTGAAAATTGGCCCCCTAGTGGCGTCTATCTCGTAGACGCGTTCTGTGCTGATCTTACGCGACGTGATCACCTGGACGTACTACTAGGTCAACTTACTGAAGCGGGAAAAGAATGCCGTATCGGGCTGGTTGCCGCTGTGAGCAATATAGATGATCAATTCAAGAATCTCACAGTAGACGACAATGGTTCGGAACTGGCGCGGGTCGGCTCGTTCGATGGTGAATTGAGTGCGCAGTCATGGTGGTGGCGACGTCGACCAGCAAATATCCCCTGGCGGTGATCAAGTGTTGTTGCAGTAATAAATGCCACCTACTTCACGTGCGTATGTGAGTATCCCGATCGGTTGACCGGTCGGGATTTTTCATGCCCAAATCTTGGTTTCAATCAATTTCTGTTCAAGGACTTGACATGAATGAACGAATACTGTTTTCTGATATCGAACAAACTTTGGTCGATTATCTTACGATGGAACTCGCTGCGATGTCCGATACTGCGGCTGTGACCAGTCGGTCCCGGATCCACGTCCGACCCGGATGGTGCGAGTAACCAGAAACGACCGAAAAGCCCGAGTTGATGTCGAGGATCGGGAGGGGCGCAGGAGCGCTCAGCTGATTCTCGATCGTCCTCGTGTTGTTCTCGAATGCACCGATGACGCCGGCGCGGCGGCAACACTTGCCGCGATCGTGCGTTCGATCTTGAGTGCGGCCGCTCCTGGTTACCTGGGCACCGTGTGGTGCGACCAGGTCGAGGATGCCGGCATGGAGAACGACACCGATCCGGTGACAGCCGCTCCGCGGTACATAATTGTCGCCGACCTGATTGTGCGAGGCACCGTCCTCGCCTGACTCCGACCGGAGTCGAACCAAGGTTCTCGATCTCCACGCGTACCACCACCTCCGCGTCGGGCACCATCACTGTCCGGGCGCGATATGCTGAGATCAGACCCGGTATCTCGGACTTGGCGAAGGGGTGAACGGATGGCGCCGGAGCGTCGTAGCTACAGCAAGCCGATTGTGCTTCCGGTTGCGCTGGACCTGTTGGTGGGCCCGGTCAGCGGGGTTGTTTGGCTGCCGCGTCACCTCGATTGGTCCGGGCATGCGGAGTACGACCTCGACCGGCCCGGCAGGATCGTCGACTTCTACCGGGCAGTGATCAATGAGGCGGGGCAGTCGACTGATCTGCATACCTATCTCAACGAATCCGCGCTGAAGCGGTTGTGGTCGTATATGTGGCTTCCGCAGCCGACCCGGCGGGCGTGGGAGGCGAAGTTCGTGGACTTGGCCGAGCTCAGCCGTCTGGCCTCGGCGTAGCAGGGTGGAGCCACATCACCGCCGTCTGGCCGGGATCGCGCTTGGCGTTGCGGGTGACCAAGGGTTCGCTCTTGCCGGTGGTTATGCCATGCGTGCGCACGGGATGGGTGATCGCCCCAGCGGGGACGTCGATCTGTTTACCGATTGGCACAGGCGCGCGGATTTCCCGGGTGCGGTAGCGGCGGTTACCGCCGCGCTGTGTGCCAACGGGTACAGCGTCGAGGTGACCACGAGTGGCGAGACCTTCGCACGGCTTCTTGTGCGGTCTCTGGCTGAGCCGCAACGGGAGCCCGACAAGCTCGAGTTGTCTGCGGACTGGAGGGCGCACCCGCCGGTGATTCTCGATGTCGGTCCGGTGCTGCATCCTGACGACGCGGTCGCGAATAAGATGATCGCCCTCTATGGCCGGGCGCTCCCGCGGGATTTTCTTGACGTCGATGCTGCGATCACGACAGGGCGCTATACGCGCGATGGGTTGATCGAGCTTGCCAGTAGTGCTGATCGTGGTTTCGAGCCGATGATGTTCGCTGATGCGCTCGGCGCACTTCGGCAGATCACCGATGATGCTTTTGCTGAGTATCGCGTCAGTCCAGAGCAAGTCACACAGATGCGGGCCCGGTTCCGGGACTGGCGCGATGAGTTGATCGCCGCCGCGTCCCCGCACTGACTGACATCTGGTCGTCGGCGCGGGCCAGGCGCTGTTGCTGCTGTTGATGAAAACGCTTACGCCACTGCAGATTACGTCGGTAGATTGCTCGGCCTGCGTTCGCTCATGCGCCGCTGACCAGCCTTATGAACGAATCTTCGCGGAGCTGTTGACACAGCGCGCTCGCTCGGCCACGATTGTTGCAGCGGGCCGCAGCCTGCCCACTTACTTTGCAGCCCAACCTCTTTCGATGTGGGTGCGCGTTCATGAGGCCCTTCCGGGTAGCGCTAACGGCCCCTTTTCCTCGGTCGTAGACCCCACAGGCGCTCTGGCTGATTTGCGCCTTGCCTTGAGCATGTGGCGATACCTCGCGCCCGCTCCGACTCCACATTCATAACCACCACGAGCCCGGCCATTCGGTCCGGGCTTTTTTCATGCCCACGATCGGGAGGGACCACCACATGTCCGGCAAGGAAATCATCGGCTCGGTCGACTTCAACTCCGCCGAAGCATCGACACCGGAATACGTCCAGACCGAGTCCGGACAGTTGGTCACTCCCGAGTTTCTGGTCTTCATCCAGCAGGCGATGTCGGGCAAACTCCCCGAGCCCGACCACGACGACGAACTCGACCCGCAGGTTCGCGCACTGGCAGAAGAACTTTCGGTCATCCACCTGCCCGAGTGGACCAGCCCTGTCGGCCGCAAGTTGGCCGAGCCGACGGTGACTTCGATCAAGCAGGCGACTCGGGTCGCTGAGTATCTGATCAAGCGTGGTGTGCGTGTGCACCCTGAGCTCGAGGAGATCCGGTGGGTCCCGACTCCTGCCGGCGCCCCGGGCGCTTTCGACACCGGTGCTCACATCACCCCTGATGCCGAAGGCCATTGGCCTACGCCTGATGCGGAGGAGTTCTACGACTTCGACGAGATCTCGGTGAAGCAGGTCGAGGGGAGCGCGTGGTACGCGACTCATCCTCGCGGGATCGCGTGTGAGGGGAAGACGAAGTCGGAGGCGTATGCGGCGATGGTCGCTGAGCTGCGGCGTCGGATCGATGATGCGGAGCCGTCTCGGTGAACGGGCCTGAACCGGATCCGGCAGGTGACGGTAGCTGGTTGCGGAGTCTGACTCCGATCGGTGCACCGGCCCCACATCCCGATCGCGAACCCCAGGTTCACAATTTCGACGGACTCACCCCGCAGTCCGCAGCGCGAGCACTCGAACGCATATGGGCGACTCGCGACATGATCGCCTCTGCGTTGTCAGGCAACCCCGCACCTGCTGTGGTGAAGCCGATCGTTGATCCTGAGGCTGGATCGGTCCTCGACGAGGAGGGATACCGGGTCCCCGTAGAAGGCCAGGTCGCCAACCCAGGTAGCCAAGCCACCCGGACTGAGGATCAGCCGAAGGGCGAAACGCCTCGGCCCCAGGTCACACAACCAGCGCATACCCAATCTCAGCCGTCGACAACTACACCCACACCGCAGGCAACCTCGCCGGTTCAGAACGGACCTACCAGTACCCAACCGGCTCCCACAGAGACGCAAGCGCAGTCTCCGACATCGACCGCTCCCGGAGCTGATAGCCCTACTTCGACCACGCCGGTGGCGCAGCTCCCCGAGAGCTTTCAGCAGAATCCTGTATTCGCACAGCTGTACGGTTTCGGTCGCACCGAAGGTGCGGAAGCGCAGTCGCCCGAAATTACAAGCCCTCAGGTTCCGGCGAGCATATCGCCGGAGGACCGGGTGGTGATTGAGCAAAGCGTTGTCGGTCAACTTCTGTTCGACGTGCCGAGCACAGCGTCGGTATCTCCGCCGCCACCAACTCAGCAGGAACTCGATACGAGCCGCGTCAACCAGATTCTTCCCGAGGGTGTAACCCCTCCTGTTCGAGGCGGTCCCGCGGTGGTGTGGGTCGACGGCAACAACACACAGGGTTCGTTGTTCATCGATGAATTCGGCGTACGCCATTGGGATTATCTGCTAGCCAACGGAGTGTCGATCAAAGTCGAGCAGGGAGGTGGCAGCGACGGCGCAGACCGACCGTGGACAAATACAAAAATTACCCAACCCGGAGCCTCCGTGCCAGTTGTCGATACCTATGCGACACAGGGGGTTACCTCATATATCGATACTGTCGATGGTCGCGATGTGAATGTCGTCCTATTTCAGGGCGGCGACATCGGACTTCAGACACAAGATGCCGAAGGTGGAATAAAGACTACCCAGATCACTCCATCCGGACCGTACTCAACGTACACATCGAGAGATGGAACAACCTGGCAGAGCGCTTTCGAAAATCGCCTGTTCACCCGGTTTTCGGGAACTGATGGAAGCGAGAGCGAAGAATCGGGATCAGTTGACCGGCGAGGGCGTGGTGAGGGCTATTTCACATATCCCAACGGAATTCGAAAAAATTACACAACGGTTGATGGAGTCATTACGGCTGGACACTATGTCGACCGGGAAGGAATTGACCTCGGACGATTTTCCCAAGTCGACGGAATCATAACCTTCACGCCAAGTCAACTATACATAGATAGCTATATCCGTGAACAAGGCGTCACGGATATGCGCGTCGTTCTTGATCCTGCGAACGGTTCCGCGCAGACCTATTATCGACTCGTAAACCTTGCGGACGAACAGCAGCGTGGCTTTCAACCCGGCGATATCCCGGGCATAGACTGGATGGCTCAGACTCCGCAAAGGCAGCCGGGGATAATCGAACATTTTCGAAATTCGTTTTCGGTAATCGGCGATGAGTTGTCCAATCATTGGAGCGGGCCCCTGATTGCAACGATGAATGCGCGAGCTGGATCCGGCGGTATCTACTTTCCTGACTATCGCACGCCTGCCGCGAAGCAGCACGCAGCGGGTGAAATTCTATGGGCTGCGGCGGACGTCGTCAGCCTCGCTGCGGTGTTTCTCCCGATCCCGGGTCCGGGTGTGATTCGCTGGCTAGCCGGTCTGCGAAAGGGTGCAACATCGTCAACTGAGGCGGTCATCGCTGCAGCGGCGACGGATGCCGCTGTTATAAAGCGTGCTGATGACCTGGATTCTGCGGTCAGAGTATGGATATCGGCACAACGTGAGGCACAATTTGAGCTGTCGTACACACAGCTCGAAATGCGAGAAATCGCTGCGTACAGCATTCGCCTGGGAATGGATGATGCCACCGTATTAGATATGGTAAGAATCGCCTCTAGGGTGGCCAAGCCGATTTCGTCAACTGACCTCGTCGTCCAAATGGGCAACTGGACCAACGTTGTCTCGGCTAGAGGATATCCGTACAAATTTACGAGTCGGGACGAATACGCCCGATTTGCCTCGGAACTCGATACTGGCCTCGTAGGTGCCGGGATACCCTCGCGTGACGCATTTGTGCAAGGATCCTCACTCAGGACGCCGATGGCAAACGATGTCGATATAGCGGTTTTTGTGCCGAGCTCATATTTCGATAGCCTGCTGATAAGCCACTTCGAAGGCAAGGTTGCATACGGTGCGGCTGAGAGTTCTGCCCGCTCGCCGATCGCATTGGCTGGATTGTCGCGAACGGAATTGGAAGCCTTGTCAGTGGATATCAAGCTAAATCCGGCATTGTACAACAGCAACGCTAAGACGTTTGGCAAGGCTGTTTCCGATGGTATCATCAGTTCGAAGTCGAAGATATCACCCGGTTTGAAGCAGCTCGCAAAGCAACTGGCAGCAGATTATCCACATCTGAATGTCGAGTCAATCTCGATTCTCATCAAGGGTGGCAAATTTGATACCAAACCTGCATTGCGGATCGAGTAGGAAAGATTGAGGTTCCGTATGTATGCATTCGGTGGAGAACTTGGGTGGGCTACCTACGATGTCATGACAACTATATTGAAATTGTGGGTCGGCGGTGCTGTCAATATTAAGATTGGCCGCGTTGGCTATGAGTTGACCTACGAGGGCGAGATGATGGATATTTTCTGTCATGAGGACCGAGCTTCTTCAGGCGGCAGGTTCACCTACTTGATCGAGGGAACGCTTACCGAATCCGTCGACGCTGAGGGGTGCCTCGGAAAATTGGCAAGGCTATGTCTCGATGCTGGCCTGACCTACTCGATTGATTATGTCCCAATCGGCATGGAGGGGGTACCGCTTGGTGATGAAAAAGTCTTGGATATTGGAACAGCGTGACGCTCGTCATGTGGCGACGGCTTCTGTTGAGGCCAATTGCGAATGTTGTAATTTCGCGCGTGCCAGCTAGGAATGTGGATGCTTCGGAGCGGAGTCGAGTCGGGCCGACCGTCAAAACGAATCGGAAGTGTGAAAGTGTCGCACGTATAATTTGACTCCTTGGTCACAATATTTCCGTTGAAGGGTGCTTTCTGTGTCTGATATTCCTCTTGAGCTGCACGCTGAGCCGAGATTCATGATCGACAGCGTCGTCGGTGATCAGTTCAGTGCCACCCTGAATTCGAGTATGCAGCCGATCATATTCCGGGCGATGGCTTGTTGAAAACAGCTGGGCGGCTGGTGTCTCTTCGTGCCGAGTACGGTTCGTAATTGCGAACCGCCACTTTCATCGTGAAAAAGAGTCTGCCGGGACATGGATCATATCTGCAAATTTTGAATACAACCACCCCGGGGCGTTAATTAGGGTGCGATGTGATCGCAATGCTGTTCGTTGCTTGAAGGTGCTGCCTAACACGGGACGTGGCCTATAGCGGATTATCCCGATCGGTTGACTGGTCGGGATTTTTCATGCCCAAATCTTGGTCTCAATTAATTTCTGTTCAAGGACTTGACATGAATGAAAAGATACTGTTTCCTGATATCGAACAAACTTTGGTCGATTATCTGACGACACAACTTGCCGCGGTATCTGACACCGCGACTGTGGTCAGCCGGGTTCCCGACCCGCGTCCGGCCCGGATGGTGCGAGTAACCAGAAACGACCGAAAGGCCCGAGTTGATGTCGAGGATCGGGAGGGGCGCAGGAGCGCTCAGCTGATTCTCGATCGTCCTCGTGTTGTTCTCGAATGCACCGATGACGCCGGCGCGGCGGCAACACTTGCCGCGATCGTGCGTTCGATCCTGAGTGCGGCCGCTCCCGGTTACCTGGGCACCGTGTGGTGCGACCAGGTCGAGGACGCCGGCATCGAGAACGACACTGATCCGGTGACAGCCGCTCCGCGGTACATAATTGTCGCCGACCTGATTGTGCGAGGCACCGTCCTCGCCTGACTCCGACCGGAGTCGAACTGAAGTACCCATCCCGAGGGCCTGCGCAACAATCCCAAGGGAGATAACAACAATGGCTCTGCCTTCCAGTAATTTCATCGGCGCCGGTACCCCCAACCTCGCCGTTTCCGGCGGCGTCCTGGTGGCCCCGCTCAACACCACCCTGCCGACCACCGCGGCCGGCACCATCGCCCCCGCCTTCAAGGCGCTGGGCTATGTCTCCGAGGACGGCATCGAGTCGCTCGGTGAGCGCAAGGTCGAGACGGTCAAGGACTGGAACGCCGACATCATCGCCCAGCTGCAGACCGAGCACTCGGTCCGCTTCGGCCTGACCCTGTACGCGGTGTGGGACCAGGATGTGCTCGCCGAGATCTTCGGTGAGAACAACGTGACCGCCACTGCTGCCACCTCCACCTCGGGCAAGCTGATCAACGTCCGGGAGACCGGCGTGGTTCTGCCGCGTCGCTCGTGGGTCTTCGACATGAAGACCGAGGACAAGAAGCTCCGCATCGTGCTGCCGAACGCCAAGATCTCCTCGATCACCGAGAAGAAGTTCGTGTCCAACGAACTGGCCGGCTTCACGATCAATGTCGAGGCATTCAAGGACGATTCCGGCATCAAGGCGTACCGCTACCTCGATGACGGTCTCAAGACTGCCTGATTAAAGCCCCCAATGGCGGCGGGTAAAACACCTATGCGCAGGCCCGCCCGCCGCCATTGGGCCCTTCCTATTTTCCAAAACTCAGATTCAAACGAAAGGGTCTGCTACCCATGACTTCTCCTGCTGCACCTATCAAGATCGCCCAGCCCGCGGTCGTGAAGAACGACTTCACCTACACCGTCGACGGCGCCGAGATCGTGCTGCCGTCGCTGTCCTACCTCAAGCCCGGTCTCGTGCGCCGGATCCGTCGCCTCGGCGATGTCGACGCGATGTACACCCTGCTCGAGCTGAGCCTGACCCCCGAGGCATTGGCCGCGCTCGACGAGATGGATCCCGACGCCTACCACGAGCTGCTCGAGGCGTGGCGCGCGCACTCGGGGCTGAGCCTGGGGGAATCCTGAGCCTCGACGCTCTTCTCGAAGAGTACAGCGAGGCAATCGAATACGACCTGATCGTCCTGGGGCTCCGGCTACGGATGCTCGGCACCGACGCACTCGACTGGGCCGACCTGCGATCGATCGTGAAGCACCTGCCGCTCGAGTCGGCGTTGCTTCGGGTGATGCACCCGGAGGGGAGTCGATGGCAGACCGCCGAGCACCTGCTGGCGGACGTCGCCGACAGCTTGCGGTGGTTGGCGTGGGCCCGGACCGATGACGGTCGGCGCGGGCGCAATATGCCCGAGCCGATCGCTCGCCCCGGACGGAAGTCGAATCGTGAACGAGTCGGCACGGCAACGGAACTCGATCAGATGAACGACTTCCTCGGCTGGAACGACTAGGTGGCTGCAGCCCCGGAGCGGTCGAACGCAGAAAGTGGATACCAATTGTGAAGAAGAAACGCCCAACGGCGATGACATTGCCGGACGTTCTTGCGATGACCACGAGCGGCACACCGGCTCCGGGAAAGCGGATCAGGCTGCCGAGCGGGGCCGTCTGGGAAGGCGGCTCCGGCGGCGGCACCGCGACGATCACCCTGCCGGAGGAAGGCCCGGTCACTCTCGGTGAGGATGGCCGGATTCCGCCGAACAGCCTGATCGGCGCGGGTTTGCTCGGTGTGCTGTCCGACGTGCTCGGCACCCAACCAGGTGCCATCGCCGAACGTGTCGCGGGGCAGGCCATGGATCTGCTCCGTCCTGACACCGACGCGACCGACACCAAGACCCGTCTTATCAAGTTCTCGTCGAAGACGACCCTGCTCAATCCGGCGAAGCCTGAGAGCGGAATCAACAATGTAGTAGTCGAAAATGCCGGTGCCCCAGCAGGTTATGCGGGCGGCGGCTCGGTTCGTGGTCCCGGCACCGGTACCAGCGATTCGATCCTGGCTCGCCTGTCCAACGGCGAGTACGTGGTCAACGCGGCCGCGACTGCCGGTGCGCTGCCGCTGCTGGAAGCGATCAATGCCGGTTGGGTTCCTTCTGCCGGTTACCTGGGCGGCATGCTTCCCGGCTTCGCCGGTGGCGGGCTGGTCGGCGACACGGGCATGGGCGATCCGGAGAAGTGGCGTGATCTGCTCGGGACCGGGCTGATCGCGGACGTGATCGGTGGCATCGGCGGTGCCGCGATCACTGCCGCGGGCACTGCGGGTGCGGCGCTCGGCGGTGCTTTGGCGCCAGTGCTGGGTGCGGGCGGGCTGTTCGGCCGTCGCACACCCGAACCGATGAAAGTCGACTTGGGCGCCAACTCGCCGTTCACCGGCGAAGGGCCGCCGATCTCGGCTTCGCTCAACGTTGAACCGCAAGGTCTGATGGGAGCGATGCCCGCGTTCGCCCAGGAGTCGACGTCGTCGGCACAGGGTTCTACGGCACCGCTTTCGGCGCTGTCGGAGGCGTTGTCCGCGGGGATCGTCGCCTCGGCGACCGAAGCTGGTGGTCGGGTCGGTGCGGCGTTGGGTGCGGCTATCGCGCCTGCGCTCGGGCCGGCCGGGCAGTTGGCGCCGGAGATCGGTGAGCAGCTCGGGCAGACGATCGGTTCTCGGTTCGGTGGTGGGTTCGCGGCGTCTATGTCGCTGAAGTCCGCTATCGGTGAGATGCCGTCGGAGAGCTCGGGTTTGTCGCCGAGTGGCGCCGGTGGTTCGGTTGCGCCGGGCGGTGCTTCGCCGATGACGCCGACTGGCTTCGGTGTCGACGGTGGATCGGGCGGTGGTTCCAACAGTGTTGTTGTCACCGGTGGGTCCGGCGGCGGTTCCAGCAGTATCACGTATGTGCCCAACGGTGCTGGTGGGTATTCGGCAGTCGGTGCGTCCACCACGCCGCGCACGCCGAGTCTGAGTGAAGGTCTCAACGGGACGAGTCTGGTTGAACCAAGACACTTCACCACCTACGGTGGCGCCGACTACATCGATCGCGGGCACCTCGTCGGCAGCGAGCTGGCGCGGAACTTCGGCACATCGCTCGGTCTGAGCGACACCACAGCCCTCGGGGAGGTCGGCTCCACGCTCGGAGCTCTGGCGGGTTCGCTTGGCATTCCTGCGATTTCGGACGCGCTCTCGGTCAACGGCGAACTAGCCAAACAACTCGGAATCACGGCTGACACAGAATTTTTCGCTCCGGGCGATCAACAGGAGGCGTTCGACAACAACGAAGCTTCGAACCTGTCATCGGCCATTTCAGGTTTCACGTCCGGCAACGCCTCGGGCGGTCTGGTCAAGGGCATCACCGGAGCTGCCAAGGGCCTGGCGCAAGATGCGGCGGGCCAGGTCGGCCAATTCATCGGCGCCAGTTTGGGTACCGCGATCGCGGGGCCGGCCGGTGCGGCGATCGGCGGCGTGCTCGGATCCGTCGCGGGCTCGGTCGTCGCGGGCAAAGCCGTCGACCTCGTCGCGAAGCCTGTCGAGTGGTTGGCGAGTACGGCAAAGGAAGTCGTCGGCACCGGCTTCGGTCTGACCGACCTGGCCGAGGGCGTCGGCGGACACACCGCCCGCGGCGACATTTACAACTTCAACGGCATGGACCCCAAGAGCGTGCAGATGTCCATCGCCCGAGTTCAACGCCGCCAGACGTTTGTGGCACAACGAGGAGGAGGACTCGGTCGATGATCCACCAAATGCTCAACACACAGGACACCAAGATCGTGGTGTGGGACAACAACGGCCGGGTTTGGCACCTGGCAGGTCCGAATGCCGGTCGAGAAGGCGTAAGGCTTTCGGCGCAAACAGGTTTCATGTTCGCACCGGTCCAGCTGCTCGCCACCGAAGGCGCCCGCCAAGACGGCGCCACCTTCGCCCGATCGGTCCGCTGGAAGAAGGAATGGGACTTCCTCGCCATCATCTCCACCGCGAGCGGCGCGCAGGAGTCCAACCCGGTCCGCGAATTCCTCGCCGTGCACGACGCGTGGTTCCGCGGTTGGTCCACCGACAAGCCCGTCACCGTCGGCTATTTCACCCGGCACCAGGGCTGGCGATTCCAGCAGTTCCAGCTCGACACCGCCCCTGAACCTTCGGGCGATATCGATCCGGCGCGCAACGGTTTCGCGATGTACAAGATGTCGGCGACGGCGATGGATCCGCTCGAGCGGCACTTCGACGAGACCATGGTGTGGACCAACGCTTCCGGTGCGGGCGAAGGCATTCTGCGCCTGCGCAATGCCGCGGATCAGCCGGCCTGGCCGCGCTACACGATGAACGGCCCCGGTCGTTGGTCGATCCTCGACCCGGTCGAGGGTCTGGAACAGCCGCGGTTGGTCCAGACGCCGCGCTTGACCGCAGGTCAGACGCTGCGCATCGACACCCACCCACGCCACCGCACGGCTCGGCTCTACACCGAGGGCAGCTCTACCAGCGTGAACGTGTGGGGTCAGCTCGCCGGCCGCCGTTGGCTCGCTTCACTCGACCCGTGGGCCAGCACCGACATCGTGGTGAAGGTCGAAGGCGGGAACACCGATTCGAGCATCATCGGGGCCGTGACGCCGAGGTCATCGCGACCGTTCTGATCGCGCCTACCAACTGAACATCGATCGAGAGAGAGCCCAATCCCTTTGCAGGGGTTGGGCGCTCTCGATTTCTAAGGAGGTATCGCGATGGTGGTACCAGAGCCTTACGTCGCCTACGACCTTTCCTATTTCTCCGCGTGGCTAGCGTCGTTGACTCCGGCGGGGTCCAATTCGGGATCAGGTCCCGCGCGAAAACCGCGGGTGCACAACCTGAATGGACTGACCGCAGCCTCGGCGACGCGCGCGTATGAGCGGGTGCTCGGGGTTCGTGCGCTCGACGCGATTTCCTCGGCCCAAGCGATTTCTGATCCGGTAGCGACTACTCCGCAGCGCCCGACCCCGCAGAAGCCCGTACCGGATACGACGACTCCGGGGAGTGGGCCTGTGCAGCCGGGTATTACAACCCAAGGGGCAACGCCGAATAGCGTCCCGCAGCCGCCCACCGCGCCGGTGGCCCCGGAAGCAGGTAAACCCACTGGGACCACGAGCCGCGCACCGATGCGGAGGCACGAGACCGGTTCGACGCACGGACCCGCTTGAACGAAGCAGGAATTCCTTGGTCTGATCCGCGGATCCAGGAATGGATCGACAGCAAACTCGACGTCGCGATAGCCACTGATCCGACCATTCCGACCCGGTATCAGGCACCGCCGCTGTTCAGCCCCTACGAGATCCGGCAACAACAGATCGAAGCGAACCGCGTCGACATCACCGGTAACGACCTGAGGCAAGGAGCCAACGAGTTTCTGGCCGCGATTACCTATGGGCCGGCGCTGGTGTTGTGGGAGGCGGCACATGATCGCGGTGATCACAGTGGCGCCGAGATTGCCTGGGCCGCAGCTGAGCTCGGCCTGAATGTCGTCGGCATCGTTCCGGGCGTTGGCGCTTTGACGGGCGTCGCAGCCAAAGCGACGGTTCGTCGACTTGCTCCCGAATTCTGGGGCGTACTGAGCGCAACAGACGATGTGGTCGACGCTGTCAGGGCAGGTCAAGCGCTCCAAGACGCACGTGTCACCAACTCTGCGCTCGACTACCGCCAGAAGTTTGTGCTCAACGGCAGGCCGTCTCCGGCGGCAAACGCCATTGACAATGCTCCCTCGCCATTGCCAAGTGATACGTCGCCCGGCCCCGCGATGGCGCCGGAACTCCATACGACAGTTTCAGGACTGCCCGCAGCTACGGCAAGTCGGCCGGTGCACCTGGCGGAAGACTTCACACCAACGCCTGCGGCGGTCAATAGTGCCGAGTTGCCACTGAATCAGATCCGTGCCGACGAGGGCGCGATCGCCCAGGCGGCGAAAAACTTCGTCGCTGACGTCGAGCATTTCGTCATGCTCGAAGCACGGATGCCAGTGACGGCCATGGCTGGCACCCCCGGACGTGGCGCTGCCGCAGCCGGTGATGGCATACCGGCGAGGCCTACTGGGTCGAGCGTTTCTGAAGGCTCTGGAGTAAATTCGAGGGGCGGTGATGGCTTTGCGCAATCGAACGAAAGTGGCCGGAACCTAAACCCAAAGGGCCAACGGAGCGAGCCGGGGTCGTCCGAGCCCCCGCCGCCGTCACGTAACGATGACGTACTGGCACCACATCAGGCCAGCGTCAACGACGGCATTCAGCGAGCGATTGAAGATCTTCCGACATTCCAATCCCCAGGTTCCGGAACGCACACCTACGGCTATCTCCTCGATGGGAATGGTGGACGGATTTCGAACCCATACTCCGGTCCCTCGGGCAACGAGACAATCATCAGTGGAGGTACGGGCCTGGCACCGTCAGATGCTGTGAGCAGGATTATTCGGGCCTCGCCGATCAGTCAGAGGATTGGAAACGCAAATGTGGCATGGAGGGCGGATGTAGAGATGAAGGTCGCCGCGATTATGAAGTCAGGCAATATTTCAGACTGCACGCTGGTTATCAATAACCCTGCTGGCCCATGTCCCGGATGTGCAATGTCACTTCCTTACCTCCTATCTCCTGGAAGCACCTTGCGAGTCGTATGGCCAAGCGGATCGGCGGTGTATCGTGGTGTTGAATGGCCATAGACTTGGAGGAAATTTTGAGCTCGATTACCGCGTACTCATTACCTGAGCACCGTGATTCTCCCTTAGTTATTCGCTCAGCTAAAGAATTGGCGACTGCTGTCGACGAGCTTGTCGGCGCCGGTAATGAATATTGCAGTTACATGTCTGTCTTCGTGGATGATCCGGCAGGGGTTCACTCGTCCTACCTCGGTATCGGAGTGGATTCCGATCGCGGCTGCGGAAGCATCTTGTTCCAGGGCGAAGACGGGGAGTATTACTCACGGGGCACTGACACGGACTGCATCGCAGTCTGCTATTTTGACTTCGGGAATGAGCGGACGTTTCCAGGCAATTCTCAAATTGAGATAGGTAAACTGAAGCAGGCCTTGATTGAATTCTATGATGGTCATTTCAGGAGGCCTGCCACCGTGAAATGGCAGGTATGGGCGGGGCTTGAGGAGGATGCTGGCGATGTGAGTAATTTGCACACGAGCCTGATAGACCCATGGAGCTCTTGATGATTTGCGGCATGTACGAAGTTGAACTGGTGGGGATTGCTTGGGCATCTGGAGAGTCTCGATTGGCCGTATCCCTACTCGGTGCAGGTCTTGATCCGCGACGAGGAGGATGACTGCTTCGGGCTGTGGATGCTCATCGGCGGAAAGATGACCGAGGTTCCGTTGGTCAGCACTGAGAGGATCCCGAGTGATCAGTTGATCACGGGTGGTGTGCTGATCCGTCCGGAGAGGTATGTCGAGCCTTCGGAGACGAGTCGGACTGACCCGTGAGCGGAGGTGGCGCTCGCCTGCAATTGAAAACCTCAACTCGAACGAGTTGGGGTTTTTTTGTACCCAAAAACAAGTGAAAGGTGGTGGAGGATGGGTGTTTGGGACCCGCATGCGGAATCGCGGCGGATGGATGAGATGTTTCGGGTCGAGCAGGATGATGCTCGAGATCAGGAAGTTCTGGTTCGGTACTGGGACAAGGATATGCAGGAGGTGGGGGAGGAGCGGAGTTATCTGTCGTTGCAGGTGAGTTTTCCGCGGAACTCGGCCGGCGGGTTGAAGATGATCTGTCCGCGCGACATGGTGCACTTCGACCATCTGTTCGGCAATCATGCGGACACGACCCTGCCGATTACCGTGAACACCAGGGGTTTTCGGTGGGACGGGTACATCACCAAGGCTTCGATCGTGCGGGACGACAACGGTGTCGAGACCGTGGACATCGAGGCGATTCACGCCTGGAACCATGTGTCGACGATCTGCTGCTGGGCGAGTCCGTTCGCGCCGGTGCTCGCGCAGTTCCCGCGCCACCACATCCTCTTCGGTCCGGTTCGGACTCTCGTCACCACCTACCTGACGATGAATCTGATGCGGCTGCAAGGGAACACGACGTTCCCGATCGCGGTCGTTCCGGTCGATCCGCGGACCGATACCAGTCGGTGGAGCGCGGCGTCGGCGCGATTCGACATGGCGGACAAGCTGTTCCAGCCGATGCTCGAGGATTCGGGCGTCATGTTGACAGCTCGGTTCTTCCTGCCGGGAGAGGACGAGCAGCCGGCGCCCGAATGGTTCTACCTCGACAAGCCGACCGTGGTGTTGGAGACGGTGGACAAGTCGGGTGTTACGGGGCCGACCGGGTCGCTGCTCGACGGAATCATCTCGTGGTTCGAGGAATTCGCCGATGACGGCACCACGCCGATGCGGTATCCGAAGTTCGACTCGACCAATGAGTACGAAGCCGTGTACGGGACGCCGGGCAAGTTCGGCACCATGCGGAATCTGCCGTGGGTGTGGTACTTCGAGGGCGAGTATTCCGGGATCGGCGCCTCCGAGATCGCCCTGCACAAGCCGACGGCGACCGACATCATCGTCGGTGGTCGTTCGCCGGGCTGGGTGAACGCCGGCATCGAGATGGCGATCAAGGGGTTGCTGTCACTGATCGGCCTGGACTGGCTCTATCGCGGCCAGCTCGACGATGTGTTCCTCGCCTGGATGGTCTACCGGGATATGGAGCGGGTCAACAAGGCCGGTCCGTACGCGTTCCGCGAGGTGTTCATCACCGGCAGCGACAAGGCATTCACGCTCGACGGGTTCGTCGCGGCGCGGCAGGGCCTGCATCTGTCTCGTGGCTACACCAGCCACAAGGTGACCATCCAGGACAACGCGCCCTACCTGATCGGCCGTGACTTCGGACTGGGTGACCAGATCGGATTCGCTATGGGCGAGAAGGTGTTCACCGACTTCGTCACCGAGCTGACCTTCACCGACGACCGCGAAACCGCGGCGTCGTGGCAGATCACCGTGGGTGACGGGTCCGACGAAGAGGACTCGGTCGTCAAGGCGTGGCAGCGGCTCGGCCGGGTGGCGTCGGCGATCAAGGACCTGTCCACCGATGTGGGTGCCGACTTGGACCTGCTCATTTTCTGAGCGGCCCGCCAACCGAAAGGAGAGATCTATGGCAGACATCAGTTTCGCCGCGCGGCTGCGCGCGGATCGTCAGACCGATATCGACGGGTTGCCGCTGCTGACCGCGCGGGTCGAGCTGGCACCAGAGGTGGCGGACTTGCCGCTGCCCGGCGGGCCGGCCGGAATCGCGGGTGCGCGTGGACGTCCGCGGACGTCGTTTCGCAAGATGGGCGTGCTGGCCGACAGTGCCGCGCGACCGACAGGTCTCGGTCCGGAGGATCGGGGCAAGTGGTGGCACCGGCTCGACGACAACGGCATGGACGTGTGGACCGAAGCGGGGTGGGTGCACTCGGTCGACGCCGTGGGACCGGCGGGTCCGGTGGCCGAGGCCAACAGCATCACGGTCACCGACACCGTCAATGAACCCGCGTTGATCGAACCGGCGTTGGAGGTTGTCGGCCGTGCCGCTGACCAGCAGCTTCGGGCTACGGTTCCCGCGGGTCTGCGTGGCCCGGCCGGTCCGCCCGGTGACTCAGGGACCATCACCGAAGCCAAGGACTACGAGACCACCAATGGGCCGAGCCACGGCGGCGTTTTCGCCTACGACCGTGCCAGCCGTCGATTCCGTTCGACGCCGGCGCCGTTGGGCTCGGGGCCATGGGGGTGGTACCACGAGGACTTCCTCGGCGAACATGTCGCCGCGGTCAGCCGGATCGACGGTGGCACCTTCACCATCCCCGCGCAGCCGTTCCGGTGGCGACCGGTCGTGTACGGCCATATGGCCGCGTACTCGAAAACGGTCAGTCAGTCCGCCGAGCTGACGGTTCGGCTAGGTAGCGCGCAGGGTCCGATCGTCGCGACCGGCACCGCGTTCGGGATCAGCGCGCCGGGCGCCTGGATGTACGTGGCGCTGTTCCCGTGCCTGCGCGACGGCGCCACCGCCAAGGCGCTCTCGCCGAGCTCCGACTTCGCGACGGTTCCGGCTGGTCAGCCGGGACACCTCGTGGTGTCGGTCGAGCGGATCGGGACCGGCCCCGACTCCGACCAGATCGGGTTCTCCCCGGTAGGGGCTTCGCTCGTCGCCTTCGCCGAGCCCACGGAATGAGATGAAATGAACTCGGTAGCAAACTATTTCGACGCGACACTGATCCGGGGACTGGACGAGGGACTCGGCACGCCCGGACTCGTGCAGGCCCTGCACGGCACACCACGGGACGGCAGCCTGGAACTGACGACCGGCGCGACCGGACCGCAGGGTCCCGACGGTGAGCCCGCGCGGCCGTTTCGCTGGGAAGGCGATATCGCCGACCACGCCGCCCTGAGTGCGCTGACCGCGAAATTGGGCATCGCGCACGCCGGTAAAGCCTGGCGGGTGGTTTCGTCCGGCGCACTGGCGTACTGGAACGGCACCGGCATGGACACCTTTGCCGATGCCTTCGGCGCGCTGGGGCCCGACGGTGAGTCGTGTTCGTTCACGATCGGCAGCGTCACCACCGGTCCGGCGAATTCCGACCTCCAGGTGACAGTCAGCGGCACAGCACCCAACCTCGTACTCGACCTCGTCGTTCCGCGAGGCGTCAAAGGACTCGAGGGGCCGGTCGGCCGCCCAGGTCCCATTCGTCAGGCCGCGGACTACGCCGACGGTTCGCACCCCGACAGAGCAGTGCCCGTCTGGAACGCGACAACCAACAAATGGTCGGGACGACCCTATCCAGGCCTGCGGGGACCGTGGACCATTCGCGAGGATCGAGCGTGGGACGGCGGTCCGGGGTTCGCGCCGTCACAGTTCTCGGTCACGGCCACGACGATGGTGATCGCAACGCTGAAGGTGCCCGCGCAGGACACGGCGTGGCTTCCGATGATCACCGGTGGCGTGGTCGTGCGCCCGCACGGAACTGCCAGCGATTTCGGCACCCGCGTCGACGCCGTCGTTCATATCGGCTCGCCGACGGGGCAGACCGTCGCGCTGGGCACCGGGTACACCACCGGCCTGCAGACGCGAGCGCGGTTCCAGCCGTTCTTCGGCGCGCGCAACATCACACCGGCGAGCCAAGTGGGTGTCATCCCAGCAGGCCAGGCGACGACACTCGTCGTGTCCCTGAATCGGGCCGGTCCGTCGAATTTCGAGTATCAGATGGCCGGCGCGGAAATCGTGTGCACGGCCCGACCCGTGGGGGTGTTGTGAACGACGACGAAACCGTCTTCGACCAGGGTGTCACGATCACCATGCGTGGAGTGGCCGATTCGGTCGGTCTGCCCTACACCGTGAATCCGGTCGAGATCGTCGACCGGGAAGTCCTGATCGAACTTCGCGAAGGACCGGCCGGTGTCCAAGGGGCCGAAGGCGCCGCGGCGTGGCCATGGGCCTGGCAGGGCGATATCGCCGATGCCGCCGCGTTGTCAGTGTTGGGGCTGACCACCGCCGATGCGCGTAAGGCCTGGCGCGTGGTGTCGGAGAACGCGATCTACTACTGGACGGGCACCGAGTTCATCGCCTTCGATGACGCCTTCCGGCAGCCGGGGCGCCGGGGTCCGGTGAACGTGCTCACCGGTGTCGGGCTGGCCGGCGCGGTCGGATCGGCCGCCTCGGCCCGAATTCTCGGGACGGCACCGAATCAGCAGTTGGAGATCACTTTTCCCCGTGGTGAGCAGGGTGCGCCGGGCGCCCCTGGCACCGCAGGACGAATCGCCGATGCTGCCGATGTCCTGGTCACCGAGGAGAATCCGCTCGGCCAGGGGTATGTGCTCGGGTTCGACAGCGCCACCGAAAAGTTCCGGCCGATCCCCTCACCTCGCCCGCGCGGCCCATGGACGATCGGCAACAACCAATTCCTCAATGCGCAGAATCTCAAGGAAGACCCGAAGGTACTGGCAGCCATCACGATTCCGGCGCAGCCAGCCCCTTGGCGGCCCTGGATCGAGGGTGCGGTCGGGCTTTCCTCGCAGGCGCCGACCCGGTGCGATGTGACCGTTCGCATCGGTGCCCCAGACGGCGAAGTGGTCGCCAAAGGCTGGGGGCACTGGGAAGCGCGATCCGGGCACGTGCTGATTTCTCCAGGATTCGACTTCCCGGTCGAGCCGGGATCTCAGACCGGAATCGTGCCGGCCAACCAAACCGCCACCCTCTACGTGGTCGCGGCTCGTGCCGCGGGCAGCGGCACGTACTCGGTCTACGGCAGCTTCTCCCACCTCCAGGTTCGTGCGCTGCCCGTCTGACGCGGCGCACCCTCGCACACCATCTCGAAAGGTATTGAGCCATGGCTGATCTGCCTCCGCTCGACTACGGCAAGGTCGTCGGGCGATTTCTCGCCAACGTGATCGACGGCCCCGACCTCGGCGATCTGCCCGAGTTCCCGCCCATGAGCGGCACCATCACCTTCATCGCCGACGCGCCGAAGATCCTCGTTCGCAACGCGCAGCCCGCGCCGGCGACCTATGTCCAGCTTCCGCAGCACTATGAGTGCCAGCTCGACGAGTTCGGCTATCTGACCTGGCGCGGAAAGCGCGGTGTGCGCCTGGTCGCGCCAGGGCCCGCGACCAATCCGTCCGAATGGACGTGGCGCGTTTCGTTCGATCTGTCTTATGACGGCGAGCGAATCCCGTTGGAACCGTTCAGCTTCCAGGTTCCCAAATATGTCTCAGGTCCGAACCCGGAAAGCCCCGATACGGGCTCTACCGGCTTGGTCGACCTGACTCTCGCCGCTCCAGTGCCCGCCTCGTCGGGTAACGCTGTCGTTGTCGGGCCGGCGGGCCACGGCATCCAGATCGACGGACAGGCTGACACCTATCCGCAGCTTCCGGCAACGCCGCCGGACGGTAGCCAGTACATCGTCAAATCCGATGGGCTGCTGTACATCTACCGGACTGTCGGTGGTTGGACGCCGAACGGTCAGGGCATTGTCGTGCGCGGTCCGGCGGGCACCACACTGTGGAGCGGTATTTCGGGCAAGCCCGTCACCTTCCCGCCGGTTATCGGAGATACCGCCACGACCGCGGTCGCCGGTGACGACCCGCGGCTGACGAATCCTCGAACGCCGACGCCGCACACCCACCCGGTCGGCCAGCTGACCGGAACAAGTCCGCTGGGCAGTGCCTTGCTCACCATCGCGGATGACGCGGCAGTTCGCGCCGCGATCCATGCCGTGGCCGACTCGGACCCGCGATTGTCGAACGCGCGTACTCCTACCGCGGCGGGACAGGCGTATGACATCGCCATCAAGTCGCACGGGGGGATTCGAGCCGTGGGCGCGGGAAACACGGTGCCGGAGGGTATTCGGATCGAGCGCGCGCTGACGGTGTCGAAGGTGACCTACCGTGGCGAGACGGCGGGCACCGGCAATCTCGTTGTCGAATTGCGCAAGAACGGCGTCGCTGTCGCGGGGACCACCGCGACGATCAGTGCGGCCAACCACGCGCTCGACACCAGCCTGACCGGGGCATGGTCCTTCGCTGCCGGTGACCGGGTCACGGTGCAGATCACCACTGTCGACAGTCCGGCCGGGCGTGGCCTGCAGGCGAGTCTGGCAGGGGTGACCGTCTGATGCCGACCATGTTCCTCGGAGGACCTGTGCTGATGTGGCAGCCCCTCGAAACCCGTCCCGAACCGGAAAGCCCCGACGGTACGCCCTACTGGAAGAGCCCGGAGTCCGGCTACCCCGGTGCGATCATCGAACCGCAGCCGGATCCTGAGCCGGAACCGCAGCCGGATCCTGTTCTCGCGTTGCCCGCCGAGACGCCGCAAGAGGAGGCGGGGAGCTGATGCCACATATCTTTGCCGGCGGCCAGGCTCCTTTCAACCCGTCCGCGATGACGAAGAACGGCAATGTGGTGACGGGGGCCGCCGGTGTCTGGACCGTTGTAGGTGGCTGGACCGCTGACACTGCCGGTTATCCAGGCTCTGTGGTTTCCGGCAACGGGCTACGGGCACAGGGTGGTTCCGCCGCTGCGCCATTGGCTGCCGCGGTCGCGTTCTCAGGCGCCGGGATGAGCGGGACCTTCCAGGCGAGATTGCTGGTGGGCACCACAGTGGTTGCCACCGGTGCCGCCGTCACGGGGACGAGTGGCACGATGGTGGTGAACACGATCGCGGCGATCGCGGCGGGCGATGTGGTGACCGTCGAGGTAACGCACAACGTCAGTTCGGAGTTCTGGTACGCGACGATCATCGGCGGTGCGGCCACTTTCGTGCGAATCGGCTGACTGTCGTCGGTGCCGCGGTGAGATTGACAGCCTGTGGTGCCGAGGGCGGCACAGTCGGGCACCTGCAGGGCATAGTGTCGCTGATCGGCCCGCACTCCTGATCGGGGTGCGGGCCGATTTGTCGTTTCTGCTAGTTGAACCCAAAAACCGTTGTGCACCAACAACAGCAAACGTTCTGCGTGCGCAATCCGGGTTACGCTCCGCTGATACCTGCTCGCGTTCGGTGCGGGCTATTGCGAGGTATAAGGGGTGGGCGTGACTGCGTCTGTGGATTTTCGGTCGGCGCAGGTCGATGGCTCCGGCGGCTTCACGTTGAATTCGGGTCGGCGGCGTTCGTTTACGCTGGCGCGGTTGATGACGGTGGCGGTGGAGTTGAATCCGGAAGGGGTTGCGCTTGTATTCGCTGACGGAGAACGCACGCTCGGTTGTTTGAGTTATGCCGAGCTGGATCGGCGGTCGACGCGGCTTGCTCGGGTTTTGATCGACCTCGGGGTGGGGCCGGGGAGCCTTGTCGCGGTGGGGATTGCGCGGTCTATCGAATCGGTGTTGGCGGTGTGGGCGATCGCCAAGGCGGGGGCCGGGTTTGTGCACGTTGATCTGGGGGACTCAGCTGAGCGGGTCGCGCATATTCTGACTGATTCGGTTGTTGCACTGGGTCTTACGGTTGAGTCGGAGCGCGCTGTGCTGCCGGATCTGGCGCGGTGGAGGAGTGTGGAGTCGCTGGAGGTGATCGCCGCGTCCAGTGACTTCTCTGATGAGCAGATCATCAATGTCGATCGGGTGCGGCCGTTGCGGGTCGCGGATACGGCTTACGTCAGGTACGCATCTGGTTCTGACGGGATGTCGGTCGGTGTCGCGGTCGATCATTCCGGGCTACGAAACGATTGCGAGCAGCTGCGTTGGCAGTATGCGGTCGACTCTGGTTCGCGGACTTTGCATTCCGCGAGTACGTCCTCGGAAGCGTTCATGGTGGAGCTACTGCTCGCGCTGAGTACGGGGGCGACGATGGTGATTGCCGCGCCGGGGGAACTCGGTTCAGCTGAGCTGGCAGCACTGATACGGCGAGAGCGGGTGACGCATGTTCGACGCCGTGATAGGGGAGGTCGTGTGCAATATCGGCCGGCGGGGTAGCCGACTGGAAGCGAGCGCGAAGGACCGCACAGCATGGCATGTCGGGCTTTGGTCACTTGGTACGCACAATCTGATGCTAAAGCATCAGAGTTGATGATGCTATGATGTCAATATGCGAACCACGGTAACCTTGGACCCCGATGTCGCGGCGCTGATCGCGAAGCGGATGCGCGAGACGGGCGCCTCGTTCAAGAAGGCGCTCAACGACGCTGTCCGTGCGGCTCTCTCCTCACGGCCGACGCGCACCGAGGTTCGCCTACCGACCCGGAACCTCGGTGCGCCGACAGTCGACCTGGACAAGGCGCTGCAGTTGGCCGCCTCGCTCGAGGACGAAGAGATCGTGCGCAAGCTGGAGATGCGTAAGTGAAGGTTGTTGACCTGAATGTGCTGTTGTACGCGGTCAATGCCGACTCGCCGCATCATGGCGATGCGCACGGATGGCTGACGAAAGCGCTCAATGGTGCGGAGCCGATCGGGTTCTGCTGGGCGGTCCTGCTGGGATATGTCCGGATCAGCACGAATCCGCGGATTTTCCCCAACGCCGCTACATCGGCGGAAGCTATCGACGACGTTCGGTCTTGGCTCAATAGTGAGATGGCGGTGGTTGTCGGTCCGGGGACTGGGCATCTGGAATTGCTCGATGGAATCCTGCAGAAGTGTGGGACGGCCGGGAATCTCGTGACCGATGGTCACATCGCCGCGCTTGCCGTCGAATTGGGTGCGGAGGTTGCCACTTTCGACAATGACTTTCACCGGTTCGACGGCGTGCGCGTTTTCCGGCCCGCCGGGTAGTTGACTGGAAACAATCGGCCCGTACTCCTGATCGGAGTGCGGGCCGTTTTTCGTTGTCATGACTGGAGGTCGGCGGGGGTGTTTACGACGAGGCCGTAGAGGTCGGTGATGGTGGCGAGGGCGCTGTGGTGGAGTTGGGTGGCGGGAACTTTGCCGAGGGGGCGGGTGGCGCAGGCGTTGGCGATGACGGTGGGGGTGTTGCCTCGGAGGAAGGCGCCTTCGGCGGTGAAGGTGACGCACATGTGGGTCATGAAGCCGGCGATGATGAGGTTGGGTTTGCCTGCGGCGTCGACCAATTCGGCGAGGGCGGTGTCGATGAAGGCGTTGGGGGCGGATTTCACGACGACGGGTTCGTCGGGGGTGGGGGCGACCTTGGGGTGGATCTGGCCGATTTCGGCGGTGATGTCGTAGGGCGTGTCTTTGCCGCCGTCGTTGACGACGTGGATGACGGGGGTGCCTGCGGCGCGGGCCGCGGCGAGGAGATCGGCGGCTGCTTCGAGGGCGGATTGCCAGCCGGTCAGCTCCATGACGCCCTGGGTGTAGGTGTTCTGGTAGTCGACCAGGACGAGGGTGGAGTTGGTGAGGGTGGCGGGGGTCTGGTCGAAGCCGTTGAGTTCGCGCAGCGTTGTCGAGGTCATGATTTCACGGTATTCGCAGGTCGAGATGTCGGCAATGTCATGTAACCTGCAGATTCGGACATGGAGGTGTGAGTGATCGATCGGCTGATTGTGATCGTGCTCTTCGATCGGGTGGACCTGCTGGATGTGACGGGGCCGCCGGAGGTCTTCTCGCTGCTGCAGCGGGAGATGGATGAGCCGACGGGGTATCGGGTGGTGTTGGCGGCGGAGTCGATGGACCCGGTGACCACGTCGGCGGGGGTGCGGATTCTGCCGGACGTGACGTTCGCCGAGGTGGGCCGGGTGGACACTGTGGTGGTGCCGGGGGCGGTGGAGACCGACAGTCAGCGGCGGGTCAGTGCGGTGGTCGATCCGGGGGTGGTCGCGGCGGTGTCGCGGTTGGCGCAGGGGGCTCGGCGGGTGGCTTCGGTGTGTGTCGGTGCGCATATTCTCGCGGCCGCGGGGTTGCTCGATGGGAAAAGGGCGACCACGCATTGGTCGACGGCCCAGCAGTTGGCGGCGGAGCATCCGGCGGTCATCGTCGACGCCGACCCGATCTATATTCGCGATGAGAACGTCTGGACGGGTGCGGGACTCACGGCTTGTCTGGATCTCACGCTGGCGTTGGTGGCCGATGATTTCGGGGATGAGTTGGCGTTGCGGGTGGCTCGCCAGTTGGTGATGTATCTGAAAAGGCCGAGTGGGCAGAGTCAGTTCAGTGTGTCGCTCGAGCCGGTGTCGACCACGCGGCGGATCGAGGATCTGCGGCACTATATTTCGCGCAATATCGCGAGTCCGCTCACGGTCGCCGAATTGGCCGAGCAGGTTCATGTCAGCGAGCGCCAACTCACGCGAATTTTTCACACCGAGCTCGGCATGACGCCCGCGGCCTACCTCGAGTCGGCGCGGGTGGAGGTGGCGCGGCATCGTCTGGAGTCGAGCGACGAAACGCTCCAAAGAATCGCCGCCGCTTGCGGTTTCAACACCGTCGACACCCTCACGCGCGCCTTCCGTCGCCAACTCGACACCACTCCGAACGAGTACCGGCGCCGCTTTCGGATCGGGTGACTCATTAGGATCTCGATCTGGACAGTGTCGGCGATCGTATGAGCAACAAGGGGTTTCGAGGATGGTTATCGCGGAGGAATGGCCGACCGGGTCGGCGACGACGATGCTGTGGGGGATGACGGGGTTGTTGCAGCTGCTGGTGAGCGGCTCGGCGGCCTGAGAGGTTGTCTTGCCCCCCTTTCATTGGGCTGCCGGGTGGAGGGGTTGGGCTGTTAGACATCTTGTGCGGCGGAAATCCGTGGCAAATCTGAAGTATGAGGGGTTCACAATGAGCAAGATTCGTGTTTTCGGTGTGGCGATGGTTGCGGCGGCGAGTGTCGCGGTGCTCGGTGGGGGTGTGGCTTCCGCTGAGGAGGCGAGCACCGGGTCGGCTGACCTGCTGGAGCAGCTGAGCAGCGGGACGGGTGAGGCTGAGGATGTGGTCGAGGAAGAGCCTTCGACCGGTTCCGCTGACGGCCTGGCCGCGTTGCTGAAGCAGCTGACCTCGGGGTCGGGTGAGGCCGAGGAGGTCGCCGAGGAGCCTGCCACCGGGTCGGCCGAGGGTCTCGACCTCGGTGCGCTGCTGAAGCAGCTCACCACCGGCACCGCCGAGGGCGACACCGAGTAGCACGAGGCTCGAGTTGCGGCACCCGTCGGATCGGCGGGTGCCGCGCTGCGTTCAGCGGGCGGGTATCAGGCGGTAGAGCCACCACGGGCGGCTGGGGAACGCGGGGTCGTAGATGCGCAGCATCATGCGGCGTTCGAGGCCGGTGCTGCGTTCGCGGACGCGCAGGTGGCGGCGGGCGATGTCCTGGGGGCGGATTTCGCTGGTCCACACCGGATCCCAGTCGGGGGACGCGCAGCACTGTTCTGTGATCGCGGCGATGCGCTGGGCGGGGGCCAGCGGGGCGAGCATGCGGAAGGCGTGGACGAGGAGTTGGGCTTCGGTGTGCCAGTCGAGGTAGACCTTTTTCGCCACGGGGTTGAGGAACATCCACTCGAGCATGTTCACGCCGGCGCCGAGGCCGGGGAAAAGGCGCTGGTAGTCGGCGTTGGCGGCGAGCATGTCCATGGTGGGGAAGCGGGCGAGGCAGGCGGGGTGGGTGAGGCTGGCCAGGTCGGCGAGATCCTCGGCCGGGGGGGTGGTGGGGGCGGTGGCCGCTTCGACGGCGGGCAGGCCGAGTACGAGGATGTGTTTGCGATACCAGAGCGGCACGTCGAGGCTGTCGAAAAGGCGTTGCAGCATAGCGGGATTGGGGACAAGGGCGCCGGATTCGATCTGGCTGATCAGCAGTGGTGCCATCTGGGTGCGGGTGGCGAGCTCGGTGCGCGCGAGCCCGGCCGCCAACCTGCGTTCGCGTAGATACACGCTGAGCGCGGTGCTGTCGCCCATCTCAACCCCCGAGCCTCACCCCAACCGACGGTAGCTCCCAGGGTACGTCGGGTGGGTACCCGGACGGCGGGGAACCGCGACCACAGGTCCGGATGCTCACCGCATCGCACGCGAGCTGAGCGGGCATGTTCGCCCGGCGTTCATCTCACCAAGGTTGTCCGTAACCAGCCCGTGATAGGAATGGCCGAAACCACTTCGAAGGAGATTTTTCATGGACGGCCTGATGTACTTCCTCACCACCCTCGCAGCCCTCTCCAGCGGCTCGGCCTAGAGACCGAAAAGCGGGCCGGAGCATGAATGCTCCGGCCCGCTTTTGCGTGGATCAGGTGAGAATCAACCTCAGAAGGCGGCCTCGTCCAGTTCCATGATGTCGTTGTCCAGGTTGGCCAGGATCGCGCGGGTGGCGGTCAGCTCGGGCAGGACGTTGCGGGCGAAGAACTGCGCCGAGGCGACCTTGCCGGTGTAGAAGGACTTGTCGGCGCCGGCGGCACCGTTGTCCAGGGCGGCAAGCGCGATCTCGGCCTGGTTCAGCAGCATCCAGCCGATGAACAGGTCGCCGACCGACATCAGGAAGCGCACCGAACCGAGGCCGACCTTGTACAGCTCGGTCGGCTGTTCCTGGGCGCCCATCAGGTGGCCGGTCAGGGTGGCGGCCATGGTCTGCACGTCCTCGAGCGCGGTGGCGAGCAGCTTGCGCTCACCCTTGAGGCGCTCATTAGCGGAGTCCGAGTCCAGGAACTTCTGGATCTGGCCTGCCACGTGGGCCAGGGCCACACCGCGGTCACGCGCGATCTTGCGGAAGAAGAAGTCCTGCGCCTGGATGGCGGTGGTGCCCTCGTACAGCGAGTCGATCTTCGCGTCGCGGATGTACTGCTCGATCGGGTAGTCCTGCAGGAAGCCCGAGCCTCCGAAGGTCTGCAGCGAATCGGTCAGGTACTGGTAGGCGCGCTCGGAACCGACACCCTTGACGATCGGGAGCAGCAGGTCGTTCACGCGGAACGCGACGTCCTTGTCAGCACCCGAGACGACCTCGGCGATTTCCGGGTTCTGGTGCGCGGCGGTGTAGAGGTAGACCGCGCGCAGGCCCTCGGCGTAGGCCTTCTGCATGGCCAGCGAACGACGCACGTCGGGGTGGTGGGTGATGGTCACGCGGGGCGCGGCCTTGTCGGTCATCTGGGTCAGGTCGGCACCCTGGACGCGGGACTTGGCGAACTCCAGCGCGTTCAGGTAACCGGTCGACAGGGTCGCGATGGCCTTGGTGCCCACCATCATTCGCGCGTTCTCGATCACATCGAACATCTGCGCGATGCCGTTGTGCACCTCGCCGACGAGCCAGCCCTTGGCCGGGACGCCGTGGCCACCGAAGGTGACCTCACAGGTGGCCGAGGCCTTGATGCCCATCTTGTGCTCGACGTTGGTGACGAATACGCCGTTGCGGTCACCGAAGGTCTGGGTCTCGAAGTCGAAGTGGGTCTTCGGGACGTAGAACAGCGACAGGCCCTTGGTGCCGGGGCCGGCGCCCTCGGGGCGAGCCAGCACCAGGTGCACGATGTTCTCGAACATGTCGTCGGAGTCGGCCGAGGTGATGAAGCGCTTGACGCCCTCGATGTGCCAGGAGCCGTCTTCCTGCTTGATCGCCTTGGAGCGGCCCGCGCCCACGTCGGAACCGGCGTCGGGCTCGGTCAGCACCATGGTGCAGCCCCAGTTGCGCTCCGACATCGTCTGAGCCCACTTCTTCTGCTCATCGGTGCCGTTGTCGTAGAGCACCTGGCTGAAGGGGGCGCCTGCGGCGTACATCTGGACGGGCGGGTTGGCGCCGAGCACCATCTCCGACAGGGCCCACGCGATGGCGGCGGGCGCGCCGAGGCCGCCGAGCTCTTCGTTGATGCCGACCTTGGCCCACTCGCCGTCCTCGAACGCCTTGTAGGACTTCTTGAAGGAGGCGGGGATGGAGATGGTGTGGGTCTCCGGGTCGAACACGGGCGGGTTGCGGTCCGCGTCGGCGAACGACTCGGCGATCGGACCCTCGGCCAGGCGACGGATCTCGGAGAGCATTTCCTTGACGGTGTCGGTGTCCAGGTCGCCGAAGGCGCCTGCGTCGAGCACCTTGTCGATGCCGAGAACCTCGAAGAGGTTGAACTCGAGGTCGCGAACGTTTGCCTTGTAGTGGCCCATGTGAGTACTCACTCTCCATTGAGTTCTGGTGCGGTCGGTGGTGTGCCGTTCCCGCCCGTCGCCGGTTTTCCGCATGCTACTCGCGGGTAACTTATTGACCATATTACCGGTGGGTAATGCCTTCGGCAAAGGGGTGGGCGGCAATGTGATGTGAAAAACACGCGCGGCTGCGGAGGCGTTGCTCGCCGCGACCTCGGGGCTACCGTGAGATGTGCGCATCGAGACGACTGTTGGCCCGGCCGAGATCGAGCTCGACAAGGTGGCGGATCCGGCATTTCTGCTGGTGATCACGCACGGGGCCGGTGGCGGCGTCGACGCGAAAGACATTCTGGCCGTGCGGGATTCGGCCGTCGACGCTGGTGGGTCGGTAGCTCGGGTGGTGCAGCCCTATCGGGTTGCCGGGCGGCGGGCACCGGGGAACGCGGACAAGCAGGACGAGGCCTGGCTCGAGATCGTGGCGGCGTTGAAGGACCGATTTGCCGGGGTGCCGATTGTTCAGGGGGGTCGCAGCAACGGGGCGCGGGTCGCTTGCCGGACGGCCGTGGCGGTCGGGGCGCGGGGGGTGATCGCGCTGTCGTTCCCGTTGCATCCGCCGGGTAAGCCCGAGAAGTCTCGGCGCGACGAGCTGCTGGCGCCCGGGGAGATCGAGGTGGTGGTGATCAACGGGGGAAGCGACCCGTTCGGAGTGCCCGATGCCGCCGACGCCGCCGAAGTGCGGGTGATTCCGAAGCAGGCGCACTCGTTTCGCACCGGATTCGACGTGATCGCGGCGACGGTGACCCCCTGGTTCGCCCGCTGGAAGCTGGACGGCTGATCACCAGGCTTTCACGCAAACATCGGCCGAGTGGAAAAACCACCAGAGCCTGGTGATCTTGATCAGTCGGTGGGCTCGGGGAGGGGGCGTTCGGCGATGAGCAGGGAATCGATGGCATCGGGGCCCTCGGTAGGGCGGAAGACCTCGTGGGCGATGGTGATGGTGATGTCGTCGCGGTCCAGGTCGGCGCGCAGGTCGTCGGGGGAGAAGAGGATCTGGGGTTCCTGGGGACCGCCGTAGCCGTCGGCGATGTTGCGGGTGGCGTGGCCGAGGACCAGGAGCATGCCGCCGGGGACGAGCATGTCGGACAGTTGGTGCAGCAGGGTGCGGCGTTCGTCGGCGGGGAGGTGGACGAAGACCATCAGGATCAGCTCGAAGGGGCCGGTGACCTCGGCGGCTTCGAGATCGGTGATGTCGGCGGTGCGCCAGTCGACGCGGGTACGGACCGATCGCGACAGCCGGGCGGCGACGGTTCGGCCCTTGTCGATACCGACCTGGGAGAAGTCGACGGCGGTGACCTGCCAGCCGTGGGTGGCGAGCCAGAGGGCGTGCCGGCCTTCGCCGCAGGCCAGGTCGAGCGCGCGGGGGAGCGGAGGCGTTACGCCCGATTCGTCGGGGAGCAGCGGAATTCTGCGGTCGAGTCCGTAGACATGTTCGACAACGGTGCTGTTCGGCGGTGCGCCCCAAACCAATTCACTACGCGCATAACGCGAGTCCCACTCCGCCGCATCCATGATGTCGAGTGTAGGGGCCTTGCTTACAGCGTGGTGCGCATGAGTACGACGTTGTATTGGGTGTGGATCGTGGTCATGAAGTAGAGGTCGCGGCCGGTTTGGTACGGGTAGATCGACGGGGCGTAGGCGCTGGGGAGTTCGCGGGCGTCGATCAGGACCTCGGGGGCGCTCCACGGGCCCTCCGGGGAGGGCGAGCGGCGCATCACCACGGAGTTGAACGGGTCGGTGGTGAGGGAGATGAACTGGCCGAGGTACTCGTTGTACATCACCGAGAGCTCGCCGACGCCGCCCATGATGGGGGCCGCCGCGTTCACATCGTTGAGCTTCCACGCGCCGCCGTCCCAGTATTCGTACGCGGCCAGGTTCTCGATCTGCGCTTCGGGGACGCGGGCGATGAAGGCCTCGTTGTTGCGGCCTGCGCGGGTGCCGTACTCGTAGACGAAACCGCCGTCCTTCACGAAGCTGTTCATCTGGAAGTTGGCGTTGCCGCCCTCGTCGGGGCGGCGGGTGTGGCCGAGATCGGCCCAGGTCTCGCCGTTGTCGGCCGAGGCGGCCAGGCCGGAGTAGCTGGTGGTCCACTCGCCGGGGGCGTCCCAGGTCTTCACCGACATCAGCGACATGTACTGCACGCCGTTGGCCGAGATCCCCGCAGTCGGGATGCGGCTGATCTCCAAGAACGGGATCTTGGGGCTGGGGATCAGATCGCGCGCCTGGCCGACGACATCGCGCACCACACCGTCGAACATGATCCCGTCGGCCGGGTTCTTGTCGTTGCTGCGGACCAGGATGTTGGAGCGCCACGCCCAGGTGCTGCCCGCGAGCAGGTTGGGGAAACCGATGCCCGCGGTGTCGCCGAAGGCGGTGAGCATTTCGCCGCGACCGTTGTCCCACATGATGCCGAGATCGGTACCGAGGACGTTGTAGTTCTGGGTGTTGTTGGGGCTGGCCATGCCGGTGACCTGGAAAATCGCCTGCGTGCGCCCGTGCAGCACGGGCAGGCCGTGGGTGCCGTTGAGCACGGGAATCGGGTTGATGGCGTTGGGGTTCGACACTGCGGGCGGCGCGGCGCTCACCAGCAAGGCCGTGGTACCTGCGAGTGCGGACAGCAGGATGGTTCCGGTCTTGTTCACAGGCGATGCAGCCTCCGGGTCGCGCCGAAACCGGGCACGCTGGCAGAACTTTTCCGTCACGTACCACTGCTCGACTGGTCAGCGAATCGAAGCGATGCTAACAGCCGCTAACAGTGATCTGGGGTACATCCGTTCGGTATTCGGCATGAATTCCCAGGTCAATTGCTTGTCAGTCGCTACTACCCATGGCCTTACGCAGCAGCAATGGCAGTTGGGCCAACCGCTCGGCGGCGAAGGTGGCGCGCGAATCCCGTTGCCAGGAGCGGTTGAACAGGTGTTTGGCGGCGGCCACGGCCTTGCGGTCGCGGGCGGTGATGCGGTCGGCGAGGGCATGTGCGGCCTCGAGCGGGTCGTCGGCGACGTCGGTGATCAGGCCGATGCGCAGGGCGTGATCGGTGTCGATCCGCTCGGCCGTCATCGTCAGCAGCAGGGCTTGGTCGAGGCCGATGAGCTGTGACAATGTGGCGGGGCCCGTCATATCGGGAACCAGACCGTGGGCAGCCTCCATCACCGAGAATTCGGCAGTGGGGGCGGCGATCCGGAAGTCGGCGGCCAAGGCGATCTGGAGGCCGCCGCCGAAACAGCGGCCGTGGATCGCGGCGATCACCGGCACGTCGAGGCGGCGCCAGGCCCAGCAGGCTTCCTGGAAAGTATTGGTGCCGCGCAGGGGGCGTGGCAGGAATTCTTTGACGATAGCCACCGGGTTGCGGGTGGCGGCGGCGATATCGAGACCGCTGCTGAAACTGGGGCCGTTGCCGGCGATGATCACGGCGCGAGTCATCTTGTTGTCGGCCACTTTTCGGGCCGCGTCGACGAGATCGCGGAGCATGTCGAGGGTGAGCCCGTTGTGTTTGCCGGGCCGGTTCAACTCGACGTAGGCGAGGTTGTCGTCGAAGCGAACGGTGATGTGGTCTCCCATATCGCTATCTTACTCGTGAGTCAGTTCGAGTGGGTGGCCCCGAGGACGACCGTGCGGCATGATCCGAACGCGTCGCGTGTCGCATCGATGCGCGAAGGTATCGAGAGGATTTACCGAATGCGGATCTGTCTGATGGCCGCGGCGCTGCTCGCGCTGCCGGTGTTGTCGGCCTGCGGCAGTGACGACGACGCACCCGCGGTTACTCAGGCCGAGTTGTCGAAGTCGTTGCAGGACAAAGGATTGAGCAACCCCGCGCTCGCCGACTGCGCGGCCAAGGTGTTCCTCGACTCGGGGATGTCGCAGAACGGGCTGCGGGTGATGGTGTCGAACGCGAAGTCCGACGACCCGGCCAAGCTCCTCGGTGAAGAGGACTCGTCCAAGGTGGCCGCGGCACAGTCGAAGATCGCCTCCGACTGCGTGCGCATGGGCGGCTGACCAGCGTCTGTATCGATCGCGTCGATTCAAACCCTCGTCGTTCGCGGGCGCCGGTGTTGCACTGGAAGCGCCGACGACGAGGAGGAACCATGAGGGACATCCGATGACGGTGACGGTCGTGGTCGGGAATCCGAAACCCGCATCGCGCACGCTCGCCGCAGCCGTGCAGGTGGCGCGGGCTCTGCGCCCTGACGCCGAGCCGACGGTGATCGACCTGGTCACGCTCGGGCCCGGGTTGCTCGGCTGGGGTGATCCGGCGGTGACGGCGGCCGCGCGCACTGTGGCGTCGTCCGAGCTGGTCGTGTTCGCCAGTCCTACCTTCAAGGCCACCTACACCGGGCTGCTGAAACTGTTCCTCGAACAGTTCGACGGTGGTAACGGGCTGGCCGGTGTGGTGACCGTGCCGGTGATGCTCGGCGCAGGTCCGGCCCACGCACTCGCGCCCGACCTGCTGCTCAAGCCCGTTCTGGTGGAAATCGGGGGCACCGCCGCACTGCCCGGGCTGTATCTGTCCGATCGGACCTTCGGTGAGGACGGGGTGATCGAGGAGTACGCGCGGCGATGGGGACCTGTCGTCGCGGCACTGACGGACCCGGCCGTCCGGCCGGTGGAGGCGACGAATCATGCATGAGCTCTTGGACTTTCCCGCCGACGGCACCGGCCTGCGCCGCGCCTTCGCCAACTTCCCCAGCGGGGTCGTCGCGGTGTGCGCCGAAATCGACGGCGTCCCACACGGTTTGGCGGTGAGCACCTTCGTGCCGGTCTCGCTCGACCCGCCGCTCGTCTCGTTCTGTGTGCAGAATTCGTCGTCGACCTGGCCGAAACTCGCCGATGCGGGCCATCTTGGGCTCAGTCTTCTCGGTACCGATCAGCAGGCTGCGGCCAAGGCGCTCGGTGCGCGTAACGGCGACCGTTTTCGCGAGACCGCGCTGCACCGGGGGACCGGCGAGGCGGTGTTCATCGACGGGGCGACGGCCTGGATCGAAGGGGTGCCGGAAACGCAGGTCAGCGCGGGTGACCATCTCGTGGTGATCCTGCGAGTGAACCGCGTCGCCGCCCGCGAGGACATCGATCCACTTGTGTTCCACGGCAGCAAGTTCCGCACGTTGCACTCGGGCTGAACCCCCACCATCAACGACGAAGGCCCCGAATCTGGTGATTCCGGGGCCTTCGTCGTGAGAGCCGATGACGGGAATCGAACCCGCGCCATCTGCTTGGGAAGCAGAAGTTCTACCATTGAACTACATCGGCACTGCGCCATTGGGCGCGTTGGCGACTCTATCAGAACTTGTGTGGGGCGATGCAAGGGTTGGTGGGTCGGGGCTGGTGGGGGGTGTTGTGGGGGAGTCGGGGGTGGTTTGTCGGTGGGGGGATCTAGAGTGCGGGCAGCGGGTTTCGCACATTCTTGTCAGCGTTCGTCGTGCGGGATTCGGCCATGCCGTGTTATGCGGCGCAACTAGTTCTCCGGCTCGAAGGTTCGTCCTCGGTGGGTTGGGGGCGATGGCCGGAACGGCGAAAGGCTGACTTGATGAAGAGGGTTCTGTTCGTTTCGGTGATCGCGGCGTTGACGGTGCTCGGGGCGGGGTGCTCGGATGATTCCGGGTCCAAGACGGGGACCACCAGCAAGACCACGACCACGACCACCAGTGCGAAGCCGACGACGACCACGGCTGCCCACGATCCGGGGCATGGGGATTCGGGGCATGTGCACACGACGGCGCCTGCTCCGGGGCCGAACATGATGCCGAATCCGAACGGGGACGGGACGTGGGTGCCGTGTGAGGGGACGATCTGCACGAATCCGAACCATGGCGGCGGCGAGCACCCGACCGCGACCGAGACCACCGAGATGGGGACGCCCGTGCAGCCGACGGCGACCAGCGACGTGGGGGAACCGGCGCAGCCCACGCAGTAGATCGGCAATGCGGTTCGGGCGCCGAGACGGTCGGCGCCCGAGACCGGTCTGTTCGAGTGGCGTCCGGTCGACGGGCGTAGTCCGGGTTCATGACCCTTACCTGGGCTCGGCTCCGGCGGGCGTCCTCGAAGGGGTGGGGGCGTTCTACCTGCGGTGTCGGCTGCCTACACTGGGCGCGTGCTGCTCTCCGATCGTGACATCAGGGCCGAGATCGCCGCGGGGCGGCTCGGTGTCGAACCGATGCTGGAGTCGATGGTTCAGCCGTCGAGCATCGACGTGCGCCTCGACGGGCTGTTCCGGGTGTTCGACAACAGTCGCTACACCCATATCGACCCGGCGCAGCAGCAGGACGAGCTGACCAGCCTGGTCGAGCCGAAGCCGGGTGAGCCGTTCGTGCTGCACCCGGGGGAGTTCGTGCTCGGGTCGACGCTCGAGGTGTGCTCGCTGCCCGACGATCTGGCGGGGCGGCTCGAGGGCAAGTCGAGTCTGGGGCGGCTGGGGCTGCTCACGCACTCGACGGCGGGGTTCATCGATCCGGGGTTCAGTGGGCACATCACCCTCGAGCTGTCGAACGTGGCGAATCTGCCGATCACGCTGTGGCCGGGGATGAAGATCGGGCAGCTGTGCCTGATCCGGCTGTCGAGTCCGGCCGAGCATCCGTACGGCAGTGCCAAGGCTGGGTCGAAGTATCAGAATCAGCGGGGGCCGACGCCGTCGCGGTCGTACCTCAACTTTCCCCTATCGCCCGACTCGCTGAGCGCGGTCGAGACCCGCTGAGGGCCCGCCGTCACGGCGATACGCAGTACCAGCGACAGCGCGGGCAGGGTGTCGCCGCCACCGGAGGGTGGGCGCACCCAGTGACAACCCTCGCGGCTCCACCGGCCCAGATTCGTCGGCAGCATCACCGCACTTCCGGTGCCGGGGATGTCGATGTCGAGCCCCGCGAGCTCGGCGGCCTCTTCCTCGGAGGGCCTGGCGTCGGGAACGGCGAGCACACTCCAGCGGATCTGGCGTGCCAGCACCGGACCCTCACGGCGTTGCTCGCGCAGCGCCGTGAGCACCTTCTCGGCGCGCATGGTCGGTAGGTGCACCACGCACAGCCGGTCGGTGATCGGCAGCATCACAAAGCCGCCGCGCTCGCGGACGGGTAGCCGGAATTCGCGCTGGTAACACCGCACCCAGTCGTCGACAGTTCTGGCTTCCACGCTTCCAGAATCGCGCATGCGAGCGCGCGGGGCCACTGCCCTCCACCGCCCTTTCACTGCCTCTGATAGGCGATTGTGGCGAATTGTGGTGTGTCTCACTGCAAGCTCGTACCCTGGAAGGAGTAGTCCGTCGGATGAGGTGACGCCGTGGTCGGGGAGTGGACAGGCAGAGAGGCCAGAGCTCTACGTGATGCCAAACGCATGAGCATCCGGGAGTTCGCGGCTCATCTCGGTGTGCACGAACGACTGGTGTCGAAGTGGGAGGCGGGCGGGGTGCGGGTTCGCCCGCGTCCGGTGAACCAGGCCGCGCTAGACACGTCGCTGGCTCGTTCCGATGATGTTGTGCGCGCGCGGTTTTCGACCCTGCTTGCGCCCGCGGGTGATGTCGACCTGCTCGCGTTCGTCGATGCGGGAACTGTCAAAAGCGCTGTGCCCGAGGTGTTGTCGGAGAGGGAGTTGATCATGGCGGCTGCGCACGAGGCCAGCGAACACGCGGCCGCCGCGGAGGGCACCAACGTGGGGGCCACGACATTGGCCCAGCTCGACGCCGACGTGCGGCGCATCGCCAACGAATACGTCCATGCCGCACCGGCACCCATGATGGTGGAGATGCTGCGGGTGCGCAGACGGGTGTATCGACTACTCGACGGGCAGCAGAAGCCGGTCGACACCAGCCACCTATATCTGCTGGCCGGGACGTTGTCGGGGCTGCTGGCCAACGCGAGCACCGACCTCGGCTACCTCGATGCCGCCGGCGAACAGATCAGGGCCGCTTGGGCTTACGCGGAACTGAGCGGGCACAACGGGTTACGCGCGTGGACGCGGGGCATGCACGCGCTGATCGAGAACTGGTCGGATCGGCCACGTAATGCGGTCCAATTGGCCCGCAGTGGACAGGAATTCGTCGGCCCGGGGCTCGGGAAGGTGCGGCTGCTCAATATCGAGGCCAGAGTGTGGGCGCGATTGGGTAGTGATGTGGAGACAGACAGGTGCCTGCGCGCGGCCGAAGTGGCGGCCGGTGACCGGCGCGACGAACTCCACGACGAGATCGGCGGGGTCTTCGGGTTCGGGCCACCCAAGGCGGCCTATTACGCGGGTGCCACCTGCATCCAGCTCGGCCGCGCCGAACAGGCACTCGCCGCCACCGAACGCGCCATCACCCTCTACTCGAGCGGGCCACCTTTGCAGCGCTCCTACGGCGCCGAATCGCTGGCCCGCGTCGACAACGCGGCCGCGCATCTCATCAACGGCAGCATCGACGGTGCGGCGGACGCGTTGCGCCCGGTCCTCGACCTGCCCGAGGACAAACGCATCGCCCAGCTGAGCGAACGCCTCGTCGGGTTGCGTCGCCGCATCGCCGCCCCTACTTATCGCGACGCCGTCGAAGCGCGAGGCCTGGATGAGCGCATCGAAGAGTTCTGCGTGGCGACCTCGGCGTTGGCCAGTCACCCGCGCCCGTAGGTGTCCGGCCGATCACGCCCCGGTAGCGCGCTGGGGCGACCCGATCCGCAGCCCTGCGATCGCCCGCCCCCGCCGAGTAACGCCTGGTCACGCATGCACATGGGTAACTCGCCGGGGACGAGCCAACTGACTCACCACCTTGCCGCCGGCCGCGAACACACGCCAGACCGCGCCTCGGTCTGGCCAAAAGACGCGGAGAGGCGGAACAGGCCGTAATTCCACTTGCCGGTAATGGCACGATGGATCGCGTGAGTCCTCAATCGCCGCATGTGCCCCCGCGCGTTCTCGAGCAGTCGACGAAACTGCAGAACGTGGTCTACGAGATTCGTGGGCCGGTTCACGCGCAGGCAGCACGGCTGGAGGCCGAGGGGCACCGGATTCTCAAGCTCAACATCGGTAACCCGGCTCCGTTCGGGTTCGAGGCGCCCGATGTGATCATGCGCGACATCATCGCGGCGCTGCCCTATGCCCAGGGGTATTCGGAGTCCAAGGGGATTCTGTCGGCGCGGCGCGCAATTGTGACCCGGTACGAGCTGGTGCCGGGGTTCCCCGAGCTCGATGTGGACGACGTCTACCTCGGCAACGGGGTGTCCGAGCTGATCACCGTCACCATGCAGGCCCTGCTCGACAACGGCGACGAGGTGCTGATCCCGGCCCCGGACTACCCGCTGTGGACCGCCATGACCAGCCTCGCCGGCGGCACTCCTGTGCACTACCTGTGCGACGAGGAGAACGGCTGGCAGCCCGATATCGCCGATATCGAATCGAAGATCACCGACAAGACCAAGGCCCTGCTGGTGATCAACCCGAACAACCCGACGGGTGCGGTGTACTCGGCGGAGGTGCTGCAGCAGATCGTCGACCTGGCGCGCAAGCACCGGTTGCTGCTGCTGGCCGACGAGATCTACGACAAGATCCTCTACGACGACGCCAAGCACATCTCCCTCGCCTCGCTCGCCCCCGACCTGCTGTGCCTGACGTTCAACGGGCTGTCGAAGGCGTACCGGGTGGCCGGTTACCGCTCGGGCTGGCTCGCCATCACCGGGCCCAAGGAGCACGCGGCCGGGTTCCTCGAGGGCATCGACCTGCTCGCGTCCTCGCGACTGTGCCCGAACGTGCCCGCGCAGCACGCCATTCAGGTGGCGCTCGGCGGGCATCAGAGCATCGACGACCTGATCCTGCCCGGCGGGCGGCTGCTCGAGCAGCGCGATGTGGCGTACGAGCGGCTCAACATGATCCCGGGTGTCTCGGTCGTGAAGCCGCGTGGCGCGCTGTACGCGTTCCCCCGGCTCGATCCGAACGTGCACGAGATCCACGACGACGGCAAGCTCGTACTGGATCTGCTGCTGCAGGAGAAGATCCTGATGGTGCAGGGGACCGGGTTCAACTGGCCCGCGACCGACCATCTGCGGATCGTGACGCTGCCGTGGGCGCGGGATCTGGCCGTGGCGATCGAGCGATTCGGCAACTTCCTCGCCAGCTACCGGCAGTAAAGTTACAGTGGATACTCACTTGTCACGTCTGTGGCCTGTGAGTTTCTGGGCAATAGGCCGGATGGCGATCCTGTTAATCCTGATCGAAACCGACCTTGAGTTCGGAATCTTGGAAGTTTTGAAGATCTACTAGTGCAAAAGTCCATCTTTTGTGTACAGTAGACCTCGGCGCTTCGGCGCCCTGGCCCGGTTGTCTACCCCCCCCCTGGACAACCGAGAGCCTTAGGTACGCGCGCCTACCCCCCTGGGCGCCTGCCTCCGGCGGCGGAGACACCCCCCTGCTCTCCGCCGCCCACAAACCGCCTCCCCGGGTATCTAGGCCAGACCTAGGACCCGGGGAGTTTTTTGTGACCCCAGATCACGCACGAACATGGGTAACTCGTCGGGCACGGGCGAGCTGAGCAACCGAGCCTGCCGCCGCACGCCATCGCAGCCGCCGCACGCGCGTGAGTCTGGCCAAGAATCGCGGAGAGGCGGGCTGTGTTATTGAAAACCGGAGCCTTTAAGCTTCGGGGCGTGAGCGATCATCATCACCATCACGACCATTCCGGGCCCATTGCCATCAGTGACACGGCTGCCAAGGTTGTTGTCTGGCTGTTGGGGATCATCGGGGCGGTGGTGCTGGTCGCGACGGTGATTCTGTGGCCGAGTGCCCAGCACGTCGATATTCCGTTGCCGATGCAGACGATGACCGGCGGGGCGGTGCAGACCGAGGCAGGGACCGTGGTCATGCAGGACGTCGGGCCCTGCGGGAGTCCGTCGATGGGCAAGGCGTTCGCGCAGACGCCGGAACCGCCGCGCACCGCCGCCTACACCTGTCAGCGCAGCATCATCGACATTCGATCGGGGCCCGACGAGGGCAAGAAGACGTTGTTCGAGATCGCGCCGGGGCCGGGACAGCCGGATCTGCGGGCCGGTGACGACATTCGGATGGTGCGGGCCGCTGACCCGGCGGGGATCACCCTCTACGGGTTCGAGGACTACTCGCGCGGGCTGCCTTTGCTGGTGATCGTGCTGTTGTTCGTGGTGGTGATCTGCGTGGTCGCGCGGTGGCGCGGGTTCCGGGCGCTGGTGGGGTTGTGCTTCGCGTTCGGGGTGGTGGTGATGTTCCTGCTGCCCGCGTTGCTCGACGGGAAGGCCGCGATCCCGGTCGCGCTGGTGTCGGGGGCGCTGATTCTCTACGTGGTGCTCTACCTCGCGCACGGGGTGAATCTGCGGACCAGTTCGGCGCTGCTGGGGACGCTCGCGTCGATGGCGGTGGCGGCGGTGCTGTCGTGGGCGGCGATCGAAGTCACGCACCTGACGGGACTGTCCGAGGAACAGAACACCAACGTGGCCACCTACATTCAGCACGTCAGCATCACGGGACTGCTGTTGGCGGGGTTCATCATCGGCTCACTCGGTGTGCTCAACGACGTGACGATCACCCAGGCGTCAGCGGCCTTCGAACTCGCCGCGCTCGACGAAGGCGCGTCGCGGCGGGAGATCTTCACCGCGGCCATGCGCGTCGGACGCGACCACATCGCCAGTACCGTCTACACGCTCGTGCTCGCCTATGCCGGTGGGGCGCTGCCGCTGCTGCTGTTGTTCAGTGTGGCGGGGCGGTCGATCACCGATGTGCTCACCGGGGACGCGGTGGCCATCGAGATCACGCGGTCGGCGGTGGGTGGTATCGCGCTCGCGCTGTCGGTGCCGTTGACGACGGCCATCGCGGTGATGCTGGCGCGGCCCTTCGGGTCGAAGCAGGTCGTGGCGCCGGCACGCGCGCGGCACGCCCGGAACTGAACCTCTCGGTTACTGACCTGCGGGCGGGAAGCCCGGGATGACCACGGGCGGGAGAGTCGGCAGCACGACCGGGGGGAGGCCGGGGACCACGGTGAACGTGTTGGGGCCGGTGGTCGGGGGCGCTTCGGTGGTTTCCTCGGCTCGGCGCGGGTTGACCGGGGGCGCGGCGACGGTTTCGTGTTGGGCCTCGGTGGTGGTGGCGGGGGCCGAGGTCGGGCCCGCCGAGCTCGGCCGGGGCGGGGTGCTCGCGGGGACGGCGTGGGAACCGTCGCTCGACGAACCGCTCTCCAGCACCTCGGGGCCGTAACCGAGACCGAGCCCGATCGCGGCCAGAACCACCAGCGAACTCACCGTCAGCACCGCCACATTCAGCTCACGACGGGAATGCGAACGGTTGGTGAGGGCGCTGAGTGGGCGGCGGCCACGGGTGGGCGCGGTGAGCCAGGCGGGGGTCGCGTCGTCGTGCTCGCCCATCGGGATCGGGGCCGGAGCGGCCGGCGCCTGCTGGATCTGGGCAGGCCTTGCCAGCAGTGCGGCACCGCGGGCCAACGCCGTCTCCGGCTCGGGCGGCACGATCACCGGCACCCCGATCGTGCGCTCGAGCACGCGCGCGATCAGCGGAATCCGGGCGCCGCCACCGAGCACGAGCACCGCCTGCACCGGGTGCTGCGCGCGGATTATGACATCGCGCGTCATCCGGGCCGACGACTCGATCGCCAACATCATCAGCGATTCGAAATTCTCCTGGGTGAGCAGGACCAGGCCCTGCTCACTGGGTAACGCCACCGCGTTGCTGTTGGACAGCTGCTCCTTGGCGGCCCGGCACAGCCCGTCCAGTGCCGCCAGACCCGCCGGATCGGCCGGATGCGCGATCCGGCCGGAGGCGATCTGCTGCTCCCTGATCAGCGAATCCAGGTAATCGCCGCTGATATCGCTGATCCGCTCGCACTGGTACACATCGCTGGTGCGGGCGTTGATCACGCTCACCGTGAGACCCGAACTGCCGAGGTCGTAGACGGCCAACGTGGACACTTCGCGCATATCGCTGGTGGCGTGCGCGAAATGCACGGCGGCAACAGCTTCGGGCACGAGCTGGTAGTTGGTGAGCTGGCGCCGGGCCATCGCGGCACGAACGGCCCTGGCCTGCGGCTCGCTACGGAAGGTGATGGTGGTGGCGGCGACCTCGGGCGACGCGGCCAGCGTGGCGGCGATCGCCTCGGCCGCCGACTCCTCGGCCTGCTGCTCGGGCATCGAGATCGACTGCAGCTCGAACGAATGCGGGGGAACAGCACCGTGTTGTGGACGCGCAAGGCGCACCGTCCCGGCCCCCACCGATACTCCCAGAACCGAACTCATCCACTGCCCATCTCGCCTCGTGCTGTACGAAACTTCGTCCAGACCCCGCTTGGCTCGCTACTTTACGGGGTACCGAGTCCGGCGTACACCCACCCGGCTCCACGCCAGGTCGAGCTGTCCAAGCAGTTGCGACCGTCGATGATCGAACGGGAACGTACCACCGGGGCCAGGTCGGCCGGGGTCAAAGCGGTGAATTCGTTCCACTCGGTCAGGACCAGCACCACATCGGCACGATCGCAGGCTTCGGCGACCGAGGTGGCGTAGTTCAACGTGGGGAACACTCTGCGCGAATTCTCCACCGCCTTCGGGTCGTACACGGTGACGACCGCGCCGTGCAGCTGGATCATGCCCGCCACGTTCAGGGCGGGGGAGTCGCGGACGTCGTCGGACTCGGGCTTGAAGGCCGCGCCGAGGACCGCCACGTTCGCGCCGAGCAGGGAACCGCCGCAGGCACGGGCGGCCATGTCGACGACCTTGGTGCGGCGGCGCATGTTGATGTTGTCGACCTCGCGCAGGAACGCGACCGCGTGATCGGCGCCGAGTTCGCCCGAGCGGGCCATGAAGGCGCGAATGTCCTTGGGTAAGCAGCCACCGCCGAAACCCAGTCCGGCATTGAGGAACCGGCGGCCGATGCGGGCGTCGTAGCCGAGCGCGTCGGCCAGCATGGTGACGTCGGCGCCGGTGGCCTCACACACCTCCGAGACGGCGTTGATGAACGAGATCTTCGTCGCCAGAAAGGCATTCGCCGACACCTTCACCAATTCGGCGGTGGCCAGATCGGTGAGCAGGAACGGGATCTCGGCGGCGAGGAGGTCGGCGTAGACCTCGCGGATGGTCTGCTCCACCCAGGCGCTGCGCTCGCGGGCGGGGTCGAGACCGAGGACGAGACGGTCGGGGCGCAGAGTGTCCTGGACGGCGAAACCCTCGCGCAGGAACTCCGGGTTCCACGCCACCTCGACATCGACCCTCGCCTGTTCGCGCGCTCGAATGCCAAGGGCCGCAGCGGTTCCCACCGGCACCGTGGACTTGCCGACAATCATCGCCGGACGTTCCAGCATCGGGGCGAGCGTATCCACCACGGCGTGCACGTATTTCAGGTCGGCGCCGTATTCGCCCTTCTTCTGCGGGGTTCCCACGCCGAGGAAGTGGACGTCGGCGTGCGCGGCTGCATCCTCGTACTCGGTGGTGAACCGCAGACGGCCCGCCGCGAGGTTGCGTTTCAGCACATCCTCGAGCCCCGGTTCGTAGAACGGCACCACACCGTCGGCCAACTTGGCCACCTTGCCGGGATCGACGTCCACCCCGACCACGTCGTGCCCCAACTCGGCCATACACGCTGCATGCGTGGCTCCGAGGTACCCGGTTCCGAAGACTGTGCATCGCATAGTTCTGTTGGTAAGCGGCGCGCGTGGCTACGCCGCGTCAGTGAGGCAAGAGGGGGCGCAACATCTGGTGTACAGGGGGAAACGTTCGGTTTCGCGGTTCGTGCGCGAGGGTTCTACCTGCGGTGATGTGATTCTGGTCGGTGCACGGTTCGGATCGTCGGCCTGCATCCCGGGAGCTCTCGGTCCGGCGTAATCACGCAATCGGCGCCTTCATAATCAGATATCTGACTGTGCGAGCGCGAATTGCGTGATTACGCCGGGTCACTAGCATTCGCATATGCGCCGGATCCTGTTCGCCACGGGTGGATTGCTGGTCGCGGTGTTGATCGCGGTGGTCGCGCTGTGGCCGGTGTATGTGCGGCCGCGCACGGACGCGGTGCGGGCGGCCGATGCGATCCTGATCCTCGGGGGCGCGCACGACGGGCGCGAACAGCTCGGGCTGCGGTTGGCGGCGCAGGGGTACGCGCCGCGCGTGCTGGTCTCCAACCCCTACGAGCACAGCCCGATGGTGAATCGAATCTGCCACGGGGGCTACAGCTTCGAGGTGATCTGCTTCGACCCTTCGCCACGCACGACACTCGGTGAGGGACGCGAGCTGGCCCGGCTCGGTGCCGACTGGGACCGCGTCATCGTGGTCACCTTCACCCCACACATCTCCCGCGCCCGCTACATCCTCGGAAAATGCTGGGCCGGGGAGTTGCTCTTCGTCGACCCACGCCCCCACCTGTCACCAGCACGCTGGGCCTGGGATTACGCCTACCAATCGGCGGGATTCGTGAAGGCGTGGTTCGCGGACTGCTGACGGGGTGTCGCACGGGCTGGTTTCGCGGCGGCGCCGATACCTTTGAACGAAATCCCGAGTGTGGAGGAGCTGTCGATGGTCGATCGAATGCGCCAGGCCCAACTCGACGAATGGGGCGGTCCGGAGGTACTGCACGTCGTCGACGACGCTGCTGTGCCCGAGGCGTACCCGGGTCACCTACTGCTCGAGACGATATCGATCGGGCTCAATCCCGTGGACTGGAAGACTCGGGCAGGCTCGGGTGTTGCCGACCAGCTCCCGGCTTCGCGGCCGCTGGTACTCGGTTGGGACATCGCGGGCACGGTGGTGGCGACTGGGCACGATTCGACCGGGTTCGAGGTCGGGGACACGGTTTTCGGGATGGCGGGGTTCCCTGGCCTCGGCAACGCGTACGCGGACTATGTGGCGGTGCGCGCGATCGACGTCGCGCACGCGCCCACCGATGTGGACCCCGCGGAACTGGCAGGCACGCCGATGGTGTCGCTGACCGCTTGGCAGGCGCTGTTCGCCATCGCGGAACTCGTTGCGGGACAGAAGGTTCTCATTCACGGCGGCGCGGGCGGTGTCGGTCATATGGCGGTGCAGTTCGCGGTGAACGCCGGCGCCACGGTGTTCGCCACGGCGGGGCCATCGGACCAACAGTTCGTCACCGAACTCGGCGCGAGTCCGATCGACTACACCAAGGGCGACTTCGCCGACCACATCGACAAGGTCGACCTGGTGCTGGACACCATCGGCGGCAAGGTCTTCACCCGCTCCCTCGACGTCATCGCCGACGGCGGCCGCATCGTCACCACACCGGACCCCAGCCAGCTCGACATCGCACGCCGTCGCGGGATCCGCGCGGACTGGGTGTTCGTCCACCCGGACCAGGCGCAGCTCACCGAGATCGCCGCGCTGCAGTCGGCGGGCAAGATCCACACCCGCATCGACCGCAGATTCACCCTCGCCGAGATCGCCGAGGCGCACGCCTACGGGGAACAGGGGCGCGCACACGGGAAGATCGTGGTCACTCCTCGCTAGGCGTCCGGTAGATCTCAGCGCCACGCGCCGCGCATTCCTTCAGGTGACAAGGCGGTGTCGTGGGCGCAAAGGCGTCAGAGCATGTGCGCAACGACGTGGCGGCCGGCGACTTCGAGCGTGGTTGTCTTGCCACATTGCGGCGTGATGTTCGGTGCGCCGACGCTCGCGGTGACGGTTCCTGGTATGCGGGACGGCGATCGGTGCTGACAGCAGTGAGGCGCGGGTTCCGGGGAAACCGCGCCTCACTGGGTGTTCAGGGTGTTCAGTTCTTGCGGCCGGGAGCCTTTGCGCCGGACTTGAAGCCGAGGCCGCCTGGCTTGGCGGTCGGCGGGGCTGCCGGGGTGCCGTTGCCGTTGGCGGCTTCGGGCTGAGCGGGCGGTTCCGGTGCGGAGGTTTCCGGTTCGGACGGGGCTTCAGCCGGGGTGGCGGGAGCCTCGGTCGGTGCGGCGGCAGGAGCTGCCGCGGTGCCGGGGGCCTTCGGGCCGGGGCGCTTGAGGCCGGACTTCATGGCCAGGCCCTTGGCGGGTACCGAGGGCTTGGATTCGGTGGGTGCCGACGCCTCGGTGGCCGCGGTGGATTCGGCGGGGGCCGAAACCTCGGGGGTAGCTTCGGCGGCGGTTGCCGGAGCAGCCGGTGCCGTGGGCTTGGTGCCGGGGGCCTTGGGGGCCGGGCGTTTCAGGCCGGACTTCATGGCCAGGCCCTTGGCGGGGACCGACGGCTTGGACTCGGCGGGGGCCGAAGCCTCGGTGGCTTCAGTAGCTGCCGAAACCTCGGGGGCTTCAGCGGAAGTCGCCGCCTCGGCCGGAGCCGCTGCGGGGGTCTTCGCACCGGGGGCCTTGATGCCGCCCTTCATGCCGAGGCCGCCGGGAGCCTTTGCTCCACCCTTCATGCCCAGACCCTTGACCGGAGCGGCGGGGGCGGCGGTGTCAGCGGCGGGAGCTGCTTCGGCCGCGGGGGCCTTCGCGCCGGGGGCCTTGGCGGCGCCCTTCATGCCGAGGCCACCACCGGGAGCCTTTGCTCCGCCCTTCATACCGAGGCCCTTGGCGGGCGCGGCAGTTTCGGGAGCTGCTTCGGCGGCAGGCGCTTGCGCGCCCGGAGCCTTGGCTGCGCCCTTCATACCGAGTCCGCCGCCGGGTGCCTTCGAGGCGCCCTTCATGCCCAGACCACCACCGGGGGCACCCTTCATACCCAGACCGCCACCGGTCGGCGCGGCCTTCGGAGCGGCTTCGGTCGCGACCTCGGCGACGACCGGTTCCGGTTCGGGCTCGGGTTCCGGCTCGGCCTTGGGCTCCTGGATGACGACCAGGTTGGCCGAGAGCTGCTCGGCATCGATACGGGTGATCGAGTCCAGCATCAGCTGCGAGACGTCGACGACCTCGACACCCTCGCCCTGGCCCTGCTCCTGACGGGCGGTGACGCCGTCGTTGAGCATGACGCGGCAGAACGGGCAGCCGGTCGCGATCTTGGTCGGGTTGGTCGAGAGTGCTTCGTCGACGCGGTCGACGTTGATGCGCTTGCCGAGCTGCTCTTCCATCCACATGCGGGCGCCACCGGCACCACAGCACATGGAACGTTCGGCGTGGCGGGGCATTTCGACCAGGGTCGAGCCCGAGGCTTCCATCAGCTCACGCGGGGCGTTGTAGATCTTGTTGTGGCGGCCCAGGTAGCAGGGGTCGTGGTAGGTGATCTGCTGGGAGACCTGCGCGACCGGGACCAGCTGCTTCTGGCGCACGAGGCGGTTGAGGAGCTGGGTGTGGTGCACGACCTCGTAGGTGCCGCCGACCTGCGGGTATTCGTTGTTCAGCGTGTTGAAGCAGTGGGCGCAGGTGACGACGATCTTCTTCTTCGACTGCTCGACACCTTCGAAGACCGAGTTGATGACCTCGATGTTCTGCAGGGCCAGCTGCTGGAAGAGGAACTCGTTGCCCGCGCGGCGAGCCGAGTCACCGGTGCAGGTTTCCTCCGCGCCGAGGACCATGAACTTGGTGCCCGCGGTGGCGAGGAGTTCGGCGACGGCCTTGGTGGTCTTCTTCGCGCGGTCCTCGTAGGCGCCGGCGCAGCCGACCCAGAACAGGTACTCGTAGCCGTCGAAGCTGTCGGCGTCCTTACCGAAGACGGGGATGTCGAAGTCGACTTCCTTGATCCAGTTGAGGCGGTCTTTGGAGTTCTGGCCCCACGGGTTGCCCTTGTTCTCGAGGTTCTTGAACAGGCCGGCCAGCTCGGACGGGAACTCCGACTCGATCAGGACCTGGTAGCGGCGCATGTCGATGATGTGGTCGACGTGTTCGATATCGACGGGGCACTGTTCGACGCAGGCACCACAGGTGGTGCACGACCACAGGACCTCGGGGTCGATGATGCCGCCGAGGTCCTCGGGGCCGACCAGCGGACGATCGGCCTCGGCGCGCGCGGCCTCGGGGATCTTGGCCAGGGCGGCCTCGTCGGGCTTGCCGTCGGCGTCGACCAGACCGATCTCGTCGCCGGCGGCGTCCTTGCGGCCACCGGCCAGCAGGTACGGGGCCGAGGCGTAACCGTGGTCGCGCAGCGACATGATCAGCAGCTTCGGCGAGAGCGGCTTACCGGTGTTCCAGGCGGGGCACTGCGACTGGCAGCGACCACACTCGGTGCAGGTGGTGAAGTCGAGCCAGCCCTTCCAGGAGAAGTCCTCCATGCGGCCCGCGCCCAGGTTGTCGACCTCGGGGTCGACGTTCTCCATGTCGAGAACCTTGCCGTTGGACATCATCGGCTTGACCGCGCCGAGCGCGACGCTGCCGTCGGCCTCGCGCTTGAAGTAGATGTTGAAGAAGGCCGAGAAACGGTGCCAGGCCACGCCCCAGGTGATGTTGCGGCCGACCAGGTACAGGAAGGCCATGCCCGACATCAGCTTGATGAACGCGAAGATCGACACCATGGTCGGGCTCGCGGGCAGCAGCTTGGCGATCTGCATGGTGAAGAAGTCGGTGGAGGCGTGCCCGTTGCCGTAGGTGGCGATCTTGCCCGCCTTGACGAAGATCATGCCGAGGCCTTCCATCAAGACGATCGTCTCGATGACATAGGCGGGCGCCATCTTGGAGCCGCTGAAACGCGACAGGCGTTCGGGGATCCGCGGGTGGTTGAGCTGACGGATGATGATCAGCGCGCCGATACCGACCACGGTGCCGATGCCGAGGATCTCGTCGACCAGGTGGTAGATCGCCCAGTTGCCGATGATCGGCCAGTGGAACGAGCCGTCGAAGGTCTGGCCGTAGGCCTCGAACCACAGGATCGCGCCGAGGATGAAGCCGGTCATGACCAGCCAGTGCGCCCAGCCGACGGTGCGGAACTTGTTCATCCGCGTGTGTGCCGCGACCTCGATGAACATGTGCTTGAACCGGGGGAAGAACGGTCGCCAGCGATCGGGAGCTGACTGGCCGATGGTGATGGCCTTGCCGATGTTCCAGGCGCCGCCGATAAACGACGCCCAACAGAACAGGCTGAGCACAGCTCCAATCGTGCCCAACGTGATAGTCAGGGCATTCATGTCGCGACCTTTCTTTCGAGGCAACACGCGGTCTGGGCGAGGAGACCTCACCCGGTTGGACGTATCGTAACCGCCACTAAGTTACCGGCCAGTAACTAATGCTGTCCACCGTAGGATCGGCATTTGTGCTCTGACCTTGTTTACTGGGATTTGACCTGCGGATTGCTTGTGAGCAATATCACAAAAATGTTTGCTGCGGGGTTCCCGAAGCGCCTGCTGAACACCGTAAACCGTGCGTGAACTGCGGCGAAGCTAAGGTCAGGCTTACATGCCCCCTGAAATGTGGTGTGGCTTCCGGCGTTTCGGTCCATTAGGCTCCAGCTGTTCTGCATGTTGTGCCGGTCTTCACACTGCTCGGGGAGAAGTAGGGGACATCTCATAGAAATCCCTACTTGACGAGTCTCGCGTGTCGCTCGATCGCACTACACCGCACCACACCTGATGAATGGAACCTGAATGAACTTCCGTAGGGCTACTACGGCTGCCGCACTGGTAATCGGGGCGATGACCGTGGCCATGGGCACTGCTCATGCCGAAGAGGCACCGCAGGACATCAAGTACTCGGTCAAGCTGGTCGACAAGACCGTGGTCGCGACCGTGAAGAACGGCACCTTCTCGATCATCGAGCAGGACGGTGCGACCCCTGAGGCGCCCAAGACCAAGATCGCCGAGATCAAGGACACCCGCGGTGATGTGGTGATCGCGCTGCCGATCGCCTTCACCATCGGTGGCGCGGAGATCCCGACCAAGGCTGAGGTCGTCAGCGACTCCACCGTTCTGGAGATCACCCCGGAGAAGCCTGCCGGTGTGGATGTCACTGCCCAGACGGTCAGCCCGAAGCCGGTCCTCAAGGACATCGCTTCGGCGCAGGAGAACCAGAAGGCGATCAACGACTTCTCCAGCAAGTTCAGCATCGGTACCGCGATCGGTACGTTCGTCGGCACTGCTGTCGGCGCGCTGATCGGTTGCGTTGTCACCATTCCCGTCGGGTGCATCCCGGGTCTGACCGTTGGTGCTGCTGTCGGTGGCATCGTGGGCATGATCGCTATCGGTGGGCCGACGATGGCCGTCACCGGTTGGGAGCTGCTGCAGGTGCTGCAGGCTCCGGATGGCACGACTGTTTGGGCTGACAAGCCTAAGTAGGTTGCGTGGGCTGCGGCCCTTTGTACTGCGTGAGGCCTCGCTTCTTTATGGGAGCGGGGCCTTTTGCTGTGTGTGGGGTTTGTTGGTTGGCGGTCGTGGGTGGTGTTGTGTGGCGGGGGTTCGGGGTCTGGTTGTCCCAGAGGTTTGACGCTGTGTTTATTGGAGCGCTGGCGCGCTCGAGTCGCGACCCGGCCGCGACCGGCCACTTCGTGGCCGCTGCTCCCTAGGGGTCGCAGGTGGGGGGCTGGGTTGGTGCGGTCATGTGGGAACGGGGTGTGGTGAGGACATGGGTGACTCCCAGCCGCTTCGTAGCCGCCACGCGCGTGGCGGAAGGCCGAGAGCTGACAGTCGACTACCGGACGACACGCTGAAGGTTCGGGGAGGCGGTACAGACAGCCAAAAGGCCGGTAGCGCAATTGCTACCGGCCTCTTTAGGCTGCTCTGTGCCTACAGGGGGTTACTCAGTTGGTTCTGACCGACAAGCCGGGGTTGTCCGACAGGACCACGCTCAGGGGCTGGGCGAAGAGCTGGGGGGTGTCGCCTGTGATGGCGCCGATGATGTTGGGGATCTCGCAGATGGGGTAGTCGGCTACCGAGCTGGCGCTGGAGATGCCCAGGGCGAGGCGGCCGGTGACGATGGGGCCGCCGGAGTCGCCGGGGAGGGCGCAGATATTCGCCGAGAAGCTCTGGGTGAGCTGGCGGTCGCCGACCTGGACGGTCTGGTCGACGCCGTTGATCACGCCGCAGCTGAAGCCGGTGCGCGAACCGGACTTGCACACGGGGGCGCCGACCACGGGGGTGGCGACGCCGTCGACGGCGATGGGGGCCTGGCCGGGGATGCGGACCAGGTTGTTCTCGAAGCGGGCGCGCGCGTTGTCGTTGACGCGGATGATCGAGTAGTCCTGCTCGCCGAGCACCGATTTCCCGAAGGTGCCGAGCTGGGCGCCTGCCTTGTCGCCGACGATCTCGTAGATGGCGGCGGCGGTGCCGGTGCCTGCCGACTCGATCTCGGGGTTGCAGTGGCCCGCCGAGATGTTGACGACGTTGCCCGCGCGGTCGGTGCCGTTGAAGCCGAGCGAGCAGCGCAGCGAGCTGCGGCCGATCACCGAGGCGTAACCGTCGCCGCCTGCCAGCGCGCCGTGGCCGTCACCGGCGACGGGGGTGGCGGTCAGGTCGACGTGCTCGCCTGCCACCGGCGGGGCGGTGACGATGACGCGGGCGGGGTCGATGAAGCTGGGCAGCGGCAGACCGGCCTGCTGCACGCGGACCGCGATCGCGTTGTTCACGGTGTCGACGACGACGCCACGCACCAGCGCGGAGATCTCCGGCGGGGCTGCGGCGAGCCAGTTCTCGAACGCGGTCTTCTCCCCGCGCAGGGTCGACTCGCTCTTGGCGACGTTGCGGACCTCGAAACCGGCCGACTGCGCGGCCTCACGGGCCTGGTCGGCGCCGGGGCCCTGCGACAGCGCGACGACGGCGTTGCCCTGATCGTTCAGCCAGGAACCGGCGAAGACCTGCGGGAACTGACGCTGCGCGGTGGTGGAGAACGCGGCGACCTGCTGGGCGACGTCGGCGCGGCGCAGGTACTCGTCGGGCGAGATCTTCAGATCGCGGGTGACCGCTTCGATGAGCTGAGCGGGCAGATCTGCGGGCTGCGCTTCGGCAACCGCCATCGTGGGGCCGAACAAAAGAAACGCCGCCGAAGCGGCGATCAGGGATTTCCGAGCTCTTCTCGAGCTTCGCGCGGACGGGGTACGACCCATACGTGGCAGGAGCATGGTCCGAACTATATGGGCTCGAGCGACTTATGCCTACTCGGACCGGGCAAGAGATTTCGCTCACCCCCGGTCCGGTCGGTGATTCGTCCCCGCTCAGCCCGCGTTGGTCTTGGTGCGCACCATGATTCCGCTGCCGAGACCGCCGCCGGAGGACGCTTCGATGTCGGCCAGGATGGGCCGGATCGCGACGCCGAGGGAGGCGGTGCCGCCGTAGGGGGCGAGCTGGGTGTTGGCCTCGGTGCAGTTGGGTGCGCCAGAGGCGTTCGAACCGCTGGTGATGCCGAGGGCGAGGGTGCCCGAGACGATTGCGCCGCCGCTGTCGCCGCCGAGGGTGCAGGCGGTGCTGGCGAAGCCGCGGATGGTCTTGCTGACACCTTCCTCGGTGAACAGCTGGGTCTCCACATGATCGGCCGAGACGAAACCACAGGTGAAGGTGGAGGACTGGCCGGTCTTGCAGACCGGTGCGCCGGTGACCGGTTCGGCGGTGCCGGTGAGCGTGAGCGTGGTGCCCTCGGCGCCGCGCACGCGCGGCTGGTCCATGCCCGCGTTCACCGCGCGCTCGTTGAGCTTGATCACCGAGTAGTCCAGCGAGGCGGGCCCGCCGAGTACGGCGCGCGCGAAGGTGCCGACCTCGGGACTGTTGGGGATGTCGCGCACGTTCGGCACGTACACCGAGGCCGCGCCGCCGTTGTCGACATTCGGATTGCAGTGGCCCGCGGAGATATTGAGCGCGTTGCCCGCGGCGTCGGTGCTGTTGAAACCGAACGAGCACACGTCCACACCGCGCAGGCCCGCGTCGTGCAGGTCCTTGGTGGCGGTGATGTAGGTGTCGCCGCCCATCGGCTTGTACTCCACCGGACCGCCGCCGCCGGGCTGCAGCACCACCTTGATGGTGGCGATCAGGGTGGGCAGGTTGAGCATGTGGCCGGTGCCGGTGTTGGCCACGTTGAGCACCAGCTGGCTGTTGAGCACGTCGATCGCGATCGAGCTGATCGGTGCGGAGAGCGCGGGCGGCAGGTTCGCGATCCACTGACTCAGTTGCACCAGTGCGCCTTCCAGTCCACCGGCTGAGATCGGCGCGAGGTGGGTCTGGTAGCCGGCGGCGGTGACGAGCTTGCCCGCCTCGGCGTCGGTGGTGGCGACGACGGCCTTGCCCTCGGGGGTGAGCCAGGCGCCGGCGAAGGTGTCGGGATGCGAGGCACGGAAATCGGTCGCGTAGTCGCGCAGCTGCTGGGCGCGGGCGGCGCGATCGAGGTACTCCGACGGCGACATACCCAGATCACGCTCGAGCGCGGTCACCAATGCGCCGGGTAGCGCATCAGCTGAAAGTTGTAGTGGCGCAGCAGGTTCCGAGGACGCGATACCGGATCCGAGCAGGGGTGCGAGTAGAACAGTCGCGGCGAACCCGGCGGAGGCTGCCTTGACCGCGGCGCGACGCGCCACCAACTTGCGCATGAAATCCCTTCGTCGACAACCAGTGACCGAGAACACCGCCGGCGGCGATCATGTCGGTCAGCGCATCACTCTAGGGCACGCTCGCCGAGCTGGCGCGGTTACGGTCGGGCTGCTGGATTCAGCGATAGCCCGGGATCGGCACCGGCGCCTGCAGCTCGGTCCCGAACGGCAGCAGCGGACGAGTGGTGGTGCGGGGCGCGGTCGTCGTCGGTGGGGTCGTCGGTTCCGGGGTGGTCGTCGGCGGCGCCTCGGTGGTGGTCGTCGCTTCCGGCTCCGGTTCGGTGGTGACCGGGGCGGGCGTGGTCGTGACGACCGGCGGCGGCGGGGGCAGCGCGGGTTCCGGAGTCGGCGTCGGGGTTTCCGGGCGGGCATCGGAAATCGCGGGCGGCGGGGTGGTCTCGGCATCACGCAGCAGGGTCGACACCGCGACACCACCGAGCAGCAGGCCGATGAGTGCGGCGGCGGCGATCAGGAACGGGGTCTTGCTGCGGATCGGCTTGTCCGCCTTGGCGATCGGGGCCGCGGTGATCGGGGCCTGCGCGATCGGCGACATCCCCTTCGTCGGCAACGGTGACACCGGGGGCGCCGCGGAATACGCCTGCGCGGTCACCATCGGCGATGCCACCGCGGGCATCACATCGGTGGACACCCCCGCGTTCTCGGTGACGATCGGATCGGGCGGAGTCGCGCCCGCCGGCGTCGCCAGCACCGCGACCAGCGCGGCCTGCGCAGCGGCATTGGCGAACGTCTTGCCCGGATCGGCGCCGTCGGTGGGCTGGGGCAACTCGTCCTCGCCGAGCAGGGCCACCGACTTCAAACCCAGATAGTCCAGCGCCTCGCGCACCCCACGCACGACCTCGGTCGACCAGCCCGCGGGATGGGTCGCGTAGAACTCGGCGGGACCACTCAGGTGCTCGGTGGTCAGGTCGATCAGACAGAACATGGCCGTCGCGAAGAGATCCTCGGCGCGATAGGCCTCGCCGCCGTCGACATCGACACCGGCCGGATCACCGATCGCGCGCACGAACCCGTCGATCGAATGGGCGTGCCCGGTCGGCGCGGGTCCGCCCAGGGCGGCGTCACCGTCGTCGGACATGTGCAGCACGCAGGCACGCTCGATCACCTCGACCGTGCCGTCCTCGGTGACCACCGCGGCGATGCATTCATCATCGGCGATACGCAGGCCGACCCCAGTGGCCATCGGCGGAACACCCCTCAACTCGGCGTCGACATCATCCGCGCGAGTCACACCAGCAGTTGGCCGTGTCCCATCGCGCGCAGCATTGACAGTAATTCCGATCGTGAGCGCGCGCCTATTCGACGTCGGATTCGCGCGACGTGATGCTCCACGGTTTTCGCGGAAATGTACAGCCGTGCGCCGATCTCCCGATAGGTCAGACCGAGCAGCACCAGCTCGGCGACCTCACGCTCGCGGTCGCTGAGGGCGCGCGGTTCGATCACCTGCTGTGGGCCGGTCTGGGGGTCGTCGGTACTGGTCCTGGCCTGATCCGGGCGGGCGGGGATGCGGACAGAACGGGCCAGTTTCAGCAGTGCGTTGGCGGCGGCGGGGTCGTCGACGGCGCGCGCGGTGTCACCGGCCAGGCGGGCGCTGTCGAAGGTGTGGCCCTGGGCGGCCAGCGCCAGAACCGCGGACTGGACGGCCGCCAGATTGATCTGGCCGCGCAGGACCAGCAGCCAGGTGCGGCCCGCGTCGGCGAGGACGGCGGCGTGCGGATCGCCGTCGGCGGCGGCGTTCTTCAACGCGTGCGCGTGCGGGAGCAGGTTCTGCGGCGAGGACTTCGCGATGGCCGCCTGGACGCCGTACCAGTGGAAGGCATTGGTCCAGGCGGGGGCGCGGCCGAGTTTGCGGATCAGTGCCATCGCGGAATCGACCATGGGCTGGATGCGGCCCTCGTCGCGCAGGCCGATGCCCGCCAGCCACAGTTCGCCGACGGGGACCAGGCTCAACAGGTCGACATCGACCTCGTCGAACAGCGGGAACGCGGCGGTCCAGGCATTGTGCAGGGCCTTCTCATCACCGCTGCGGCGGGCTAGACCGACCGTGAGGGCGTGGGCCAGCAGCCGGTCGCGCGGGGGGAGGGTGGCGATGTCGATCTTCGCCAAGGTTTCGGTGGCCAGGCATTCGTCGCCGATGCGCAGGGCGGTCCACGCGGAGAGGACGGGCAGTTGCAGGCCCGAGCCCGCGGCGGCGCGGATCGCGTCACCGGCGCGACGGGGCTCGCCCGCGCTCAGACTCAGCAGCGCGGCGGCGGTGACCGCGCTGCACGGGGTGGTCCCGCCGTCGCCGGTATGGGCGGCCTGGACCAGTTCGGAGATGGCGGCGGCGGTGCCGGCGCCGTGCGGGTCGAGGGAAGCGAGCAGGGCGTGGGCGGCCAGGCGGGCGCCCGCGGCGGCCTGGGTGGGCGGCCACTTGTCGGCGTCGGTGGCCATGTCAGCCGCCGCGGCGCCGTCGCCCGCCAGGACAAGAACCGTGGTCGCGACCGCCCAGTCGGCACCGACGCGATCGGCGCCGAGCCAGCGGTACAGGGCGGCGGCCCTGGTCACCAGGCCGCGGCGGGTGAGGACACTCGCGCAGATGCGGACCGCGACGGCCAGGTCGGTGTTGTCAGCGCTTTCCAGGAGGGGTTCGGCCAGGCGAAGGGCGGTCTCGTCGTCGCCCGCGCGGGCGGCGGCTTCGGCCCAGGCCAGGGCGATCGTGCGGGGGTCGGTGCCCGCCGCGACGGCCGCCCGGTAGTAGCGGGCCGCCTCGGCGCTGTTGTGCTCGGCCGCGCGGCAGAGGAATTCGGCAAGGCGCTCGTCGTGGACACCGGATTCGGCGAGCAGCAGGGCGGTGTGGTCGCGCAGCAGGCCCGCGGCGAGACGGGTGTCGAGCAGGCGCTTCTGGACGGCGACGAAACGGCGGTCGCCGAGCATGACCCGCAGCTGCGGGACGGCCGCGCTCAGCAGGAGATCGGCGTCGGTGACCAGCGAGCACGCTCTGGCCCTTGCCAGCAGATCGTGGGCGAGGGGCAGGTCGATGCCGAGGACTTCGGCGAGCTCGCCCGCGTCCAGGCCGGTCCCGGTGGCGGCGACGACGAGGGTGTCGAGCAGGGCCGGGTCGGCGCCGGCGAGCTGGGATCGCGTCCAGCCGATCAAGGCTTCGTCGACCGCGGCGAAACCCGCGTCCAGGCGAGCTGTGCCCGCGGCGAGCAAGGCCGCGACCACGCCGCCGTGCACGCCCGCGGTCCGATCGTGGATGTGGGTGACCAGCGGGCGAGGGACGGTGACGCCGAGTTCCCTGGCGAACGAACCGATATCGCCGCAGCCAAGAGCGCGCAGTTCCACCGTGCGGCCGTGCCGGTTGACGGCCTCGCACAGGGCGCGCAGCGCGGGGTGATGGGGGCGGGGCTGCATGGCGCAGATGAACGATCTGGTGCCGGATTCGATCTCGGCGCGCAGAGCATCGAGCTGTTCGACGGGCATGGTGTGCAGGTCGTCGGCCACCACGATCGCGCCGTTGTCGGCTGCGGTGGGGGCGCTCGCCATCACGGACAGGCCGCGGCCGCGCAGGCGTTGGCGCACCGCCTCGAGCAGAACGGACTTTCCGGTACCGGAACGGCCGGACAGGAGCAGGACGACCGGTCGGTCAGGAGCCGCGTCGACCGAACGGAGGACTTCGCGGGCATTGGGCATGGTGTCGAGCGCGATGGTGCTCAATTGCCTCCTCCGAGCAGTCCACCGGGCAGGCCGGTGACGCCTTCGACAACATTGCCCGCGCCGTCGAGAACCTGGCCGGGAACCGCGCCGACATTGGGGACATTCGGGGCCGGGAACTGTTGTTGGGGCGCGGGTTGTTGGGGCGCAGGCTGTTGCGGGGCAGGCTGTTGCGGAGCGGGCTGTTGCGGAGCGGGCTGCTGGGGGGCGGGCTGCTGCGGGGCCGGTTGTTGCGGGGCGGGTGCCTGCTGTTGACGGGGAGCGGGCGCCTGCTGTTGTTGCGGGGCGGGAGCCTGACCGCCCTGAGCGGGGGCCGAACCACCCGATTGGACCTGCTGCTGACTCTGGGGCGCGCTCTGGGTGCCGGGGGCGATCGGCGCGCCGGTGGCGTCGCGAGTGGGGGCGCCGACCACCGGCTGCCCGGTCGCGTCGACGGTGGTGCCCGGGATGGGCTTGCCGGTCGGATCGAGAGTGGGGGCGCCGGGGATCGGTTTGCCGGTCGCATCGAGAGTCGGGGTGCCGAGGACGGGCTTGCCGTCGGCGCCGAGAGGTGGGGTGACCGCAACGGAAACCGGCGAATCGATATTCGCGACCGGAGTGCCGCTGGTGGTCGTCTCGGGGACGCTCGGAGTGGCGAACTGGGGGGCAACGGCCAAGGTTCCCGCGGTCAGCGCACCGAAGACCGCGACCGCCGCGGCGACGACAGCCAGGCGTTTCTTGGTGACGAACGGCGGGGCCGGCTCGTCGTCGTCGATGTCGGCGAGTGCGGTGATGTCGCTGAAGGGCTCCGCGGTGGCGATCTCGGAGGTCTTCACGAGCGACACCTCCGTCGCCGCGTGTCTGCCCGCGGGCTCGGCTGCCGGGTGTTCGGGCGTTGCGTGCTTACCCGTCGGCTCGAGCTCGATCACCGAATCATCGGCCTCAGCTGTCGCGAGCCCCGCGACACCCGACGCGCTCGCGAACATCCCGTCCACCAGCAGCGGCGCCGCGCCGTCGGCCTCGGCCGCCAGCAGATCCGCGGCCAACTCCGCGGCACCCGCCGCGCTCGCCGTCGCGGGGTCCTCACACGCCACCACCGGCAGCCCGAACTCCGCCGAGATCAGCTCCGCGACCAGCGGAATCGCGCCGCCGCCGCCGGTCAGCAGGACAGCCGCCACATCGGCGAGTCCGACACCGGCGCGCTGCACCGCCTCGTGAACCAGTTCGAGCGAATCCCGCACATCCGAGCGCAGCAAGTCCTCTAGTTCATTGCGCACGATGCGCACCTGGCCGGTGCCGTCGGCCGCGAGCGCGCCCACCGAGACCACCGCCGCGGTATCGAGCGACAGCGCTTCCTTCGCGGTGCGGCAGCGTTCGCGCAGCGCGGCCAGCTCGGTCTCGACCACCGGATCGAAGGGGTCGATCTCCTTGTCACCGAGCGCGTGACCGAGCACGTAGCGCATTGTCAGCAAATCGAATTCCGAGCCCGCGATCTCCGCGCTGTGCGCCGCGACGCCGAGCAAACCGGACTTCTCACCCGTCCGGACGACCGAGACGGTCAGGCCGCTGGCACCGAGGTCGTAGACCACGAGGGCGCCTTCGTCGAGGAGTCCGCGCTCGATCTCATAGCGACGAACCACCGCCAACGGCTCGGGAACGAGCACCACCGCGCCTGCGCCCGCGTTGTCCAACGCCGCGCGCACGGCCTGCACCCGAACATCGGGCCACCAACCCGGATGGCACGACACCACCGCCGCGTCGACATCGGAGATATCGGCGATCAAACGGGTCGTTGCCGCCGCTACCAGGTCGGCGGCCACATGACTCGAACCGTCCTGCGCGAGCATGCGCACCGGGTCGCCCACCCGGGACAGGAACCCCTCCACCACCACCGCGGGACCCGCGGTCGTCGCTACTTCTACTGCGGTGGGTCGCTGGATCACGGCAACCGGTGCACCGCCGTCGGCCGCCGTCGCGACGGCCACTGAACGGGATGCACCGACGGTGAGGCCGAGCGCGAGACGGTCTGTCATATCGGAACCTCTGCGGATGCGGGAGATGCGGACACCATCGAGCGAGCTATCCCCATTGTCGGTTGCTGGAGGGCTGCTGTTACCGCTTCGCGGGGGATCGTCGGGCCGATCCCCTATTCCCAGCCGATCCCCTAATAAACATTCCCGACCAGATGCGGGGGTTCGCCCCGTTACGGGCCGGTGGCCTCCCGCCATAGCGTCGATGCATCGTGCCGATTCACGAAGGAGCTGATTTCGATGACCACACCCATGGAGAACGCGATCCTGCAGTTCATTCTCGATCTGCTGCGCGACCCCAAGGCCGCCGCGGCCTACTGCAACGCGCCGGACAAGGTCATCGAACAGGCCCAACTGTGCGCGACTCCGCAGTACATCGCTGCCTGCGCGCCGATGGTGGCGCGCTCGGTCTGTGACGGTGGCGGGGCGCCGCTGCGGGGGATCGTCGGGGCGGGCAACGGAGGATACGGCGCGGGTGGGGGGTTCGGGGCCGGTCGATTCGGTGCGGCCGGCGGTGGCGGTGGTGCCGCAGCGTATGGGGCAGGGCCCGCGATGTTCTTCGGCGGGCCGGGGCGTTGGTTCGGGCCGGGTGGGCCCGGTGGTGGTGGATGGGGCCCCGGTGGGGGTAATGGTGGCGCAGGTGGTGGTGGCCGCGGTGGTAACGGTGGTGGCGGCAACGGTGGCAATGGTGGTGGCGGCAACGGGGGTAATGGTGGTGGCGGAAATGGTGGGCCCGGGGGCCCGGGTGGACCCGGTGGGAACAACGGTGGTGGCGGCAACGGTGGCAACGGTGGCAACAACACCAACAGCGGCAACACGACCAACACCAACAGCGGCAACACCACGAACAATCAGGGCAACGGCGACAACGAGATCTTCAGCCCCGACATCCTCACCGGCGATCCGATCAGCAACGTGCTCAACGGCAGCCCGATCGGCAACGTGCTCAACGGTGGTATCGGCAACCTCGGTGACGTAGGCAATCTCGGCGACGTCGGCAATCTGGGCGACACCCTCAACGAGGTCGTCAGCATCGGCAACGTCGGCGACACCCTCAACGATGTCGGCAACTTGACCAACGCGGTCGGCGACATCTCCGGCCTCGGCAACGTGGCCAACCTGACCAACACGCTCGGCGACCTCGGCGACGTGACCAACACGCTCGGCAACCTGGGCGACGTCGGCAACCTCACCAACACGCTCGGCGACCTCACCAACGTCGGCCAGCTCGGCGACCTCACCAACACCGTCGGCAACCTCGGCGACATCACCGGGCTCGGCGACGTGATCGGCGGCGGCAACACCCTCGGCGACGTCACCAACCTGGTGAGCGGCGCCAACATCGGCGACCTGGTCGGCGGCAACACCGTCGGCGACGTGACCAATCTGATCAGCGGCGCCAACATCGGCGACATCGCCGGCCTCGCAAACGGCAGCACCCTCGGCGACATCACCGGCATCGACGCGTTCAACGAAGCCGCCCAGATCGCCGCCGACATGACCGACGCGTTCAACGCCGTCCAGATCGGCGACGCCCTCATCGGCAACCTCACCGCCCCCGTCTCGGTGGTGTCCGGGTCGCTCGGCGGCGTGAGCGGCGTCCTCAACGGAATCAGCCCGATCAGCAACGTACTCAACGACTTCGGCGACGTCAGCCACGTCATCGAGGAACTGGCGTTCGGCGACTTCATCCAGACGCTCAACAATGTGGGCAACGTCGGCGACGTGATCGGTTCCGCCGGCGACATCAGCGGTGTCGGCGACGTACTCGGCGGCATCACCAACGTGGGCGATGTGCTCGGCAACGTCGCCTCCGTCGGGGACGTGACCGACCTCGGTGGCATTACCGGAATCGGTTCTGCCGGAGACATTCTCAGCAACGTCGGATCCGTCAGCAACGTAATCCGAGATGCGAATATCGGGGACGTGACCGACCTGGTCGATGCCGGGTCGGTTGGTGATGTGCTGGGTGGGGTCACCAATATCGGGTCGCTCGGAGACGTGACCAACTTCGGCGATGTGCTCGGGGATATCACCAACACCGGCGGCGTGGTGAACGGTGTCGGTGATGTGAGCAATGTTGTCGGCGACGTGCTCGGCGGAGTCACCAATGTCGGTTCGGTGGGCGACATCACCGACCTCGACGCGGTCAGCAATGTGCTCAACGGCGCGGGATCTGTCGGGGATGTCAGCAATGTGGTCGGTGATGTCGTCAGCGGTGCCACGAATGTCGGCTCGGTGGGCGACGTGCTCTCGAACGTGACCAACACCGGCGACATCGTCGGCGACCTCACCAACGTCGGCTCCGTCGGCGACGTGCTCGGCGGCATCACCGACATCGACACCGGCACCGTCGGTGACGTGCTCAACGGGACGGGTTCGGTCGGCGATGTCACCGATGTTCTCAACGGCTCGACCGTCGGCGACGTGTTGTCCAACAGCGGGGACGTGATCGGCAATGTCGGCTCGATCGGCGACGTCACCGACGTGCTCAATGGCGACGTGACCGACGTGGTCAGCAACGTCGGCTCGATCGGTGACCTGACAAACGTCCTCAACGACGCTGCCGTGATCGGCGACATCACCAACGGCAACGTCGGCGACCTGACCAACGCCGTCACCGGCATCGGCGCCATCGGCGACATCACTAACGTGGCAGGCGATATCGGCTCGGTCGGCGACGTCACCGAGGTACTCAGCAACGTGGGCTCCGTCGGCGACGTGAGCAACGTGGTCGGCGACGTGAGCAATGTGGCAGGCAACATCGGCGACGTCACCGACGTGCTCAACGGCGCGGGCTCGATCACCGATATCACCGGCGTCGCAGGCGATCTCACCAACACCGGCGACATCGGCAGCATCACCGGTGACCTCGTCGACGGCGGTATCAGCAACGTGACCGGCGACATCGGCATCGGCGACGTGACCGACGTACTGAACGGCGCGGGCTCGGTCACCGACGTGGTCGGCGACGTCAGCAACATCGGCTCCGTCACGGACGTGCTCAACGGGGCCGGCTCGATCAGCGACGTGACCAACACCGTCGGCGACACCCTCAACGGGGCAGGCGCGATCAGCAGTGTGGTCGGCGACGTCACCAACGCGACGGGCGACATCGGTTCGATCGGCGACATCAGCAATGTCGCAGGCAACGTGACCGACGTGCTCAACGGCGCAGGCTCGGTCGGCGACGTGACCAATGTGGTCGGCTCGGTGGTAGGCGATGTGGGCTCGGTCGGCGACGTGACCGACACGGTGACCGGCATCGGCTCCGTCGGCGACGTGATCGGCGACCTGACAGATGTCGGCAATATCGGCGGCGACGTGACCGACGTGATCGGCGACCTCACGAACGTGGGCAGCGTCGGCGGCGACGTGACCGATGTGGTCGGCGGGATCGGCAATGTCAGCGATGTCGTCGGCGACCTCACCGACGTCGGCAATGTGGGCAACGTCGTGGGCTCGGTCGGCGACGTAACCCAGAACATCGGCTCGATCGGCAGCGTCGTAGGCGACGTGACCGGTGTCGGTGGCTCGGTCGGCGACGTGATCTCGGGCGTCGGTTCGGTCGGCGACATCGGCTCGGTCGGCGACGTGGTCGCCGGTGTCGGTTCGATCGGCGATGTGAGCAACGTGGTCGGCGATATCGGTTCCGTCAGCGACGTCCTCGACGGTGGCATCGGCTCCGTCGGCGATATCACGCAGTCGGTCGGCTCGATCGGCGACATCACCGGCATCGCGGGCTCGGTCGGCGAATTCACCGGGGTAGCAGGCGATCTCACCGGCGTGGCCGGCGACCTCGGTTCGATCGGCGATGTGAGCAACGTCGTCGGCGACGTGGTCGGCGGCGATGTGAGCGGCGTAGCGGGCGACCTGACCAACACGATCGGTGACCTCACCGCGGTCGGCGGCGACCTCGGCTCGATCAGCGACGTGACCGGCGTAGCGGGCGACCTCACCGGCGTGGCTGGCGACCTGACCGGAATCACCGGCGGCATCTCCGGCGTAACGGGCGATGTCATCGGCACGGTCGGCGACATCACCGGCGTCGGCGGCGACCTGGGTTCCGTCGGCGACGTCCTCGGTTCGGTAGGCGACATCACCGGAATCGCCGGTTCGGTCGGCGAGGTAACCGGCGTCGCAGGCGATCTGACGAACACCTTCGGCGACCTCACCAACACCGTCGGCTCGGTCGGCGACGTGACCGGCGTAGCGGGCGACCTGGTCGGCTCCGTCGGCGACGTATCCGGTGTCGCTGGCGACGTGGTCGGTTCCGTAGGCGACATCTCCGGCGTAGCGGGCGATCTCACCGGTGTAGCAGGCGATTTCACCGGTATAGCTGGCGACGTGCTCGGCACCGTCGGCTCGGTCGGCGACCTGACCGGCGTAGCAGGCGACCTCACCGACATCGGCTCGATCGGTGACCTGACCGGTGTGGCGGGCGACCTGACCAACACCGTCGGTTCCGTGGGCGACATCACCGATATCACCGGTGTCGCAGGCGATCTGACCAACACAGTCGGCTCGGTGGGTGACATCGCCGGTGTAGCGGGCGACCTCACCGGCGTGGCAGGCGACCTGACCGGCGTAGCAGGCGACCTCACCAACACCGTTGGCTCCGTGGGCGATTGGACCAACACTGTCGGCGACGTAACGGGCGTGGGCGGCGACCTGCTCGGCACCGTCACCGGCACAGTCGGCTCCATCGGTGATGTGACCGGCGTCGCCGGTGACCTGACCAATTCCGTCGGCGACATCTCCGGCGTCGCAGGAGACCTCACACAAACCGTCGGCGACGTGACCGGCGTCGCGGGCGACCTGACCAACACCATCGGCTCGGTAGGCGACATCGCGGGCGGCCTGACTGGTGTGGCGGGCGACGTCACCGGAATCGCCGGTTCGGTCGGCGAAGTGACCAACTCGATCGGCGACGTCTCCGGCGTGGCGGGCGATCTCACCAACTCCGTCGGTGACTTCACCGGTGTAGCAGGCGATCTCACCAATTCGATCAGTGGAATCACCGGCGACCTCACCGGCGTGGGCGGCGACCTCTCCGGAGTCACCGGCGACGTGACCGGTGTCGCGGGCAATCTCACCAACACCGTCGGCTCGGTAGGCGACATCGCGGGCGGCCTGACCGGTGTGGCGGGCGACGTCACCGGAATCGCCGGCTCGGTCGGCGAAGTGACCAACACGATCAGCGACATCACCAGCATGACGGGCGACATCACCGGCATCACGGGCGACATCACCGGCATGACGGGCGACATCACGGGCGTAGCGGGCGACCTGACCGGCACTGTCGGCTCCATCGGCGACGTGACCGGCGTCGCGGGCGACCTGGTCGGCTCGATCAGCGACGTGAGCGGTGTGGCGGGCGACCTCACGAACACCGTCGGTTCGGTCGGTGACATCGCGGGCGTGGCGGGCGACATCACCGGTGTCGCGGGCGACCTCACGAATTCCACGACCGGCGTCGCGGGCGATGTCGGCAGCGTCGTCGGCTCGGTCGGCGACGTCACCGGCGTTGCCGGTGACCTGACCAACACCGTTGGGTCCGTGGGTGATTGGACAAACACGGTCGGCAACCTCACCAACACCGTGGGTGATGTATCGGGCGTAGCGGGCGATCTCACCCAGTCGGTGGGCGATGTGTCCGGCGTCGCGGGCGACCTGACCGGCACCGTCGGCTCCATCGGCGACGTGACCGGCGTCGCAGGCGATGTGCTCGGTTCGGTCGGTGATGTGACAGGCGTAGCCGGCGGCATCTCGGGCGTGGCGGGCGATCTCACCAATTCGATCACCGATATCAGCGGTGTCGCCGGCGATTTCACCGGCGTGGCAGGCGATCTCACCCAGACCGTCGGTTCGATCAGCGACGTGACCGGCGTCGCGGGCGACCTCGTCGGTTCGGTCGGCGACGTTTCCGGCGTGGCAGGCGGCATCTCCGGTGTGGCCGGTGACCTGACGAACACGGTCGGCTCGATCAGCGAGGTGACGGGAGTCGCCGGCGACCTCGTCGGTTCCGTCGGCGACGTTTCCGGCGTGGCGGGCGATCTGACGAACACGGTCGGCTCGGTCGGCGACGTGACCGGCGTCGCGGGTGATCTCACCCAGACCGTCGGCGATGTGACCGGAACCGTTGGCTCCGTGGGCGATTGGACCAACACGGTCGGAAACCTGACCCAGTCCATCGGAGACGTATCCGGTGTCGCCGGCGACCTGACCGGCGTGGCGGGCGACCTGACCCAAACAGTGGGCTCGATCGGCGACGTGACAGGCGTGGCCGGTGATCTCACGCAGACTGTCGGTTCGATCAGCGACGTAACCGGTGTCGCGGGCGACGTACTCGGCTCCGTCGGCGACGTCACCGGAACGGTTGGTTCCGTGGGCGATTGGACCAACACGGTCGGAGACGTCACCAACGCCATCGGCTCGGTCGGCGACGTGACGAACACCGTCGGCGACCTGACCGGCGTCGCGGGCGACTTGACCAACACTGTCGGTTCGATCAGCGACGTGACGGGCGTGGCGGGCGACCTCACGCAGACCGTTGGTTCGATCAGCGACGTGACCGGTGTCGCCGGTGACCTCACAGGGGTGGCGGGTGACCTGACACAGACTGTCGGTTCGATCAGCGACGTCACCGGTGTGGCGGGCGATCTGACCAACACGGTTGGTTCGATCAGCGACGTAACGGGCGTAGCGGGCGACCTGACCCAGACCGTCGGTTCGATCAGTGACGTGACCGGTGTTGCCGGCGACCTCACAGGTGTTGCCGGCGACCTGACGCAGACCGTCGGCTCGGTCGGCGACCTCACGAATTCCGTCGGTGACCTCACTGGCATCGCAGGTGACCTCACGGGTGTGGCGGGCGACCTGACCGGCACAGCCGGTTCGATCGGCGACGTGACAGGCGTGGCCGGTGATCTCACGCAGACTGTCGGTTCCATCAGCGACGTCACGAATACCGTTGGCGATCTGACCGGTGTCGCGGGCGACCTCGGCTCCATCGGCGACGTCACAGGCATCGCCGGTGATCTGACCCAGACCGTCGGTTCGATCAGTGACGTGACAGGCGTGGCAGGCGATCTCACCCAGACCGTCGGTTCGATCAGCGACGTGACCGGCATCGCGGGCGATCTGACGAACACCGTCGGCTCGATCGGAGATCTCACCGCGGTCGGCGGTGACCTGATCGGCGAGGCGACCGGGGTGGCAGGCGATTTGACCAACACGGTCGGCTCGATCAGCGACGTGACGGGTGTCGCGGGTGATCTCACGCAGACCGTCGGTTCGATCGGAGATGTGACCGGTGTGGCCGGCGACCTCACCAACACCATCAGCTCGGGTGATCTCACCGGCATCGCGGGCGGCCTCGTCAACAACACCGGCGACCTGACCAACACCATCGGCGACGTGACCGGCGTGGCAGGTGGCCTGCTCAGCAACTCGGGCGATCTCACGGGCATCGCGGGTGACCTCACCGGGGTAGCAGGCGATCTCAGTGGCATCGGCGACGTGACGGGTGTCGGTGGCGACCTGGTCGGTGACCTGACCGGCGTCGCGGGTGACCTGACCGGCAATTCCGGCGACCTGACAAACACCATCGGCGATGTCACCGGCGTTGCGGGTGGCCTGCTCAGCAACTCGGGCGACTTCACCGGCATCGCGGGAGACCTGGTCGGTTCGGTCGGCGACATCACGGGCAACACCGGCGACCTGAGCGGAATCGCCGGTGACATCACCGGCGTCGCGGGTGACCTGACCGGCATCGTCGGCGACCCCAGCGGCGTCGGCGACATCACGGGCGTAGCGGGCGGCTTGATCAACGGTGACGTCACCGGCGGTCTCATCAACGGCGACGTCACCGGTGACCTGATCGACAACGCGGGCACGATCACCGGCGTCGCGGGCGGCCTCGTCAACAACACCGGCGATATCAGCGGCGTCGCGGGCGACCTGATCGGCTCGGTCGGCGATATCGGCAACAGCGGTGACCTGACCGGCATCGCAGGCGACCTGATCGACAACTCCGGTGACCTGACCGGCACCATCGGCGATCTCACCGGCATCGCGGGCGATCTCACCGGCAACAGCGGCGATCTCACCGGCATCGCGGGCGACCTTCTCGACAACTCCGGCTCGATCGGCAGCATTTCCGACAACGTCGACGACCTGGTCTTCTCGGTCGGCGACTGGACCAACTCGGTCGGCGACGTCACCGGTATCGCGGGCGATCTCACGGGAGTCGCCGGCGGGCTGATCAACAACACGGGCGATATCAGTGGCATCGCGGGCGACTTGACCGGCGTCGCAGGCGGTTTGGTCAACGGCGATGTGATCGGCGACTTGACCGGCAACTCCGGCGACATCATCGGCGACCTCACCAACACCGGCGACCTGACCGGCGGCCTCGTCAACGGAGACCTGCTCAGCGACATCACCGGCAACTCCGGCGATCTGACCAACGTGGTCGGCTCCATCACCAACAACGGCGATCTCGCGGGCGTCGCAGGCGGAATCCTCAACGGCGACATCACCGGCGCCCTCGTCGACGGCGACCTGACCGGCATCGCCGGCGGCCTCGTGAACGGCGACGTACTCAGCGACGTCACCAACAGCGGTGATATCGGCGGCGTGATCGGCACGGTCGGTGACATCACCGGCAACAGCGGCGACCTGACGGGCGACCTGCTGGACAACTCGGGCGACATCGGTGGCGTGGTCGGTGACATCACCAACTCCGGCGACATCGGTGGCCTGATCGGTTCGGTCGGCGACATCACCAACAACGGCGATATCGCCGGCGTAGCAGGAGGACTCGTGAACAACACCGGAGACATCGTCGGTGACATCACCGGCAACAGCGGAGACCTGACCGGCATCGCGGGTGGCCTGATCAACGGCGACGTCACCGGCGTAGCGGGCGACCTGGTCGACAACTCGGGCACCCTGGTCGGCGACCTCGTCGACAATTCCGGCGACATCGGCGGCGTAGTCGGCGACATCACCAACACCGGCGACCTGCTCAGCGACATCACCGGCAACACCGGCGACCTGACCGGCATCGCAGGCGATATGAGTGGCGTCGCGGGCGGCCTCGTCAACGGCGATCTCACCGGCATCGCAGGCGGTTTGGTCAACGGCGACGTCACCGGCATCGCGGGCGACCTGCTGAACAACTCCGGTGACATCGGCGGCGTCCTCAGCGACATCACCAACACCGGTGACCTGACCGGCATCGCGGGCGGGCTGGTGAACGGCGACTTCACCGGCGATCTGATCGACGGCGGCCTGACCGGCATCGCAGGCGGCCTCGTGAACGGCGATATCGCCGGTGACCTGCTCGATAACTCGGGTGACCTGACCGGTGTCGCTGGTGATCTGACCGCAGGACTCGTCAACGGCGACCTGGTCGGTGACATCACCAACACCGGCAACCTGGTCGGCGATCTGACCGGTGTCGCGGGCGGCCTCGTCAACGGTGACATCACCGGTGATCTGATCGACGGTGACATCACCGGCGTAGCGGGGGATCTCGCCGGAGTGGCGGGCGGCCTGGTGAACGGCGACGTGATCGGCGACATCACCAATGGCGACTTCACCGGCATCGCAGGTGGCCTCATCTCCAACACCGGCGACATCACCGGCGACCTCATCGACGGCGACGTGACCGGCGACCTGATCGACGGCGGCCTCACCGGCATCGCGGGCGGCTTGGTGAACGGTGACATCACGGGCGATCTGCTCGACGTGACCGGCGTGGCGGGCGATCTCACCGGTGTCGCGGGCGGCCTCGTGAACGGTGACATCACCGGCGATCTGCTCGACAACTCCGGCGACATCGGCGGCTTGGTCGGCTCGATCACCGACAACGACATCGCCGGTGTCGCGGGCGGAATCCTCAACGGCGACATCACCGGCGTGGCGGGCGATCTGACCGGCGGCCTCGTGAACGGCGACCTCATCGATGGCGACTTGACCGGCGTGGCAGGCGATCTCACCGCGGGCCTGGTGAACGGCGGCCTGACCGGCGTCGCGGGCGATCTCACCGGCGGCCTGGTGAACGGCGACATCACCGGCGTGGCAGGCGACTTGACCAACGGTCTGGTCAACGGTGACATCACCGGCGACCTCCTCGACAACTCCGGCGACATCGGCGGCCTCGTCGGTTCGATCACCGACAACGACATCACCGGCGGCCTCGTCAACGGCGACCTGACGGGTGTGGCCGGTGGAATCCTCAACGGCGACATCGTCGGTGACCTGACCGACGTCGGTTCGATCGGCGACATCACGGGCGACCTCGTGGACGGTGACATCACCGGCGGCCTTATCAACGGCGATGCCTTCAACGACATCACCGGTGTCGCGGGTGGCCTGGTCAACGGGGATGTGACCGGCGATCTGCTCGATGTCGGCAACGTGACCGGCGACCTCGTCGGCGGTGACCTGACCGGTGTCGCCGGCGGAATCCTCAACGGCGACATCGTCGGCGATGTCACCGAAAACGGTGTCCTCACAGGCGATTTCCTCAACGACCTCTCGGCGGCCACCGGCGGCGTGGTCAACGGTGACATCCTCAGCGACATCACCGGTGCCGCGGGCGGTGTCGTCAACGGCGACATCACCGACAACGACATCGCCGGCCTGATCAATGGCGACGTCCTCAGCGGCATCAGCGACAACGAGCTCACCGGTGACCTCGTCGAGAACGTCGGCAACGTGACCAACACCGGCGACATCGCGAACCTCATCGGCCTCACGGGTCTGGCCGCGGCGGTCACCGGCATCGGCGGCGACTTCATCGGCGGCGACCTGATCGGCGGCATCGACCTGGCAGGCCTCGCGAGCGACCTGTTCGACAACTCCGGCGATATCACCGGCGTCGCAGGCGGCCTCGTCAACGGCGACGTCCTCAGCAACATCACCGACAACGACTTCGTCGGCGGCGTCCTCAACGGCGACATCACCAACACCGGCGACATCGGCAACCTGGTCGGCGACCTCACGAATACCGGCGACATCGGCGGCGTGGTCGGCGACATCACCGGCGGTGACCTCACCGGGATCGGCGACATCACCGGCGTCGCAGGCGGAATCCTCGACGGCGACCTGACGAACGTCGGCGCGATCGGTGATATCACCGGCGGCCTGGTCGGCGGCGATGTAGTCGGTGACATCACGGGTGGTCTCGTCAACGGCGACGTTGTCGGTGACATCACGGGTGGTCTCGTCAACGGCGACGTTGTCGATGACATCACCGGTGGTCTCGTCGGTGGCGACCTGGTTGGCGATATCACCGGAGACCTTGTTGATGGCGGCGTGGTCGGTGACATCACGGGCGGCCTGGTCGGTGGTGACCTGGTCGGCGACCTGACGAATGTCGGCACTGTCGGTGACATCACCGGCGGCCTCGTCGGTGGCGACCTGGTCGGCGATCTGACCGGAGTCGCGGGCGACCTCAACGGCGTCGGCGACATCCTCGACGGCGACTTCACCAACGTCGGCAACCTGACCGGCATCGCAGGCGACCTGACGAACGTCGGCAACATCGGTGATGTAACCGGTGGCCTCGTCGGTGGCGACCTGGTCGGCGACGTGACCGGCGACCTGATCGACAATTCGATCGGTGATGTAACCGGAGGCCTGGTCGGCGGCGACCTGGTCGGCGATCTGACCGGAGTCGCAGGTGACCTCAACGGCATCGGCGACATCACCGGCGACCTCTTCGACGGTGACCTCACCGACGTCGGCAACCTGACCGGCATCGCAGGCGACCTGACGAACGTGGGCAACATCGGCGACGTGACCGGCGACCTCACCAACGTCGGCAACATCAGCGACCTCACCGCCGGCCTGATCAATGGCGACGTGACCGGCGATCTCCTCGACGTCGGCGCCGTCGGCGACATCCTGAGCGGCGACCTCTCCAACACCATCGGCGACATCACCACAGACCCGAGCGGTGCCCTCATCGGCTCCATCGGCGACCTGACCGGTGTCGGCGGCGACCTGACCGGAATCAATGACGTGACCGGCATTGCCGGTGACCTGACCAGCACGGTGGGCGACATGACGGGACCTCTGAGCGGCAACGACATCACAGGCACGATCGGCGACATCACCGGGATCATCGGCGGCGATAGTGGCGGCGGGGGAGGTGTCGGTGGCGGCACCGGCGGTCTTCTGGGCGACATCACCTGGGTCGGTGACGTGACGGGCGTGGCGGGCGACCTGTCCGGCATCACCGATTCCTTCAGCGACGTGACCGCGGTCTTCGGCGACTGGTCGAACATGATCGGCGACGTCGGCGGCACCTTCGGCGACCTGACCGGCACCTTCGGTGACCTGAACGTGGGCGATCTGGTGGGCGATGTCGCGGGCGTCTCCGGCGACTGGTCGGCCATGATCGCCGGCATCAGCGACAACGCGCTCGAGATCACCGGTTTCGGCAGCGGTCTGGTGAGCGACCTCGTGTCGGTCTCGGGCGACTGGAACAACACTTTCGAAGGCATCACCGGCAGCTTCGGCGACGTGGTGAACGTGGGCGGCGACCTGCTCGGCTCGGTGACCGGCATCGGCGGTTCCGTCGGCGACATCGGCGGCACCTTCGGCGACCTCACGGGTTCGCTCACCGGCATCGGCGGTTCGGTCGGCGACATCACCGGTTCGCTCACCGGCATCGGTGGCTCGGTCGGCGACATCACCGGCTCCCTCACCGGAGTCGGCGGATCGCTCACGGGTATCACCGGTTCCTTCGGCGATATCACCGGCAACCTGACCGACGTGTTCGGTGACGTGACCGGTTCGTTCGGCGACCTGACCGGCTTCGGTGGCGACATCACCGGTTTCGTCGCCGACATCACCGGTATCGGCGGTGACCTCACCGGTTCGTTCGGCGACCTGACCGGCTTCTTCGGAGACTTCACCGGTATCGCCGGTGACGTGGCCGCCTTCACCGGCGACCTGACCGGCATCGTCACCGACGTGGCCGATGTGACCGGCATCGGTGGTGACCTGATCGGCTCGGTCGGTGACCTCACCGGTGTCGGTGGCGTTGTCGGCGACGTGACCGGCTCGATCGGTGACATCAGTGGGATCGCAGGTGATGTGACTGGTGTTGCCGGTGGCATTGCGGGAGACATGACCGGGATCGTCGGCTCGATCGGCGACGTGACCGGAGTTGTAGGTGACCTTGACCTTTCTGGCATTGGGGATGTGAGTGACATGGGCGACATCAATATCGGCGGCAACAACAACATTCTGGGCGCGGGACTCAACGATGTGAACGGCATCGGCGACGACTTCGGCGGCCTTGCGAACAGCGTGGCGAGTGCCTGGGAGGACGTGCAGATCCAGGGCATCGGCGGCCAGGTCGACGAGTCGCTGAACAACTTCGGCGGCCTCGGCAACGGCGCGCTGACCGGAGCGCTGGCGGGAGGCCTGGTCGGCGGCGACCTGACCGGCATCGGCGCCCACGACGTGACCGATGTTGTCGACGTCGATGATGTCGCTTCGAATATCAACGACGTCACCGCCAACGGCATCGGCGCGGCGATCGACGAGAGCAACGTGCTCAACAACATCACCGGCGTCGGCGGTGCAGGCGGCGTCCTCAGCGGTGACGGCGGCTTGGCCGGTGCCGGTGGCCTCCTCAGCGGCAACAACGTCACCGACTTCGCCGACCTCACCGACATCACGACCAACGGCATCGGCGCGGCGATCGACGAGAGCTCGGTTCTCAACGACCTCTCGGGCAGCGGCGGCGGCATCCTTTCCGGCAATCTCACCAACCCGACCGATCTGGTCGATGTCAACGACGTGACCGCGAACGGCATCGGCGCGGCGATCGACGAGTCCCCGATCACCGGCGTGGCGGGCGGCTTGCTCTCCGGCGACGGCGGCCTGGCCGGCGCGGGCGGCATCCTCAGCGGTGACGGCGGTCTCGCCGGCGCGGGTGGTGTCTTCAACGGCAACGCCTTCGAGGACATCACCGCCAACGGCATCGGCGCGGCTGTGGACGACGTGTCGGATGTGGTCGACGGCGGCATCCTCTCCGGCAACACCTTCGAGGACATCACCACCAGCGGCATCGGCGCGGCGATCGACGAGAGCTCGGTCCTCAACGACCTCGCGGCAGGCGGTGGCATCGGCAACGGCAATGTGGTCGGCGGCATCGTCGGCGGCCTGACCGGCGACGGTGACGGTGGCCTGGCCGGTGCGGGCGGCGTGCTCAACGGCGACGGTGGCCTGCTCGGTGCGGCCGGTGTCGGCAACGATTTGCTCGCCGCGGGTGGCGACGGCGGCCTGTTCGGTGGCGCCACGGACACCACCATCAACGGCATCGGCGCGGCGATCGACGAGAGCGCGATCCTCAACAACGTCAATGTCGAGGACATCACCGGTATCGGCGGCAACGTCGACGATATGGGCGGCATCCTCAACGGCGATGGTGGTCTGGCAGGCGCGGGCGGCGTCCTCAACGGTGGCCTGCTCGGTGGCGTCACCAATACCGGCGACATCACCGGCGTCGGCGGTCTGGTCGACGGTGGCGCGGGTGGCGGCCTGGTCGGTGGCATCCTCAACGGCGCGAATTTCGAGGACATCACCACCAGCGGCATCGGCGCGGCTATCGACGAGTCCCCGATCCTCAACGACGCCGTCGACGGCGGCATCACCGGCCTGGCGGGCGGTGTCTTCAGCGGTGACTTCGAGGACATCACCACGAACGGCATCGGTGCGGCGATCGACGAATCCACCTTCACCGACCTGGTCGACGTCGAGAACATCACCGGTATCGGTGGCGCGCTCAGCGGCGACGGCGGTTTGGCCGGCGCGGGTGGCGTCTTGAACGGCGACGGTGGCCTGGCCGGCGCGGGCGGCATCCTCAACGGTGCGGCGTTCGAGGACATCACCGGCATCGGCGGCAACGTCGACGACCTGGGCGGCATCGCCAACGGCGCGGCGCTCACCGGCCTTGCGGGCGGCGTCCTGAGCGGCGACTTCGAAGACATCACCACCAATGGCATCGGTGCGGCGATCGACGAGTCCAACGTCCTCAACGACGTGCTCGACGGCGGCGTGGCCGGCGTCGGCGGCGCGGGCGGCGTCTCGGATGTGGTCGACGGCGGCGTCGCCTCCGGCCTGCTCGGTGGCGCGGTGTTCGAGGACATCACCGCCAACGGCATCGGCGCGGCGATCGACGAGTCCCCGATCCTCAACGACGCGGTCGACGACGGCGTGGTCGATGTTCTCAACGGCGCGGTGTTCCAGGACATCACCGCCAACGGCATCGGTGCCGCGATCGACCAGTCCCCGATCGGCAACGACCTGGTCGACGGCCTGATCAACGGTTCCAACTTCGAGGACATCACCGGCGTCGGCGGCAATGTCGACAGCGTCGGTGGCGTCATGAACGGCATGACCGATGTGCTCAACCCGACCGCGGTGGCCGGCCTGTTCAGCAGCGGTCTGAGCGGTTCCACCCATGACAACACCGGTTCGACGAACTCCTCGCCGTACAGCTCGGCCACTTCGGCCGCCTCCGACGGCGCGGCTTCGGCGGCCAACGCGGCCAGCGCCCTCACCGGCGCCGCGGCCACCACCGCCGGTCTGGCTGCCCTCAGCGATGACGATCTCGGCTTCGATCTGGGCAACACGTTCGACAACGCGGGTCTGGCGACCGGCCTCGGTGACCTGTCCGGCATCGCCCCGGGCGAGCCGAACCCGTCGGGTACCGGCCTGGAAACCGGTTTCGCCCCGCTCGATGCGGTGACCGGCGCCATCACCGGCGACTCGACCGGCGGCGGCATCCTCGGCGGTGTCCTCCCGACCGGCGACGCGGGACTGCCCGCAGGCGACCTCGGTGGTGTGGTCGGCGGCCTGACCGGCAACGTCCCCACCGACGGTCTGCCCACCGGCGACGGCCTCGTCCCGAGCGTCGATGTCTTCCCCGACACCGCGCACATCCTGCCCACCGACACCACCGGCGGCCTCCTCGGCGGCGCCACCGACGCGGTCGGCTCCGGTCTGGAAACCGGTTTCGGCACCGTCGACAGTGTCACCAGCGGTCTCCTCGGCGGCGACGGCGGGCTCGGTGGCGTCGTCCCGACCGACCTGAACGGTTCGGGTGCCCCCTTCGACACCACCGCCGGCCTCGGCTCCACCGTCACCGACACGGTGGGTGGCGCGACCGACACCGGCCCGCTGCCCGGCCTCGATTACACCCCGATGCCGACACCGGCCCCGACAGCTCCGGTGTACGACACCGGTGAAGCCGCAACCGGCGGACTCGCCGATACCACCGGCGCGGCGACCGGCGCGGTCACCGATACCGCGGGTGCTGCGACGGGCGGCCTGACCGACACCACCAGCGGTCTCACCGGTTCCCTGGACGGTGTGGATGTGGGCGGCGCCTTCGGTCCCGGCCTCGGCGCCACGGACACGGGCCTGCTGGGCGACTCCGGCACGACCACGCCGGACACCGATGACGGTGGCGGCCTGCTCGGTGGCGGCGGACTGCTCTGAGAAACGATGACATCTCCAGCGAAGACGACACCGTCGGCAGCGGGCACCCCGCTGCTGACGGTGCTCGGTGACACGATCGAGGCGGCGCGCGCCGCCGACCGTGACGACCTGGTCGTCCGGTTGGAGGCGGTCGCGCAGCGTGTCAACGATCCGCGCAGGCGAATCGTGGTGACCGGTCAACTCGAACAGGGCAAGAGCCGTTTCGTGAATGCCCTGCTCGGCCTTGATGTCTGCCGGGTCGGCGACGACCTCACGACAACGATCCCGCTGCAGCTCGAATACGGCGCCGTCCCGCACGCCGAGCTGGTTCTCACCGCGGCGGGGGCGAACGAGATGCGGGTGGAGGTGCCGTTCGAGGAGATCGGCACCATCGATGCCCGCAGCCCGTACGCGCAGGGCCGCCAGATCGCCCGGATCGAGGCGGCGGTCCCGAATCAGCTGCTCAGCGAGGGCATCGTGCTGCTGGACACGCCCGGTGTGGGTGGTCATGCCAGTGCCTATTCGGCCGCGGTGCTCGGCATGGTGCCCGCTGCCGACGCGGTGCTGGTGCTCTCCGACGCCTCGACCGAGCTGACCGAGCCGGAGCTGTCGTTTCTGCGTCAGGTGCGTGAGTTGTGCACGACGGTCGCGGTCCTGATCACGAAGATCGACATGTACCCGCATTGGCGTCAGGTCGCCGAGGCCGACCGCGCACATATTGCTCGCGCCGGCCTCGATGTGCCGATGATCCCGGTCTCGTCGTTGCTGCGCGCCCATGCCCTGCGCCTGAACAATCCCCAACTGGGCCGTGAATCCGGTTTCGGTGCCCTGTTCGGTTTCCTGAAGGAACAGGTCGTGGCCCGTGACCAGGTGTCGGCTCGCGAGGCGGTCGCCCGCGAACTGCACTCGGCCGCCGAACACCTCGCGTTGGTGCTCGGCAGCGAACTGGTGGCCCTGAGCGATCCGCAACGCTCCGACGCGGCGATCAGGGAACTCACCGCCGCCCGCACCGCCGCCGAGGACCTGCGCCGCAACTCGGGCTACTGGCAGCAGACACTGTCGGACGGCATCACCGATCTGATGAGCGATATCGACCATGACCTGCGCGAACGTCTGCGCGCCGTCGCCCATACCGCCGAGGACTGGATCGACGAGCACGATCCGAGCAGGCACTGGCAGGCCATCGCCGAGTGGCTCACCGGCACGGTCGACACCGCCCTCGGCGACAACCTCCTGTGGACGCACACCAGAGCCGAAACCCTGGCCGAACGGGTAGCCGAGCACTTCGGCAAGGCCAGCGCCGTCGACCTTCCCGACGTCGACAACGCGATGGACTCCGAAGGCAAGGGCGCCGCGGCGGGCACGCTCGGTGGGTTGGAGCCCGATATCAGCATGACCAGCAAGGTCCTGGTCGGTCTTCGCGGTTCCTACGGCGGTGTCCTGATGGTCGGGCTCGCCTCCACCCTGGCCGGTCTGGCCCTGCTGAATCCGCTCTCGATCGGCGCGGGCGTGCTCGTGGGCGGCAAGGCCTACAAGGACGACAAGCAGCAGCGTCTGGCGCGTAAACGCATCGAGGCGAAGGCCGCGGTGCGCCGCTTCGTCGACGACGTCGCCTTCCAGGCGGGCAAGGAGACCAAGGACCGCATGCACCGCATCCACCGGGCTCTGCGCGACCACTACACCGGTGTCGCCGACCGCACCCTGCGCTCGATCGATGCCTCGCTGCGCGCGGCCCAGGATGCCGCCAACAGCGCGGTGGCCGACCGTTCCGATCGCCGCGGCGAGCTCGAACACCAGTTGGTCCGTGTCGCGGAATTGCGTCGCTACGCCGACGGAATGCTCGAACTCGGCGGTCCGGGCCGGCAGCGTTCGTATGCCCCGCCCTCGGCGGGTGTGCGTCCGGTCTCGGTCGACGACGCGCACAAGGTCAAGTGAGCTGCGGACTCCTCGCCGGATCCGCCCGAAGGTGTGTTTAAGTGAATAGATGAAGTCGGCCGCGTGGACTCGGGCAACAGCCGAGAACTTATGAGGCATCACGCGGACACCCCTGTCTCGGGAAGCGGTGCCCACGCCGCTCGCCCGAACGAGGCGGCGCGGACCGCATCGGGCCCGGCGACCGACAGCCTGAGCGAGGCGCAGCAGCTGGTGGCCGCGGCCGCCCGCGCGCTCGGCCACGATCCACTGGCCCGCAGCCTGCTGTCCGACTGCGCCGACCGATTACGCCAACCCCTGCGCGTTGCGCTGGCGGGCTCGATCAAGGCAGGCAAGTCGACCCTGCTCAACGCCCTGGTCGGCCAGAGCATCGCCCCCACCGATGCCACCGAATGCACCCGCGTCGTCACCTGGTACCGCACCGGCGCCACCCCGATGGTCACCGCGTACGCCGCGACCGGCGCGTCGGCGAACGTGGTGGTCCGTCGCGGCGCGGGTTCCCACGGACTCACTTTCGAAATGAACAGCCTGCGCTGGAACCCCGCGGGCGACCACACCGTGGACCACCTCGAAGTCCGCTGGCCCACCGCCGAACTCTCGCGTACCACCATTATCGACACCCCCGGTACCTCTTCCCTTTCGCGTGATGTTTCCGAGCGCACGATGCGCTTGCTGACTCCCGCCGACGTGGATGCCGATGCGGTGACGATCCCCGGTGCGGACGCCGTCGTTTACCTCCTTCGTCGTCTCGATGCCACCGACGTGCACTTCCTCGAACAGCTCGGCGCGGGCGGTCAGGCCGGTCACCTCGGCGTGGTCGGGGTCGTCTCCCGTGCCGACGAGATCAGCGCGGGCCGCATCGACGCCCTCGAATCCGCCCGCGATGTCGCTTCCCGGTTCGCCACCGAACTCGAACGAACCGGCCTGTGCCAGGCTGTGATCCCCGTTGCCGGCCTGCTCGCTTTCGCCGCGGCCACCCTCACCCAGCCCGAATTCGCCGCGTTCGCCGCGCTGGCCGCCCTGCCTCCCGAAACCCTCGAGCTGGCGATGCTCTCGGCCGACCGTTTCTCCCGTCCCGACATCGATCTGCCGGTCTCCCCGCTGACGCGCGCCCAACTCCTCGACCGTTTCGGCATGTTCGGCGTGCGCATGGCCACCGAACTCGTCCGCACCGGCGTCCGCGACGCTGCCACCCTGTCCGCCGAACTGACCGCCCGCAGCGGCATCGACGACCTGCGCACTGTTCTCGACGTCCAATTCGGCCAGCGCGCGGACCAACTCAAGGCCCACTCCGCCCTCACCACCCTCGACCGGGTCATCACCGCCCACCCCGGCACCGCGGCCGACCAACTCCTTCCGCGGATCCGCACCCTCCTCGCCGACGTTCACGGCTTCGCCGAACTGCGCCTGCTCGGCCGTCTGCGCACCGACGATCTCCCGCTCCCACCCGACGATCGCGCCGAACTCTTCCGCCTGATCGGCGGTGCGGGCGTCGCCCCCCATGTGCGCCTCGGTCTCCCGGCGGACTCCGACCCCGAAACCCTGCGCACCCACGCGATCGCCGCGGCCCACAAGTGGCACACCCGATCCCGCCACCCCCTCATCGACAAGGCCACCGTGACCGCCTGCCTGACCGCGGTGCGCAGCGCCGAGGGAGCACTCACCCAGTTACCGGGCTGACAGCTCCCGTTACCCTTTCGATCCTCACTCGATCTTGTTCGGACATGTGCGTAACGAATGTGTCCCGATTCCGGAATAGCTTTCCAAAGACTCGCATCTCCAAGCGTGAAAACTCACCCACCGACAGACGAGCACGGATCCGGCGCACACCCGCGATCCGAAGGAGCCGAGCCCCATGACCCCCTCGACGATCCTCGACTTCATCCTCAATCTGCTGCGCGATCCCCAAGCTGCAGCAAACTATTGCGCTAACCCCGTCCAGGCTCTCTGCACCGCCGAACTGTCGGCAACTCCCGCCGAAATCAGTGCCGCCGCACCCACCATCGCGGCCACCCTGCGCCCCGACCCCAACAGCCCCCTGCACGCGATCGTGGCTGCGGGCACAGCGTCCACCGCTGCCGCGTCGACGGCCGTAACCGCCGCCGCCGCAACAACCTCCGACGCAGGCCTCGACACTTCTCTCGGCCTCACCACCGACATCGCCACCGATCTCGGTGCCGCGGTGACCACTGCCACCGGCCTCACGACCTACCTCAGCAGCGCGTCGAACATGAGTATGAACGTGGGCACTGACATGTTCGCGACAGTGAACTCGGCGACCGAGATTTCCGGTGCGTTCGCCGCCCAGATCGGTGGTGTCGCAACGACGTCCCTCCCCGATGTCGACCTCGGCGCCCAGATCGCCACCGGCCTCACCGCGGGCACCGGCGCCGCCCTCGGCACAGCTCTCGAAACGGTGCCGACCACCGGCCTCGAAACGTCACTGAACTCCGCATTCGCCACCACCGACTTCGCGACGTCGGTTGTCGGAGCAGCCGAAACATCCACCGCGCTCACTGTCGAATCCGCGCTGGCTAGCGCGACCAGTCTCGGCGGCACCGTGCAGTCATCGCTGACCTCGACCGCCGACACGGGCGTTTCCCTCGTAACCACCGCCGATCTCGGTACGGCCGCCGATCTCGGTGCCGCTGCGGGGGTCTCAACAGCCGCGGCAACATCGGCTGCCACCCCCACCGCCTCGGCAACCGCGAACGGCGCAGTCGAAGCCGCCGCACAGGTCAGCAGCGGCCTGGAAACAAGCCTCGGCACCGCCACCGCACCGCTCGATGTCGCCGTCGATGCCGCAACAACCGCCGACGTCACAATCTCATCCACCGCGAGCGCCGACGTCACCGCCGACACCTGGTCCACCGTCGACGTGGACAGCGTCTTCGGCCCCGCCCTGCACGACTCCCCACTGACGAGCAACGCCGGCCTGTTCGCCGAATCCCCCGCACAAACCTTCGAAACCCCCGACGAACTCTTCCACTAAAAGTCCATGGACCCCCTCCTGTCCCTGCTCGCCGACACCATCACCGCCGCCCGCGCGTCAGCCCGCGACGACCTGGTGGCGCGCCTCGAATCGGCAGCCACCCGCCTGCGCGACCCACGCAGACGAATAGTCGTCGCGGGCCATCCCGCCCAGGGCAAGAGCCGTTTCGTCAACGCGCTGCTGAACCAGGAAATCTGCCCCGTCGGCGACGAGAAGACCACCACGATCCCGCTACAGCTCGCCTACGCCCCGCAGCCCCGAGCCGAATTGGTCATGGATACAGCGGGTTCCGGTGAAGCTCGCGTCGAGTTCCCGATCGCCGACCTACCGTCGGTCGATGCCCGCTCCGCCACGGGCCACACGATCACCCGCATCGACCTGTACCTCCCGAGCGACCTACTCGCCGACGGCATAGTCATCATCGACACCCCCGGCATCGGTGCCAGAGCGGGTTCGCTCGCCGTCCTGGAAATGCTCTCCACCGCCGACGGCGTCCTGATGATCACCGACGCCTCGACAGAACTCACCGCCCCGGAACTGTCCTTCCTCCGCCAGGCGCACGAATTCTGCCCGGCAACAGCGGTTTTGATGACAAAGACCGACCTGTACCCCCACTGGCGACAGGTCGTCGAAGCCAACCGCGACCACCTACGAACAGCCCACCTCGACCTGCCCCTACTCCCGGTCTCCGCCCTGCTGCGCACCCACGCCCTGCGCCTACAGGACGCGCAACTGGGCGCCGAATCCGGTTACGGCGACCTCTATCAGTTCCTCCGCGCGGTAGCCGCCAGCGACGAAACCGCCTCGAGAAGGTCCGTAGGACGCGAAATCGCGGCTGCCGCAGAACATCTCACCCTCACACTGGCCAGTGAACTGACCGCCCTACGAGACCCCACCGCAACCATCACCCAACTGGAAGCGGCGAAAACCAAAGCCCAACAACTACAAAGAAGAACCGCCGCCTGGCAGCAAACCCTCACCGACGGCATCACCGACCTGGCAAGCGACGTAGACCACGACCTCCGCGAACGCCTGCGCACCATCAGCCGCACCGGCGAGGACTGGATCGACGACCACGACCCCGGCCGCCACTGGCAGGCCATCACCGAATGGCTCACCGGCACAGTGGACACCGCCCTCGGCGACAACCTCCTCTGGTCGCGCGCCAGAGCCGAAACCCTCGCCGAACGCGTCGCCGAGCACTTCCACGAACTCGGCGCGGTGGAGCTCCCCACCGGCTTCGTCCAGCTCGAAAACACCCACCAGTCAGGCACTCTGGCCGACCTCGAACCGGATATCGGCATCCTCTCGAAGGTCCTGGTGGGTATGCGAGGCTCCTACGGCGGCGTCCTGATGGTCGGCCTCGCAACAACATTCGCGGGCTTGGCCATGCTGAACCCGATCTCGATCGGCGCGGGCGTGCTGGTCGGCGGCAAGGCCTACCGTGACGACAAACAGTCCCGCCTTGCCCGCCGCCGAGCCGAGGCGAAAACCGCCGTCCGCCGCTTCATCGACGACATCGCCTTCCACGCAGCCAAGGACACCAAGGACCGCACCCACCACATCCACCGCTACCTTCGCGACCACTACGCGGCCGTCGCCGAACGCAGCCTCCGTTCGATCAGTGATTCCCTCGCAGCCGCCCAGGACGCCGCGAACACCCACGCCGCCGACCGCGCCGCTCGGGTCGCGATCCTGGAACGTCGACTGACCGCGATAGCCCGCTGAACCCGGGACGTGAGGATGGTCTCCACACCGTCACGATCGCGCATCAGGGGCTGACGTTGAGCGCACTCGTGGCAAGAATGGCCGGGGGTCGGAAAATATTTTCGTGGCGGCGGGAATGAATCGTCGCAGTTACAGGTTGTGCCGATCAACAACATGAGTGACCCAGACTCAACTTCAGGTTGACTCGCGGCGGGCTCGTAGGCAAGATTGAGCCCACCACGCTCAGCGTTGCTGAAACCGAACGTCAAACAGGAGGAAACCACTATGGCTCGTGCGGTCGGAATCGACCTCGGGACCACGAACTCCGTCGTCGCCGTGCTCGAAGGCGGCGAGCCGGTCGTCGTCGCGAACTCGGAAGGCTCGCGCACCACGCCCTCGATCGTCGCCTTCGCGAAGAACGGCGAGGTTCTCGTCGGTCAGCCCGCGAAGAACCAGGCGGTCACCAACGTCGACCGCACCATCCGCTCGGTCAAGCGCCACATCGGCACCGACTGGAATGTCGAGATCGACGACAAGAAGTACACGCCGCAGGAGATCTCCGCGCGCACGCTGATGAAGCTGAAGCGCGATGCCGAGGCCTACCTGGGCGAGGAGATCACCGACGCCGTGATCACCGTCCCGGCCTACTTCGAAGACGCGCAGCGTCAGGCCACCAAGGAAGCCGGCCAGATCGCCGGTCTGAACGTGCTGCGCATCGTCAACGAGCCCACCGCGGCCGCGCTGGCGTACGGCCTGGACAAGGGCGACAAAGAGCAGACCATTCTGGTCTTCGACCTTGGTGGCGGCACCTTCGACGTCTCGCTGCTGGAAATCGGCGAGGGCGTCGTCGAGGTCCGCGCGACCTCCGGTGACAACCACCTCGGTGGCGACGACTGGGACGAGCGCATCGTGTCCTGGCTGGTCGACAAGTTCAAGGCGTCCTCTGGCATCGACCTGACCAAGGACAAGATGGCCATGCAGCGTCTGCGCGAGGCCGCCGAGAAGGCGAAGATCGAACTGTCCTCGAGCCAGTCGACCTCGATCAACCTGCCCTACATCACCGTCGACGCGGACAAGAACCCGCTGTTCCTCGACGAGCAGCTCACCCGCTCGGAGTTCCAGAAGATCACCTCCGATCTGCTGGATCGCACCCGCGCGCCGTTCCAGTCCGTGATCAAGGACTCGGGCCTGAACGTGGCCGATATCGACCACGTCGTGCTTGTCGGTGGCTCCACCCGTATGCCCGCCGTCTCGGACCTGGTCAAGGAACTGACCGGCGGCCGTGAGCCCAACAAGGGCGTGAACCCGGACGAGGTCGTCGCCGTCGGCGCCGCGCTGCAGGCCGGTGTCCTCAAGGGCGAGGTCAAGGACGTGCTGCTCCTCGACGTCACCCCGCTGAGCCTCGGTATCGAGACCAAGGGTGGCGTGATGACCAAGCTCATCGAGCGCAACACCACCATCCCCACCAAGCGCTCGGAAACCTTCACCACCGCTGACGACAACCAGCCTTCGGTGCAGATCCAGGTGTTCCAGGGTGAGCGCGAGATCGCCTCGCACAACAAGCTGCTGGGCTCCTTCGAGCTCACCGGCCTGCCGCCCGCCCCGCGCGGCGTGCCGCAGATCGAGGTCACCTTCGACATCGACGCCAACGGCATCGTGCACGTCACCGCGAAGGACAAGGGCACCGGCAAGGAAAACAAGATCAAGATCCAGGACGGCTCCGGTCTGTCCAAGGAAGAGATCGACCGCATGGTCGCCGACGCCGAGGCGCACGCCGCCGACGACAAGGCGCGTCGCGAAGAGGCCGAGACCCGCAACCAGGCCGAGTCACTGGTGCACCAGACCGAGAAGTTCATCAACGAGCAGAAGCTGAGCGAGGGCGGCGCGCAGGTGTCGGCCGATCAGCTGGCGAAGGTGGAGACCGCGGTCGCCGAGGCGAAGGCTGCCCTTGACGGCACCGATATCGCAGCGGTGAAGTCGGCCGTGGAGAAGCTGGCCACCGAGTCGCAGGCGCTGGGCCAGGCGATCTACGAGGCCACCGCCGCCGCCGACGCGCAGTCGGGCAACGGCGCGGGCCCGAGCCAGGCCGATGACGATCAGGTCGTCGACGCGGAGGTCGTGGACGAGCCGGTCGACACGGACAAGAAGTGACCGAGGCGAACTCCTCGGAGCAGGAGTTGGTCGAGGACATCCTGGAAGACACCGACGCCGAGACCGTCGAAGAAGCGGTCGAGGCCGAGGTCGTCGAACCGGAACACGACGAGCTGGCCGAGCGCACGGCCGACCTGCAGCGGTTGACCGCGGAATACGCGAACTACCGCCGCCGCGTCGAGCGTGACCGCCAGGCCAACATCGATGCCGCCAAGGCGTCGGTGGTCACCGAATTGCTCGCGGTGCTGGACGATCTGGATCGGGCGAGGGCGCACGGCGACCTCGAGTCCGGCCCGTTGAAGTCCGTCGCCGACAAGCTCGAGACCGCGCTCACCAAGCAGGGTCTCGTCGAGTTCGGTGCCACCGGTGACCCGTTCGACCCCACGTTGCACGAGGCCGTGCAGCACGAGGGTTCGGGCGCCGACCCGGTGATCGGCATCGTCATGCGCAAGGGCTATCGATTCGGCGATCGGGTGCTTCGGCACGCGCTCGTCGGGGTAACTGACGCGGAGGCATCGGACGCAGATGCCGCCGACAACGAGCAGTAGGAAAGGAGGAGATGCCCGGTGAGCCAACGGGAGTGGATCGAAAAGGACTTCTACAAGGAGCTGGGTGTCTCCTCCGGCGCCTCGCAGGACGAGATCAAGAAGGCCTACCGCAAGCTCGCCCGCGACCTGCATCCGGATTCCAACCCGGGTGACACCAAGGCCGAGGAGCGGTTCAAGGCCGTGAGCGAAGCCAATGCGGTGCTGTCGGATCCGGCCAAGCGCAAGGAGTACGACGAGACGCGCCGCATGTTCGCGGGCGGCGGCGGTGGCGGACGGGCCTACGGCGGCGGCGGGTTCAATCCCGGTGCGGGCGGCGGCTTTTCGCAGGACTTCAACATCGGCGACATCTTCGGTCAGGCCGGTGGTACCGGTGCCGCTGGCGACGGCGGGCTCGGCGATCTGCTGGGCGGGCTGTTCAACCGTGGTGGCGGCGGTGGCCGGGCGGCGGCTCGTCCGCGTCGGGGTTCGGATGTGGAGACCGAGACCACGCTGGGTTTCCGCGAGGCGGCCCAGGGTGTCACCGTTCCGCTGCGGATGACAAGTCCGTCCCCGTGCACCACCTGCCACGGCAGTGGTGCCAAGCCGGGCACCAGCCCGCGCGTGTGTCCGCACTGCAACGGTGCGGGCGTGGTGAGCCGTAATCAGGGCGCGTTCGGTTTCAGCGAGCCCTGCGACGACTGCCGCGGCACCGGGTCGATCATCGACGACCCGTGTACCGATTGCGCTGGCAGTGGCATCCAGAACCGCACCCGCACCATCACGGTCCGGATCCCTCCGGGCGTGAGTGACGGTCAGAAGATCCGGCTGGCCGGTCAGGGCGAGGCGGGCCTGCGCGGTGCGCCTTCGGGCGATCTGTATGTCACCGTGCACGTCAGCCAGGACAAGGTCTTCGGCCGTCAGGGCGACGACCTCACCCTGGTGCTGCCGGTGAGCTACAGCGAATTGGTGCTGGGGACAACGGTTTCGGTGCCCACGCTGGACGGCCGAGTCGGTGTGAAGGTGCCCCCTGGCACCGCCGACGGGCGTATCCTGCGGGTCCGGGGTCGTGGCGTGCCCAAGCGTGGGGCGGCGGGCGGCGCCGGTGATCTGCTGGTCACGGTGAAGGTCGCGGTGCCCCAATCGCTGGACTCCGATGCCACCGATGCGCTCAAGCGTTATCAGGAGGCGGAGAAGACCAGTGGTTTCGAACCGCGGGCAGGATGGGCGGGTGCTTGATGTCCGATGATTCTGTTTCGGGTGCAACCTCGCGTGCCGAGTTCTTCATGATCTCGGTGGCGGCTCAGCTGGCGGGGATGCACGCGCAAACGCTGCGTACCTACGACCGGCTGGGTTTGGTCACCCCGCAACGGACCTCGGGTGGCGGCCGCCGTTATTCGGCCCGCGACGTCGAGGTGCTGCGCGAGGTGCAGCGCCTGTCGCAGGACGAGGGTGTCAATCTCGCCGGCATCAAGCGCATCATCGAGCTCACCAATCAGGTCGAGGCGCTGCAACAGCGCGTCGAGGAGATGAGCGCGGAGTTGGAGCGGTTGCGGGCGGGCTACCGGCCCGATCTGTCGCCGCCGGCACGCAGTACCGCGCTCGTGGTGTGGCAGCCACGGCATCGGCGCTGAGCGTTTTCGTTCGACGGGCCTCCGGTTCGATATCCGCTGCGGTGGATTTCGGGCCGGAGGTTCGTTCGTCTCCGGTCAACCGCCGGCGATCGGCTGGTGACTCTCCAGCAACCCACTTATTCGTGATCTCGCTGATCGGAAGTAGCGTGGCGACGCGCTGAGGTGCGGATTTATCACCGTGGACGTCCAAAAGTTTGCTGGCTGGTCGCTGAATTCGGGCCAGTGGGAAGGCATTCCGACGGTGCATACCAGCCATTCCAGTGTGCACACCCCGCGTGTCATGGCCCGGCGCGCCAGATCGCGACCCACGGCCGCTGTAGCGGAAAGGTCGCCCTACCAGGCACGTTGGTGCCCAATTGCCTGATATGCCGGGTACTTTGAGGAATCGTGAGCAAGTGTTCACCCCCAATTAACGGGCTATGGGTATGTTTTCATGGGAAACTACTGGATACCGCCTGGTATTTCGAGAATTACATGCGTGATGTTTAAGAGTACGATTCCGAACCTGGCAAACCTCGCCTAGACTTCTCGCATCGGCTGCTGACGAGTGTCCTCCCAGCCCGTCACTCGCCGGCGCGGCTAGCGTTCGATGGCGAAACGAGGTTGTGACACATATGGATTCGCGGACTGTCGCTTTGATCCGTACTACGTTCAAGGCGGTTGCTGCGGAAGACGGTGGCACCGAGAAGCTGTCGAGGTCGTTCTACTCGATCCTCTTCACGGACTACCCAGGTGTCCGCGACTACTTCCCGGCTGCCATGGATTCCCAGCGCGACCGGCTCGTTCAGGCGATCTCCTACACCCTCGACCGCCTCGAGGAGCCCGACAAACTGTTGCCGTTCCTGGCCCAGCTGGGACGCGATCATCGCAAGTACGGCGTGCAACCGGCGCACTATGTGGCCGTGGCCAATTCGCTGAAGAAGGCCATCAGCGTGTTCGCGGGCAACGAGATGTGGACCGACGAGGTCGCCAACGCCTGGGACGAGGGGCTGGCCACCATCAGCGGCGCGATGATCGCCGCCGCCGACAAGGAGACCACGCCCTCGGCCTGGACCGCCACGGTCGTCGAACATCGTGAGGTGTTGCGCAACCTGTCGATCGTGCGCGTGCAGCTCGATCAGCCGATGCAGTACGCCGCGGGCCAGTACCTCAGCGTGGAGATCCCGTCGCGGCCACGCATGTGGCGTTATCTCTCGCCCGCGAACCCGTCCAATATCAACGGAGAGATCGAGTTCCACGTGCGCGGCGTGCTCGGCGGCTGGGTGAGCCCCGCGATGGTCGCGCACACCGCCGTCGGCGATCAGTGGCGTCTCGGTTCACCGCTGGGCGGCCTCGGCGTGCCCCGCAACACCAAACGCAAAATGTTGATGGTCGGCTGCGGCACCGGCATCGCCCCCCTGCGCGCCCAGATCATGGCGATGGCCCAACGCCGCGTGAACCCGAAGGTCCACCTCTTCGTCGGCGGCCACCACCCCTGCGACCTCTACGACCTCCAGGTCCTGAGCCAACTCGCCGTCGCCAACAAATGGCTCACCGTCACCCCCGTCACCGAGAGCGACGAAAACCCCTGGTGGTACTACGATTCCGGCGAACCCCACCCCGACCTCCCCGGCCTCGAACCCCGCATGACCGGCCAAATCGGCAAGGTAGTAGCCAGCTACGGCCCCTGGTCAGACCGCGACGTCCAAATCGTCGGCTCCCCCTCGATGGTCCAAACCACCAAGTTCCGCCTGATGGCAGCAGGCACCCAGGCCCAATCGATCCGCCACGACCCTCTGTTCTGACTCGTCATTCCCGCAGGCACCCAAGCCCAATCAATCCGCCACGACCCCTTGTTCTGACTCGTCATTCCCGCAGTCGACCGAGCCCGGGCAACCCGACGCGATCCTGCGCACGCGACGGGAAACACGGTGTCGGCGTTCCGGTTTCGAGAATCAGCCGACCAAAAGAGCTTCGACTCCTGGAAGCTCACCGAACTCGGCGACTCGAAGGGGTTCTGTCACCTGACGGATAGACTGCGCTATTTCAGTGTGGGCGTCGGGTCACGCGGATCCGGAGAGCAGAGCGTGAGGAATTTCTTTCCATTCAGCGCCGCAACCTCAGCGAGGTTCAGCCAGCCGATATCTTGGAACCAGTAGGTATCATTCGGGTGTGCGGTAGATTCCCGCACAACTGTCGGAATATCAGTAGATTCTCCCATTAGAGTTAGCTCGTTCTTAGTTTTCCAGTCGAACCCTTGTGGGAGCGGTGTAATGATTCGCCAGCCCGGATTATGTCCGAGGGTCAGATATTCGATGTCGGCTCCCTCTGGTAGTTCGGAGGCTAGCACCAAGTAGGTAGCATTGTTTCGATCGAAGAGAAATGACAAGCGATCCTGCTTAGGGCATTGTGGTCCTGTCCAGATGTGCAATATTCCGTCCGTCATGCGCGCACCGAATGCTCTCGGCAATCCCGGACTCGTATCTTGATCTAAATCGGTGAGGAGTTGGCAGGAAGTCAGCATCGCTGTTGCGATCAAAGCCGCAGCTACGCGGCGGATCACTTGTATCCTCCGTCTCGCAAGCCGGCATCCTCCTCCAAGCCGTCCATATTGGTTCCTGCAGCCCAGAGCATGCCGAGAAAGCCCTTTTGTGCCCATTGCTGAGAATGCCGTTCCTCGTGATGAAGGAGTGGATCCAGATCTCTGCCAGTATTGAAGGTCGTGATCCCTTTTTCGCCCCACTTATTGCCGCTTTCGACAACCTGCTGGAGCTTGTCCGCTGGGTCGAGCGGATAATCGATATTCAGCATGAATATGTCGCCGTAAGTGGTTCCACCCAGCTGGCTGTAGACGCTTTGCAACATGTTGCCACCCAAACCCATCAGCATTCCGTTGGGAGTGGCGACGAGGCTTCCGCCATTATTATTAACAAAGCTCACGTCCTGACTGTAGGTCCAAGAATTCTTGTCTTGGCGGTCAATAATGCGCTGAATCTCGCTACTGGAATATGGGGTTTCGAGGAAATCGTTTGGCTGATAGGAGCTACTTGCTGCCGCATCATAGTCGGTGCCCCCGTTCAAAATATAGGACATGACTACGGCGCGTTTCGCATCATCTCCGCTGATGTCATACGGCAGTTGGAAGTAGGTTTTACCATCCGGGTCGGTGATCGGCTCGAGTCGATCGAGAATTGCGAAGTCGTCCGGAGTGATGTCGTATGCGGCGTCATGCGCCCTGCCCATCCAATACGACTGGCTGTCTGTGAACACCCTCTTCGCTCGATCCGGTGGGTCGAGGTAGAGCTGATTCTCGGTCTCGATCCGGGCGGCGAGGTCGTAGAGTCGACTGGTCTTCCAGTTGATCACCTGTGCCCGGGTAATCGTCACGCGCCAGCCAATCGCTGTACGTCGAACTGGTGCATAGCTTGGGCGAAGTCCTCGTCGGTTGTTTGGACGTTCGACGCGGTCGTGGTCACTGCCTTTGCGATGGCCTCGAGCCGTTTGGTCACTCGCCAGTAGGCGCCTTCGATGAACTCGCCGAGCTGCTTGCCTGCCGCCGCTACTTCGCAGCCTGGCGACCCATAGTGGGTACAAGTCGAGTGAGCACGTCAACCGGATGAGCATCGCGCGGAGAAGCGGGCCCCTCAGGCTCCTTCGGAAATGATGTTGGCCGGGGGAGTGCCGGATTCGATCAGCCGGTCGACGGTGGTGTGAACCATTGCGGGCGAACCACACACCAGCACTTGATGTTTGGTGAACGGCCCATGTGCCGCAGCCACCTCGGCGAGCGTCCCGTGCAGCATTTCCTCGAGCCCGAAACCGATGTCCGAACGAGTCTGCTCGTACCATTCATCCCGCACCGCAGGATCATCCGGACTCTCCACAACGGGAATCACCGAAAGCCAAGGTAATTCGCCCGCCAGCAGGAAAAGCATGTCGTTGGCGTAGAGATCACGCGGCGAGCGCCCACCGACGAACAGGTAGGTGCGCGGGGGAGTCTCACGCCGAGCCAGGTCCAGAATCTGCGCACGCATCGGCGCCAGCCCCGTACCCCCGGCGATCATCACCAGCTCCACCGCATCGGGATCAACCGCGAAAACCCCATGGGGAGCATTGATTCGCCACTGATCACCCGGTTTGGTGTCGGCGACGATAGAACTCGAACACCACCCGCCCGGCACCGTCCGCACGTGGAACTCGAGCTTGCCGTCCAGCGAGGGCGGCAGCGCGGGCGACAACCGCCGCCGCACCCCGGGATGCTGCGGCACCTCCACCTCCACCGAGCCCCCCGCCTCGAACGGCACGAAGTCCCCGATCAGCCGGATCACGGCCAGATCATTGCGCAACCGATGGTGTCCGACGACGGTCGCGGTCCATGCGGGATCAGGAAACTGGTTGCTCATCAGCCTCTTTCGCGAAGGGTCAGACAGGATCGGCAGCGATGATCTCACTGGGTGTACCGGCTCGCAGCAGCGCGTTACGCGTGTTGGCGATCATCGACGGCGATCCCGCGATCTGGATCTGCCGGTCCGACCACGCCCCGAAGCTGGTCACCACCGCACCCAGATTACCGACCAGCCGACGCGGCATCCCCATCGGCGCCTGTCCCGAATCCTGCGGATACCACCAGGGATTGGAGGCTTCCTCGCACACCGGCACCACGGTCAACCACGGGTTGGACTGCGAGAGCTGCCACATGTTGTCCACGTCGTAGAGGTCGCCCGGGTAGCGCCCGCCGGTGAAGAAATGCACCCGCGGATTGATCCCGCGCTGACTCATCTCGATCAGCTGCGCCCGCAACGGCGCGATCCCCGTGCCGGACCCGATCATCAGCACATCGCGTCCCGACTCGCGGTCGACATGCAACCCACCGAGCGGCCCGGCGATCTTCCACCGATCCCCGACCTTGGTGTCGTTGACGATCGCCGGACTCACCCAGCCGCCACTGATCCGCCGCACATGGAATTCGATCTCGCCATAGGGGTTGGCGGGGATGGCGGGGGAGAAGTAGCGCCACATGTTCGGCCGCTGCGGCACCGCGACCGGCACATACTGCCCGGCCTTGAACGGAATGGGCCCGTCGGCTTGTAGTCGCACGATCGCCAGGTCGTCGAGCACCCGCCGATGCCCCACCACGGTCGCGTCCCAGTACGGCTGCGAGGTGTCCTCGTTGGCCCCGATCGCCATCGACGCCGAGATCAGCAGCGTGATGTCGCGCCAACCCTCGTCGAGTTCCCTGGTCCAGCGGTTGCCGTGATAGGTGCGAAGCGCAGCGAGCAGCGCCCGTCCGGCCATGTCGTAGTGGTCGGCTTCGACCCCGTATTTGCGGTGGTCGCGGGCGAGTTGCTCGAGGAAGCGTTGCGCGCGCTCGAAGTCCTCGAGATGGTCGAGCACGAACTGCACCGCGGTCGTGATCCGCTTGGCCTGCATCTCCATGGCAGGCGGAAACAGCTCACGTAACCGCGGGTCCTGTGCGAACAGGTGACCGTAGAACGCGCTGATCAGCCGCTCGGAACCACCGGGTGTCTCGGCCACCCCGCGGAAATCGGCGCGGACCAGCGCAAGCGAACGCGCATCCACGTCGTCAAGCTCCATTTCCTGTCATTGCTGCAAAGTGGCCCCGCCCTGCGACGCAGCCATCACCAGTATCCCCCGAAACCACCATCTCGGTGCAGGGATGCTCGTCACGCCGTACCCAACCGCACGGATCGTAAACGCCCAACCCCCGATCAGCACGATCTCCCCACCATCGATACGAGTCGGTGATCTTGTTGCTCCGGATAACCAGTGCCATGGGTGCGTGAGAATCGTGGGATGGCGAGCGACAACATCATGGTGATTCACGATCCAGAACTTCTGGCGCAGGGTGAGCGCGTGCTCGGTCCCGAGTTCAAGGCGATGCACGAGCGGGTCATGGTGGTCACCGCGCTGACCTCGCGCCTCAACGTGCTGCCCTTCGACGACGAAACGGGCAAGGCCGCCCTACTCGAACAGATCCTCGGTCGCCCCCTCCCTCCGAGGCTCACCATCTACCCGCCCTTCTATACCGACAACGGCCTGAACATCGACCTGGCCGACCGCGTGTTCATCAACCAGGGCTGCACGCTGCTCGACTACGCCGGTATCCAACTCGGCAACGGCGTGATGATCGGCCCGAAGGCCACCCTCATCACGGGCGGGCACCCCGTGGACCCGGAGGAACGCCGCAAATTCCTCACCGGCGCACCGATTGTCGTCGAAGACAACGTGTGGATCGGCGCGGGCGCGATGATCCTGCCCGGCGTCCGCATCGGCCGCGACGCGGTGATCGCCGCTGGCGCGATCGTCGCCGACGACGTCCCGGCGAACAGCCTGGTCACCGGCTCGAAGGCGACTGTGCGGCGGAGTTGGTAGCGCCGTTCGGCCCCGAGTCAGCCGACCACCTTCTGCACCGCCGCCTGCCGAGCCTGTTCACCGACCTCCCCGATCTCGAACCCCTTGCCGACGATGTGCTGAACCAGCGCGGGCTCCGGCGGCAGCCCGTACTTGCGCAGGTAGTACGGCACAGCGCCCGGCCACACGAACACGCCGTCGGTGTGGAAGTTCAACGGCACGTCGCGCTGGCCGGGGTCGAACTCGTCGGCGTCGAAGCTGCGGGCGCTCAAAACCACCGGTGCGTGCTCGAGATAAGCCAGCACCCGATCCTGGATATCGGAGTCCACCGCCGACCGGTTCACCACCGGTTTGCCCTCGGAATTACGTCCGTCGAACGGCGCGGAAAGTCGAAGTTCGCTCATGCTCCGACAACCTACGCGGCCCCGGCTCGACCCGTTCACCCGTGCTAATGTCCCTGGTCAAGGCAGTGCTCGGCCGGAAGGGGTGGGGATGAAACGCGCAGGTACGGCGTTGGTGGTCGCCGGTTTGGCGGTTGTCGGACTGGTGGGGTGTGACTCGGGGGAGTCGCGGTCGTCGGGTCCGACGACGACGGCCAAGCCGGTTCTGTGGAACCCGTGTACGGAGATTCCCGATGCGGCGTTGACGGAGGCGGGGGTTGATCCGGCGACGGAGGAAGCCGGTATCGGCGGGAACCCGATGTCGGGTTGGGAAATCTGCGCGTGGGATTCACCCGACTTCGCGCTGACGGTGTACACGACGAACAAGACCGTGAACGAGTTCGAGCAGAAGCCGGGCAATGTCGACTTCCGGGACGTGACCATCGCCGGCCGTACCGGGCGCGAGTTCAAGGTCACGGGTGCGTCGAAGGATCTCGGTTGTGACGTGGTCTTCCCCGCCGGTCAGGGCATCGTTCAGTTGCAGATACTCAACTCGCCCTTGAAGAAGACCGGTCTGGACGACCCCTGCGAGTACCTCGAGCGCGTGGGCGAAGTACTGGTACCGATATTCCCGAACTGAACCGGGGAGGGTTCATGAGTGAAAGCACCGCTTACAGCACATTGCTCGCACAGGCGAGGGCCGGCGAGATCTATCTCAACGACGAGGCCGCGGCATTTCACATGTTCAAGGCATGTGACGACCGCCTGGCGGACCTTCGAGAGATCTTCGGCATTACGCGCCGCGTGCAGAACGTCAGCGGCTTCGGCGACTTCCAGATCGGCAAGGATCTCGAGAAGAAGTTCGTCATGCAGGCGACTGGCGATCCGAACTCGATCGACACCGTCGTGATGAAAGATATCGAGGCCGTTGAGCAGCTGCGCGAGGTCTTCGCGATCTCCTTCAAGCGCATCGCGGGCAAGGATATCGAAAACGCCAACGCACTCGACTACGCATCAGCGCAGGTGAGCTGATGGTCAATCCAACCTCTCACCTGCAGGGCGTCGACTTCATCGATACTTGGCGTCGCAACATCGGCGATCTGGTTTTCGGCAACGGTGAAGGGGACGTCCCCGACGCCGCTGACGTCCAGGACACGTTCAACGACCAGCGCAGCGCTGTTCGCAAAGCTGCTCGAGACCTCGGGTTCGACGGTGAATACCGCCCGAAGGTCGTGAACAACACCGATGAGTTCGATACGCCCAGCCTCGCTCAACTTCGTGCCAAGGTCGATGCCATCAACCTGACCACAGTCGTCGATCTGGTCACTGCGTGGAAAGAGATCTCCACCCGCAACTCCACCTCCCTCGACACGTTCCGAAAGCAGATCGCCCGCGGTATGGCACCGGACGTCTGGACCGGCACCGCCGCAACCGCCGCCGCGCAAACCGTTGCGGGATATGACATTACGGGCAAGAAGGTAACCACCGCGGCCGCGTTGACCAGCAGCAAACTGGACGAACTCCGCACCGGTCTGGAGCCGACAAAGAATCTTGTGCCGTACCCGCCGGAACACCGCAGTGGCGGCGCGAACCTCCGCAGCTGGCTGACTGGTCGCGGCTGGCGCGATGACGATGTCGCACAACAGAATGCGAAGGCCGAAGCGGTACGCGTCCTGCGGACCGTCTATGCCCCAGTGGTCCATGAATCCGACACCGACGTCCCGCTCATCCCCATCCCGAAAGCCATCGAAAACGACGGCGGAAGCCCCGAAATACCCGGCGGTGGAACACAACCCGGTAATCAGGGTGGAATCACCCAACCCACCACCCAGCAGCAGGCGACCACCCCCACCACAACTCCTGCTTCGGCGACGCCGACAACCGACCCCGACGACCCCGACACTTCGACCGAAGATTCGACCACGCCCGAATCGACCACCCCTCAGTCGACCGAACCCGGTTCGACAACTCCCGCGTCGACGACCCCCAGCTCGACCCTCCCCGGTTCGGGTTCCCCCGCCGGATTGCCAAGTGGCGCAGGCTCACCCGGCGGCGGATCGCCGGGCGCAGGTTCCCCGGGCGCGGGTTCGCCCGGCGCGGGCACCCCGGGCGGTGCGGTCCCCGGCAGTCCGGCTGCGGGCTCCACCGCAGGTCGCGGAGCGGGCGTAGGGGCCGGCGCGGCGGGTCGCTCGGGTACGCCCGGCATGATGGGCCCCGGCGCGGGCAAGGGCGGCGGCAAAGACGACGAATCCACCAAGGGAATTCCCGATTACCTCATCACCCAGGAACACGGCGACGAACTCACCGGCCTGGGTAACCTGCCCAGAACGGTCCCGCCCGTTATCGGCGCAGATTAGGCACGAATCGTGATGCAGCAGAACAGATCTCCCGTTTTCACCTGGCACCTCACCGCTCTGGAATTCCGCACCATGTGGGAAGCGGCGGGCCGTGACGTTCTTCCGTACCCCCTGCATCACCGCCACACCACCGAGTTCCGCTCCGACACACTGCGTCTGCAGCGCAAGGCCGCTGAGTCACTGCAGGCCCAGTTCGACAGCAATCTCGACCACGCCGTGGCGGCACTGCTGGCACCGCACGCTCGCGTCGAGGTCGTCGGCGCCTCCGGGAACACGAGAACGATCAGGGCGCACGGCGGCACCCGCGACAACTACGCGGCCCTCGCCGTCCAAGCCCCCGGCGACGAATCCAACCCCGGCGACGTGACCCTGCACCTTCTGGCCCCCGAAGGCCTCGCCCCCGCGGTCCTCTCGACCCTCCCCAAGGTCGCCCCCGGCAAAGGCCGCGAAATCCGCGTCACCGCAGCAGAACTCGCCGCCCCCCGCCCCCACGTCCGCGACCGCTGGAACCCCACCCCCCGAGAACAACTCGAGTCCTTCCTCGCCAAACCCACCACCACCCTCACCCACATCGGCGTCTACGCCCACGCCAGCGTCGACAACCGCCACACCGAAGGCCGCGACGACTTCCAGCTCCACGACATCCCCGGCGACGGCCGCTACGTCTTCTACGGCGAAACCACCTTCATAGCCAAACCCACCACCCCCACCCGAATCCGCTCGACCCTCGCCACCATCCTCACCACCACAGCCACCAAGGCCCGCACCGGCACCTACCTCCCCCACTGACCCACAAAGGTGCTTTCGTTTTTTTCGAATATCGCTAGACTGGCAGCATGTCCACGATGCTGCGGGAGAGCACGGTCTTCCCACCAGACAACCCTGCCGACCTCGACCAACTGATCTCGAGCCTGCGGATAGACCAAACCTGTGTCAAGGCCAGACTCGTTGGACCCGACGGTACCTACCTCGACATCCCCGACGAGCTCTACGCAGTACTCCGTGAAGCCGTCACCGCCCTGTCCAACGGCTTGGCCGTCTCGATCGCCCCGCACAACACCATGCTCACCACCCAGGAAGCCGCCGACCTCCTCAACATCTCCCGCCCCACCCTCGTCCGGCTACTCACCGACGGCGAAATCGCCTACTCGATGCGCGGCCGCCACCGCCGAGTCCTCCTTCGCGACCTCCTCGCCTACCAGGACCGGGTCCGCGTCGAACGCCGAGCCATCCTGGACGCTATGGCCACGGAAGGTGAAGAAGCTGGGATCTACACGGCGACAACGACTCCACCGACCGAACGATAGGCGCCGCGGATGCCGTTCAGCGTGTTCCTCGATGCATGTGTTCTGCACCCCGCGTACCTTTCCGACACCCTCCTTCGCATGGCCGACGCCCAGATGTTCCGTCCGCTCTGGTCTGCCGATGTTCTGCGAGAACTCCGCGGCAGCCTCATCCGCCGCGATCTCCCGTCAGCCGATGTTGACCGAAGAATCTCCCAGATGCAGACCGCATTCCCGGATGCGATGGTGACGGGCTACGAGTCGCTGATCGACGGTATGGAAAATGACCCGAAAGATCGACACGTTCTCGCAGCGGCGGTGCGCTCGGCTGCCGAGGTGCTGGTGACATTCAACGTCCGAGATTTCCCCGACCACGCCGTCAAGCCTTACGACCTCACGGCCATCACGCCAGACGAATTCCTCTTGGACCAGCTGGATCTCTATCCGGGCCTGACCATCTCGACCTTGCGGGGCCAGGCCGCCGCCTACCGTCGAGAGCCGAGATCGGTAGCCGGCCTCCTGGCCGTTCTCGAAAGAACTGGTACGAAAGTCTTCGCAGCAGAAGTCCGACGTCACCTCGACAGCAACACGACGTAGCGCGTTGCCTTGTGTTCAATCCTCGCGCGAGCCGATCTTGGTTGGCTGTGGAGCGGCATCCTCGGTGAACCCGATCAGCGGGACGGGTCGACCGTCGCGACGGGCGCGGCCGGTTTCGAGTACCGCCATCAAAATGGTGCAGGTCCAATTGTCAGTGTGTTTCTTCAGTCCGAAGCCGTCTTCCACGACCAGTCCATCAGAGGAGACAACCGCCAAGACATCGCGAAGGAACTCAGCGACCGAACCCCATACAGCTTCCCGATCGGAATACACATCCAGATCGCAGTACACCACCTGCCCGACGTGGCCTTCCGCGCCGGGATGAGCGTCGACTGCGATCGCGTAGTCGGCCGATGCGTGTAGTGGGCACCATCCGCGATCCCACCACACCTTACGAACCGCGCCGTCGGTCGAACCGTCTAATTCCTCGTAAGGCACTCCGGGACCGCTGGACTCGGCCTCACCTGCACGGGCGGCACACCACCTTCCGGCCGATTGCGCGCCTTCCAGGCACATGCCCAGGATGTCGCGACCGCCGAGCACGGACCACAACTCGGCAACCTCCGCCGGGGCCGACATGCCAGTCTGCTCCTCGTAGCGGCTGGCATCTCCTGATCCGCGCCGGATCACCGGCTCGAAGCCCTTCTCCAGCATCACATCATGGATGCGTTGCGCCAAGGCGGCTACATTACCCATCGCTAACCAATTAGCCCTTCAGATCGCTTACGGCTCCTGTGGTCGGAGTATTTCAACCGTTTCTTCGGGCGTGAGTCCGCTGAAGACTTGGTTCGCCCACTTGATCGCTTCGTCGATGTCGTAGGAGTACTCGATCCGGAAGTTCCCTGACCGTGAGACCGTGCATTTTATCCCCATGCATTCCTGTCCCTGCGCAGTGAGCAACTTGTCCGAAAATTTGCGTACACGGTTGCTGATTTCACGTTTCCCGAAAAGGCTGACAACCTTGCCTTCTTCGCCTCGATACGCGACAACATCCCAGGTGCCGACGCCCTGCGACGGCAAAACCCTCGTTGATACGCTGTATGTCCAGTCTGGATACGCGAGTGTGGCAGCTTCTCCCGTTGCTATAACTAGTTCCGTGGTGACCTCGGCCTCGTCGATGTCAGCCATAATACCTCCTAATGGTCAGACGCTTGTTGTTCTATCGCTCCTGTGGCTATTGTAGTCGCGCATTTGGATCCCGTATTCCTTGCGTGCAAACGTATTTCCTCCGTGATTGCTGAACTCGATGCGGAATTCCCGGAATCGTTTGCCATTTGCATCGATCAGCCTTATCTCGCCGTCTACGGTATCCGGAGTGATCGAACCAGGTGGATCGGTATGGAAACCTATATGCGCTTCCCGGCCGGGATATGACCGAGCCCAGTCCGCAATGGCGTTCTCTAGCACACGAAACTGTCGTTGATTGAAACCACTCTCTTGAGCGAAGAGGTTCACAAGTCCCCGGTCCAGAGTGGTTCGGTAGCTCGACGCATGGCCGCCATCGTAGGTTCGCCCTGTCCCCGTTGGGTCTACGCCCTCGTGGCCTGTGCGGGTTGCTACGGTGCCCTCGCGACTGTCCCTCTCGCGGTGGACTCTGTCGGTGCCAGCGAAATCGTGCCGGATGACACCGGTAGTCGAGACGTGTCGACCGTTGAGGGATTCGGTGAGGACCACATTGTCGCCGACCTGGGATCGCGAGAACGATCGAACATTTCCATCGGTGTTGGGCGGAAAAATTACATGCTGCTCATGGCGTAGTGCCGTGAAGGTGCCGCCGTTTCGCTGGTGGTATTCGGCCGCACGTGCAGGGTATTCCCGAACAATTGTGTGGCTCGGGGGATCTCCGTAGATGGTATCCGTGAACGGGGCACCGCTCTGCGTCGATCCTTCGACCACGCTGGTGGGCTCGCCCTGCGGTAGTGGTAGCGGGTAGTCGGCGGGGCGTAGGGTGCCGCGGATGTTCGCTTGGTCAGGGCTGTTCGAGTCGAGCAGTGGGGCGTTCACCACTCGCCGGGGTGGTGTGATTCGGTCGCGGACCGCGTCACGGCTGTCGCCGAACGGGGTCTCGTGGCCCGGCGGAGAAGTCGTGGTACGGGTATTCGGGTTAGGACCTGTGGGATTGGTGTTCGACCTCGGCTGTGAGCGATCGACTGCGGCGTCGATGCTGTTCGTCGGCGTAGTTCCCGGCGGGTTTGCGTGGGCGCCGTGAGGTGTAGTAGCGCCGTTGGGGTGGTGTGATTGCCACCCGCCGTCCGGTGGCACTCGTGGGCTGCGGGAGCCGTCGGGGTTGGTTACTGCGCTGGCGCTGAAGACGTTTCCGTTGGTATCGGTCCAGGCGGCTTGGGTGGGGGCCAGGACCTCGACGCCCAAGTGCTGGGCGAGGCGGTCGGCGAAGCCGTTGGTGGAGGCGTCGCAGCCTATGAGGCGGATGGGGGTTACGCCGTCCCAACCGGAGCGGCGGAGGAGGTCGCCGTATTGCTCGGGGGTGAGGGTTTGGCCGCCGATGATGGCGTGGCCGTCGGGGGTTATGTGGGTGTCGGCGGTGAAGCGGTTAGGGTCGGCGGGGACTCGGTGGGGGAGGTCGCCCATGGTGGGGTCGCCGCGGTGGTGGGAGACGCCGGCGGGGGTTTGTTCGGCGTGGTTGTTGTGGATGGCGTCGAGATCGACTGGGGAGTTGGTGGGCTGGTCAGGGGTGGTTTCCGGGTTTGTGTCGGTGGTGGGGGTTACGGTGCTGTCGGGGTTGGTGTTCGGGGAGGTGTGCTGGTCGGCCCAGGAGGGGATTGTGGTTCGGGCCAGGTCGGCTCGGGAGATGTCGGAGCCGAGGCGGTGCATGTCGTCGGGGGTGAGGGTGGGGTTGTCGCGTGGGGGGAGGCCGAGGCTGGTGCGGACTGTGTTGGCGAGGTCGGTGAGGGTGGGGGTGGTGTCGGCGTTGATGGTGAGGTCGGCTGTGGATGGGTTGGTGGTGGGGACGACGTCGACCATGAGCCAGTCGCCGAGGGCGAATTGGTGACCCTGGTTGAAGGCGAGGTCGGTGGCTGTTTGGGCGTTGTCGGCGACGGTGTCGATAGCGGTGGGAGGGGTTGTGGGAGAGCCGGTTACGGCGACGGTGAGACGGATGACTCGGACCGGCTGAGCGAAGGTGTTGGGATAGTCGGCGGCTTGGTAGGGGCGGCCGGTGTGTGGGTTTACTTGGAGGGCTTGGTTATTGGCGGGGGTGACGGGGCGTAGGGATTCGCGGGCTTGTCGGGCTTGTTTGGCGGCCTCGCGTGATTGGGGGGTGAGAAGTGGGTCGGTCGGCGGAGTCGTGGTCTGCGGGGTGGGGTTCGAGGCCGGTGTGGTTACGGGGGACTGTGGGTCCGTTGCGTGGGTCGTATCAGCGGGTGTTGTTGGATCAGGCTGTCCAGCTGGCTGATTCGTTGTCGTTGAGGGGGCGTTGCCGTTGCGACGGTTCGATGGAGGGATCGACGAGTTGGGGGCCGAAGTGGGCGCCGTGTTCGGTGTGGCGGGGGTTTGGCCGGGTGGTGGCGTGCTCGGGGTTGTCGGTCGCGCGGTGGGCGGCGGGACCGGGTGAGTCGTTGGGTTGGTGCTTGTGGATGAGTGTGGATTGCTCGGGTTCGTTGTGGAGGGTTGGGTGCGCGGCGTCGCGGGCGTGAAGCCTGTGGATGGTTGGGGATTGTTCGGGCCGGTCGGCTGAGGGCTGGTGGGCCGAGTGCCGGACGGTTGGGTGCTGGCCGGCTGGGAGCCGGGCGATTGGGCAGTGGGGGTTGTCGGCCTGGGGGTTGTGGATGGTTGGGGAGTGTTCGCGGACGGCGATTGGTGCACGCCAGGGGTGATCGGCGCGCTGATGGGTGGGGTCGACGGCGTCGCGTTGGCAGGTGTTGAGGTGGGCGTTGTGGTGAGCGGTGTCGCGGTGGGCGCCGGGCCGGGTGCTGTGGCGGTGGTGGCAGCGGCGGTTGTCGACGGTTCTGTTTGTTGAGGCTGGCGGGTGGTGTCGCCGGGGGATTGGGCTGTCGGTGTTGTCGGTGCGCTGGCGGTCGGGGTGCCTGGCTGCGGGGTCGTTCCTGGTGTGGACGGTGCGGAGGACGTGGGGCTGCTGCTGCTCGGTGACTGGTCGCCGTTGGTCGGGGCGGGGGTAGTGGCCGGGCTCGATGGATTCGGTTGGGGCGCAGCCGAATCAGTGGGTGGGGGGGTATCGACCGGCGGGAGGTCTAGCGACGACGGAGGAGATGCAGGTGAGCTGGGTTGGGCGGCGGGGCTCGGAGTCTCAGCCGGAGTGGATGGCGTTGTGCCGTTGGGGGATCCGGTCGGGTTCGAGGTGCCGGTGTCGCTCGGTGTTGATGGGCTCGGCGACGTCGGGCTGGAGGTGCTCGGTGAACCTGTGCTGGAAGGGGTTCCGTTGTCGGTCGGAGATGTCTGTCCAGGCGTACTGGGACTCGGCGACGTATCGCCGGGCGAGGTGGAGCTGGGCGAATTGTCGCCAGGCGAGCTGGGACTGGGTGAGGTGTCGCCGGGCGTGCTCGGGCCAGGAGAGGAGTCGCCTGGTGAGGTGGAACTCGGTGAACTGTCGCCAGGCGAGCTGGGACTCGGCGAGGTGTCGCCGGGTGCGGTCGGGCCGGGCGAACTGTTGCCTGGTGAGGCGGAGCTGGGCGAATTGTCGCTAGGTGAGCTGGGGCTCGGTGACGTGTCGCCGGGAGTGCTGGGGCTGGGCGAACTGCCGCCAGGCGAACTGCCGCCAGGCGAACTGCCGCCAGGCGAACTGTCCCCAGGAGAGGACGGTGAACCCGCCCCGGACGGCTGGGTCGCACCGTTCCCATCGGGACTCGAAGGCGCCCCCTCGGACGCCGGCGCAGTCGAACCGGGAGCACCCGTAGAAGCTGGCGAAGTCGACCCCGGCGAACCACCGTTCGACTGACCCGGAGACGAACCCGGATCTCCGGTACTGGCCGGACTGGTCGGCGACCCGGTATCACCCAACCCGGGAACCGTCGGCGCCGACGCGTCCCCGCCACTCCCCAGGCCGGACTGCAACCCGCTCTGCACCCCACCAGCACCAGCGCTGGTGAACGTATCCACCCCGATGTCGAGCTGGAATTCCTGATCCATCAACGCCGAAGCCGCCCCGGCCGAGGCGACCTGTGCCGACAGATCAGCACCGAGTTCGGTGGCCGCACCGGTCACGGACTTGGCCGCCACCTTGCCGACGCTAGAGGTGATGTTGTCGCCGACTCCGCCGAGTTTGTCGCCCAGACCACCACCCACGGCTCCGCCGACAGCACCGCCGAAGGTCGCCAAACCCAGGTCGGACCAACCGAATTCGTCCATCGAACGATCGCCCTTGGCGACCTGGATGGTGCGGGCGAGCGCGTCGATCCCGCCCTCTTCCAACGCTTCGAAAAACGCACCGCGCAGCGCGGCGCGCGATGCCGCTTTGGCGATGCCGCGCGCGATCATCCGAGTCAGCAGGTGCTTCATCGTGAGCTTCACCGCGAACTGCGCCGCAATCCGAGCAGCCACACCCGCCGCCGCACCGATCCCGGTCCACGCGGTCGCGATCGCGAGTCCGATCTCGACCGCCGCGACGATCATCGTCCCGATGATCACCATCTTGGTGTGCTCGATGTCGTTGGCACCGTCTTCGAGCAGTTCGGCCTGCTTCTCACACCATTTGCGGATCGCGGTGAACGCAGCTTCGTCACCGGCGAGGAGTTTGTCGCGGTAGGCCGCGATCGCATCGTGGGTCTCGCCCTCCGACAACGCCGACAACGCCGTGTTCAACGCACGCGCGGCATCCTCGTCGACGGTGTTGAGTGTGTTCGCGGTCGTCGTCCACGCGTCAGCCGCGCGCCGCATCGCGGTTTCGTCGCCCTCCGGCCAATACCCGCGCCGAGAATGTATTTCGCAACCCAAGCCAGTTCGTCGGGAATCTCGATGCCCACGAACTACAGCCCCGAACCGTTCAGCTGCGCCGCGTTCACGGTGTCCTGCTCGACCAACTTGTCCGCGACCGTCACCATGTTCGTCCCGAGCTGCGTCATCGACTTCGCGAGGTTGCCGACCGAGGTCTTACCCTGCTCAACGCCCGGCGTGTAGTTGCCCGCGAACGCCTGCCCGATCTCGTCGCCACCCCAGCACTCGCCCTCGGCCTCCAACGCCGCGGTCAACGTGGTCAGCGCCGCGGTCAGCGTCGATGCGACCGAATCGAACGAGGTCTGCGTACTGCGCAGTCCATCCGGATCGGCCTTGATCGAACTCATCGCAAATCCCAACTTCGGCAACGGTGCTGTCGAAGTATTGGACGCAAGAGCTCTGGCTTCGGATCCCTATTGTGTGGTATGTCTCATTAGCGAGGCTAAGTCTATTACTGTTGTGGGACAGGCTTATCCATTGCCCATCTGCAAGTCCATGCCCGACATCCTGGCCTGTTCGTCGAAGGTGATCGTGCCGGTGAGGCCAGGTCCGGTGACCGTCGCCGACGAGTGGTCGCCGGACCACTGGATGCCGAGTCCTCGATGATTGGCGTAGGCGTGCAGAGCGCGGCGCCGGTCGGTGATCGGGAACCCCGTGAGCCCCTCCTGGATCACCCGGGCGATGCGCGGCGCGAACGGCGCGGGCAGCGCGAACGACGGATGCTCGATCAGAAACGCCGCCCTGGTGCCACCGCCGACCGGCCCGCTGTAAGCGGTCCACACTCCCGAGATCGCCTTGGCCGCATCCATGAATACATTCACCACGACCTCGGGCCGATCGGGTGAGCCGGGAAGCGTGTGGAACGGCACCTCCGCGTCGGCGAGTTGGCTTATCCCATAACGGGTTCCGATGTCGCGAACCGACTGCGACAACCCGGTGACCAGATCCGGGTAACCGGCCGGACTACCCCACGCCCACAACCAGGACTGCGGCCCCGGAGCCGCCGACCCGAGCAGATGCATCCGCTCGCACTCGATCGGCTGATCCCCGGTCAACGTGAACCGGCCGACCGCCAGGTCGACACTCCACCCCCGATCGCCCACCACATCGGCGAGCTGCAGTTGATGCTCGTAGGAATACAGGGCGGCGTCGTCGAGCAGGTTCGACAAGGTCACGTCGGACATGACGGTGAGGGTAGCGAGCGCCACCCGGATGGCGAGAGCATTTCGCCGCGCGCTCGATGTGAACTGTTCGGTCGATTCGCACGGAAGTCGCTGGCCAGAGCGGGAACTCGTCAGTTGCTCACAGGGTCGACAGTGTGTAGCGTCACAGGAACAAGAACGGCCGCCCGGCGAGCGCCAACTCACCGAACGGCCTAGGTACGAAACAGTCCAAGCTGTTCGCACCGTGGGATGAAATCCTACATGCAACGGCTCGGCGCTCCATGCGTCGGGCTTTCGTCGTTTCGGGGGTGAAATCTGCCCCGGCGACGGGCTACCTGTGTCGTGTCCTGGGCCGTGTGCCGCTCCTGTCGGTCGTTATCGGAGAGCCCGACCGAGGGACAGACAACCCTGTTAACCCAGCCTCCTGCGAGCACCTTCGTCGTACGCCTCGCACGTACGCACCTGGTCGGTTCGGGAGTGCACACCTTCGACCGGGTCCAACATCGCCACACGCCGAAACAGGCGTGGGGCCAATCGTGTTGGCCGAGGACGCGAATCGGGGTTCGGTGCGGGGAAGCGGGCAGGGATGGTTACGACACCGGCACCCCTGGGTGCTCGATTCGGTCCAACACAGTGCGGGCGAAGCACGGTCCGCATCCGTACTTGTCAGCACGGTCCGGTACACATCAACCAGGAGGAATCGATGACGAGCTCTGATGATCCGAACGCGCTCAACGCTCCGGCTTCAGTCGGAGTCGGCGACTTCGTCGTCTACAACACTGAGGACGGCCGGACCGAGGTGCAGCTTCGCACGGTCGACGGCACTGTGTGGCTCACCCAGCGCCAGATGGCTGAGCTCTTCGACAAGAGCGTGCCCACCGTAAACGAGCACATCAAGACGATCTACGCGGACGGCGAATGTGTGATCGAGGCAACTATTCGGAAATTCCGAGTTGTTGCCCTCGAGGGAGATCGCCAGGTCACCAGGGAGATCGACCACTACAACCTCGACATGGTCCTCGCAGTCGGCTACCGAGTGCGCTCCCAACGAGGCGCCCAATTCCGACGCTGGGCGACGACCGTTCTACGGGAGTACCTGATCAAGGGCTTCGCGATGAACGACGCCCGCCTCAAAGACCCGCAGGGCCTCGACTACTTCGACGAACTCCTCGAACGCATCCGCGACATCCGCGCGTCCGAGAAGCGCTTCTACGTCAAGGTGCGCGATGTGTTCGCAACGTCGAGCGTCGACTACGACCCGAAATCCGAGCTGGCGAAATCGTTCTTCGCCACGATCCAGAACAAGCTGTTGTACGCGGTGTGTGGGCACACCGCAGCCGAGCTCGTCGTGAGTCGCGGCGATGCCGGTCAGCCGAACACGGGACTCACCACCTGGAAGGGCGCGTGCGTGCGCAAGGGTGACGTCAACGTGGCGAAGAACTACCTGAACGAGCGAGAGATCAAGCAGCTCAACCGATTGACGACGATGTTCCTCGACTACGCCGAAGACCGCGCCGAACGCCGCGAGCAGATCCAGATGAGCGACTGGCTTGTCGCGACGGACAAGTTCCTCGACTTCAACGAGCGCAGCGTGCTGCGCGGCGCGGGCAGTGTCGCGGCTGACGAAGCGATTCGCGTCTCGACCGAGCGGTACGAGCAGTTCGATGGTGCCCGTCGCCAGTTCGCCGAACATGCCGCTGATCTCGCCGAACTGGCAGCGATCGAATCCGAGATTCGGCGACGGAGCCGGGGATCGGACTGACGCGAAATCTCAGATGGCGAGGACGGTTTTTCCTCGGGCGCTGCCCTGGCCGAGGACGGCGGGGGCGGCTTCCAGGGGGACTGTCATCTGGACCGGGACGACCACATCGCCCGCGGCAACACGGGACAGTAGGCGGCTCAATTCCGGTGAGCTGCCTTTGGATTGGAAATTGCCGCCGGTGATTCCGTGGTCGTGCAGTACTGCATCGTCGGCCGCCCAGATCGTGGAGTAGGCGTGGCCGCCGCGCTTGACCAAGGTGGCGTGGGAGGCGAAATCGGCTGGGGCGCTGACCAGATCGAACAGCACGTCGATGCCGTCGGGGTGGGTGAAGCGGACGGCGTCGGTGACGCTCGAGTCGCGGTAGGTGGCCGGGTCGGGGTCGACCATGTTCGGGTCGGCGGGGCGGATCTGGGTGTAGTCGATGGTTTCGGCGGCGCCGAGGCGTGCGACCTGGTCGGTGGCGTCGGCGCGGGCGGTCGCGATCACCTGGGCGCCGGCGATATTGGCGAGCTGGACGAGGAAGGAACCGACGCCGCCGGTCGCGCCGACGATCAGCACGGTCTGGTCGGGTTGGATGTTGGCCGCGTCGACCAGGTCCTGCGCCGTCAGGCCGGCGATCGGCAGGGCCGCCGCGGCCACGTTGGTGACGCCGTCGGGGATCGGGACGAGGGTCGCGTCCTCGGGAACGGTGGCGTACTGCGCCCAGCTGCCGTGCCCGGCGGGCGCGGTGAGGAACTTGCCGACCACCTTGTCGCCGACCTTGAACTTCGTGACGCCGGTGCCCACCGCCGAGACGGTGCCCGCGCCGTCGACGCCGAGGATCATCGGGAAGTCGGTGGGCATCTTGCCCTCCAGCAGACCGTCCGCCATTTTCAGGTCGAACGGGTTGACCCCGGCCGCGTCGAGCGCCACCTGAACCTCACCGGCGCCGGGTTCGGGAACCGGCACATCGGCGAGTTCGGGGGTGGCGCCGAACTTCTGAACCACGATCGCGCGCATAGGGGATGAACTCCTCGCATCTTCGGGTGGAGCCGGGCACCGCAATCCTAGGCGGATAGCCGTCCGACATGCGGTGATTGATCGTCTTCGGTGGTGTCGCGGCGTACCGTGAAGCTGGATTCGAAGTCGCGGAAAATTTTTGAAGTTGAGCGGAACAGACTCAACTCTATGAGCGTTGAACAAGTCGATACCGGACACACACAAGGAGATTCGTGGACTCGTTCAATCCCACCACCAAGACGCAGGCGGCCTTCAACACCGCCCTTCAGGCCGCCGCTGCGGCGGGCAATCCGGAGATCCGTCCTGCCCATCTGCTGGTGGCGTTGCTGGATCAGACCGACGGGATCGCGGCACCGCTGCTCAAAGCCATCGGAGTCGACCCGGCGACAGTCGAACGGGAAGCGGGCGCCCTCGTCGACCGGCTGCCGCGCGCGACCGGCGCCACCACCAAACCGCAACTGGGCCGCGAGGTCCTGGCCGCGATGACCGCTGCCCAGCAGCTGGCCACCGAGCTCGGCGACGAGTTCGTCTCCACCGAGAACCTGCTGGTCGGGCTGGCCGAAGGCGATACCGATGTCGCCCAGTTGCTGCGCAAGCACGGCGCCACCCCCGAAGCCCTGCGCGACGCGTTCACGTCGGTCCGCGGCAGCGCCCGGGTCACCAGCGCCGATCCGGAAGCCAGCTACCAGGCACTCGAGAAGTACTCCACCGACCTCACCGACCTGGCTCGCGCGGGCAAACTCGACCCGGTCATCGGGCGCGACACCGAGATCCGCCGCGTGGTGCAGGTACTGAGCCGCCGCACCAAGAACAACCCCGTGCTCATCGGCGAACCCGGCGTCGGCAAGACCGCCATCGTCGAAGGTCTGGCCCGGCGCATCATCGAAGGCGACGTGCCGGAGTCGTTGCGCAACAAGAAGGTTGTGTCCCTCGACCTCGGCGCGATGGTGGCGGGCGCGAAGTATCGCGGTGAGTTCGAGGAGCGGCTCAAGGCCGTGCTCGACGACATCAAGAACAGCGCGGGCGAGATCATCACCTTCATCGACGAGCTGCACACCATCGTCGGCGCGGGCGGCACCGGCGACTCGGCGATGGACGCGGGCAACATGATCAAACCGCTGCTGGCCCGCGGCGAGCTGCGACTGGTCGGCGCGACCACCCTCGAGGAATACCGCAAGTACATCGAGAAGGACGCCGCGCTCGAACGGCGCTTCCAGCAGGTGCTCGTCGGTGAGCCGTCGGTGGCCGACACCATCGGCATCCTGCGCGGCATCAAGGAGCGCTACGAGGTACACCACGGCGTGCGGATCACCGACTCCGCGCTGGTCGCGGCCGCGACGCTGTCGGACCGCTACATCACCTCGCGCTTCCTGCCCGACAAGGCGATCGACCTGATCGACGAATCGGCCTCGCGGCTGCGGATGGAAATGGATTCGCGTCCGGTCGAGATCGACGAGATCGAACGTGCCGTGCGGCGCCTCGAGATCGAGGAGGTGGCGCTGGAGAAGGAGACCGACGCCGCGTCCAAGCAGCGCCTGGAGAAACTGCGCCAGGAACTGGCCGACGACCGCGAGAAGCTCGCCCAGCTCACCACCCGCTGGCAGAACGAGAAGAACGCGCTCGACTCGGCGCGCGGCCTCAAAGAGCAGTTGGAGGCGCTGCGCGGGGAGTCCGAGCGGGCCGAACGCGACGGTGATCTCGGCAAGGTCGCCGAGCTGCGCTACAAGCGCATCCCCGACCTCGAGAAGGAGCTCGCCGACGCCGAAAAGACAAGTGCCGGAGCGTCTGACGGCGAGGTGATGCTCAACGAGGAGGTCACTCCCGACGACATCGCCGACGTTGTTTCGGCATGGACCGGCGTGCCCGTCGGGCGCATGCTCGAAGGCGAAACCGCCAAGCTGCTGCGGATGGAAACCGAGGTCGCGGGGCGCGTCGTCGGGCAGGAGGAAGCGGTGCAGGCCGTCTCCGACGCGGTGCGCAGGGCGCGCGCCGGTGTCGCCGATCCGAACCGCCCGACCGGCTCGTTCATGTTCGTCGGCCCGACCGGTGTCGGTAAGACGGAACTGGCGAAGTCCCTGGCCGACTTCCTGTTCGCCGACGAACGCGCCATGGTGCGCATCGACATGAGCGAGTACAGCGAGAAGCACTCGGTGGCCCGGCTCGTCGGCGCGCCCCCCGGATACGTCGGCTACGACCAGGGCGGCCAGCTCACCGAAGCGGTGCGCAGGCGGCCGTATTCGGTGGTGCTGTTCGACGAGATCGAGAAGGCGCACCCGGACGTGTTCGACATTTTGTTGCAGGTTCTCGACGAAGGCAGGCTCACCGACAGTCAGGGTCGCACGGTCGATTTCCGCAACACCATCCTCATTCTCACCTCCAATCTCGGCGCCGGTGGCGACCGCGATCAGGTGATGGAGGCGGTGCGGCGCGCGTTCAAGCCGGAGTTCATCAACCGGCTCGACGATGTGGTGATGTTCCACGCGCTCGACGCGAAACAACTGGAATCGATCGTCGACATCAACCTGCGTCAGCTGCAGAAACGGCTCTCCCAGCGCAGGTTGACCCTCGACGTCACCTCCGAGGCCAAGCAGTGGCTCGCCGTGCGCGGCTACGACCCGGCCTACGGTGCGCGACCGCTGCGCAGGCTGATCCAGCAGGCGATCGGGGACAGTCTGGCCAAGGAACTCCTCTCCGGTGCGGTCGCCGACGGTGACACGGTGAAGGTGAGTGTGGACGACGCCACCGACAAGCTCGTCGTCGAACGCGAAGTTATCCACAGCCAGTGATTTATCCACAGGCCGGTGCGTAGGGACCTCCCAAACGCACCGGCCTGTCCTACCCTGGAGCCCATGACGAACCCCAACGATCCGTGGCAGCGCCCGGACGACGCGCCGACCGAACGGCTGGGTTCGTCGGGCACCGAGTCGACCGCGCCCTACGGCGGAAAGTCCTTCGACGAGTGGGGCCAACCATCGAACCCGACGCAGGCGTTGCCGCCGCACGACGAGGCATGGGGTGCCTACGAAAGTGGTTATCCCGCAGCGCAACCCCCACCCCAGCAGGCACCACCCGGTTACGACCAGGGGTATCAGGCCGCGCCGCCGCCGGGCTACGACCAGGGATATCCGCCGCCCGGTTATGAGCAGGGGCCGCCTGGTCAGCCGCCGCGTCCGCAAGACGGTGACCAGGGGGAACCGCCGAAACGTCACACCGGTTTGTGGATCGCGCTCGGCCTCGGCGTGCTGGCGCTGATCGCGGTCGGTGGCGTGCTGGCCGGGCTCGTCATGAGCGGAGACTCCTCCGACGACAACGCCGCCTCACCACCGACGACCAGCCAGTTGATCGTCCCGCCGACGCAGAAACCGACCACCCCGGGCGCGTCGCCGAGCGCGAGCGGACTCCCCGGCTTGCCCGGCCTCGGCGGCGGCGAAGACCTCGGCGCCACCATGGGCAGCATCACCGCCAATACCGGCACCGAGATCACCATGAGCACCCTCGGCGGGTCCGATGTGCGGGTGCTGATCGACGATGCCACCCAGGTGATCTCGTTGACCAGTACGAAGGCAAGCGAGCTTCCGGTCGGCGACATGGTTATGGTGCAGGGCGACAAGAACCCAGACGGGTCGATCCACGCCAAGATCATCATCAGTACGGCGTTGCCGGGCGGCCCCCGATGAGCGACCCGCGCGTCGAATCCCCGGTGCTACCGGGCAATCACGGCGACGGCTGGATAGGCTAGGCGACGATGACGGCTATGTGGTTCGGGTTAGCAGCGATCGCACTCGTGGGTGCGATCGTCCTGTTGTATTTCGATCGGGTCCAGCGGCAACGCACCGGACACGCCAGACAGGTGTGGGCGAAGTCCCAGGGCTACACCTACGTGTCGGTGGAGCCCGCGCTCGCCTCGACGTGGCGTCGTGGCGCGCTGGCCAAGCTCGGTTACCTCTCGGCGGTCGACGTGGTCTCCGGCATTCGCAAGGGCGAGAAGTTCGTGCTCTTCGACCTGGAAGACGCCGCGACCCTGGTGGCCGTGCGACGCCAGATCGGCTCCGAGATCGACGTCGACATGCGGCTCAAGACCGCGGCGCCGCCCAAGGACCACGATCTGGAGCTGCTCGGCGCCATCGGTGACCGGGTGGTGTTCGCCACCGATCCCGAGATCGCCCGCCACGCGGTGGATCAGCGGATGGTCGGCTTCATCGAGTCGCTGTCCGACACCGTGCAGATGCTGTGGAGTGAGGGCAACTGGACCCTCGGCATGCTCCCCGTCGGCAGCGGATCCAAGGACTGGGAGACCGCGATCGACGTGGTGCTCCGCCTGTCCGGCCTGCTGCACGTGCTCCCGCCGGTCGCCGAGCCGAACGAATTCACGCGCCCGCGATCGAGCGCGAACCTGGCGCCCGGCTTCCGTCCCGAGTACGACGACAACGACGACGACCGCGAATTCGCCGCGGGCCGTGACGAATTCGCCGATGCCGACGAGCGCGGCCGAGCCCGCTTCCCCGGCCCCGATGGACTCGACAACGACGACGAGCCCTACCTCACCCGAGGCGCGGCCGCCCGCTTGTCGGAGACCGACGGTCGCGGTGACCTGGACGACGGCGCGCGCTTCGCGACCCGAGGTAACGCAGCCGACGACGAGCCCTTCGCATCCCGTGGTGCCGGCTCGCGTGACGACGACTCTTTCGCCGGCCGAGGCGCCAGCTCGCGCCTGGACGACGACTCCTTCGCCGACCGTGGCGCTGGTGCGCGCCACGAAGATGATGAGTCCTTCGCCCCTCGAGGCGCAGGGTCGCGTCCCGACGACGACTCTTTCGCCCCTCGTGGCTCACGCGACGACCGCGCCCCGATCGGCGGACGCGCCCCCGCCCTCCCCGCCGACTACGACCCCGACCTCGACGACCCTGAGTTCGAAGACCAGCCAGCCCCCGGCCGCCGCCCCCTCGGCGAACCGCCCAAGCGCCCCTCACTGGCCGTCGTCCCCGAACCGCGCCCCCGCACCGAGCCCCCGCTCGACGACGCGGAACCGGGTCAGCCGGGCGGACCCTTCCACCCCGGTTTCCGCCCGTACCAGGGACCTGTCCCGAAGTGACCCAGCCCGTGCCGAAGCGATCCGGCCCCGTGCCGAAGTGACCCAGCCCCGCGCTGAAATGACCCAGCCCCGTGCCGAAGTGACCCAGCCCCGTGCCGAAGTGACCCAGCCCTTACCGAAGTGATCCACCTGCCGCGGTAGTCGTCGCGGCACCCGCCTCGACCGGAATCGATCTGCGATGACCGATAGCCCCCTGCGCCTGCCCGGCGTACACCGCCCCGTCGCGATGATCACCGGACCGACCTCCGGCATCGGACAGGGCTTCGCCCACCGCCTCGCCGCCCTCGGCTACGACCTGGTCCTCGTCGCCAGGAACGAGCAGCGCCTACAAGAACTCGCCGACGAACTGGCCCACCGTTTCGCCACTTCGTCCGAGGTCCTCGTCGCCGACCTCGCCGATGACGACGACCGCGCCCGCGTCGCCGCCCGAGCCGCGCAAGGCATCGAATTCCTGGTCAACAACGCGGGTTTCGCGCATTCGGGGGAGTTCTGGACCCTCGAACCCGCGCAACTGCAGGCCCAGCTCGACGTCAATGTCACCTCGGTCCTGCAACTCACCAGAGCGGCCCTGCCGTCGATGGTCGCGGCGGGTGCGGGCTCGATCGTGAATGTGGCGAGTGTGGCCGGGCTGCTGTCCGGACGGGGGTCGACCTATTCGGCCTCCAAGGCCTACGTCGTATCCTTCTCGGAGGGTTTAGCGGGAGGATTGGTGGGCACCGGTGTCCGCATCCAAGCGCTGTGCCCCGGATTCGTACACACCGAGTTCCACGAGCGCGCGGGCATCGAGATGAGTTCGCTGCCCAAGCGCCTGTGGCTCGACGTCGACCAGGTCGTCGACGGGTGTCTGCGGGATCTGGACTCCGGCCGGGTGATCAGCGTGCCCGGCGTGCAGTACAAGGTGCTCACCGCGGTAGCGGGCTTCGTCCCGCGCACCCTGGTGGCCCGCATCAATCGCGGACTCTTCAACGCACGCGGAAGGACATGACTCAGATGATCGACCAAGCACGTCAGTCGCTCACGAAGGCCGATCGCGACCAGCTGGCCGACCTCGTGCGCGAGCTCGCGGTCGTACACGGCAAGGTGACGCTGTCCTCGGGCAAGGAAGCCGACTACTACGTCGACCTGCGCCGCGCGACCCTGCACCACCAGGCCGCGCCGCTGATCGGCTCGCTGCTGCGCGAGCTCGTCGCCGACTGGGACTTCGACGCCGTCGGTGGGCTCACCATGGGCGCCGACCCGGTCGCGATGGCCGTGATGCACGCCCCCGGCCGCCCGATCGACGCGTTCGTGGTGCGCAAGGCGGCCAAGGCGCACGGCATGCAGCGCCAGATCGAGGGCCCCAACATCGTCGGCAAGCGGGTGCTCGTCGTCGAGGACACCACCACCACCGGCAACTCGCCGCTCACCGCGGTGCGCGCGCTGCGTGACGCGGGGGCGATCGTGGTCGGCGTAGCCACCGTTGTCGACCGGGAAACCGGCGCTGACCAGGTGATCGCCGAGGAGGGGTTGGAGTATCGGTCTATCCTCGGCCTCGACGATCTTGCCCTGGGATAGCCTGAACAACGCCGAACCCGGATGACGATGTGGTCTGTCCGGAAAGTCTGAAGGACGTGTGAGTCACCAGTGGTGAGCATTGCAGTAAACAAAAGTCGCGACAACGTTGCGATGCTCGGGATCGGTGCTTACCGTCCGCAGCGCATCGTCTCCAATGCCGACGTGTGCGAGACCCTCGACTCGACGCCCGAGTGGATCTTCGAGCGCACCGGCATCCACAACCGGCGCTGGATCAGCGGCGACGAGACGATCCAGTCGATCGCCGCGGCCGCCGGTGAGCGCGCGCTGAAGAACACCCCGATCGATCGCTCGAAGATCGGCGCGGTCATCCTCTGCACCTCGAGCTGGCTCAAGCTCACCCCGCACGGCGCGCCCTCGGTGGCCTCCGATCTTGGCCTCAACGGCGTCGCCGCGTTCGACCTCACCTCCGGCTGCGGTGGCTTCTGCTACGGGCTCGGTGTGGCCGCCGACCTGATCCGCGCGGGTTCGTTCGACTATGTGCTGGTGATCGGCGCCGAGACGATGACCGTCGGCCTCGACAAGTCCGACCGCGGCACCGCGATGATCTTCGGTGACGGCGCGGGCGCTGTCGTCGTCGGTCCGGCCGAGGAGAACGGCATCTCGCCGACGGTGTGGGGCAGCGACGGCGAGAACGCCGAGGCCATCGCCCAGAACATCGATTTCCTGGCCTTCCAGCACCGCGCGCAGGAAATGCAGGGCACCGATCCCGCCGTGGAGCCGGTCGGCCAGATGTCGCTGCGGATGGAGGGCCCGAAGGTCTTCCGCTGGGCCGCGGTCACCCTGCCGCGCGCGCTCTCGGCGGCGCTCGACAACTCCGGCGTGGCCAAGGAGGACATCGAGGTGTTCGTCCCGCACCAGGCCAACGCCCGGATCAACGAGTTGATGAAGAAGAACCTGGGCCTCGGCGAAGAGGTCCCGATCGCCAACGACATCGAGAACACCGGCAACACCTCCGCCGCCTCGGTGCCACTGGCGATCGAGGAAATGCTGGTCACCGGCAAGGCCAAGGGCGGTCAGATCGCGCTGCTGCTCGGCTTCGGCGCGGGTCTGAGTTACGCGGGCCAGGTCGTCACCCTGCCGCCCGCCCCGAAGGAACCGAGCTTCTGACATGCGAGGGCTGCGCGTCGCAGATGTGCGCCGACGCGCAGCGTTCCTCAGCTGCGCACGGCCGGAACGAATGTGGAGGTACGCGTACCTCGGCGCGGCGGCGGTCACCGTGTTCGGTGCCGTCACCGGCCGTGACCGCCTGCAATGGGTCGCCAAGCCACTGCTGATGCCGCTGCTGGCCGCCGACACGGTGACCAGCGGCGATCTCACCCCGGACGAGCGCCGCCTGCTGCTCGGCTCCCTTGCCGCGGCCACCGTCGGCGACGTGCTGCTGCTCGACCCCGACAACGACCGCCGCCTCATCGCGGGCGCGTCGTCCTTCGCGGTCATGCAAACCGGCTACTCCATCCTGTGGTGGAAACGCGGCGCCCGCCCTCGCCCCGATATCGCGCTACCCCGAGTGGTGGCCTGGCTCGGCGCGGCGGGCCTGCTCCGCACCAAGGCCCCGAACCTCACCCTCCCACTCACCGCCTACGGCGCCACCCTCGGTACCGCCGCCACCCTCGCCTCGGACCCAGCCCTCGCTCCCGACGCGAAAAACATTGCGGGCCTGAACATTCCGAACGCGGATCCCCGCAGCCGCTACGGCGTCGGCGCCCTCCTGTTCACCATCTCGGACGGCCTGATCGTGTTGCGCCGCCTCTTCGCGCGAGACGACCGCACCCGCCGAGTCGCCGAAGGCGTCATCCTCGCGACCTACGCCGCAGCGCAGTATCTCCTCACGGACCAGCCAGCGCGCGACGCTGCCGTATCGCCTCGCGCCTAGCCCGCTCAGAGTGTTGGCACGTCGCTGACCGGGCTCGGCTCGCGGTCGCCTGTGCACTGTCGGAATCGTCGGCGGTCCATCGCAGCGGGCGAGGCCGCATCTGGCGGCATGTACGTCTCCGATCGGGCCGGGGGACTCAGTTACCTCGCCGGTGCAGATTTCCGTCGGGAGGTTCCCGATACGCCTTGTCACACAGCGCTAACTTTGGTGTTGTCGAGGCGCAACACCTCGAGCGCACGCTTCCTAGATGAACGGGGAAACGCAGTTCATCGAGGTGCACGGGTATCGCCGGGCGTTCCGGATGGCCGGAACCGGCCCACCGCTGCTGCTCATCCACGGCATCACCGACAGCTCCGGCACCTGGGCGCCCGTGTTCGACGCACTCGCCGAGTACTACACCGTCATCGCCCCCGACCTGCTCGGTCACGGCGAATCGGATAAGCCGCGCGGAGACTACGCGGTGGCCGCCTACGCCAACGGCATGCGTGATCTGCTCAGCGTCCTCGGCATCGACCGGATCACCGTCGTCGGGCACTCGCTCGGTGGCGGGGTCGCGATGCAGTTCGCCTACCAGTTCCCCGAGAAGGTCGAGCGGATCGCGCTGGTCTGTCCGGCGGGAATGGGCGCGGGCGTGCACCCCGCGTTCCGCCTCGCGACACTGGCAGGTGCTGGACCAGCGCTGATGGCGCTCACCAGCTGGCCGGTCCGCACCGCGGTGACGGCCGCGGTCCCGATCGTCACCGCACTGGGTGGCCTCGGCCTCGGCCCGGATGCCGAATACGTGCTCCGCCTCTACGGCCACCTCGCCGAACCCGGCGCCCGCAACGCCTTCCTGCGCACCATCCGCGCCGCCGCCGACCGCCGCGGCCAAACCATCACCATGCTCGACCGCGGCTACCTCGCCGCCCACCTGCCCACCCTGGTCATCGGCGGCACCCGCGACACCGTCATCCCGTCCGGTCACGCCGGTCGCGCCCACCGCGCCTTCCCCGGCAGTCGCATCGAAATCTTCGCGGGCGCAGGCCATTTCCCGCACCACTTCGACCCCGACCGCTTCGTGAAACTCATCCGCGCCTTCATCGAGGAAACCGACGCGGCCGTCTTCGACCCGCTGCGCTGGCAGCGAACCCTGCGCCGCGGCCTCCCGATCGTCGGCCTCCCGTCCCCGTTGCCGTCCGACGAACCGGCGCCTTCGGTCCCGCTCACGGCCGGACCGACACAGACGGTCGAGCCCGCCCAAGCCGCCGGATCCGCCCCCGCCTAGCACCGGATTCGCCCCGCCGAGCGTCGGATTCGCTCCGCCTAGCACCGGATCAGCCCCGCCCAGCGCTGGCTCATCCCAGCGCACTCGGCCACCCTCGACACTGCGCGAAACGGGCCTGACCTGCCGCTCACCCCACGCGCTGGGCACCACCGTGACCGGCCCTCTACGATTCGCCCATGAGCTACCCACCGCCGGGTTACTACCAGCGCCCGCCCGAGCATCCCCAGGCCACCACAGTTCTGATCCTCGGCGCCCTCGGCGTCGCCTTCTGCGGTTTCTGCGCCCCGTTCGCCTGGATCAAGGGCCGCAGCGTACTCGCCGAGATCGATGCCTCCGGTGGGCAGCTCGGCGGCCGCTCGCAGGCATCCGCCGGTCATGTCATGGGCATTGTCGGCACGGTGCTGCTGGGGATCATGCTGCTCACGATGGTCGGCGCCGTCGCGCTCATGATCATCGGCGCCAATGCCGAGTCCTCGTCCTACTGAGCGTCCGCCTAGCATGTTCGGGTGAGTGAAGCAGAGGTCGCGGGCCCGACCGAGTGGGGCGAGCACCCGCACGGCCTCGGCCCGTGGGCGCAGGAATACGACACCCCGGTCCCCACCGATGCCCGCTACGACCCCGTGCTGCTGGCCGAGGGCGACCGGCGCAACGTCGTCGACGCCTACCGCTACTGGACCCGCGAGGCGATCGTCGCCGACATCGACGCTCGCCGCTTCCCCTTCCACGTGGCCATCGAGAACTTCGGCCACGACGCCAATATCGGCACCGTCGTGCGCACCGCCAACGCCTTCGCCGCCGCCGCGGTGCACATCGTGGGCAAACGTCGCTGGAACCGCCGCGGTGCCATGGTCACCGACCGCTACCAGCACCTCGTCCACCACGCCGACCTCGGCGAACTGTGCGAGTTCGCCGCGCGCGAGGGTTTGACGGTTGTGGCGGTGGACAATGTGCCCGGCGCGGTCCCGTTGGAGACCGCGGATCTACCGAAGAACTGCCTGCTGCTGTTCGGCCAGGAAGGTCCCGGGGTCAGCGATGACGCGAAAGACGCAGCGGCCCTGACTGTTTCGATCGCCCAGTTCGGTTCCACCCGCAGTATCAACGCGGGCGTCGCCGCCGGTATCGCGATGCATGCCTGGATCCGTCAACACGCCGACCTGTCCATGGCTTGGTAACGGAATGGGTACTCCAATGTCGGTACCACCTGGCACCATGTAGCCATGACCTCGCGCAGCGGCCGGCGCCCCCAGCCTGAAGACCGCACCGGATCCGTGCCCACCCCGGCGCTGTGGTCCGAGCGTGCCGATATGGCCGAGTCCGCGATCGTCTCGCGGCACCTGCGGATGCTGTGGGGTTGTCCCGGAACGGAATTGGGTGTGGTCGGCTGGCCAGCCACCCGTCGTGAACGGACCTTCGTCGGCTGGCACTACTGGTGGCAGGCCCATCTCCTGGACGTCGCGGTCGACGCCGCCAATCGCGTCCCCACCCCCGCTCGACGCAAGCGCATCGGCGCGATCGCGCGCGGCATCCGCATGCGCAACATCACCGGCTGGACCAACCGCTACTACGACGACATGGCCTGGCTGGCCATCGCCCTGGAACGCGCCGAACGCACCCAGGAACTCACCTCGGCCCGCAGCGGCCTGCTCGCCCTCGAACAGAAGCTCTACGGCGCCTGGGAACCCGAGGTCGGCGGCGGCATCCCGTGGCGGATCAAATCGGACTTCTTCAACGCCCCCGCCAACGGCCCGGCCGGCATCGCCCTCTTACGCCTCGGCCGGGTCGAACGCGCGCGCGAGATGGCCGACTGGATCGACGCCACCCTGCGCGACCCCGACTCCGGCCTGATCCTCGACGGCATCCACCTGCCCTCGGGCGAGATCGAACGCCCGGTGTTCAGCTACTGCCAGGGTGTTGTCCTCGGCCTGGAGGCCGAGCTCGCCGTGCACACAGACGACGACGAACGCCACATCGAACGGGTCAGCAAACTGCTCACCGCGGTCGAGGACCACATGACCACCCGCCTGGTGATCAACGGCGGTGGTGGCGGCGACGGTGGCCTGTTCAACGGCATCCTGGCCCGCTACCTCGCCGTGGTCGCGCTGATGCTGCCCGGCGAGGGCAAGCGCGAGGAAACCGCCAGGCGCTGCGCAGCCGCCATCGTGAAGGCCTCGGCCACCGCCGCCTGGGCCAATCGGCTCGAATACGAAGGCGAGCCGCTGTTCGGCTTCGACTGGAGCAAACCGGCCCGACTACCCGGCGGCACCGGGGGCGCGGGCAAGTTCACCGCGGGCGGTTCGGTGACCGCCTCGGCGGTGCCGGAGCGCGACCTGTCGGTGCAGCTGTCGGGCTGGATGCTGATGGAAGCGGCCTACCAGGTCAGCGCGGCCGGCCTGTAACTCAGCGCTCGGTCTCGCCCGCGACGCTCGGCTCGAGGTCGTAGTCCTCGACCGGCTTTGCCATCTCCTGGCGGTAGTGCCGGATTCCCAGGACCGTGCCGATGATCAGGCCGACCACCAGCGTCCCGATCACGGCGGGCATCAGCCACGGCACCTGCTCGAGGAACTCGCCCGCGTAATACCCGATCAGCAACAGCACCGGCGCCCAGATGATCGCGCCGAGGGTGCTGGCGATGGTGTAGCGCCGGTGATCCATCCCCGCAGCGCCCGCCACCATCGGGCACAGTGTGCGCACCCACGGAATCCAGCGGGCCACCAGCACCGCGAGGAATCCGTGTCGTTCGAGCAGACCGGTGACCTTGGCCAGGTTCTTGGTGTTGATATATCGGCCGTTCTTGCGCGCGACCAGGCGATGCCCGGTGCGTGCCCCGACGATGTAGCCGACTTGATTACCCGCGATTGCGGCGAGCATCGTGCCCACCGACAACGCCCAGACCTGCGCTTCGCCATTGGCGTGCGAGGCCAGCACGATGCCCGCGGTGATCAGCATCGAGTCACCGGGCAGGAACAGCCCGATGATGAACGCGCACTCGAGAAAAACGAAAACGAGAACCACCGTGCAGACCACAGCGGGGCCTGCCGAGATCAGCGGATCGAAGCTGCCCATAGCGAGGGTCGACGGTACTGCGGTCACAGCGATCAGTGCGTCTCGTTCGTCGAAGTCGCCAGCTCGCCGCTCTGCGCCGGGACGACCGGTGCCTTGCGCCGCTCGAGCACCTTCTTACCGACCGTGATGATCGCGGGCAGGATCGAGACGAACACGATCAGCAGGAAGATCGCTTCCACATGGTCGCGAATGAACGGCACATTGCCGAGGAAGTAGCCGATGACCGTCACGCCGCCACCCCAGAGCACCGCGCCGACAATGTCGAACGCCACGTACTTGCGGTAGCTCATCTGCGACACACCCGCCAGCACCGGCATGAACGTGCGCACGATCGGCACGAACCTGGCCAGGATGATGGTCTTGGGGCCGTGCTTCTCGAAGAACTCGTGCGTCTCGGTGACGTAGTGCTTCTTGAAGAACCGGCTGTCTTCCTTCTTGAAGATGGCGGGCCCGATCTTGCGGCCGATCCAGTACGCGCACTGGTCGCCGAGGAAGGCGGTGAGAATCACCAGCGGCACCAGCCACCAGATCGAGACCACCGGGTTCTCCTGCGCGGCGAGCATGCCGCCGGTGAACAGCAGCGAGTCACCCGGCAGCAACGGGAACAACAGCCCCGTCTCGATGAACACGATCGCCAGGATGGCGGGCAGAACCGCGTTCGCGAGCCACGTCTCCTGCAGCAGGTACATCGGGTCCAGCAACTGGGTCAACGCAAGGTTGTTCGTCACCGCATCAGAAACCGCCAGCAAAGTCACGGCCCCCACAGTACCGGTCCGACCTGTGACACGAGTGCCCTGCGGGTGAACCTCACCCGACCTGGGTAATTCCTCGTTCGCCTTCCTGATTTAGGGTGTGGCCTGACAGAATTGGTTTTTGCTCCCCACAACACGGAGGTCACTGCTGTGCCTATCGCGACCCCGGAGGTCTACGCCGAGATGCTCGGCCGGGCCAAGGCGCACTCGTTCGCGTTCCCGGCTATCAACTGCACCTCGTCGGAGACGATCAACGCCGCCATCAAGGGCTTCGCCGACGCGGGCAGTGACGGCATCATCCAGTTCTCCACCGGTGGCGCCGAATTCGCCTCGGGCCTGGGTGTGAAGGACATGGTCACCGGCGCGGTGGCACTGGCCGAGTTCGCGCACGTCGTCGCCGCGAAGTACGACGTGACGATCGCGCTGCACACCGACCACTGCCCCAAGGACAAGCTCGACACCTACGTGCGTCCGCTGATCGCGATCTCCCAGGAGCGCGTGAACAACGGCCTCAACCCGCTGTTCCAGTCGCACATGTGGGACGGCTCGGCCATCCCGATCGACGAGAACCTCGAGATCGCCAAGGAACTGCTGAAGGCCTGTAAGTCGGCCAACATCATCCTCGAGGTCGAGATCGGTGTCGTCGGCGGCGAGGAAGACGGCGTCGAAGCCGAGATCAACGACAAGCTCTACACCTCGCCCGAGGACTTCCAGAAGACCATCGAGGCGCTCGGTGCGGGCGAGAACGGGCAATACCTGCTCGCCGCCACCTTCGGCAACGTGCACGGCGTGTACAAGCCGGGCAACGTGGTGCTCAAGCCCGAGGTGCTGGCCGAGGGTCAGCGCGTGGCGGCCGAGAAGCTGGGCCTCGAGCCTGGTGCGCAGCCGTTCGACTTCGTCTTCCACGGTGGTTCGGGCTCGCTGAAGTCCGAGATCGAGGACTCGCTGCGCTACGGCGTGGTGAAGATGAACGTCGACACCGACACCCAGTACGCCTTCACCCGCCCCGTCGCCGGTCACATGTTCACCAACTACGACGGTGTGCTCAAGATCGACGGCGAGGTCGGCAACAAAAAGGTCTACGACCCGCGCAGCTACCTGAAGAAGGCCGAGACCTCGATGGCCGCGCGTGTCACCGAGGCCTGCAACGACCTCAAGTCGGCCGGTCGCTCCGTCAGCGGGTCCTGATTTTCGTATCGAACAAACGGGGCCCGAGCTCATGAGTCTTGATGTCCGTGTGCTCGGGCCCGTTCGACTGCTCGTCGGCGGCGAGCCGGTAGCGGTCGGCGGGCCCAAGCCGCGCGCCCTCCTCGCCGCGCTCACCGTCAACCGGCGGCGCGCGGTGTCTTCTGCTGTGCTCGCCGAGATGGTCTGGAACGAGGATCCGCCGGACTCCTATGCGGCCAGCCTGCAGGTGTTCGTGTCGAACATTCGTAAGGCACTGCGCAATGCGGGGATCGATTCCGCGCAGGTGTTGCGGACCGAGGGCGCGGGTTACCGGCTCGAAATCCCGGATACCGCTTGCGATCTCGGCCGGTTCGAGAGTGCGCGCGAAGCGGGTTCGCGGTGTCTGGACGTGGGCGACCACCCCGGCGCCGCCAATCTTTTCGGTGCGGCACTGCGGGAATGGACCGGGCGGGCGCTGGCCGATCTGGCCGGCTTGCAGTTCGCCGATGGTTTCGCCACGGCGATGAACGAGGAGCGGCTGCTGGCCGTTTCCGCTCGTGTCGACGCCGAAATCGCCTGTGGGCGGGCTTCTTCGGTGATCGGCGAGTTGGTGTCGATGACCAACGAGCATCCGCTGCGCGAGCCGCTGTGGGGGCAGTTGATCACCGCGCTGTATCTGTCCGGGCGCCAGGCCGACGCGCTGGAGGCGTGCCGACGGGTGCGTGGGGTGCTGGCCGAGGAATTGGGGATCGATCCCGGCTCGGCGCTGATCGAGTTGGAGCAGCGGGTTCTGCGGCAGGAGCCGTTGAATGTGTTGGCGTCCAGGCGATCTGATCAAGTCGCTGCCGCGATGACCGAGACTGTTACCGAGGTTCCGCAGTCGATTCGGAACGGCAATCTGCGATTCGCTGATGGGCGCACGCTGCCGATTCCTCACGGCGGCATCAGGATTGGCCGGATGACGGACAACGAGCTGGTGCTCGACGATCCGAAGGCCAGCCGGTATCACGCGCACATCATGCCCAGCCGCGCGGGACTGCTGATCAAGGATCTACACTCGGCCAACGGGGTCTACGTCAACGAGGTGCCGATCGACAACGGTGCGCTGTTGGCCGATGGGGATGTAATCCGCATCGGGGGAACGGTTTTGGTGTTTATCGCGGTGAAGTAGTGATGTTCGGGGTTTGAGTAGTCCCAGAGGTTTGAGGCTGTGTTTATTGGAGCGCTGGCGCGCTCGAGTCGCGGCCCCAAGGGGTCGCAGGTGGTGGTTGGGAGTGCGGTCGTGACGGAACAGGGGTGGGGCCTTACGTCAGGCGGATTTCGGCTGCTGCTCGGCCGAATAGCTTGCGGCCCTCGGAAATTCCGCTCAGTAGGACGGTTGCCGCGCGGCGGTCGGGGTCTACTGACTTGATCTTTCCGGAGAACTCGATGACGCCTGCCTCGGCGGGGGGAACCGGGACGAAACCTGAGAAGCGGACGCTGAGTTTTTCGATGGCGGTGGGGTCGCCCAGCCAGTCGGTCAGGTACTGCGCGGCCAGGCCCATGGTGAGTAGGCCGTGGGCCACCACGGTGGGCAGGCCCGCCATTTGGGCGGCGGTGTCGCTGAAGTGGATCGGGTTCGGGTCGCCGGAGACGCCCGCGTAGTTGGCGAGGTCGCCACGGGTGAGGCGGGCGGTGGCGGGGGGAAGTTCGGTGCCCTTGGTCAGGGTGTCGAACTCGGGGGTGGTGTTCACGGCGACGATTTCGCGCGGGGGGAGTTCGGCGGCGGGGCCGGTGTGGCGGACCAGCAGGTCGCCGTTGTTCACGCCGGCGATGGTGTCGGGGCGGGGGTGCATGCTGATGTTCTCCACGGCCTCGACGATATTGGGATCCACCTCGACACCGCGGCGAGCCACGATGGTGGTGGTGCCCTGCACGGCGACCTGGTCGTGCTGGTTGCGCAGCTTGAAGCCGACGTTGATGAAGTCGTTGTCGGCGAACTGGCGGATCGACTCGATCTCGATCTCGGTGCTGATCCGGTCGCCCGCCAGCATCGGGTGGAACAGCTCGAAAACCTGGTCGGTCTGCAGCACCTGCGACAGGTCGTACTCGGTGAGCACGGTGTCGAGCAGGGCCCGGGTGGCGGTCATGCCGATCACCGAGGCGAAGGTCGGCGGGGCGATCACACCGTCGTAGCCGAGCTTGCGGGCGTCGACTTCCTGCTGGTGGGCGGGGTGCAGATTCTGCACAGCCCTGGCGAATTCTCTGATCTTCTCGCGGCCCACTTCGTAGTGATCGCGGAAGGCGAAGCGCTGACCGACCAGCGTCGCATCCGGGACCACAGCTTCGATGTCCGGCTGCTCCACTGTCTGTTCCGTGCTCATGATCCGGAAAACTTTACTTGTTTACCCATCTGGATCACCAGTTATGTGTGACCCGTCATACCAGGCACAACTGCCCGGTACGACGGGTCGACGCCCTCCTACGGGGTTCCCGCGGGGTCGCACACCTTCCAGCTACCGTCGGTGCGCTGCAGGTCGAAGGTCCGCGCGGTCCGCTTCGACGGGTCCGCTGTGGTGTACACCGTGGCCTGCGCCAGCGCGGTATCGCCGGTGATCCGTACCGCGTCCACACTGTCGACCACCGGGATCGAACCCCGCTCGGTCGAGGCCTCGTGCACGCCCTTGAACTGCTCCGGGCTGATGCCCTGATAGAACGCGTGCAGGTCGCCACACGTGGTCGCCCGCAGATTCTCCAGGTCACCGCTGCGCAGCGCATCGGTGTAGGTCCCGATCACCGCCTTGACCTGCCCCTCGGGCGAATTGTCCGCCCCACCCATGAACATCACGACCGCCGCGATCAACGCGACCACCAACACCACGGCCCCACCGGCAGCCAACAACCACTTCTTGGACCGCTTGCCCTCCGGCGCACCCGCATCCGCACCCGGCTGACCCCCGATCCGCTGCGGCGGCGCCACCGCCCTCGGCCCACCGGCCAACTGCTGATCGGGTCGCGTCGGCTGAATATCGGCAGGCGACGGCGCCGATCCACCCGTCCGCTGCGGCACACCCGGGCCACGAGGAGGCGACGGCTGCGTCTCTTCGACCCCCTTCGGATCCGCGAGCCCCGAAAGAGCAGCTCCCGCTGACCCGAACTTCGACCCGCCGGGTTCCCGATCGCCGACCGCCGCCGACCCTTGCTGATCGGCCGGACCGGACCCTTGCGGGCTCGCGGACCCCTTGCCCTGCCCAACCGGGCCTTGCTGTCCGGGGCCTTGCTGTCCGGGGCCTTGCTGTCCGGGGCCTTGCTGGTTGGGGCCTTGTTGGCCGGGACCCTGCTGGCTGGGGCCCTGATGGCCGACACCTTGCTGGCTGGGGCCTTGCCCGCCGGGGCCCTGCTGGCCTGGGCCTTGCTGCCCGGGGCCGGGGCCCTGTTGACCGGGGCCCTGTTGACCGTGGCCCTGTTGACCGTGGCCCTGCTGATTCGGTCCGTGCTGGCCGGGGCCTTGGTGACCGCTGGCGGCGACTCCTGGTTGACCCGGCCCGTGTTGGCCGGAACCGGCAGGTCCCTGCTGGCCCGGTCCCGCGGGGTGCTGGCCGGGACCCGCAGGCCCGAACTGGCCTGGCCCCGCCTGCCCCGCCTGCCCCGCCTGCCCCGCCTGCCGCGGCCCGGCAGGACCGCGCGGCGTATTCGGCGGCGGCGTCATCGCAGGCCGCCCACCTGCAGGCGGCACCACCCGATCGGTCCCACCCGCCCCCGCAGGCTTCGCCCGCTGCACCGGCATAGCAGTGGTCGGCGCATCCGCCGCCCCCACCGTCTTCATCGCAACGGTCTGATCCTCGGAACCAGGCCCGCCGCTCGTCACCCCACCAGTCTTGAACTTCTCCGTCGCCTCGACATCGACCGGCTTCCCACCTCGCGAGTCACCCGCTCCGGGCACACCCGAACTGGTCTTGGCCCCGCTGTGCGAGTCATCCGCTCCGAACGCACCCGAACTGGTCTTGGCCCCGCCCTGCGAGTCACCCGCTCCAGACGCGTTCGAATCGCCCCTGGCCCCGCTGCGCGAGGCACCAGCTGCGGATGCGTCCGCAGCGCCGCCGGGTCCGCTGACCGAAGCAGCAGTCGGCGCATTCTTGTGCCCAGTGGCCGCAGCAGCACTACGAGCGTTCTCGGAATCTGTCACCACGGTCGAATCATGCGCGGCCGCTGAGGAATTGGCGTCATCAGCCGCACCGCTGGCTGCATCGCCATCCTGTGCGCGCGTGCCGGAGCCACCATCGGCCTTCGAGACCCGCGCTTGCGACGCCTCATTGGATCCGCTGCTCCCGGCCGCTGCCGCACCTGCGCCACTCGCCGCCTCGGTGGCATCCGCATCGGCGCCGCGCGCCGCCTCGGCAGCGTTCGCATCAGTGCCGCGTGCCACCCCGGCAGCATCCGCATCTGCGCGGTTTGTTGCCCCTGCAGCAGCCGCCCCTGCAGCAGCCGCACCCGCAGCGCTCGCAGCTGTGGCCGCTCCACGTCCGGACGGGCCGCTCGACCTGGATGCCTTGTCGGACTCCACATCCGACTCGTCGTTGGCGAGGTCCGCCCTCGTCATCCCGAAGGTGGGGATATCCGCTTGATCCGACTTCGCCTCGCCACCACCGAATTTCACGGTGCTGTCACCCGAAAAATCACGCCCGCCTGCCGGATTCCGGCCGGGAATCGACATCGAGGTCGTCGGCGCGTTCGGCCCCGCGAGATCGGCGCCCTGCTGGGGACGAGGCGCGGAACTCGAAGCGCCGCCCCGATTCTCACCGGGCAACCCCTGCGACAACCCGGCCAACGGCGACCCGCCGGCCGAATCCTGTTCCGGCCCTTGCTCACCCGGCCGACCCATCGGCGCGTTCGGCTGTCGCCCACCGGCACCCCCGGGCCCACGCGCAGCACCGCCAGGCGCACCCGGTCGCTGCCCCGCATTCCCCGGCCCACCCGGCTGCCGAGCACCCGGCGCACCAGCCGGTCCACCACCAACTCGCGGCCCACCGGCCGGCGCCCCCGGCCCACCACCAGGCCAACGCCCACCCTGAGGTCCACCCACTTGACCCGGCCCGCGTCCACCCTGCGGCCCAGCTGCCTGCGACGGCCCGGGCCCGTGTCCACCCTGAGGTCCGCCGGTTTGGCCGGCCCCGCGTCCACCTTGGGGTCCGCCAGTCGGCGCCTGCCCCGGCCCGCGCCCACTGTGGGGACTGCCTGCTTGCGACGACTCCTGCCCGCGTTCGCCTCCGGGGCCGCTTGCTTGTGACTGCCCCGGACCACGCCCACCTTGGGGCCCGCCGGTTTGCCCCGGCCCGCGTCCATCTCGAGGTCCGCCTACCGGCCCCGGCCCGCGCCCGGCTTGGGGTCCGCCTGCCTGTCCCGGCCCGCGCCCGGCTCGAGGTCCACTGGCCGCCCCCGGCCCTGCAACCGAGCCCTCGGGCCGAAGTCCACCCTGACCCGGAGGTTGTTGCCCACCAAGCACATTGCCCGGCCGACCTGAAGATTGTTGCCCACCGGGCGCATTCCCCGGCTGACCCGAACCGGGACCACTACCCGGCCGCACCCCACCCGGCGTGAACCCCGGCCGACCCCACGACTGCTGCGCCCCCGGCCCCGAAGGCTGTTGTCCACCAGGCGCATTACCCGGCCGCACCGGGCCCTGCGCGGCTCCGCCCTGCCGTCCACCGGCGGAGTTGTCCTGCGGTGCGGGCGGCCCACCCTGCGGCGGCCCACCCGGCAGATCCCCGCGCCGAATCACCACCGTCTGATCCGCACCCACCGGCGGCTTCGTCGCGCGGTCCGGCTCGGTGACCGACTGCGGTGCGCCGGGAGGGGACGCGGACGAATCGTCTCGCTGGCCGGGCGCGCCGGAACCGGCAGACTCTGCTGCCGGGTTGTTCTCGTCGGTCGGGTCGGACACCTCTGTACCCCTCGCTCAGGCTCGAACTACGCACTCTGCGCTCAGCCTAATAGGCACCGGCGCGAAGCGGTTCCAAGTCTTTCGCGCACGGCCGGAAGTGCCGCTGGTGCGGGTCGTGCGGCGGGCCGGTCGGCACCTGTCGGACCCTCGGTGCACAATGAACCTATGACCTCCTTCGGTGACCTGCTCGGACCGCAGCCGGTCCTCCTTCCAGAACTGATCGACGCCGAAGATGCCATTTCCGCGGGCACCGACCCGGTCGAGGTAGCCGCGCAGTTCCCGGCCGCGTCGATCGCCTGGGCCCAGCTCGCCGAGGCCGCCCTGAACCGCGCTGACGGCAAGGTGAACCACGACACCGTCGCCGCGTACGCGTTCGCCCGCACCGGTTACCACCGCGGCCTCGACCTGCTGCGCCGCAACGGCTGGAAGGGTTTCGGCCCCGTCCCGTGGAGCCACGAACCCAACCAGGGTTTCCTGCGCAGCGTCGGCGCGTTGGCGAGTGCGGCGAAGACGATCGGCGAGACCGAGGAGTACGCGCGCTGCCTCGACCTGCTCGAGGATTGCGATCCGCGCGCGGCGAACGAACTCGGCCTGGACTGAGCCGGCGGCCGGGTCCGAGTCGTAGGTGAGCGAACACAAGCCGTTTGTCGCCGTTGCCACGCCGGTAGTCGCGGCCGCCAAGGTCAGCACCGTCGGCCGGTACCGGGCGTCGGTCGAGCGCTTGCGGCTCTCGGCGATCCCGATCATCCAGTGCGCGCTCGGTGCCGCGCTGGCATGGTTCATCGCCCACGACCTCGTCGGCCACATCGAACCGTTCTTCGCGCCGACCGCCGCGGTGGTCTCCATCGGCATCTCCTTCGGCGCGCGGGTGCGCCGCTCGGTGGAGCTGGTGGTTGGTGTCGCGGTCGGCATCGGCATCGGCGACCTGTTCATCGCCCAGGTCGGCACGGGTGTCTGGCAGGTGGCGCTGGTGGTCGGCGGCGCCATGGCGGTGTCGGTGTTCCTCGGCAGCGGCGCGCTCATGACCATCCAGGCCGCGGGTTCGGCCGTGCTGGTCTCGACCCTGAACCAGGCGCCAGGCGCAGGCCCCAACCGGATGATCGACGCGTTGATCGGCGGACTCGTCGGCGTGCTGATGGTCGCGCTGATCCCACTGCACCCGGTGCGCCGCGCCCGCGAACACGCCGCCGACGTGCTGTCGGTGATGAGCAAATCGATGATCACCTGCGCCGAGGGTCTCCTCGAACAGAACTCGACGAAGGTGGCCGACTCGCTGTCGGCGGTGCGCGACACCCAGCCCCAGATCGACGCCCTGCGCGACGCGCTCGCGGGCGGCCGGGAGATCAGCCGCATCTCACCGCTGTACTGGAATTCCCGAAAACGCTTGGAACGTATCCACAACGCGGCCGACCCCCTCGACAACGCCGTGCGCAATACCCGTGTGCTGCTTCGCCGTTCGCTCACCCTGGTCCGCGACGACGAGGTGCTCGATCCGCGCCTGATCGACCTGGTCGACCAGCTCGGCCACGCCACCGATGTGGTCCGCAAGATGATGCTGGCCGATCCTGGCGAGCAACCGGATCAGGCCGAAGCCCTCACCTCGGTGCGCAGCGTCGCCAAGGGCGCGCGCCCCGAACTCGTTGTCGGGGCGGGATTGTCGGCGCACGTGGTATTCGCCCAGATCCGTTCGATCGTGGTGGATCTGATGGTGGTGTGTGGGATGCAGCGCATCTCGGCGATCGCCCTGCTCCCACCCACCGTGCCGAATCCGTACGTGACGCCGGAGGAGTAACTCAGTCGCCCACGGGCGAAACGCGTGGCCGACCCGGACGCAGCGAGAAACGCTTGCGGTCGAAGTCCCACACCCGGTAGATCGGCCACTGCGAGGTGTGCATGATCCACGCACCGGTGATCACCACGCGATGGAACGGCACGACGGCGAAGCCCTGGTTGGCGATGGTCTGCAGGCCGCGCAACTGGTACTTCCACCACACGTCCGGCGGGGTCTTGCGGCGTCGCGCGGAGATCTCGGCCCGCAACGCGGGCAGTTGGTCGATGCGCAGCTTCGCCTTCGAAAGGCACAGCGCCAGATCGAGGTCTTCGTGCAGGTCACGCCGGGTAGTGGTGGCCGAACGCACCTGCTCCCACGCCGAACGCCGGATCGCCATGTTGGCGCCGTGCACATTGCCGACCGGCTGGGTCTTGATCATCCCGAGCCGTTCCTGTCCGCCGATCGCGGCCGCGAGGAAGACCCCGATCGGGGAGTCGTGATAGGTGCTGATTCCGGTCACCGCCATGGTGTCGGAGTTCGATTCGAGGTGCTCGCGCACCGTGTCGCCCCAGTCGGGCGAGACGAGGGTATCGGCGTCGATGCGGCCGAGCAGCTCGCCCCGAGCGGAGTCGAATCCGGTGTTGCGGGCGAACGCGACGCCGGGTTGCGGCTCGGTGATCAGCTCGATCTTGGGATGGCGGGCGGCGAGGTCGGCGACGATCTCGCGGGTGTTGTCGGTGCTGCCGTTGTCGACGACGACGATCTCGTCGATCGCGTCCTGGCCGACGAGGCGCTCGAGACATGCGGTGATGCCCGCTGATTCGTCGAGCGCCGGGATGATGACGGACAGGACAGCGGACGATTCTGTAGAGCTCATACGCAGGTTCCGTTCCAGTGAGGATTGCAACCCGAGGCTATCAACTCCAGAATCGGGTCAGCTGGCTACCGTAGGCAGCCCAGACCTCGGGTACCCCCGACAGTTCGAACAATGCGTAGACCGCGTTGAAGAACACCTGGCTCAGCGGTGTGAAGAAGATGACAGCGAACAGAATCAACATGCCGTAGGGCTTGATCTGATCGAGCGAACGTCGCGTCTGGTAGCTCAGCGACGGCTCGATGACCCCGTATCCGTCGAGCCCCGGCACCGGAAGCGCGTTCAACAGAAACGCCGTGATCTGCAGAAACGCCAGGAAACTGAGCCCGCACCAGAACGCCGCGTGTTCCTGGACGTTCCCGAAGGCCCGGATCACGATCAGCAGCACCACCGCGCACAACAGGTTCGACGCGGGCCCGACCGCGCTCACCAATCGCTGCACACTCGACTTGAACCGCGTCGTGTCCACATACACCGCACCACCGGGCAACCCGATCCCGCCGAGCGCGATGAACACCAGCGGCAGCGCGATCGACAGCACCGGGTGGCTGTACTTCAGCGGGTTCAGCGTGAGATATCCACGCACCTCCACCTCGTGATCGCCCGCCCGCCACGCCACGTACGCGTGCGAGAACTCGTGCAGACACAGGCTGATGATCCAGCCGAACACCACGAGCAGGAACACGCCGACCTTGGCGCGCACCGAGTCGATATCGGCGTCCCAGGTGAGCGCACCACCGCCGACGGCGACCAGCACGATCAGCAGGAAGACCGGACTCGGCCGGACCGCGCTGTGCCCGGACCGCCGATCCGAGGGGAAGGAGTAAGTCATCGCACCAGTAACCAGGGTTGTTCGAATCGATAGAACGTCGAGCGGGGGACCGTGCGCTCGGCGGTGACGCCGTCGCGGGTCACCACGCCGCCGGGGGTTCCGAGCTGGGCGGCGCGCCCGGACACCCAGGTGCGTTTGCGCAGGCCTTTGCGCACGCGCGCGCGAACACCGGGCATGGTCATCGTCGGCGAGATCAGCATCGTGGTGACAGTGCCGCTGAACAGCAGGGTGTCGTCGACATAGGCTTCGCCCTCGAGCTTCGCGCCCTCGACTCCGGTGATGCTCGCGCGCCCGACCAGCACGGTGCCGGTGTCGTCGCGGATCAGCGGCGTCTCGATCGCCCGGCCCTCCACCGCGCGCTTGGCGGCGGCATTACCGGTTCCCGTCTGATAGACCTTCGACGCATAGGTCGGATCGACCGGCACGAACCCGACTTCGACGTGCAGCCGCTCGGTGCGCATCAGATGGGTGAGCACGGCGGCGAGCGAGGCGTCGGCGCCGAGCACGATCAGGCGCGGCAGGCTGTCGGCGGCCAGCACCGGAAGTAGTTCATCGATCGCCGCGACATCGGGGACACGCCCGGTCTGCGTATTGGGTAGCGAGGACAGCGCGATCGGCACCGGCATGTCGCCGCACCGGAGAACGTGGGTACTCAAACTGCGGTACACCCTCCTCGGTCACGCAAACTCACTGCCGACTGGTAACCGTAACCGATTGCGGCAGGTCCGGTAGGCCGGGGGCGGGGCGGTGCCATGTGCGGCTGGCGCCGCGTTCGCGGCCCCGGCGGGCCAACCTCCGCCAAGACCCGATCAGGCGTCGGCTAGACTGTGTCTCCGGCCACCGCCTCGTTACGGCAGGTAGCTGCAGTGCTGCATGTGCTGCCGTCGATCTGTAGGAGACTCCGAAATGCCGGCAATCGTCCTCATCGGTGCCCAGTGGGGCGACGAGGGTAAGGGCAAAGCTACCGACCTGCTCGGTGAGCGGTTGCAGTGGGTGGTCCGATACCAGGGCGGCAACAACGCCGGTCACACGGTGGTTCTGCCCAACGGCGACAAGTTCGCCCTGCATCTGATCCCGTCCGGCATCCTCACCCCCGGTGTGAAGAACGTCATCGGCAACGGTGTCGTCGTCGACCCGGGCGTGCTGCTCGACGAACTCGCCGGTCTGGAAGAGCGCGGAGTCGACACCTCCGGCCTGCTGCTGTCGGCCGACGCGCACCTGATCATGCCGTATCACGTGGCCATCGATAAGGTCACCGAACGCTTCCTCGGCAACCGCAAGATCGGCACCACCGGTCGCGGTATCGGCCCCTGCTACCAGGACAAGGTCGCCCGCGTCGGCGTCCGGGTGGCGGATGTGCTCGACGAGAAGATCCTCACCCAGAAGGTCGAGGCCGCGCTGGAGTTCAAGAACCAGGTGCTGGTCAAGATCTACAACCGCCGCGCGCTCGACCCGCAGCAGGTGGTGGACGAGGTGCTCGAGCAGGCCGAATCGTTCAAGCACCGCATCTCCGACACCCGCCTGGAACTGAACCTGGCGCTCGAGCGCGGCGACACCGTGCTGCTCGAGGGTTCGCAGGGCACCCTGCTCGACGTCGACCACGGCACCTACCCGTTCGTCACCTCGTCCAACCCGACCGCGGGTGGCGCGGCGGTGGGTTCTGGCATCGGCCCGAACAAGATCGACACGGTGCTCGGCATCCTCAAGTGCTACACCACCCGCGTGGGCTCGGGCCCGTTCCCGACCGAGCTGTTCGACAACTTCGGTGAGTTCCTGGCCAAGAACGGCGGCGAGGTCGGTGTCACCACCGGTCGCGCCCGTCGTTGTGGCTGGTTCGACGCGGTGATCAGCCGGTACGCCACGCGCGTCAACGGCGTCACCGACTACTTCCTCACCAAGCTGGACGTGCTGTCCGGGCTCGACACCGTGCCGATCTGCGTCGCCTACGAGATCGACGGCAAGCGCGTCGAGCAGATGCCGACCACGCAGACCGAGTTCCACCACGCCAAGCCCATCTACGAGGAGATGCCGGGCTGGTGGGAGGACATCTCCCAGGCCCGCACCTTCGAGGAGCTGCCCGCCAACGCGCAGGCGTACGTGCTGCGGTTGGAAGAGCTTTCCGGCGCGCGGATCTCGTGCATCGGCGTCGGCCCCGGCCGTGACCAGACGATCGTTCGGCACGACGTGCTCGCTTGATGTGCAGTTAGCCAAAGGTCCGGTGCCGGTTTACGGTGCCGGACCTTTTGTTTGGGCGGGGAACGCAGGATCGCCCCTGGTCAGCGTGACACGCGCGAATTATGTTCACTCGCTATCGATTTGTGGCGAATGCCTGGCAAACGCTATCGTCGCCTGGCGATGCGCGGGGACGCGTCGTTTCCTTTGAACTTGTTAGTGGGTGTTCGACGTGATCCGTCGGTCTGCAAATGTGAACTCTTCGACGGCGCGGCTCATCGCTCGCCCAGTGGTCGGCGTACTGCCCATGGCGTTGGCGATCGCCTGCGCCGGTGTGGCGCTCGCGGTGCCGCAGCCGGGTGTCACCGAGCCGCCGGTGCAGCCCGGTATCACCAAGGAGGCGCCTGCCGATGAGGGCGGTCGCTCGGACCTGACCAAGTTCGACGGCCCCGACTCGCTCGGCCACCTGGAGACCCAGCCGCGTCCGCAGTCGCGCCCGGTACCGGAGTACACCACCCCGGCTCCGCCCGTTGTCATCGAGGAACTCCACCTGCCCGAGCCGGTGGAACCCGTCGCCCCGATCCTCCCGCCGGAGCGCACCCTCCGCGTCGGCGACTTCACCACCCCGGTCCCCGACGAGGTTCCGGCCGACCTCCTCGACGGCGTCAACACCAATGCCGCCAACGTCGAAGCCGCCATCGCCACCCAGGGCCGCTCGGTCGGCATCAACCCGAGTCGCTCCGACAAGATCGCCGCGGCCACGGTCGGCGGCGCGCTGGCCGGTGCGGCGATCGCGGGTATCCCGGCTGCCACCGTCGGCGCTGTCGGCGGCGGACTCGCGGGTGCCGTTGTCGGTGCGGGCATCGGTTTCGCGGTCGGTGCCGCGGGCACTGCGGGCGCTACCGCGATCCTGGCCGGAGCCGCGTCGATTCCCACCGCCGGCGCTGGGGCGTTCCCGGTGATCGCCGCAGGCGCGGTCGCCGCGTTCCCGATCGCTGCCGCCAGCACCGGCGCGGGCGCGGCCATCGGCGCCGCGGCGGGCGCTGCAGCCGGTGCGGCCGTTCTCGGCATTCCCGCAGCGGCGGCAGGCGCAGTGGCAGGCGGCGTGCTGGGCAGCGGCTACGGCGCCACCCTCTGACGAGTTGTTGACGCGGCCGACCAGGTACAGGTACCGGTCGGCCGCAAAATCCCAACGCATCTCACACCGAGGCACCGATCGCCCGATCCGGCCGGAACTCTGCCCGGCGCTCTACTCGAACAACACGGCTCGACCCGGCGTAATCACCCAATTCGTCCTCTCAGAATCAGAATTCTGACTGAAACGAGCCGAATTGGGTGATTACGCCGGTGGTAGGGAAGTAGGAGGAACCGGCAGTGATCTGGGTAACCGCCCGAATCCGCACCGGGGTAGCGTCGAAACTGGTTTCGGATGGAGGTACCTGATGGCGGTGCGTGGTCGATTCGCCTTGGCGGCATTGCTGGCGCTGGCCGTTCTCCCCGGGTGCGCGGCGCCGGACGCGCCGACCCCGCCGCCGAGCGCGTCGCCGACGAAGTCGGTGCCACCGCCCGCGCAGACGGTCGCCCCTTCCCAGCAACGCAACGAGCGCATCCGGGGCATGCTCTACACCGCGGGCTGCACCAGCAACGGCTGCGTGCAGAGCTACTTCGCCTGCATGGACGGCTATCTCACGGGTGAGCCGTGCCAGTTCTTCCGCGACCACCCGCCGCCGCCGTGAGCCCGACGGCCGACTGCGGCCCGAAATCGCCGCTGAGCCGGTCGATTATCTTGTGCGAGTGAGGAATTCGCCGACCGCGGGGGCGAGGATCGAGACCTTCGGGTTGTGACTCACGCCGGCCAGTTCGGCGAACTCCGCGTTCGGCAGCACCGCGGCCGCCGCCTTCGACCCCTTGATGAGCAGCGGTGCCGTCCGCTCGCCCGCGAGCACGAGTACCGGAACCTCGACACCCTGCCAATCGGCCGGGTTCAGCGTCTTGCCCTGCATGTACGGCTGCATGACCGCCCAGTCGTGCGCGGTCGAATTCGACGTTGCCAGAAGCGTTTTCCAGAACGGTGTCACCCGCATGGCCGCCACCATGAGCATCGGCATCCCCATCGCCTTGGTCATGTAGTACCGAACGGTCTTGCCGCGCTTGCCCTCCGCGATCATCGGGTGCAACTTGGCTGCCAGATCCTTCGGCGGCACATGGCCTTTCGCGTCGACCACGAACGGCGGTTCGAACGCCACCACCTCGGTCACGCCGTCCACGAACTGCGCGGACAGCAGCGCGAGCGCCGCACCGGACGACCACCCGAACAGCGCCGCCTTCCCGCCAGCAGCCTCGACCAGCGCCGCGATATCGGCGATCTCATTGGCCACGTCGTACACCCCGGGCGTATCGGTACTGTCCCCACGCCCACGCCGGTCGTAGTTGAACACCGTCAGCCCGAAGTCGTCGGCCAGCGTCTGCGCGAGTTCGACCATCGTCGGGAACTCGCGGTAGCTGAACGCCCCACCGATCAGGATGACGGTCCCGGCGGTCCCCTCACCGACCCGGTCGTAGGCGATCGTGGTGCCGTCGGCCGACGTCACAGTCTGCATGGGTGATTCCTCTCGATAAGCCGCCGTGCAAGACGGTACGCGATCGCCGCGATCGCAGGTCCGCACGGGTTTCGCCGCCCGGCAGTTCGCGCGATCGTTGCGCGGCGGCGCGCATGATCTTGCTCGTTGAGACGGTGGCCGCCGATCGAATTCATCGGTCCGGGCCATGTCCGGTTCGAGCAGCCCGTTGCCGAAGCGGGCGGCGACCCAGTCGCGCGTCGCGTAGGGCCGGTGGAGGTGCCGATCGGAACCGGTGTCAGGTGCCGATCAGAACAGCATCGGCTCGCCGAACCCCGGCGTGCGCTCGATCTCCAGCAGTCGCGCCTTGGTGCCAATGCCGCCCGGCGCCGAGAAGCCGTGCAGCGCGTGATCAGCGGCGAGCACCCGATGGCACGGGATGATGAGCGGAATCGGGTTGCGCCCCAACGCTTGTCCGACGGCCTGCGCAGATCCGGGCGCACCGACCCGGCTGGCGATATCGCCGTAGCTGAGGGTGTGGCCCGGGTCGATCTCGCGCGTCACCGCGTACACCGCGCGATGGAACTCCGGCACCCCGCGCAGATCCACCTCGATCCAGCGCAGCGCGTCGACCGCCCCGTCGAGGTGCGCGCGAATCCCCGCGATCGCCTCGACGATCACCGGCCCCGGCGCGCTCTCCGGCACGGGAGCCCCGTCGAAGGGCCGGGTGATCCGTGCGAGGGTCTCCTCCTCGCTGGCCTCCGGTAACTGGAACCGGACAACGGCATCACCGTGCCAGGCGATCGCGCACAGCCCGATGGCGGTGTCGAACAGTGCCGAGACCACCGTCTCGGTCTGCGTCGAATCACTCATGCGAACAGTGTGCGCCGACCCACCGACAAAGACACGCTCACGCGGCGAGCGAGCCCGGCTGCGTGTCGTTGGGTCCATTCTGCAGGCCAGTGTCGGGCAACTGGACTGCATCGAGCTCGCGGGCGCGCATGGCGTCGAGATCCCGGTAGAGCCGCTCATCGTCATAGGTGCCGAATGCCCGGTCATGCGGCAGATATTGGAACGGCCAGAACGGCAGTTCGCCCTCCTTGGGTGCGAAGTGGTAGACCGCCAACCCGGCGGCAACGGCAACAGCTATGGCGAGGAAAGTGGTCATGTCAGTAAGAATCCACCCACTGGCCTTGCTTAGAAATATCCACTTAGGGAATACTGGACTTTATGGCGACAAGAGTGATCGGCGCGGCAGGCTTGGCTCGCGACCTCGGCCGGTGGCGTGACCCCGAAACCGACGGCGATGCCGAACGCCGCCCGCACCGCCCCGCCTATCTGGCCTTGGCCGAAGCCATTCGCCTGCTGATCCACGACGGTCGCGCCCCCCTCGGCGTCGCCCTGCCCAGCGAGCGGGATCTGGCGGCCACCCTCGGCGTCAGCCGCACCACCATCACCTCCACCTACTCGCTGCTGCGCGAACACGGCTACCTGATCAGCCGCCAGGGTTCGCGCAGCACCGTCGCGCTGCCGCCGGCGATCCAGCACGACGGCGCCAAGCCGACCCGCGGCATCATGGCCCTCATGGCGCAGCCGGAACTGCCGACCATCGACATGACCTACGCCGCGATGCCGGCGGCGCCGGAACTGCACGACGCGTATTCCATTGCCATGCAGGGCATTCCGTCCTACCTCGGCACGCATGGCATGGACCCGATCGGCATCCTCGCGCTGCGCGAAGCGCTGGCCCGCCGCTACACCGCCCGCGGCCTGCCGACCGAGCCGGAGCAGATCCTGGTGACTCTCGGTGCGCAACACGGACTTCGGCTGCTGCTCAACGTGCTCGCCTCGCCCGGCGCCCGCGTATTGATCGAGCACCCCTCCTACCCGAACGCCATCGAAGCCATCCGCGACGTCGGCGCCCGCCCCATCCCGATCCCGCTGCGACCCGAATTCCCCGACGCCGGTTGGGATCTCGAAGGCCTGCGCAGCACGGCGAGGCAAACCGCCGCCACCCTGGCCTATCTCGTCCCCGACTTCAACAACCCCACCGGTCTGCTGCTCAACGCCGAGGGCCGCGAGGAGCTGGCCGCCATCGCCCGCGACACCAGGATGACCGTCGTCGTCGACGAGTCGATGGGTGAACTCAACCTGTCGGACGGCACGATGCCCCCGCCGGTCGCCGCGTTCGCGAAGGGTTCGGAGATCGTCACCATCGGTTCGGCGTCGAAGTCGTTCTGGGGCGGTCTGCGCGTCGGCTGGATTCGCACCAATCAGCCCCTGATCACCAAGCTGCTCGGCATCCGCTCCACCGTCGACCTCGGCACCCCCGTGATGGATCAGCTCGCCACGGTCCACCTGCTCGAGAACGCCGAACCCATCCTCGAACGCCGCCGCCAGCAGCTACGCACCCAGCGCACCGCCCTGCTCGACGCCGTCGCCGAGGAGCTGCCCGGCTGGCAGATCACGGTCGGCGCGGGCGGCATGTCGGTCTGGGCCCAGCTGCCGAGTCCGGTCTCCACCGCACTCGCGGCCACCGCCCCCAATCACGGCGTATTGCTCGCCGCCGGAACACGTTTCGGTGTCCAGGGCGCCTTCGAACGTTTCGTCCGGCTGCCCTACACCCACCCCGAAGCCGACCTGCGCATCGCCGTCAAATCCATCGCCGCCGCCTACGACGCCCTCACGCCCCGCGCCGTCGACCCACTCCAGCCGCTCACCTGCTACTGAACGCGCACGGATCGTGCCCGGTGCCTGCCGGTTCGGGGCGCACGGTTTCGTACCCGGCCCCGAACATGAACAGCACCGACGCCACCAGCCCGACCGCGGTCAACGGCACCGCCACCGCACCGCGCTCGGACGGATAACGGAACAACAGCACCAGCAAACACAGCAGCGAGATCGCGGCGGCCAGCAGTAGCCCGGTCGCGAGCCCGTTGAGCACGCTCACCATCACCGGCACCGGTGCCTCACTGCGGCAATGGATTTCGTTGATCTCGGTTTCGCGGTGCTCGAACAATCCTTCGGCAAGGATGAAGCACAGCACCGCCGCGCCGAAGGTGGCGACCGCGATGAGAGCGGCCGGCACCTTCGGTGGCGTCCTGACGGTTCGGATTCTCCGGTGGTCGTCGATGGTGAAAAACTTTACCGACGAACACCCGGCAAATCAGTCAGCCCAGACCGTTTCGATCGGTGTCGCGACGTTCGGTGGGGGAGTGGGCGTGCCGCCCTGCGTGCGCGAGAAGCGTGGCGCGGGCGCGTGCTGAACCACCCCGTCGATCTCGATCAGGCCGGTACGGGCCACGATGTGCGGGTTCTCGGTGGCCTCGGTGAAGGTCAGCACCGGCGTGGTGCAGGCGTCGGTGCCGTCGAAGATCGCGGTCCACTCGTCGCGGGTCTTGGTCAGGAACTTGTCGGTGAACAGCTTGCGCAGCTCATCCTGACCGCTCGGATCGAGCTGCTGCGGCAGACCTTCCTCGGGAATCTCCAGCCCGGCCAGCAGTTGCTCATAGAACTGCGGCTCGATCGCGCCGACCGCCATGTACTTGCCGTCGGAGGTCTCGTAGGTGTCGTAGAACGCCATGCCGGTATCCAGGAGGTTCTCGCCGCGCTCGTCGGACCACAGGCCCACCCCGCGCATGCCCCAGACGAAGTGCGAAAGGGCAAGCGCCCCATCGACCATCGCCGCGTCGATCACCTGTCCCTGCCCGGAATTCTGCCGCTCCACCAGCGCGGCGAGAATACCCATCACCAGGAACATCGAGCCGCCACCGAAGTCGCCCACCATGTTCAGCGGCGGCACCGGACGCTCACCCTTGCGGCCGATCGCGTTGAGCACACCGGTCAGCGAGATGTAGTTGATGTCGTGACCGGCGCGGTCGGCCATCGGACCGTACTGGCCCCACCCGGTCATCCGGCCGTAGACCAGGCGCGGGTTGCGGGCCAGCGCCTCGTCGGGACCGAGGCCCATCCGCTCGGTGACGCCGGGCCGGAAGCCTTCCAGCAGCACGTCGGCCTTCTCGACCAGGTCGAGGATCTTGGCGACGTCGGCGGGGTCCTTGAGGTTCGCTTCGACGATGGTGCGTCCACGCCACTGCGGGCGCTCGATGAAGCCGGGCAGCCCCCGGTGCCGCTGCACGCGCACCACGTCGGCGCCGAGGTCGGCCAGCAGCAGCGCGGCGTGCGGACCTGGGCCGATGCCCGCCAACTCGATGACCTTGATGCCCGCGAGGGGCCCCTGCTCGGCGGTGGACTCCGTGCTCACGCGGTGACCTCTGTTCGTCATCAAAGAAAAATGTACGGTTATTGACACTCCGACAATAGCGCCGGAGTGGCGGCTCGGGTAGAGCATGGGCGAGAATTCGGTGAGCGCGACTCGGCGTGGCAACGGGAGGACCCGGTAGTGGGCGTGTGGGGTGAGGTCGTTGTCGGCCTCGTCATTCTGGTCGGCATCGTCGGCGTGATCGTTCCGATTCTGCCGGGGGTGATCCTCATCTTCGCGGCGATCGCGGTGTGGGCGTTCATGACCGGCGGCGCGACGGCCTGGACGGTGTTCGCGATCGCGACGGTCGCGCTGGTGCTGTCCGGCGTCGTGAAATACACCTGGCCCGGCAAGCGGATGCGCGAAGCGGGGGTGTCGAACCGTGCGCTGCTGGTCGGCGCGGTGCTGGGCATCGTCGGGTTCTTCGTGATCCCGATCGTCGGGTTGTTCATCGGTTTCGTGCTCGGCGTGTACCTGGCCGAGCTGTACCGCCTGAAGACCAACGACCTGGCCTGGCCTGCGACGATGCACGCGCTCAAGGGCGTGGGCCTGTCGATGCTGGTGGAACTGTTCGGCGCGCTGATCGCCTCCGGTGTGTGGCTCACCGGCGTATTCATCAGCTGAATATCTGGCGCCGCGGGTTCCGGCCTGTTCCCCTGGTCAGTCCAGATCGAGGCGGCCGAGAACCTATCTGTCGATGACCGGTAGCGGACGCGTGTGGTCGTCCGCGCCGGGCAGTTCGTCGCGCGGAATCGGGATGGTCGGATTCTCCGCGCGCGGCAGCGGCACGGGCTCGGGGCGGTGCACCGGGGGCAGCCGGTAGAACTCGCGGGCGTTGTCCTCGAGCACCTTGTGCATGTCCGAGCCCACCACCTGCGAGATCAGCTCCACATCGCGCTCCTCGAACGGCCGCCCGGCGCGGGTACCGGGCAGATCGCTGCCGAACATCAGCGCACCCGGGTTGACCGTGTGGATGCGCCGCAACGTCTCGGCCACGTCCATCTCGACCCGCCCGAACCCGGTCGCCTTCACCCTGGCACCGCGATCCACCAGATCGAGCAGGTAGGGCAAACCCTCCTCGGACATGCCGAGATGGTCGATCGAGAGCGCGGGCAGCTTCGAGATCACCGGCTGCAGCGAGGCCAGCATCTGACCGTCGATGTAGAGCTCCACGTGCCAGCCCGCCAACTCGTGCGCGCGCAAGGCCTGCAGGGTCATCTCGGTGATGTCGGCGGCGGCACGCTTGAGGTTGAACCGCAGCGCCCGCACACCGGCCTTGTTCAGCTCGAGGATCTCGTCGTCGCCCGCGTCGAGGTCGAGTCGGGTCACCCCGACCCAGTCGGGCCCCAGCGCGGCCAGCGCCGCCTTCAGATACGTCTGATCCGTGCCTTGGAAAGACGCGCTGACGACAGCACCGCCGCGAACATCGAAGTGCGCCATACGCTTTCGATAGTCATCGATCACGTAGGGCTCGGGGAGATAGCCTTCGTTCTCGATCAGCGGAAACCGCGGATCGATGATGTGGACGTGGGCATCGAACACCGTTACAGAATGCCCTATCTTCGGAGCGTCGGCGCGCCCGAGGTTGCGGGGGTGTCACACAACATCAAGGGTCCGGTAGTCCCAGGCAGGTTTGACGCTGTGTTTTTGGAGCGCTGGCGCGCTCGAGCGCGGCCTCCTGGGGGCCGCGAGTTAGCCACCGTTGCTGGAGGCTTCGCCTCGGACGCAACGGCGGCTAACTCGCGGCCGGGCCGCTACCGCCGCTGCGCGGCGGGCCCTCCCTAAGGGTCGGGCGTGGGGGTTGGGAGTGCGGTCATGGCGGAGCTGGGGTTTACGGTCTGGCTCGGGCGCGGGGGCGGTTCAGGCCTTGTTCGGTTCGGACGCGCGGAGCATGTCCTCGCGCTCCACGACCTTCACGCGCTCACGGCCTTCGGGCTCGCCGAGTGCCCGCTCGTGGGCGTCGAGGCGGTACCAGCCTGCCCAGGTGGTGAACGGGATGCCCTTGCCCTCGAGGAACTCGGTGACCGCGTCCAGCTCGGGCTTGGGCGCGGGGGCGAAGGCCTTGGCGTCGTCGAGCAGGCAGGCGATGGTCTCGTTGGCGTCGCCCTTGGTGTGGCCGATGAGGCCGACGGGGCCGCGCTTGATCCAGCCGGTCACGTAGGTGGCGGGCATGAAGCGGGCGTCGCCCTCGGCGGTGTCGTCGGCGATCACGCGACCGGCTTCGTTGGGCACGGTGCCCGCCTGGTCGTCGAACGGCAGCTGGGTGACGTTCTGCGAGAGGTAACCCACCGCGCGGTAGACCGCCTGGATGTCCCAGTCGGTGAAGTTGCCGGTGCCCTTGACGTTGCCGGTGCCGTCGAGCTGGGTGCGCTCGGTCCGCAGACCCACGACCTTGCCGTCTTCACCGAGGACCTCGGCGGGGGATTCGAAGAAGTGCAGGAACAGCTTGTGCGGGCGATCGCCGTGATCGCGAATGGCCCACTGCTCCAAGGTGTTGGCGACCATGTCGACCTGCTTGGAGTTACGGCGCGCGGCTTCGGAGCCTTCGTCGTAGTCGATGTCTTCGGGGTTGACGATGACCTCGATCGTCGGCGAGTGATCCAGCTCGCGCAGCTCCAAAGGCGTGAACTTGGCCTGTGCGGGGCCACGACGTCCGAAGACATGGACCTCGAGAGCCTTGTTGGCTTTCAGACCTTCGTAGACGTTCGGCGGGATCTCGGTCGGCAGCAGCTCGTCACCGGTCTTGGCCAACACGCGGGCGACGTCGAGGGCGACGTTGCCGACACCGAGGACCGCGACCTTCTCGGCTTCGAGGGGCCAGGAACGCGGGACGTCGGGGTGGCCGTCGTACCAGGACACGAAGTCGGCGGCACCGTAGGAACCGTCGAGGTCGATGCCGGGGATGGCCAGTGCGCGGTCGGCGTTGGCGCCGGTGGAGAAGATGACCGCGTCGTAGAACTGGCGCAGGTCGTCGAGGGTGATGTCGGTGCCGTAGTCGATGTTGCCGAGCAGGCGGACCTGGTCTTTGTCGAGGACCTTGTGCAGGGCGGTGATGATGCCCTTGATCCGCGGGTGATCGGGGGCGACGCCGTAGCGGATCAGGCCGAAGGGCGCGGGCATGCGCTCGTAGAGGTCGATGCTCACATCGGCATCGGACTTCATCAGGGCGTCGGCGGCGTAGATACCGGCCGGTCCCGCGCCCACGATCGCAATGCGAAGCGGGCGAGTAGCTGCACTCTGTTCGGTCATGTCTACGCGCACCCTTTGGTCGAGAACTGATTTGACGGCGTCAACTTAGCTTAGGCTAAGTCGAATATCCGACTTACTGGCAGCTGCCGAGTCTCGGCAGCTGGCCACAATCACGTGTGATTCTAGCTGCGACTCCCATGCCCCCCGGCTCGCGGTACAGCAGGCAGGAAAGAAGGCTGCCAGGATTACAGCTTGACATCGTCCCGGTCCCGAAGGGCCGGGCTCCCCACCCTCGCGGGTCGGGTCTTCTGCTTCACCGACGACTGCCCGCCCGGAGCATTCCGTTGAGGTCTGACACCATCTCCACAGACTGTCACCGCCAGCCCGGCGGCCAAAATATTCTTCGCGGCGTTCACATCCCGATCATGTCGGACACCGCAAACACACACCCACTCACGCACCGCGAGCGGGATCTTGTTCCGCAGGACACCACACGACGAGCACAGTCTCGACGAGGGATACCAGCGATCGACCGCGACCACTTCGCGGCCGTACCAACCGGCCTTGTACTCCAGCATCGACCGAAACGTCGACCACGACGCATCCGAGATCGCTCGAGCGAGCGAGTGATTGCGGATCATGTTGCGGACGGTCAGGTCCTCGATCACGAGCGTTTGGTTCTCACGCACGAGCCGAGTAGTGATCTTGTGCAGGTAGTCGCGTCTGCGATCTGCGATGCGAGCGTGGATGCGCGCGACATTGCGTCGAGCCTTGTCCCGGTTGGCTGAGCCCTTCTCCTTGCGGGACAAGTCACGCTGAGCCTTCGCCAAGCGCGCGCGATCAGTGCGTTCGTGGCGCGGGTTGGTGATCTTCTCGCCGGTCGACAGGGTGAGCAAATGAGTCAGCCCGGCATCGATCCCGACCACCTGACCGGTGCTGGGCAGCGGTCCCACCGTGGGGTCCTCGCACAGGAAGGACACGAACCAGCGCCCGGCTGCGTCCCGCGACACCGTCACCGAGGAGGGCTCGCCGGGCAGCTCGCGCGACCAGACGATGTCGAGCGGTTCGCTCATCTTCGCCAAAGTCAGTTTCCCGTCACGCCATCGAAACCCTGACCGAGTGTATTCGGCGCTGGTCCTGGACTTCTTGCGGGATTTGAAGCGGGGATATTTGGCCCGCTTGGCCCAGAAGTTGGCGAACGCCGTTTGCAGGTGCCTCAACGACTGCTGCAACGGCACCGATGACACGTCGCCCAAATAGGCGAGGTCCTCGCCGCGTTTCCATTCGGTCAGCATCGCCGACGTGGCGTTGTAGTTGACCCGCTCGCCCCGCTGCCACGCGGTGGTTCGGGCCTCGAGTGCGAGGTTGTATACCTTGCGTACGCACCCGAAGGTCCGTTCCAGCTCAGCAGTTTGCTCGGGGGTTGGGTGGAACCGGAACTTGAAAGCCCGCTTCACCAGCCCGCCCATGCCTCACAAATTAGCATGCTTGTTCGTAAATCTGACTTTCCCGAAAGGAGGGGTAGCGCTGGGCACGTCAGGCATCAACCTGCCGCGTGCTCGTGGCCGGTCATGGACGACCGGTTTCCGCGCTACGACACCCAATGAACGAGGAGCAAACAGGTTCGGATGACCAGCCCATCGTGGTGGATCAGACCGACAAGCGTTCCATCGTCCCGTTCGTCGCGGCAGCGGTGGTGGCGATCATCGTGCTCATCGGCATCGTGGCGGGCGGACTGCTCTCACCCGCTGAGAAAAATGTCACAGAGGCCGACCGGCTCGCGGCCGCCGTCACCAACTATATCGACGCCCGCTCGCGCAGCGACCTGCGTCCGCCGACCGGGGTGGCCTGCGAAGGCTTCAACGAGGAGACCTCCGGCCTTTCCGAACAGCTCGGTGGCCCGAAATCCACTGTCACGATCGACGGCAAGGGCTTCCGGAACGCCACCGTCAACGGCGACCGCGCCAAAATCGACGCGACCGTCGTGGTCAACGGCAACCCCGCGACCACCAACTGGAAACTGACCCGCGTCGACGGCGCGTGGCTGGTCTGCACCTTCTGAATCGTTTGACACGATGACCGGTGCCGAGGCAATCTCAGATCGCAAGGTCATGAGTGCCAGCGTCAAGCCCCGGCTCGCTGGTCGGCAACCCTCCTCCGCGGTGGGGTGCTCCGGGTGACGACCTGGCCGTGTGTTCCGGAGTTCCGGCACGGCAAGAGCGGATTCACGCAGGAGGATCGACATGACTTACGCCGGCGACATCACCCCTGAGAAGGCGTGGGAGCTGCTCACCGAGCACCCCGGCGCCGTGCTGGTCGACGTGCGCACCGAAGGCGAGTGGGCACACATCGGCATCCCCGACACCAGCTCCATCGACCGCCCCGCCCATTTCATCGAGTGGGTCGACGGCACCGGCACCCGCAACCCCGAGTTCGGCGTGCAGCTCGAGCAGGCTCTGGCCGGTCGCCCCGACGATGCCCCGGTCGTGTTCCTGTGTCGCTCGGGTCAGCGTTCCGCGCACGCGGCGAACCTGGCGACCGCGGCGGGCGTGGCGCCCTCTTACAACGTGCTCGACGGTTTCGAGGGTGGTCCCGACGCGTTCGGTCAGCGCGGCAGCACCGGTTGGCGCGCCGTCGGCCTGCCGTGGCGTCAGGCATAAGGGAGAACAGCATGATCACCGGTGGTTCTTTCGACAAGCCACTGCCAGAGGGTGTCGGTCCCGGCACGCTCGGTGTGCGTGGCGGCCTGCGCCGTTCCGGCTTCGACGAGACGTCCGAGGCCCTGTATCTGACCTCGGGTTTCGTCTACGAGAGCGCCGAAGCCGCCGAGGCCGCCTTCACCGGCGACATCGAGCACTTCGTCTACTCCCGCTTCGGCAACCCGACCGTCGCGATGTTCGAGGAGCGCATCCGCCTGCTCGACGGCGCCGAAGCCGCCTTCGCGACCGCATCCGGCATGTCCGCGGTGTTCACGGCTCTTGGCGCGCTGCTGAAGGCAGGCGACCGACTCGTCGCCGCCCGCAGCCTGTTCGGTTCCTGTTTCGTGGTCTGCAACGAGATCCTCCCCCGCTGGGGCATCGAAACCGTCTTCGTCGACGGCGATGACCTCGACCAGTGGGAGCAGGCCCTCTCCGTCCCCACTCAGGCCGTCTTCTTCGAGACCCCCGCCAACCCGATGCAGACCCTCGTCGACGTCCGCAAGGTCACCGAGCTGGCCCACGCCGCAGGCGCAAAGGTGGTGCTGGACAACGTCTTCGCGACCCCCCTGCTCCAGCGTGGCTTCGAACTCGGCGCCGACGTGGTCGTCTACTCCGGCACCAAACACATCGACGGCCAGGGCCGAGTCCTCGGCGGCGCCATCCTCGGCGCCAAGGACTACATCGACGGCCCCGTCAAAACCCTGATGCGCCACACCGGCCCCGCCCTGAGCCCCTTCAACGCCTGGACCTTGCTCAAGGGCCTCGAAACCATGCCACTGCGCGTCCGCCACTCCACCGAATCGGCCCTGCAAGTGGCCAAGTTCCTGGAGACCAACGATTCGGTCGACTGGGTGAAATACCCCTTCCTGGAATCACATCCACAACACGCCCTGGCCAAGGAACAGATGTCCGGCGGCGGCACAGTCGTCACCTTCGCCCTCAACGGCGACGACGGCAAAAAACGAGCCTTCGAGGTCCTGAACCGCCTCCGCATCATCGACATCTCCAACAACCTCGGCGACGCCAAAACCATGATCACCCACCCCGCCACCACCACCCACCGAGCCATGGGCCCAGAAGGCCGAGCCTCAATCGGCCTGTCCGACGGCGTCGTTCGCATCTCGGTAGGCCTGGAAGACCTCGAAGACCTCCTGGGCGACTTGGATCACGCGCTGAGCTAGCGTCGGATATCTCGGCGACGGCCAAAGATGTTTGCCACCAAGGACTTACACTCTGTCCATGACTGCTGGGGGAAGCGCGCAGCCTGCGACGTTCTACTATCCGTCCGTCCTGCGTTCGGTGACGATGATCCCGGTGTCAGCCGTCTTCAGCGGTCTCGGCGTTTGGGTCGTGTTGTCCGACGATATGCCGCTGTGGCCGTTGATCAGCGGGGTGCTGTGCATACCGATCGGACTTGCCAGCATGCTCTTTCTCATCGGCCGATTGATCTGGCGCCGACCGGAATTGGTCTTGACCGGCGACGGCCTCGACCATCGCCAGTCAGGTAGCCTCGCATGGGACGAAGTAGCGCACGCGCGCATATTCGTCCAGCGCCCCACGGCATATTCCAAGGTGCGCTACGTCCAACTGGGTCTGCACGATCCGGAAGCGTACTTAGCGCGTAGTTCCCGCCGAATCAGACTGCTGGCCGGGCTCAGTCAGAAGCTCGGCTACGGCACGGTGAATCTGCCGGAGTCCATGCTGGGCGCACCCGCCGAACAAGTACTCACCGCGATGTGCCACTACCGACCGAACTTGATCATCCTCCCGTAACTGCCGTCAGTCACCCGCCGCGGCGACAGAACCGCCACGCCTTTAGAAGCATGGCGGTTCCGGGCGAATCCTGCTCGGTCGTTGTCGTTTCAGCCCAGGGCGCGCAGGCGGGGGGCCAGGTCTCGCTTGAAGAGGTCCAGGAAGCGGAGTTGGTCGTGGCCGGGGGCGTGGAAGACGAGGTGGTTGAGGCCTGCGTCGAGGTAGGGCTTGATCTTGGCGACGGCTTCGTCGGGGTCGCTGGCGACGATCCAGCGCTTGGCGACCTGTTCGATCGGGAGGGCGTCGGCGGCCTTTTCCATTTCGATCGGGTCGGTGATGTCGTGCTTCTGTTCGGGGGTCAGCGACAGCGGGGCCCAGAAGCGGGTGTTCTGCAGGGCGAGTTCGGGATCGGTGTCGTAGGAGATCTTGATCTCGATCATCTTGTCGATGTCGGCGACATTGCGCTCGGCCTTCGCGGCCCCCTCGGCGACGGCGGGGAGCAGTTTCTCGGTGTAGAGGTCCATGCCCTTGCCCGAGGTGCAGATGAAACCGTCGCCCGCGCGGCCCGCGTATCGGGCGACGACGGGGCCGCCGGCCGCGATGTAGACGGGGATTCCGCCCTTGGGAACGTCATAGATCGAGGCGCCGACGGTGTGGTAGTACTCGCCGTCGAAGTCGACGCGGTCGCCGGTCCACAGTTCGCGCATCATTTTCACGGCTTCACGCAGGCGCGCGAAACGCTCTTTGAAATCGGGCCATTCGCCTTTGTAACCGGTGGCGATTTCGTTCAGCGCCTCACCGGTACCGACCCCGAGCATCACCCGGTTCGGGTACAAGCAGCCCAGCGTCGCGAAGGCCTGCGCGATCACGGCCGGGTTGTAGCGGAAGGTGGGGGTGAGCACCGACGTGCCGAGCTGGATCCGCTCGGTGCGCTCGCCGACCGCCGCCAGCCAGGCCAGCGAGAACGGCGCGTGGCCACCGTCGTGGCGCCACGGCTGGAAGTGATCGCTCACAGTCGCGCTGTCGAGACCGTGCTGCTCGGCGGCGACGCCGAGTTCGACCAGCTCTCGCGGCCCGAACTGCTCTGCCGATGCCTTGTACCCGAGCTTGAGATCGACCATTCCAGCCACTCCTGTCATCCGTTGACCCCTGCCACACGACCCTAGCGCGCACCCCGCCGTCCGCGCCCATGCCGTTTCGTCACCCATCACATCGCGTTTTAGCGGACAATTAACTGGTGACCGCAAAAGATGAGCAGATCCTGTCGTACCTGACCGACATGGACGGCGTCCTGGTGCACGAGGATCAGCTGATCCCCGGCGCCGACGAGTTCCTCGCCGAACTGCGCGCCAACGAGATCCCGTTCCTCGTGCTCACCAACAACTCGATCCGCACCCCGCGCGACCTGCAGGCCCGCCTGCGCCACACCGGCCTCGACATCCCCGAGGAGTCGATCTGGACCTCGGCCCTGGCGACGGCGACCTTCCTCGACGACCAGCGACCCAACGGCACCGCGTACGTGGTCGGCGAATCCGGCCTCACCACCGCGCTGCACGAGATCGGCTACGTGCTCACCGACAGCGACCCCGACTACGTAGTCCTCGGCGAGACCCGCACCTACTCCTTCGAGGCCATCACCACCGCGATCCGCCTGGTCGACAAGGGCGCCAAGTTCATCGCCACCAACCCCGACGCCACCGGCCCGTCCCGCGACGGCGTCCTGCCGGCCACCGGTTCGGTCGCCGCCCTGATCACCCGCGCCACCGGCAAGGAGCCGTACTACGTCGGCAAGCCGAACCCGCTCATGATGCGCTCGGCCCTGCGCCGAATCGGTGCGCACTCCCAGTCGACGGTGATGATCGGCGACCGAATGGACACCGACGTGATCGCCGGACTGGAAGCGGGCCTGCGCACAGTGCTGGTGACCTCGGGCATCTCGTCGAAGGCCTCGGTGGAGGCCTACCCCTTCCGCCCGACCGCGGTGGTCGGCTCGGTCGCGGACCTGATCGGCCGCACCCGCCACCCCTTCGCCGACTGAGCACCGGACAGGTGATCACCAGGCTCTGAGGGTCTTCTCTCTCGGGCGATGTCGCCAGGAAAGCCTGGTGATCGTGTGTCCAAGTAGGTATCGGAATAGTTCGCCGGCCTTCTTGGTTATAGTTGCCATGGCAACCAAAGGAGGGTCCGTGCAGTTCGGAATCTTCAGCGTCGGCGATGTGACCGCCGACCCAATCACAGGCCGCACTCCTACCGAGGGGGAGCGGATCAAGGCGATGGTCGCGATCGCGCAGAAGGCCGAGGAGGTGGGCCTTGATGTGTTCGCGATGGGCGAGCACCACAATCGCCCCTTCGTGCCGTCCTCGCCGACCACGATGCTCGGCTACATCGCCGGCCGCACCGACAGCATCATGCTGTCCACCTCGACCACGCTGATCACCACGAACGACCCGGTCAAGATCGCCGAGGACTTCGCGATGCTGCAGCACCTGGCCGACGGCCGCGTCGACCTGATGCTCGGCCGCGGCAACACCGGCCCGGTCTATCCGTGGTTCGGCAAGGACATCCGAGACGGCATCCCCCTCGCGATCGAGAACTACGCACTGCTGCACCGGCTTTGGCGTGAAGACGTCGTGGACTGGGAAGGCAAGTTCCGCACGCCGTTGCAGTCGTTCACCTCGACGCCGCGTCCGCTCGACGACGTGCCGCCGTTCGTCTGGCACGGGTCGATCCGTAGCCCGGAGATCGCCGAGCAGGCCGCGTACTACGGCGACGGCTTCTTCGCCAACCACATCTTCTGGCCCACAGACCATTTCAAGCGACTGATCGACCTGTACCGCCGCCGCTACGAGCACTACGGCCACGGCAGCGCCGACCAGGCGATCGTTGGCCTTGGCGGACAGGTGTTCCTGCGCAAGAACTCTCAGGACGCCGTCCGCGAATTCCGCCCCTACTTCGACAACGCGCCCGTCTACGGACACGGCCCGTCGCTGGAGGACTTCACCGAGCAGACCCCGCTCACCGTGGGCAGCCCGCAGCAGGTGATCGAGAAGACGCTCACCTTCCGCGAGCACTTCGGCGACTACCAGCGTCAGCTGTTCCTGATCGACCACGCCGGGCTGCCGTTGAAGACGGTGCTCGAACAGCTCGACCTGCTCGGCGAAGAGGTCATCCCGGTGCTGCGCAAGGAATTCGCTGCCCGCCGCCCCGCACACGTTCCGGATGCCCCGACACACGCCTCGCTGCTCGCCAAGCACGTGGCGGAGGTAGGCGCATGACATCCACGCAGAGACGCCCGGCGCACCACGGAGGTGGGCGCGTGACATCCACACAGCGCCGCGCACTTCGCCGCCAGGTCCGTGACGGCGGTGGGCGCGTGACAACCACACAGCACCGCGTACTCGATGCCCGACACACAAAGGAGGTGACCGCATGACAACCCGTATCGCAGTGGTGTCGGCTGGGCTTTCGCAGCCTTCGTCGACCCGACTGCTGGCCGATCGCCTGGCCGCCGCGACAGCCGGCGACCTGCGCGCCAAAGGCGCCGAGGTCGAAGTGGACTTCGTAGACCTGCGCGATCACGCCCGCGATCTCGCCGACAACCTGCTCACCGGTTTCCCCGCCCCGACACTGCGGTCGGCGATCGACAAGGTCGTCACCGCCGACGGCCTGATCGCCGTCACACCGATCTTCAGCGCCTCCTACAGCGGCCTGTTCAAGACCTTTTTCGATGTGCTGGAACCGGATTCGCTCGCAGGCATGCCGGTACTGACCGGGGCAACCGGCGGCACCGAACGCCACTCCCTTGCGCTCGAACACGCCGTCCGCCCACTTTTTGCCTACCTGCGCTCGATCGTCGTCCCCACCGCCGTCTACGCGGCATCGACCGACTGGGGCGCGAACGGCGCCGACCAGGCACTGAACAACCGAATAGACCGCGCCGCAAAAGAATTCGCCGGTCTACTGCTCGGCACCAGGGCGAGCCGCCCGGCCGACCCCTACGCCGAAATGTCTTCCTTCGAGGATCTGCTCGCCGCGAACCGACCCTCCGAAACCGAGTCGGTCTGATCCCCGACTCACCCCTCCGCTCAACCCACCGAACACAAGGAGCTCGCTCATGACCACCGCCATCGCCAAGGGACTCACCGCAGGCACCTGGGCCATCGACCCCACCCACTCCACCGTCGGCTTCTCGGTTCGTCACCTCATGGTGAGCAAGGTCCGCGGCCGCTTCACCGACTTCGACGGCGCCCTGGTGATCGCCGAGGACGGCACCGCCACTGCCGCTGCCGAAATCCGCGTCGACTCCCTCACCACCGACAACGCCCAGCGCGACGCCCACCTGCGCACCGCCGACTTCTTCCACGCCGAAGATTTCCCGCTGATGACCTTCAAGTCCACCGCCTTCCGCGGCGAGGGCACCGAATTCGTCGTCGACGGCGAATTCACCGTGCGCGGCAACACCAAGCAGGTCTCCCTCGACGTCGAATTCCTCGGCGTCAGCCCCGGCATGGGCAACGGCCCCGTCGCCGGCTTCGAAGCCAAAACCGTCGTCTCCCGCCGCGACTTCGGCCTCGACATCGACATGCCGCTGCCCGACGGCGGCGCCGTCATCGGCGACAAGATCACCCTCACCCTCGAAATCGAGGCCGCTCTCCAGAGCTGACGCCGACCCCGCGTCGACGCCCTCATCGCCCATCCGGTGGTGGGGGCGTCGCGGTGTTCGCCGGCCGAGTCGAGCGGAACCGTCACCGATTTCGACCAATGGTGCGCCGCAATGACTTTCAGTCAGTCCTCGTCGGCAATGATCGTGTCGAGGGTGGTCGCGAGGCGGGTGAGAGTCTCGACTGTTGCGGCGAACTCGGTGGGGCCGAGGGCCTTGGCCAGGCGGTGTGCCATGGCCGCGTGCTGGGGGTTGATGCGGCTGATTGCGGCCTCGCCCGCCGCTGTCATCGCGACCAGTTTGGCCCGTTTGTGGGCCGGGTTGGGGCGGTATTCGCACATGCCCTTGCCGACCAGCAGGTCCGCGATCCGCTGCACGCTCTGGCGGGTGATACCCATGGCGCGGGCGATCCCGGCGACCGGCTGTGGCTGGTTTTGGATGGCGGCCATCACCTGCCACCAGGCCACCGAGATTCCGGCCGGTGCGGACAATCCGTCACCGATGGTGAGGAACTGGCCGTTGAGTCGGAAGACGGTAAGCGCGGCGGCGTCGAGTAAGTCCTGGTCGGAGTTCAAGCGACGTGGCTCCCTTCGTATTCGGCCAGCACGGCGTACCCGGCCGGGTCCTTCTGTGCATACAGCTTGTACCAGGCCTCGAGTACGTGCGGTTCGTACAGGTCAAGGCGCGCGAAGATCTCTCTGGCGAATTCGAACGGCGACATACCGTCGGCGGTGATCACGTCACGGTCGGTGACCGCAGGTGTCTCGACGTAGCGGTCCGAACCCGAATAGCCGCTGTAGGACAGGAATTCCGCCGCATTGCTGGTGTGCGCGCGGTCATCGAGCAAGCCGGCTCCGGCCAGTCCGAAGGTGGCGCCGCAGATCGCGGCCACCGGCACCCCGGCCGCGACGAACTCTTTTGCCTTGTGCGCGAACGAGATCAGCTCCCCGCTTATCCACAGATCCGCGCCGGGCAGGATCAGCATCGCGCTGTCGGCCGGATCGAGATCGGCGACGGCGAGGTCGGGCGTCACGCGCAGCCGCCCCATGGTGGTGATCGGTTCTGTGGTGAGGCCGACCGTCTTGACCTCGAACGTTCCGGGCTCCCGGTGCCAGTTGCCATTGGCGATATGCGCCGTCGCGGCCCCCACTTCCCAGTCGGCGAGGGTGTCGTAAACGGCTACGTGGACTGTTTTCGTCGTCATGACAGTATGTTGTCATATTTGACAGAATGCTGTCAATAAGAATTTTGCTACCGGCTTACAGCCGACCCTCCGTACGCTGACGGCATCCGGTGCGAGACAAGGAGGTTCACCCGCGATGACCGACTCCGTACACGGCATGACCGGCGTCATCACGTCGCCGATCCGCGCGGCAGGCGCGCTGGGTGAGGTGCTGGTCTCGATTCGTGGGGGCACCGAGCTCTATCTCGCCAGAGCCGAGGAGCCGATCGCCGCCTGGACCACCGTGTTGATCGTCGCGGTCCATCCGGGACGCCTGGTCGACGTGGTCACCTGGATTCCCCTCCCCGCTGAATGAAAGGGCCCCATGATGCTGGGCTATCACGTTCCCGATCCCGACGAAGCGATGCTGGTCAGCGGCGCCAAGACCAAGGACGACACCCCGTTCCGGGTGGTCATCGGACGCGGTACCTGGGTGGTGCCGCTGTTCCGCAAGGTCCGCTACCTGTCACTGGCCATGTTCGAATCCGAGATCCGCGAGCGCTGCGTCACCAAGCAGGCCATCCAGCTCGATGTGCGCGCGGTGATCGCGTTCAAGGTCGCCAACGACACCCAGTCGATTGTCAATGCGGCACAACGCTTCCTGTCCGAACAGGAGCAGGAGATGTCGGTGCTGACCGGTCGTATCTTCTCCGGCCACCTGCGCTCGATCGTCGGCTCGATGACGGTCGAGGAGATCATCCGCGAACGCCAGAAGCTGGCCGACGAAGTACTCATCGCCTCGAAGGTGGAGATGAGCAATATCGGCCTGTGGGTCGACTCGTTCCAGATCCAGTCCATCGACGACGGCAACCTCGGCTACATCAATGCGCTTGCGGCACCGCACAATGCGGCCGTGCAGCGTGACGCGCAGATCGCCCAGGCCCAAGCCTCCCAGCGTTCCGCCGAAGCCGAGCAGGAGTCGTTGCGTCGTCGCGCCGAGTACGAACGCGAGACCTCGATCCTCAAGGCTCAGTACCAGCGCGATATCGACAAGGCCAATGCCGAAGCGGCACAGGCGGGTCCGCTCGCCGACGCCATCGCCCGCCAAGCCGTCCTGCACGCCCAGGCCGAACAGGCGCGCAAGAACGCGGAACTGCGAGAGCAGGAGCTCCAGGCGGAAGTGGTGAAACCCGCTCAGGCAGAAGCGGAACGGGTCCGCATCCTCGCCGAGGCGGAAGCCGACCGCACCCGAATCCAAGCCGAAGCGGCCGCCTCCAACAACCGCATCGCCCTTGACCAGATGCTCATCGAGCAGCTGCCCGAGATCGTCAAGCAGGCCTCCCAGGGCCTGGCCGGCGCCAACCTCACCGTGCTCAACGGCCCCGACGGCGTCAGCGAGATGCTCAACGGCATGGTCGGCCAGGGCCTGACCGTCTTCAACTCCCTGCAGAAGGCCCTGTCGAACGGCGAGGCCGACAAGCTCTGACCCAGACGGGGGCCGGGCGCGCGTCCGGCCCCCGTCTTGCCTGATTCGAGCGGTTGGTCTGGATCTCCGGTCTCAGTAACCGGCCCGCGGTTCGAAACCGGGGTCGGGCAGCAACGGTGGGGGTGCTTGTTGTTGCGCGGGCGCTTGTTGTTGTGGCATCGGCGCGCTGCGCGGCGACGGATCGGTGACAACCGCGGGGGCGGGACCATCCGCACCCGGCGGGGCGGCTTCCGCCGAGGTCGCATTCGGCGTGTCCGTGAAGGTCGGCGGAGCCTGATCCGTCGTTGTGTTCGGCGTCACCGTTGTGGTCGTTGCCGGATTCGTGGTGACAGCGGGCGGCTCGACGGGTGCGGAATCGGGACTTCCGCCACAACCGGCGAGCACGAACACGGCCGTGGCGAACGTGATCACAGACCGGCGGTCTCGATATCTCTTGACGGACACGGCGTCAGGATAATCGCGTCGATGCGCCGTGTGCCGTCCTCCGTTCGACCGACACCGCTCACCGCTATCGCGGGGCAATACTGAACTCTGTTGTGCCGTACAGCGATTGGATTCCCATGAGACTCCGCAGACCGGGCTACCCGGCCGCCACAGTGCTGACCGTGATGGTGTCGGCCGTGTTGTCCGTTGTGGCGCCGGCGGCGGCTGATCCACCCGGCGGCGCGACGGCGGTCGTCCTGGGCGATTCGTTCACCGCCACCGCACCCGTACTCGGGCATGCCGAGGATGGGTGCACCCATTCGGTGACCTCATGGCCGAATCAGCTCGCGCGCGAAGCCCGTCTCGCGGGGGGCTCACAGTTCGTTGATGTGTCGTGCAACGGCGGCACGCTTGACACCGGCGATGGTTGGACGCTGGTGCACCAAGCACGAAAGGCTTTCGCGCAGGGTGCTTTCGGTGCCGACACCCGAGCGGTGCTGATCCAGGTGGGGCTCAACGACAGGTGGGGAGCGTCCACCGGGACGGCCTTCCCGTCGACGGACTGTCTGCTCAATGTCGTCGCCGGATGTGGTTTCGAGGCCACCGACCAGCACCGGCTGCCCGACTACCGCGCGGTCAGCGGTGCCGGCTACGCGGATCGGGTACGCGATGTCGTCACATTCGTTCGATACCACGCGGCAGGCGCGCGAGTGGCTCTCGTCGGCTATCCCGAGGTGTTCGCTTCGGACCAGTCGAGCGCCTGCATGGATCTCGCCGGGATCGGCCGGGTCGTGCAGCCACGTGCGGAGGGCTACATCGCCTATCTCGACAAGATTCAGCAAGCGCAGCGAGAGGCAGCCGCGCTGCTCGGCATCGAGTTCCTCGATGTCAGGGCCATCACCGCGGGACACGGTAGCTGCACGGCCGAACCGTGGATCAGCGGACTCGACGGGGCGAGTTCCCTGTTCGACGGTGCGCCGATCCACCCGAACGCGCAGGGCAACGGCGCGGTAGCGGCACAGATACGAGAACGGTTCGGGCTCTGAACGCAAACGGCGCGGTGCCCGGCTCGAAGCTGCCCGCGCTGACCGGTGCGCGCTGGTGGGCGGCGGCGACGGTGTTTGTTCTGCACGCGCTCGTGTTTCTGCCGGTCTATCCGTTTCAGAAGTCCGAGCTGTTCCGCGCTATCCACTACCTCGTCCCGATGCAGCAAGGCGCCGCCGGGGTGACCTTCTTCTTCGTCCTGTCGGGATTCGTGATCTGCTGGTCGTTCCAGCGGGGAATGTCGGTGCGCGGGTATTACCGGCGCCGACTGCTCAAGATCTATCCCACCCATCTGGTCGCCGCGTTCGTGCTGATCGTCGTGGTTGCTGCCCCACTGTCTCGCCCGGTGGTGTGGTTGCCGAATCTGTTGCTCGTGCACACGTGGGTGCCGAAGTGGACCACCCTCGGTGGGCTCAACGTACCGTCGTGGTCGTTGTGTGCGGAACTGCTCTTCTACCTGAGCTTTCCGCTCGTGATCCCGCTCGTCGCCCGGATCCCGGCCAACCGTCTGTACTTGACCACGGTCGGATTGACCATTTCGATTGTGTTGCTGCACACTGGTTTCCATCTCTGGGTGCCAGGTATCAAGGACACCGCCAACGCTTTCGCGGTCCGGCTGCTTCCCGGCGCGGTCTCGCCCGAGTTCGAAATCCACGTCTCGCCACGGTGGTTCGCCCAGTCCGACATCCCGATCCCGACGTCGTATTGGCTCACTTACCACTTTCCGCTGTCCCGACTACCCGAGTTCTACGTGGGCGTCCTCGCGGCCCGCATGGTCGCCGAGGGTGTGTGGCGCAACACCCGGCTGCGAAGCCCGCTGGCCGCCCTGGCGCTGTGCTATGCCGTGACCTGGTTCGTCCCGGTCGACTTCAAGATGTCGGCGTTGCTGGTTGCCCCGATGGCCGCCGTGGTGGCTACCCTGGCCGCCCGCGATCTGGCGGGCATTACCGGCCTGAACAACACCCGGCCGCTGATCTGGCTCGGCGATATCTCCTTCGCGTTCTACATGATCCAGTTTCCAGTGATGGTCATCCTCACCCGGCTGTTCATCGGTGGGCGGCAGTACTCGCTCGGCGGCTGGGCACTGTGGACGGTCGTCAGCCTCGCCGTCTCGATACTCGCCGCGGCCGCCATCTACCACGGCGTCGACCAGCCGATCATGCGTCGTTACGCGCGGCGCGCGAAGCCTGACGACCTGACCACGAGGCCACCGATTCATTCCGGGATCAGCATCCTGACCAAGCCGTAGGCGATCTCGTTCGCCGGGCGCCCGCCGGCGGGGCCGTCCCGCAGGGTACACAGCACGATGATCGTGATGTCGGTGACGGGGTCGTATCCCATGAATGTCTGGAAGCCGGGAATGGCGCCGTCGTGGCCGATCATCGGGCCGAACGACTCCAGGCCGAGGCCGTAGCGGATGCCTGCGGGGTCGAGCCGGTCCAGCGGGGCCGCACTGGCGAGACGTTCCCGCTGCAATACCTGGCCGATCAGTTCGTCACCGCCGACGAGGGCGCGCACGTAGGTCGCGAGATCTTGTGCGGTCGAGATCGTGCTACCCGCCGCACCGATCCAGGACGGGTCCAGATTTGTCACATCGGTGGGAAGCAGCGCGCCGGTGCGGGCCATGGCGATCTGGCTGTCCGGCAACACCACCGACGTAAGTGCCGCGGTATTGGTGCCGTAGAGGTAGCCCCGCGGTGACGGCGGGGGCAGCGCGGCGTCACCGGGCGCGGGGTAGGACGTCTTCGACAGGCCGAGTGGGAGGAAGATCCTCTGCGTCAGCAGCGTTCGGATGTCTTGCCCGGTGACATGTTCGAGGACAGCGGCCAGCAGAACGGTGTTCGTGTTCGAATACCGGAAGTCCGTTCCGGGTGCGAAATACGGTGACGAAGCGAAACCGATCCGCAGCAGTGCGTCCGGATCCCATACCCGGTCGGGATCATCGTCCATGGCAGCGGCGAACGACGGGTTCTCGTTGTAGCTGAACAGGCCGCTGCGCATGTTCAGCAGTTCGGCGATCGTGATGTCGTCACCGTTCGGTACGTCGCCGCGATAGCGCGATACCGGATCGTGTAGGCCCAGCTTGCCTTCCCGGACCAGTTGCAGCGCAACGGTTCCCACCATGGTCTTGGTGGTCGAGCCGACGCGGAAGAGATCGTCCACCCGGACCGGGTCGTCTTGTCCGAGTACGCGGGTGCCGAACGCCTGTTGCCAACTGGCGGCGGGCGTTCGGACATATACCACGGCACCGGGGACGAGCATCGTGTCGAGCGTGTGCCGCACCAGCGGTTCGGCGAGGCGGCCGAGGGCCGTGGATGCCGCCGTACCGCGGTCGCTCTCGGGACGGTCGGGCGTCTGGTAGCCACCTCCGGAGACGAGGGCAGCGCACGCGACGGCGATCACGCCCAACCGTGTGCACGATCGGATCGCGTTGTGAGAGAACGTCATATGCCCCGACTTCCGATGACGGACAAGGTCGCGCTGTTGAAATTCGATACATAGATCTCGCCTGCGGCAGGTCCCGCGGCGATCCCGTGCGGCCGCGAGCCGACGCGCACGACCTTCGTCACTGCGCCGGTACGGGTGTCGATGAGCGAGACCGAATCGCCGGTTCGGGCATTGTCGAGTCCGTGATTGGTGACATACGCCGTCCCGCTCGCACGGTCCACCGCGACCCCGACCGGGCCCACACCGACGCGCACGGTGTCGGTGACCGCGCGCGAGCGTGTATCGATCACCGACACCGTGCCGTCAGCGTGGTTGGTCACGTACGCGGTGTCGGTATCGGTGTCGACGGCCACGCCCCACGGCTGATTGCCGACGCTGATCGAGGTCACCACCGACAGGGCGGTCATATCGACCACTGCCACCCGACGGTCGGCCGACTCCGGCGACCCCGCTATCGCCACGAACACACTGCTCGTCGCCGGATCGATGGCGACACCATAGGGATGGCTCCCGACCGGGATCGTCGCGACCACCCCGCGGGAGCGAAGATCGACGACAGACACGGTGCCTGCCTCGAAATTCGTGACATAGGCGGTACGTCCGGCCTGGTCGACAGCGATTCCGTAAGGCCCGGCCCCGACGGTGATCCGGCCGACGACGGTGCGGTCGCGTGTCCCGATCACCGAGACCGAACCATTACCCGCGTTGGTGACATAGGCGAGTCCCGATGCTGAATCTATCGCTATCGCTGTGGGTTTCGCGAAATCCGGCGAGGTGATCGAGGTGGTGGTCGCTGTCCTGGTGTCGTACACCGATACCGAGTCGGCCAGACTGTTGGTCGCGAATACGCTGTCGGTCGGCGCGTCGGCGGCCACACCCCAAGGCTGCGCGCCCACCGGGATGGTCGTGGTCACCGTGGTCGGGGCCGAGCGGGCGTTTGTCCGGGCGCCGCGATCCGGTTCACCGTCGTCGGACGTCGTGCTGGTCACCAATCCGGCGATGACGACCACAGCGATGACGGCACCGATCACCCTGACCCGCAGCGGAACTCGCTGCCACCACGAGCGGCGTGCCGACGGAAATCCCCGGGACCGAGGTGACGTCGGCCCCGGTCCTCGCTGGAGGACGGCAGGGCGCGGTGGCGTGGGTGCACGGGTGCCCGCACCCGCTGCCGCGGCGTCGAGGGCCTGGATCCAATCCTGCGGGCGGGGTCGCTGACCGGCAGGGCTGGACAACGCGGAGTGGACGAGCTGGCGGACCGGCGCCGGCACGCTCGACGTCAGCCTGCTCGGGTCCCGAGTGCTCTGCTCACCGAGCAGTAGACGCAGCGCCAGCAGGCCGAACTTGTAGGCATCGGACTGCGCCGTGGCCAATTCCTCGCCGGGATAGGCGGTCTTGATCTCCCAATCCGGTGTCTCCACCTGGTCAGTCACCGAGTGGGATCGCAATCGCATGGCATCGCAGTCGATGAAGTAGACCTGCCGTCGCGGCCGCAGCGAAAACAACAGATTCTTCGGCGACATGTCACCGACCGCGATGTCGTGCCGATGCAGCACGGCCAATGCCGCCGCGGTGTCGGAGAGCAGCTCGTAACGGTGGCGGTCCGACAGCGGGATGCCACGTTTGGCCAGGTAGATGTCATCGTTGAGCAGGTGCTGGAATTCTGCGGTCTTGCGCTGCACCGACGACGTCATGGTCATGTCGATGAAGAAGTCGTCCGGAATCGCCGGCATCACGAATCCGACCACCGTGGTCGAGTTGTCCTCCTCGACCAGCCGACACGGCCAGGCGGCCCGATTCAGTAGTTCCATGCCCTCGACGCCCGGCAATGATTCGAGGTAAGCGGGCATGTCCTCGAGCACTCCGACCCGCACACTGGGCAACACCGCGGGTTTGTATTCCTTGAACACCAGTGCACGCGCGTGCGGCATCTGCGCGCGAGGGGCGGGGTAGACCACGCCCTGCCCGCCGGATGCCAACTTCGTCGTCGCTCCCAGCTTGCCACGTTTCAACCGTGCCTGTGCCACCGCGCGGCCCCGTCAGCTGGCCCGCGGCCAGATGGCCACCAGGGTCCGGTCATCGTCGAAAGTCTCTCGGGAGAAGTCCAACGCGTGCGCGAACTCGAGCTGCGAGGGCACCCGGTCACCGAGCATCGACGCGAACAGACCCCCGACGCCACCCTCGCCACCGCCGAGCGGATCACCGAAGCCGTCGGTGCCGACCAACAGCACCTGTCCGGGTTCGATGATGATCGTTAGCGGCGTCACCTCGTTGGGTACGCGGGGCAGGCCGACGACGGCCGAGGACGACAGTCCCGAGGCCGATGCCTGCTTGCCGCCGAGCACCGGGACGAATTTCCCGTCGGCCAGCAGCCAGACCCCAGAATCGCCGACCCCGGCGACGACCGCCGACAAACCACCATCGGGGTGCGGCTCGCACACCACACAGGTCAACGTCGTGGCCAGCATTCGCTCCGCTTGCTCGGCATCGGCCTGTGGCAGCGACAGCACGGTGGCGGCCTGCTCGATCAGTGTCCACGCGGCGCTCTTGAACAGGGTGTACCAACCACCGTCGTCGAGCGGCTCCGGCGGATCGTCGAGCCACTGAGTGGCGTAGCGCACGACGGCGGAGGCACCGATATGTGAGTACTTGGCCCCCGAAACCCCGTCGGCCACAGCGACTGTCAATCGATCGCGTTCCTGGTCGACGGTGATGGCGAAATCGTCTTGGCGCGGAGCGCCGCGGTAGCGGTGCAGGTATCCGCGCACCGACGCTGCCCGAATCGTGAACGCACCGCCGGACCAGCCGTCGATCACGGTGTCGGCCCGGTAGGGCGCCTTACCGAACTCCTTGTGCACGGCTTTGGGTTCGAACACCGGAGTCGGCGTCCCGACGACGATCGGTTCGCCGTAGATCCGGTCGGTGGTCGTCTTCTCCGGCTCGTCGCCGGTGCCGGAAACGGTTGCCGCCGACACGGCCTGCTCGGCTTCGTTTTCGGCGGGCTTGTCCCTCTTGCTCGACCAGCGCATCAGACGGTGTCCACCGCGAGCGAGACGAAGTCGTCGGGTTTCTCGACCTGCAGCGAAGCCTGCCCGGTCGCCAGCGCGGTGCCGGAATTGATCACCGACTGGGTGAGCGCGGTGACGAATTTCGAGATCGCGACACCGGTATCGGTACCGGCCGCCGCGATGAACGCGTACTGCGAGTTGGTCGCGACCCGTCGGATGACGTCCGCGTCGGCCTGCCCGATACCGAAGGCTAGAACATTCGGCCGCGCTGGGAAACTCAGCAGCTGTGCGTGCGCGGCCTCCCACCCGTCACCAGGATTCGGTGCGCCGTCGGTCAGGAAGAAGACCGCGGGACGGTTCACCAGATATCCGTCCGACTTCAGTGCCTTGATATCGCGCGGGATCCGCCTACTCAATTCGGTGAAGGCCGCGGCGAACGACGTCGAACCACGGGCGCGCAGCTCCGGCACCCCGTCCACGTATCTCAGGTCGCTCGGCTCCAGATAGCAGACCGCGTCGTCGGAGAATCCGATGACGCAGAATCTGACCTTCGCCGCGGCCATCGATTCACCCTGCAGGGTGTCGAACAGCGTGACCAAGCCGGTGTTCAGATCGCCCACATCTTTTGCCATCGAATACGATTCGTCGGCGACGAAATAGACCGGAAGTACGGTTGCCTTCGGTTCGTTCATTCAGCTCACACTCCGCTATCGCGATGCTGTTCAAATATGTCGAATATTACTGTCCGGCAATCGATTCCACTGTCGGTTGTTCGGCGGACAGCGCGCTGGAGCTACAGGTCGTCGATACCGATCAGCGCGTCTTGCAACGCACGAACAACGAGCGCCGCCTTGGTCGGCGCCGGTCTTCCCGCTGCGGCGTACTTGTCCCTGATCCGGGACAGATGCGTGTTGACCGTGCCTGGCGAGATATACAGGCGCTGTCCGACTTCTACCTTCGAATCCGACGCCAGCCAGGCTAGTAATACCTCGATCTCGCGACCGCTCAGCGTCGGCCGCCCCGGCGCCGCGTGGCCGGTGGTTCGTGTGTCGTCCTCGTCATCGAACGCGATGCTCATAAACCAATTCCTTCACCAGTTTGCGCATTCTTCGCCGATGTTCACGTCTATTTCCAGCGAGCGAGTAGGTCGCGGACGCATCTTCGCGCCAGGATAAATGTCGCGGCGAGCAATAATATGCTCGTTGTCGAACGGAGGAAGTCACCATCATCGTTGGGTACTGCGGTATAGGCGGCCTGGGCGTACCAGATGAACACGATGTCGATCAGGAGCAGAGCCGCCAGTACATACCAGAGGCGGGCTCGCCGCACCGCGTTTTGTTGCACGATATTGACGGTTTGATAGCCGTTCTGATTAGAAACCACCGTGCCACCGCGCTTTGCGATGTTCACCTGATTCTGCCCAGTGATATTCCTGTTCGACCACGGGAACAATCGCATGTCATCTCCTGTCTGGATTATTCAGAGTGACATTCTGGGTTCCATTCTGATTGGCGACGACGATGCCGCGGTTGGTCGCGGAATTTTGTTGTGTCGCCGGTTGCTGCGTGGCCTGCGGTGGATCCGGAGTCGGGGTCTCATCGCTCGGCGTCAACCGTCGGATGAGGCCGTTGATATCGTTCTCGAGCGATTGGTGACGAATTCGCCAACCCTGCGACAGGGTGAGTGCCCGAATATCGTCCGGGAGACTGTCCGAAACCGGGAGCAGGGTGTCGTCCAGCAGGACCGGAACGACCGGAATGCCTTGCTCGAACGCGGTACGTAACTCCATACGCACCCAGTCGCGTTCGTTGTCGATGCACCGTACCCCTCGTTTGTCACGGGCATCGAGCCAATGGCGACCGATCACCGCCACCACGACGTCGCTCTCGGCGAGCGCCGCTCGGATACGCCTGGAATATATCGCCCCGAGCGGTAGTGAATCCTGGTCGCGAAATACATGCACGCGACCGAAACGGCGAGCCAGTTGGGCCGAGATCTGACCGACCGCGTATACGCTGTCGATCGTGCGGTAGTTCAGGAATACTTTCATCTGACGAGCAAACTCCTTGACGAGAAATCGTTACGCACGGCAAGAATTGCGTGCGGGGCCGAGACCCGGCTCGGCGTCAGAACTGAACAGGCTACCAGTTCGCTGTGTTCTCCCGGCCTGCTCCACTTCCGGAACTGCGCTCATCTGCGGGCCATTCCGGACTATCTGCCCGCCGCCTGTGTCGACTCCATTCTGCACCCGTAGCCAGTATTTTGCTCGGCGCCGAGGATTTCCATACCATCCTTACCGGTCCGTATTAATGCGGTTGAACGCGATAACGCTCCCGCGCTTCCAGCATCGGACAGCGGGCGCGCGCGTGGTAGCTGTTGTCCGTTGCCCGATCGGGTGGCAACGGACAACTCGCCGATCAGCGCTTCGTCAACGCTGCCATCAGGGCAGGCTGGATGTCATGGGAGCCGGGGTGGCCACGGAAGCGAGTAATTGTGCGTGCGAAGTCGCGCAGATCGGTGCGGATTGTCGCGGAATCGACCGAGCACACCACATCGAGCAATGGTCCGATGAGCTCGCTCGCCCGATCCGGCTCCCCCAGTGCGGCGTGTACGAGTGCGCGGCGGGTGCCGAATCGGGCGTTGTCGCGGTCCGAGGGCAGCGGCCGCGACATCGCCCGCTCGAAGAGCGCGGCGGCGGCGGGGAGGTTGCCCAGATCGTATTGGCACCACGCCTCGATGAGCAGGGGTCTGCCGTGCAGGGCCGACGGACCGAGGTGGGCCTCGCCTTCAGACCGCTGCACCTGCTCGTACAGGCTCGCGGCGGTGTCCAGTGCGCGCATCGCACCGGCGTGGTCCATCCCGATCGCGTATCCCTGCGCCGCGCCCAGTGCGGCCAGCCAGCGAATGCGGGGATGGATGGCATCGTCGGCCAGGACCTGCTCGGTGGGCCCGGTCGTCGCGGAGGAGTCGCCACGGTAGAGACTCACTACCGCTCTGCGGATGAGCGCGTAGCTCGCCATGTGGTCGTCCTCGGCCGCCGAGGCCAGTGTCACCGCGCGGTCGGTCCACCACAGCGCCCCCCGGTCGTCGCCGCATTCCTGGGCCATCCACCCGGTGAACTCGGCGGTGCGGGCGGCGTGGCGGAGCAGCCGCCGCCGATCCCGGCCCGCGCTTTGCCCGGCCGAGGAAACCGCGACGTGTGCTTGGGCGATCGCCACGGGCAGTACAAGGGAGGGGCTACTGGTGCGACCGAGTCGTTTCGTCTCCTCGAACATCGCGGCCAAACCGGGCAGCGTGTCGGCGGACCGACCGGCAGGTCGCGGCAGCTCGGTCACGGTCGGCGCGCCCGCTTCGCCGATCTCGAACGCCCCCGACCCATCGGAGTACAGCCGCAGATTCCACTGTGGGTGTGTGTAATCGGTTGCGGCGGGAATGTTTTCGCGCTCCGACTGAGTGATCGTCGTGGCCAGCGCATGCAACTCGCCCTCGGCGGACAGGACCGCATCGCACTTGCGCGCCAGTTGCGCGGACGGCGACTTGTGCCCGTTCTCCACTTTGCTCAGATGGCTGCGGCTGTAGTGCACGAGCGCGGCGAACTCACCGAGGCTCAGCCCCTGCCGGATTCGGCGTCGGCGCAGCTCGCTGCCGAACTCAGCTCGTGTCATGATCTTCCCTGGACCACTGTCTGCGCCCGCAGAATCTCCTGCGTGACCTGCCGAGGACGCCAACAGCAACCCTTCGGTTTCCGCGAGTCTACCGCCGAATACGGGCGGCGGCAGCGAAACATATCGTCGGCCGGTGTCCCGCGCTTGGCTGAATGCCCCTGTGTGAGAAAGAGATCGACACCGATGAATACCGAATACCGAGTCAAGCATCTCGAGATGTTGCAATCGATCATCACACGACTGAGTCAGCAGTCTTTCACCGTGCGTGGATGGTCGGTGACCCTCGTCTCGGTGATTTTCGCACTGCTGGGCGCGCAGTCCCAGCAGCGATCAGCAGTGATACTGCTGGCGCTGGCACCGACTTGGATCTTCTGGGGTCTGGATGGGTACTATCTGGGCCTGGAACGCCGCTATCGCCGCCTCTTCGCCGCTGTGGCAGCGCAGTTGCAGCTTCCGTCGACCTCAGGGCCGCAGCCGTTCGACATGATTACCGACTCCGCCCATCCTGTTCGCGACCTCCTTCGCGCTGCGCTTGCGCCGAGCGTGGCAGCCATTCCCGCCGTACTCACCGCGGTGATCCTGGGCTACTGGGCGTTCGTCGTCATGACGAGTTGACCAGCGGGAACCAACTGCGTGGGGCGCGCCGTGTCCGCCCGAGTTATGCCCTGCGCAAGGCGAACATGCGCAGGTCGCGGGTGGTGCGGTCGCGGTAGGCGGCGTAGGCGCCGGTGATGTCGACGAAGCGGGCGAAGACCGCGTCTTTGTCCGCTTCGGGGACCGGGGTGGCGATCACCGGGATGCGCTCGCCCGCGATGGCGACGGTGGCCGAAGGGTCGGCGAGGAGGTTGGCGGTCCAGGCGGGGTGGTTGGCCTGGCCGAAGTTGGACCCCACCACGTAGAGCGTGTCGCCGTCGTGGACGTAGAGCAGCGGCTGGGTGCGCGCGACGCCGGATTTGCGGCCGGTGGTGGTGAGCAGGACCACCGGCGCGCCGATGGGGCCGAGGACGGTGTACTTGGCGTCGGTGCGTTCGAGGACGGCCCGGTCGAGCGGGGTGAGCGTGCGGATCAGCCAGGAACCCGGCTTGGTCGCGGCGAAACGGTTTGCTGCGCGAGACAGGGCATTGGTGCGCGACCCCCACTGCCGATCCGGGAACTGCGATGTCATGAACCGGACTATAACGGCACCGATCGGACCACACCGACCCCCCGAATCGCCGACGATTAACTAAGCTCGCTGACATGGTCGAACATGCGCCGTCCACCGTGTACATCGCCTCACCCGAGGGTGACACCGGAAAATCCACGGTGGCATTGGGGGTGCTCGGCATGCTGTGCGCCACCACCGCCCGCGTCGGCGTGTTCCGCCCGATCACCCGCTCCGCAGACGAGCCCGACTACATCCTCGAACTGCTGCTCGAGCACAGCACCGCCGACATCAGCTACGAGCAGGCCGTCGGCGTCACCTACGAGGACGTGCACCGCGACCCCACCGCCGCGATCAGCGACATCGTGATGCGGTTCCACGACGTCGCCAAGGCGTGCGACGCGGTGGTGATCGTCGGCAGCGACTACACCGACGTCGCCAGCCCGAGCGAGCTGCGCTTCAACGCCCGCATCGCGGTGAACCTGGGCGCGCCGGTCCTGCTGGTGGTGCGCGGCGCCGACCGCACGCCCGCCGAGGTCAAACAGCTCGTCGAGTTATGTGCCTCCGAGCTGGCCACCGAACACGCCCACCTGGTCGCGATCGTGGCCAACCGCTGCGCCCCCGACGAACTCGACGAAATCGCCGCCGCCCTGGCCGGTTTCGACGTGCCGTCCTGGACGCTGCCCGAGGTACCGCTGCTGATGGCGCCGACCATGGCGGAGTTGTGCGAGTCGATCGACGGCGAAATCTACAGTGGCGACCCGGAATTGCTGCAGCGTGAGGCGTTGCGCATCATGGTCGGCGGCATGACCGCCGAACACATTCTGGAGCGTCTGTCCGACGGTGTGGTGGTGATCGCGCCGGGCGACCGTTCCGACGTGCTGCTGAGTCTGGTGAATGCCCATGAGGCAGAAGGATTTCCGTCGCTGGCGGGCGTCATCATGAACGGTGGCCTCCGCCCGCATCCGGCGATCGCACGGCTGATGGAGGGCCTGCACCCCCGGCTGCCGATCCTGGCCACCGAGCTCGGCACCTACGACACCGCCAGCGCCGTGCACGGCACCCGCGGCCGGATGTGGGCGGGCAGCCCCGGCAAGGTGGACACCGCGCTCGCGCTGATGGAACAGCGGGTCGACGCACCGGAACTGCTGCGCCGCATCCAAGTTCCGTCCTCGACGGTCGTGACGCCGCAGATGTTCGAATACCGGCTGATCGAACGCGCCCGCTCCGACCGCAAACGCATCGTGCTCCCCGAGGGCGACGACGACCGCATTCTGCGCGCCGCCGGTCGGGTGCTGCAGCGCAAGATCGCCGACCTCACGATCCTCGGCGACGAGCCCGCCCTGCGTGCGCGTGCCTCCGAGCTCGGCGTCGACATCACCGATGCCCAGATCCTCGACCCACGCACCTCCGGCTACCTCGACGAATTCGCCGCCGAGTACACCGAATTGCGCAAGCACAAGGGCATGACGCTCGAGCGCGCACGCGAAACCATGGCCGACATCTCGTATTTCGGCACCATGATGGTCTACAAGGGGATCGCCGACGGCATGGTCTCCGGCGCCGCGCACACCACCGCGCACACGATCCGGCCCTCGTTCGAGATCATCAAGACGGTGCCCGGTGTCTCGACGGTGTCGAGTGTGTTCCTGATGTGTCTGGCGGATCGTGTTCTCGCCTATGGCGATTGCGCGGTGGTGCCCGATCCGAGCTCGGAGCAGCTGGCCGATATCGCGGTGTCCTCGGCGGGCACGGCGGCCCGGTTCGGGATCGAACCGAGGGTGGCGATGCTGTCGTACTCGACGGGCGCGTCCGGTACCGGCGCCGATGTCGACAAGGTGCGCGCGGCCACCGAACTCGTGCGGGAACGGGCGCCGGAACTGCCGGTGGAGGGGCCGATCCAATACGACGCGGCGATCGAGCCCGCCGTCGCCAGCGCCAAGCTGCCCGATTCCGAAGTAGCCGGTAAGGCAACGGTTTTCGTCTTCCCCGACCTCAATACCGGCAACAACACCTACAAGGCGGTGCAGCGCAGTGCGGGCGCGGTCGCGATCGGTCCGGTGCTGCAGGGTCTGCGTAAGCCGGTGAACGACCTTTCGCGTGGCGCGCTGGTCGCCGACATCGTCAACACGGTGGCGATCACCGCCATCCAGGCGCAGGGAGATGTCAAGTGAGTGACCTCGTCCTGGTGCTGAACAGCGGCTCTTCGTCGATCAAATATCAACTGCTGCACGCCGTCTCGGGGCAGGTGCTGGCCTCCGGGCTGGTCGAGAAGATCGGTGAGGCGCACGGCGGGCGGATCGTGCACGAGGCGGGACCCGCCAAGCTCGAGTACGACGGCGCGATCCCCGATCACAAGGCAGGCCTGGCGCGCGCGTTCGAGATGTTCCGCGAGACCGGCCTCGACCTCACCACGATCGGGATCGGCGCGGTCGGGCACCGGGTGGTGCACGGCGGCGAGGTGTTCTGGGAACCGACCCTGATCACCGACGAGGTCGTGGCCGCGATCGACGAACTGTCGGTGCTCGCGCCGCTGCACAACCCCGCCAATGTGGTCGGCATCGAGTCGACCCGCGAACTGCTGCCCGGCATTCCCGAGGTCGCGGTCTTCGACACGGCGTTCTTCCACACCATGCCCGACGCCGCCAGGACCTACGCGATCGACGCGAAACTCGCTGCAGCCCACGGCATTCGAAAGTATGGCTTCCACGGCACCTCGCACCAGTACGTGTCGGAGAAGGCCGCGGAATACCTGGGCAAGCCCACCGAGGAGCTGAACCAGATCGTCTTCCACCTGGGCAACGGTGCATCCGCGTCGTCGATCCAGGCAGGCACCGCGATCGACACCACCATGGGCATGACCCCGCTGGAAGGTCTCGTGATGGGGACAAGGCCCGGCGATCTCGACCCCGGTGTCATGCCGTATCTCATGCGGGCGGCCGAGCTGGACGTGAGCCAGGTCGAGCAACTGCTCAACCGCAGCTCCGGGATCAAGGGCATGTGCGGGGTCAACGACTTCCGTGAACTGCAGAAGCTCATCGACGGCGGCGACACCCAGGCCAAGCTCGCCTACGACGTCTACATCCACCGCCTGCGCCGCTACCTCGGCGCCTACCTGGTGGAACTCGGCACCGTCGACACCATCGTGTTCACCGCGGGCGTGGGGGAGAACAGCCCGGCCGTGCGCGCCGACGCGCTGGCGGGGCTGCAGAACCTCGGCATCGAGATCGACCCGGCCCGCAACGAGACCCGAACCCCCGGCATCCGCCCCATCTCCCCGGATTTCGCCCCGGTGACGGTGCTGGTGGTCCCCACCAACGAGGAACTGGCCATCGCGCGCGCGGCACACGAGCTGGTCGGCAGCTGAGGCCCAGCGGCGCCAGCCGCCAAAAATTCAGAACCAGGACTTCGGGCGTAGGGAGTTGGCCAGGTCGACGAGGGCGTAGCGGTGGTCCCGGTCCGGCGCGTTGCGGGCGAGAGCACGCAGGCCGGATTCGGTACCGTCGCGTAGTTCGCGCTCGGTGAAGGTGCGGCCGAACAGCTTGGCGTCCTTGCGTTTCGGGGTGTTCCCCGCCTGCAACCACGCCAACGCGGTGCCCTGGACCAGGGTGCGCATGAGGGTGGTGCGGTGCTCGCCCGGGGCGATGGACTGGGCGCGCGAGGCGGCCAGCCGCAGAACCTGTTCGTCGAGGTCGGCGACAGGGGAACTGGTGAGCAGCAACAGGATTGCCGTGGTCTGGGCGGTGGTGAAGTGGCGTGAGGCGGCGGGTACGTCGTCGAGCGCGTGGACGGCTTCGCCGACGCGCCCTGCCACCGCCAACTGCCGGGCCAGGCCGAATGCCGCGCTCACGACGGCGCGGTCGGTGCGCCAGACGGTGTCGTAATAGCGTTCGGCGAAGCTGCGCCACTGTTCCGGTGCGGCGGAATCCCAGTGCTGCAGAATGAGTTCCGCGGTCGCGGCGAGCGCCAGCTTGGGGGCGATCTCACCCGGCAGGACCCGCAGCACCTCCTCGAACGCGGCGAAGGCGGCTTCGTAGTCGAGTTCCAACAGGTAGGCCTGGCCTCTGAACCAGTCAGTGCGCCAATCGGAATCGCTGGGAACCCGGTCCAACATATGCAGAACCGCCGCCGATTCGCCCAGTTCCAGCCGGGCCCGCGCCTCGGCGAAAAGCAGTTCGCCCGCGAGGGTTTCGGGCGCGTTGTCGGGGTCGGCTTCGGCCCGTTCGCGGGCATCGTGCAGGGCCTCGAGCACGCGCTCCGGCTCCGGGTTGGTGGTCGCGGCCAGCAGCGGCGCCGACGGATCGGCCGGGTCGATCAATGGGATGGGCAGGGCCGCAACCACATCGCGGGAGTCGAGCAGGGGAGAGCGACCGATGCCGTCGAGGTAGGCATCGGTCTGGCTGATCAGTTCCTCGGTCCCGAAGCTGGTGCGCTGTGGGCTGAACACTGTGGACAGCTGGGGATGTTCGGTGCCGGTGTCGTAGGCGAGGATCTCGCGCAGCACCCCGGCCAGCTGCGCCATCATCGCGCGCGCCGACGGAAAACGCTGTGCCGGATCAGGATCGGTGGCGGTGAGCAGGAAGCGGTGGAAGAACTCGTAGCGCGCCAGCAGCGGTTCGTCGGCCGGGTCGGGGATGCCGTCGAGGTAGCGGCCGTGTTCGCTGGGCAGTGCCAGCGTGAGTGCGGCGAGGGTGCGGCCGACGGTGTAGACGTCGGAGGCCGGCGTCGGCCCGGTGCGGGCAATCTCGGGTGCCTGGAACCCCTTGGTGCCGTAGAGGTTTCCGTATGCGTCGATGGTGGCGACCGCGCCGAGGTCGATCAGCTTCACCTGGTCCTCGGTGACCATCACATTGTCGGGCTTGAGGTCGTTGTAGGTGAGGCCGATCGAATGCAGATATTCCAGTGCGGGAAGGATTTCCAGCACATACGCGATCGCCTCGGCCAGCGGCATCTGCTCGCCACGCGGCTTGGCGTCGAGGATGTCACGCAGCGAATGCCCGCCCACGTACTCCATCACGATGTAGCCGATGGACCCGTCACCGGCGGTGTGCTCGACGAAGTTGTGGATCTTGACGATGCTCGGATGCGCCACCTCGGCCAGGAACTGCCGCTCGGCCACCGCCACGGCCTGCGCCTCGGCATCACCGGCGTGCAGCAACCCCTTGAGCACCACCCACCGATCACTCACATTGCGGTCGATGGCCAGGTAGATCCACCCGAGCCCGCCGTGCGCGATACAACCCTGGATCTCGTATTGCCCGGCGACCATATCGCCCTCGTGCAACGACGGCCGGAAATCGTAAGCGGCCCCACAGGTTTCGCATTCACCAGCGGTCGACGCGGCCCGCGCGGGCGTCGAACGCCCGACCGGATTGCTACAGCGCCAACAGAACCGCCGCCCCTCCGACACCATCGGATCGGCCAATACCGCATCCCGCGGATCAGCCGGCGTCACGGTCGGAATCGGCACCAGCCCCGCCCCCAGCCTGCGGGTAGGACGCGACCGCGCCGTCCGCACACTGCGCCCCGACCGCGAGGTACTCACCCCGGTCTCCGGCGCGGAAGGCCACGGTTCGGAACTCACCCGCGCCCCGCGCACCGCAGCCTCGGTAGCCGCATGCGGTTCGTTCACCGGAACCCGTTGCGCCGCTTCGGTCGGTGCGTACGCCTCGGGCGCAGGACGACTCGCTCGCTGTGTGGCGAGCAGATCGTCCGCCGAAAGGTCTGACGGAACCTCGCCCGAGCGCTGGACCTCGGCTTCCTCGGTGCGCGACGTGGCATCGGTCGCCGGGGTGTGGTCGCGGCTGCTCTCCTGCTTGCGAGCGAATTCCGCAGCCGCCTCGGCGGTGAGTTTCGGCAGCGGGCGCGTTTCGTCGTCTTCGGGCAGCGTCCACCCACCGGGCAGCGTGCCGGACCGATGACGCTGGGTCAGCTGGGTGGGCTCGCGCCGTTCGGTGTCGTCCGACGGTGCGGCGATGGGCACCGAATCATGTTGCCCTGATTCATTATTGGTGGGGGTGGTGCTCATGGCCGTCAGTCCTGGTACTTCGGGGCGGGTGGACTCGGCGTCTCGCCGAGGGTCGCGAGCCAGCGGCGGTGGATGCGGGTCCAGGTGCCGTCGTTGCGGATGCGGTCCAGGGTGGAGTTCACGAAACGCACCAGGTCGTCGTCGCCCTTGGGGATGCCGATGCCGTACGGCTCGGCACTGATGCTGCCCCCCACCACCTCGGTGTAGGGGTCCTGGGCGGCGAGGCCTGCGAGGATCGAGTCGTCGGTGCTCACCGCGTCGACCTGGCGTTGTTGCAGCACCACCAGGCAATCGGCCCAGGTCGGCACCGTCAGGATGGTGGCGGCCGGTTGGTCGCGGCGGATGTGATCGAGCGAGGTGGTGCCGCGCACCACGCACACCCGCTTGCCCGCCAGATCGGCGAGCCCGTTGATGCCGGAATCCTTCACCGCCAGCACCCGCTGATCGGCCCGCAGGTACACCGTCGAGAACGCCACCCGCTGACGTCGCTCGCAGGTGATGGTCATCGTCTTCGCGATCAGGTCGACGGTGTGATCCTGCAGCGCGCGCTCGCGCTCTTCCGAAGCGAGACTGCGATATTCGATCAGATCGGGATTGCCGAGCAGGTCGCGGGCGATCTCGCGGGCGATGTCGGCGTCGAAGCCGACGATGCGCCCGGACAGCGGGTCACGGAAGCTGAACAGATTGCTGCCCGCGTCGAGACCGACCACCAGCCTGCCGCGCGCGCGAATCGCATCGATCGTCGGGCCGGGGGCGGTACTGGGTCGCAGACTCGCGGTCGGATCGCCACACTGTTCGCCCCCCGTGGCGGGCACGGGAGTATCGGTGCCGATCGGAATTGCCTTGGCGGGCAACGGCGGTTCGGAATAGACGCCGCGCTCGTCGGGCGCCGGTGTGCTGTCGGAACAGCCCGCGAGCACCCCGACCAGCATCAGCGCCGCGAGGGCGCGCCCGCGCCTCACCGGTACTCCCGCAGCCGCGGCCACAACCCGAGCGCCACACACGCCGCCGCCGCGATCCCGAGCACGAACGCGCCGGGCGCCAGGAACGACAGCACATCGATCGCTTGGGAAACCTTGTCGCGCAAGGTCGCTCGCGTAGCGGCGCCCGCCTTGTCCAGCGCCCGGTCGAGCGCGTCGACCTGAGCGGCCGAGTCCGCGGCGCTCGGACCCGTCGCCACCGCGGCCGCGCCCATGAAATCGCCACGCTCGAGGACGCTGTTCATCCGCTCGTGCGCGGACTTCCAGCGGGTCAGCGCGGCCTGCGCGTGCGCCACTTCGTCGCGAGCGGGCGCGTTGCTCGGATATCCGGCGAGGAGTTCGTCGAGCCGGGCGGTGTTCGTGTCGAAAGTGCGGTCGTAGTCGCCGGTCGCGTCGCGGCGAACCAGCTTCACCATTTCGGCGGATCTGGCCTGCTGCACCAGGATTCGGCTCTCGGCCAACCGCGCCGACGGCACCGCGCCGTCGTCGCGGCAGCGAATCATCGCCACCGCCGAGACCGAACCGGCGGCCACCGTCCACAGCAGCGTCAGCGTCAGCGCACCGGTGCCGAGCAGCAAACCCATATTGAAGAACCGGCGTGAACGCCGAGCCAGCTCCACCTGCACCCAGACCAGCGCGCCCAACGCCACCACCAGCAGCACGATCGCCGTCCACGGCGGTTGCACGTGCCGGTACTGCGCCGCGGTGACCGCGTCGAAGCGGTGATCCTCGAGTTCCTCGGCCATCGGCAGCAGGGTCGTCTGCATCTGATGCGAGGCCTCGCTCAGATACGCGGCGCCGACGGGATATCCGTTGCGGTTGTTCACCCGCGCGGTCTCGATCAGCCCGGAGTAGACGGGCAGACCGGTCGCGATGCCGGTGCGCAGGCGACGATCGGCGCCCGACGGGTCCGCCGCCTCTTCGTCGGAGATATGCCCGGCCTGGGTCACCAACTCGGCGGCGGCTTCCCCGATGGCCTGGGTATAGCGGTCACGCACCGCCTTCGGTTCGATGCCGCCCGCGATGAACGCGGTGCCCGCCGCCGCGTCGGCGATCGAGAGCGAGGTGTAGAGGTGGTTGGCCGAGTGCGCGTCGGGTTCGGTGTCGTCGAGCAGTACGCCGAGAGCTTGCTGGCGCTCGCTCACGGTCGAAGAAGTCACCGCGCCCGCGGTCACGCAGAGCACCATCAGGACCAGTCCGGCGGCGACCAGGCGCCCAGGCGAAGACTGCGCGAACCCACGTAGCCGGGCCGGATGGAACTGCGCGCGCAACGCTCTGACGTCGGGTGCGGGTGGACGGTCGATCGGCGTAGCCGGTCGGCGAAGCGGCGCCCAGCGCGGTGTCACCGGCGCGGCCGCAGCCGTCTCGGGGGCCACCGTACCCGCCCCGGCCTGCGCGGACGGGCGCACACGAACGGCCGCCACCTCCGTCGAGGCATTGCGATTCCCCGGTTCGACCATCGTTCACCTCCCGCCGCTGTCCGTGCACCACTGCTGGTGCGGAGTTTATTGTTGTCCTACGGGTAGCGCAGCCCCTCACACACCCCCGCAGCGGTTGCTGTTCGGCTGCTCGGGGAAAGAGTATGGGATGCGCGGCGACGGAGACGGCTGGTACAAGAGCCTCGACGGGATCAAGCACTGGGGCAAGTTCGGTGCGGCGGGTCTGCTGCTGCGTGCGCCGTTACCCGACGGCGGGTCGGCCGTGCTGTTGCAGCACCGGGCGCCGTGGAGCCATCAGGGCGGGACCTGGGCGTTGCCCGGTGGGGCGCGGGATTCGCACGAGTCACCCGAGCACGCCGCCGTCCGCGAGGCCGAGGAGGAAGCGGGCATCACCGCCGCCGACCTGCGCGTGCGCGCCGAACGCCTGACCATGACCGCCGCGAGCGGCTGGACCTACATCACCGTCATCGCCGACGCCGACAAACCACTACCAACGGTCGCCAACCGCGAAAGCACCGAACTGGCCTGGGTCCCCGAAGACGAGGTCGCCGGCCTACCGCTACACCCCGGCTTCGCGACCGCCTGGGTCGAACTGCGCGCGGTGCCGTTGCGGGTGCTCACCTCCGACCACCTCGCGGACGCACTTCCCCGCACAGTCGAACTGCCCGACCTGAGCTTTTACTGGCTGCACGCCCACCCCGGCGGTCCCGGTCGTGACATCGACTTGGACGCTGTCGACGGACCCACTGTCCTCGCGCGCCTGCAGCGGTAGATTCATGCCGTGCGTGGGTTTGACATCGATGGCCATCAGGTGACATTCGAGCTGGGCGACAAGGGATTTCGAGTGCTGGTCGACGGTGCGGTGATCCCGGTGACTTGGGAGCTGCAGGACCACCACACCACCAACGTCAGGACCTACGAAGAGGTTCTGAAGGCTCGTCATCCGGTGGACTGGATTCCGTTCGGGCACTCGCGTAAGGCGGGGGAACCGTCGATTTACCCGGAGCGCCGCGCGGCGTATATCCGTTTCGACATCCCCACCACGTACGTCTACAACACCGCCTTCTGGGCGTCGGAGAGCGTCTGGATCAGCTTCGCGCCCGATTTCGGCAGCGCCGAGGTCACCACGACGAAGTCCGTCGACTCGTCGACGTGACGGCGCTCAGTTCGCGGCGAGCAGTGCCTGCTTGAGCTCGCGGGCTGCGGCCTCGGGGTCAGCGGCCTCGGTGATCGCTCGCACCACCACGACGCGGCGGGCGCCGGCGCCCAAAACCTCCGGCAGTCGCGGCAGGTCGACGCCGCCGATGGCGAACCACGGCAGGGTCGGGTGAGAGTCGGCGGTGGAGCGGACGAAGTCGACGCCCGCGGCTTGGCGGCCGGGTTTGGTGGGGGTGGTCCAGATCGGGCCGGTGCAGAAGTAGTCGAGGTGGCCGTCGATCGCGGCCAGGCCTGCCTGGTTGCGGTTGTGGGTGGAGCGGCCGATCACCACATCCGGGCCGACGACGCGGCGCGCGTACGCGGGCGGCAGGTCACCCTGCCCGAGGTGCAGCACATCGGCACCGGCGGCCAACGCGATATCGGCGCGGTCGTTCACCGCGAGCAGGGCGCCGTGGCGGCGGGTCGCGGCTTTGATCTCGGCGAGCGCACCCAGTTCGGCCTTCGCCTCGAGCGGCCCGAATTCGGCCTCGCCCGGCGACCCCTTGTCCCGTAGTTGCACGATGTCGACCCCGCCCGCGAGTGCCGCGTCGACGAAGCGGGCCAGATCGCCCTTCTCCCGGCGCGCATCGGTGCACAGATACAACAGCGCACTCGACAGGCGCTCCCTGGGCGGGACGGAACGGTTCGGCTGGGAGGGCTGCACGCTGACGACGGTAGTCGCGCTACCGTGGAGACGCGAGTATCGAGGCGTCAGCCGTGGTAGTTCAGCGCCGAGAACCGCGGCACCAGCCGCACGAAAACACAGTGAGGAACGTGATGCGCACTCTGGCGGTCGTTGGCGGCGGCGCCATCGGGCTTGCCGTCGCGTGGCGTGCTGCCGAGGCCGGCTGGACGGTCACGATCTACGACCCCGAACCGGCGCGGGGCGCCTCCTATGTGGCCGGTGGGATGCTCGCGCCGCTGTCGGAGGGCTGGCCCGGCGAAGACCGCGTGCTCGCCTTCGGTTCGGCCGCGCTCGACGAGTGGCCAGCCTTCGCCGCGAGCTTGCAGAAGATCTCCGGCGAGACCATGTTCGTGGCCGACGAGACCCTGACTGTCGCCCTCGACGGTGCCGACGCCGCGGATCTGCGCACCGTCTCGGACTGGCTGGCCGGTTTCGGCCACGACCTGCGCGTGCTCGACCGCGCGGGAGTCCGCGCACTGGAACCGGCACTAGCGCGCACTGTTCGTGCAGGGCTACACGCGAAAACCGAGCCGGCCATCGACAACCGCCGCGTGCTGAAGGCATTGCAACAGGCGTGTGCGGGCATCGAAATTCGCACGGAAACTGTTGTCGCACTGGATGATCTACCCCACGACCGCATCGTCCTCGCGGCGGGCGCTCGTTCCGCCGAGCTTTGGCCCGGTCTCCCGGTACGCCCGGTGAAGGGTGAAATCCTCCGGCTGCGGCGCAGGCCAGGCGTCAGTCCGCCACCGACCAGGGTGATCCGTGCCCGAGTTCACGGCCAACAGGTGTACCTCGTTCCCCGCGAAGACGGAATCGTCGTCGGCGCAACACAATACGAGGCGGGCTTCGATACCACCGTCACAGTCGGCGGTGTCCGCGACCTGATCGCCGACGCCGAAACCATCCTGCCCGGCATCGCCGAATACGAACTGGCCGAAGCGAATGCGGGCTCACGCCCGGGAACCCCCGACAACCTCCCGCTGCTGGGCCACCTCGACGACCGCGTCGTCGCCGCCACCGGCCACGGCCGCAACGGCATGCTCACCCTCGCGCTCACCGCCTCGGTGATCCCCGCCCTGCTCGAAGGACATACCCCTGAGGTCGCTGAAGTAGCCGCACCCCAACGTTTTCCAGCACTGTCGCAAGGAGTAGTCCGATGACCATCCCGATCGGTGTCACCGTCAACGGTGTCGACCACGAGTTCCCCGAGCCGCTCAGCGTCCGCGAACTCCTCGCCGAGCTCGAATTGCCGTGCCAGGGTGTGGCATTGGCGGTCGACGGCGCGGTCTTCTCGAAGTCCCGCTGGGACGAACCGGTCGAGCGTGGCTGGACCATCGAGGTGCTCACGGCGGTCCAGGGTGGTTGAGCCGCTGCGGATCGCCGATCGTGAGTTCGGTTCACGCCTGATCATGGGCACCGGCGGCGCCGAGAACCTCGCCGTCCTCGAACAGGCCCTGATCGCCTCGGGCACCGAGCTCACCACGGTCGCGATGCGCCGCGTCGACGCAGCGGGTGGCACCGGCGTGCTCGACCTGCTGAAACGTCTCGACATCACCCTGCTGCCCAACACCGCAGGTTGTCGCACCGCCGCCGAAGCCGTGCTCACCGCCCAGCTGGCCCGTGAGGCCCTCGACACCAACTGGGTCAAACTCGAGGTGGTCGCCGACGACCGCACCCTCCTGCCCGACCCCTTCGAACTCCTCGACGCCGCCGAAAAGCTCGTCGACGACGGTTTCGTGGTCCTGCCCTACACCACCGACGACCCCATCCTGGCCCGTCGCCTCGAGGAGGCGGGCTGCGCCGCCGTCATGCCGCTCGGTTCCCCGATCGGCACCGGCCTCGGCATCGGCAACCCCCACAACATCGAGATGATCGTCGCCGCCGCGAAGGTCCCCGTCATCCTCGACGCGGGCATCGGCACCGCCAGCGACGCCGCCCTCGCCATGGAACTCGGCTGCTCGGCGGTCCTGCTCGCCACCGCCGTGACCAGGGCGAAAGACCCCGAACTCATGGCATCGGCCATGTCGGCCGCCGTCCGGTCCGGCTACCTGGCCAGACAGGCGGGCCGCATCCCCAAGCGCTTCTGGGCTCAGGCTTCTTCCCCATCCCGCTAAGGGTCGAAGGTCATCCTCGAGGATGACACGACTCGCTACTTCTCGGCGACGCGCGAACCGGGCTTTGTCGGGCAAGCTGGGGCGCATGATCGAGCTGAAGGGCCTGACGAAGCAATTCGGCCAGACCGTCGCGGTGCAGGACCTCACGTTCACCGTCAAACCAGGACTGGTGACCGGATTCCTCGGGCCCAACGGCGCTGGCAAATCGACCACCATGCGGATGATCCTCGGGCTGGACAAACCCACCTCGGGCACCGCGCTCATCAACGGCAAGCACTACCAGGAGCTCGAGCGCCCGCTGACGCAGGTCGGCGCGCTGCTCGACGCCAAGTGGGTGCATCCGAACCGTTCGGCGCGCGCCCACCTGGAGTGGCTGGCCGCGTCCAACGACATCCCGAAGGAGCGGGTCGAAGAGGTCTTGCGCCTCGTCGGCCTGTCCGAGGTGGCGAACAAGAACGCCGGCGGTTTCTCGCTCGGCATGTCCCAGCGCCTCGGCCTGGCAGGCGCGCTGCTCGGTGACCCGAAGGTGCTGCTGTTCGACGAGCCGGTCAACGGCCTCGACCCGGAGGGCATCCTGTGGATCCGCCGGTTCATGCAGCGCCTGGCCGCCGAAGGGCGCACGGTGCTCGTGTCGAGCCACCTGCTCTCGGAGATGGCCCAGACCGCCGAGCAGCTCATCGTGATCGGCCGTGGTCAGCTGATGTTCGACGGCTCCACCAAGGAGTTCATCGACCGCGCCTCCGAACAGTCGGTGCGCGTACGCAGCCCGCAACTCGATCAGCTGCGCAGCCTGCTCACCTCCCACGGCATGACCGTGAAGGAAGACGGCGACACCGCGCTGATCGTCGCGGGCGTCACCTCCGACGAGGTCGGCAAGGTGGCAGGAACCAACAACGTCACGCTCTACGAACTGGCACCGCAGCAGGCCTCGCTCGAGGAAGCGTTCATGCGGATGACCGGCGGCGCCGTGGAGTACCACGGTGAAAGCTTCGACCACCAGGTGATGGGAGGTGCGCTCTGATGGGCGTGCTCGCAGCGGAACGAATCAAACTCACCTCCACCCGTTCGCCCTGGTGGTGCTCGGTCGCGGTCATCGTGCTCGGCATCGGCTTCGCCGTGCTGATGGCGTTGGTCCTCAACGCCGACTCGGCCGGTAACTCGGCCGATGGCCCGCCGCCACTCACCCCGACCATGGCGGTCTCCGGTATCTCCGGTTTCGGTGTGATGGTCTTGATGATCATGGCCGCGTTGTCGGTGACCAGCGAATACCGCTTCGGCGTCATCCGCTCGAGTTTCCTCGCGGTGCCCAACCGATCCAAGGTGATCCTGTCCAAGACCGCGCTGGTCGGTGTCTACTCGGCCGTGCTCACCGGCGTTCTCGCCCTGCTCGCGTTCGCGATCGCCAAGGGAATCAGCGGTGATCGGGCGCCCGGCCTCGTCCTCGACGGGAACTGGCGCGCGATCTACGGCCTGCCGATCTACGCCGTCCTGTGCGTGATGCTCGCCGTCGCGGTCGGTGTGCTGGTGCGTCAGTCGGCCGCCGCGATCTCGCTGCTGATCCTGTGGCCCCTGCTGATCGAAACCTTGCTCGGCGCGTTCGGCAGCTTCGGCCGCACGGTCACCCCCTTCCTGCCCTTCGCGAACGTGAACCGCTTCCTGAGCGACCAACCTGTGGTGGGCGACTGGCACTGGGGCGTGTGGGGCAGCCTGATCTACTTCGCCGTCTTCGTGGCGATCGTGTTCGCCGGGGCGCTCGTCCTGGTCAACCGCCGCGACGCCTGACAAAGCTTGCCCTGGGTCGCCCTCGTAATGGCCCAGGGCGACCAGGGGCCGCGACCTTGTCGGGAGGCCGCGCCCCCACGAACCCCCGACGTCCGCTGCCCGGACGTCGGGGGTTCGTGTGTACATGGGTAACGTCGGCCGCCTTCATCGCCTCCACGCACCTGAGTCTGGCTATAAGTCTCGGGGAGGCGGATCGGCTAACCTTTGGCTGTGAGTGAAACGCCTTCTGGCGGGGTGAATCCGCGACACGACGCGGAGGCATTCATCCCGTTGGAGCCGATCGTGAGTGAGCCCGCCGAATCCGACATGAGTGCGCGCGCAGCCAGGAAGCGCGCCCAGATCTCCTCGAAGTTACAGGCCGCCAATCGTCGCGCCGATGTGATCGGCGCGCTGCGCAAGGCCCGTCAGCAGCTGCCGGGCGACCCCTCGTTCGGTGATCCGCTGTCGGTCACGGGCCCTGGCGGTGCGCGCGCGGTGGCGAGGGCGGCGGACAAGCTCGTCGGCGGCGCCCCCACCGCGGCAAGGGAAATCGGTTTCGGCGCCCTGCAGGTGTGGCAGGCCGGGCTCGAACGGATCGGCCGCGGACGTGGCACCGAGGAGGTGACCATCGTGTTCACCGACCTGGTCGGCTTCTCCGCCTGGGCACTCGCCGCCGGCGACGAACGCACCCTCGACCTGCTGCGCAAGGTCGCCAAGGCGATCGAGCCGCCGATCGTCGAGCGTGGCGGTCAGGTGGTCAAGCGAATGGGCGACGGTCTGATGGCGGTGTTCTCCTCGCCCGACCGCGCCGTGCGCGCCGCACTGGCAGCCCGCCGCAATCTCGGCGAAGTCGAGATCGACGGCTACACCCCCCGGATGCGAGTCGGCCTGCACACCGGTTCCCCTCGCGAGATCGGCGGCGACTGGCTCGGCGTCGACGTCAACATCGCCGCCCGCATGATGGAGGCAGGCGGCAACGGCAACATGATGCTGTCCAGCACCACCCTGTCCGCACTACGCCCGGAAACCCTCGACGACCTGGGCGTCACCGTCAAGCCCTACAAGCGCAACTTCTGGGCCGCCCCACTGAACGGCGTCCCCGAAGACGTCAGAATCTTCAAACTACACACGCCGAGCTGACCGCTTCGCCAGCCGATCCTGTTCCTTCCAGTACTCGCGGAAGGCCCGCTGCGTCGGCGTCGGCCTTGACGTCAGCGCCTGCCAGTTCGTCGCGCGCACGAAGTCGATGATCATCAACACCGGCAGGATGAACGCCGAGAAGAAGATCAGATAGCTGCCACCTTCGAACACGAACGCCAGGTACCCCGCGTACCCGAGGAACACGACGCCGAACACCGCATTGAGCCCCCGCGATAGCTCGCTGCGCCCGTTGTCGACGTTGGCCATGAGGATCATCGCGAGGCCGCTGACTGCGAGCAGGCCGACATACCAAGTGAACATGTCGGCAAGCCAACAGCTTTCGCCTTACCCCACCCTTGCGAAACCCTTGCTACTCGAGCCAGAGCCAGGCGCCGAGCCCCGCGAGGACGGCGGCGACGATCAACGCGATCGACATCGCCCGATTGTTCTTCCAGGTCGTGTACGCCCCGCCGAGCATGAACCCGGCGAGCGCGAAGAGCAGCACTGACAGCATGGTTGTGGATTCTCTGTCACGGCGTCGCGGAGCCCGCAGGCGGGCGGCCTAACCGGACTTCCGCGCCTTCGCGACGGAACGGAACACACCGGCCAGGTCGAAACGGGCGGAGATGCGCTCGAAGGTCCGTGGCGTCGCGGCCGCCAGCGCGACCACCGCGCGCGGCGCGCCTTTCATCACGATGACCTCGGCGCGATTGCGCTCGATCGCCCCGATGACCGCCGGGCCGATCGCCGCCGCGGGCGACTGCGGCATCAGCCGGGGAGCGCGGACGCCGAACTCCCGGGTCATGTCGTCGTACATCCCGGTGTCCGCCATGAAGCCTGGGCATACCGCACTCGCGCCGACACCCCAGCCCGCGTCCTCGGCGCTGAGCCGCAGTGAGCGCGTGAAGCCGACGAGGCCGAACTTGCTCGCGTTGTAGGGCTCCTCGTACGCCGACGGTAGAAGGCCGGCGATGGAGGCGATGTTGACGACGTGGCCGCGTCCCCGCTCGATCATGCCGGGGATGACCAACCTGGTCAGGATCATCGGTGCGGTCAGATTCACCGCAACCATCTGCGCCAGATCCTCGACCGAGGCTTCGGGGAAGTGCTGCGCACCCTCGAGGCCTGCGTTGTTCACCAAGATATCGACGCTGCCCAACTCGGCCTCGACGCGTGCCCACACCTCGGGCAGCGCCGCGGTGTCAGCCAGGTCTGCCGCGAAGGTCGACACTCGGACATCGGTCTCCTCCCGGAGTGTCCGCGCGACACCCTCCAGCGCGTCCGCCGACCGGGCGACCAGCGCCAGGTTCACGCCGCGTTCGGCGAGGGCTCGGGCGATGAGAACGCCCATGCCACGCGAGGCGCCGGTCACGAGCGCGGTGTCTGTCGGCCGTAGTTCCATACCTAATAGTGACAGATTGTTCACTAACTGCCAAGATGCGGTATGCCATCGTCTGAACCACGTCCGCGCAGGGGCCTGCCCGAAAACACCAGGGCACGCCTGATCCGGGCCACGGCGCAGACCTACAACGAGTTCGGGCTCGCCGACACCGACGTGCGTCGCATCGTGGCGAGCGCGGGATACGCCACCGGCACCTTCTACCGACACTTCAGCGACAAGCACGAAGCACTCCTCGCGGCGTGGGAGTGGTGGATCGAGGTCGAGTGGTCACCGGTCCTCGAGGCTGTTCGCCGGGAGGGCTCGGCGCGGGAGCGGGCCGAGCAGGTGGTGGATACGGCGGCCGGGATCCACCGGAAATGGCACGGCCTGCGAGTCGCGATGGCGGCGCACGCCCAGGTGAGTCCCGCCGCGATGGCGGCCTACCGCGCCGCGCAGCGTGGGCAGGCATCCATCCTGGGCGAGGTTCGCGAGGCGATCGGCGGAGCCGCACGGCCGCGGGAGGCCGACCTCCTCGTCGCGATGACGCTCGAGCGAATCCTCGATGCGAACGCCTCGGGTGAGCTGGACGCACTCGACATTCGATGGTCGGCGATGCGCGATCTGCTGGTCGCTCAGGTCACGACAGCGCTCGCCTAGCGGGATGCTCGAAATTAACAAGCACGCGTGCTTGCTTTTTTTCTGAACCGCTGCGATCCTGGGTGCCATGAGTGCTCTCTCCGCTGACCCGGACCTGATCCGGATCGGGAATTGTTCCGGGTTCTACGGTGACCGGCTCAGCGCTATGCGCGAGATGCTGGAGGGTGGCGAGCTCGACGTGCTGACCGGCGACTATCTCGCCGAACTCACCATGCTCATCCTCGGTCGCGACCGGATGAAGGATCCGAGCCTCGGCTACGCGAAGACGTTCGTGAAGCAGATCAAGGACTGTCTGGGGCTCGCGCTCGAGAAGAACGTCCAGATCGTCACCAATGCCGGTGGACTGAACCCGGCGGGTCTGGCCGACGAGCTGCGCAAGGTCGCCGCCGAACTCGGGCTCGACGCCAAGATCGCCCACGTCGAAGGCGACGACCTGGTGGCGCGGGCCGCCGAGCTCGACCTCGGTCAGCCGCTCACGGCGAACGCCTACCTCGGCGCGTGGGGCATCGTCGAGTGCCTGAACTCCGGCGCCGACATCGTCGTCACCGGCCGGGTCACCGACGCCTCGGTGATCGTCGGCCCAGCAGCGGCCCACTTCGGTTGGGGCCGAACCGATTACGACGCGCTCGCCGGTGCTGTCGTCGCCGGGCACGTGATCGAATGCAGCACCCAGGCCACCGGCGGCAACTTCGCCTTCTTCACCGAACTCGGTGACATCGGTCGCCCCGGCTTCCCGATCGCCGAGATCCGCCGCGACGGCTCCTGCGTCATCACCAAGCACGACGGCACCGGCGGCGCGGTCACCGTAGACACCGTCGAAGCCCAGCTCATGTACGAAATCCAGGGCGCGCGCTACGCCGGACCCGACGTCACCACCCGCCTGGATACCATCACGGTGAGCCAGCAGGGCAAGGACCGCGTCCTGATCAGCGGCGTCACTGGTGAGGCACCCCCGCCACAGCTCAAGGTCTCGCTGAACACCCTCGGCGGCTTCCGCAACGAGATGTCGTTCATCCTCACCGGCCTCGACATCGAGGCCAAAGCCGCACTGGCGCAACGACAGCTGGAAGCCTGGCTGCCGGTCAAGCCCGCCGAGCTCACCTGGACCCTGGCCCGCCTCGACCGCCCCGACGCCGATACCGAGGAGCAGGCCAGCGCCATGCTGCGCTGCGTGGTGCGCGATCCCGACCCGAACAAGGTCGGTCGCGGATTCTCCAGTGTCGCTGTCGAATTGGCTCTTGCCAGCTACCCGGGCGCCAGCTTCACCGCCCTGCCCGGCAACGGCTCGCCCTACGGCGTCTTCACCCCCGGCTTCGTCGACGCGCACGAGGTGCCGCACGTCGCGGTCCTGGCCGACGGCACCCGCGTCGACATCGCCCCGGCCACGGAAACCGCTGTCCTGGAACCGGTTCCCGAACCCGAGCTCCCCGAAAACCTTCCTCCCTCCGAGACCCGCCGAGTCCCGCTCGGCACGATCGCCCTCGCCCGCAGCGGCGACAAGGGCGGGGACGCCAATATCGGCGTCTGGGTGCGCACCGACCAGCAATGGCGGTGGTTGGTGCACACCCTCACGGTCGAAAAGCTGCAGGAACTTCTCCCCGAGACGGCCGAACTCACCGTCACCCGCCACGTGCTGCCCAACCTGCGCGCGGTCAACTTCATCATTTCCGGCCTGCTCGGCAAGGGCGTCGCCTACCAGGCACGTTTCGACCCGCAGGCCAAAGGGCTCGGCGAATGGCTGCGCTCCCGCCACATCGATCTGCCGACGGAGCTGCTCGCGTGACATCTGTATGGGAAACGCCGGAACGAAAAGAACTGCGCGCCACCGTGCGTGGGTTCGTCGAGCGGGAGATCCTGCCCGATCTCGACGCCTGGGAGCGCGCGGGGGAGCTGCCGCGTGAACTGCACAAGAAGGCAGGCAAGATCGGCCTGCTCGGTCTCGAGTACCCGGAGTCTGCCGGGGGCGAGGGCGGCAATGCGATCGATTCGGTGATCGCGGGCGAGGAGATCCACGTCGCCGGTGGTTCCGGTGGCCTGTGGGCGTCGCTGCTCACCTGTGGAATCGCCCTGCCGCACATGATCGCCTCGGGCAATCAGGCCCAGATCGACCAGTGGGCCAAGCCCACGCTGGCCGGTGACCTGATCGGCTCGCTGGCCATCACCGAACCCGGCGGCGGTTCCGATGTCGGCCACCTCACCACCACCGCCGTGCGCGACGGTGAGGACTTCATCATCAACGGCGCCAAGACCTTCATCACCTCGGGTTGCCGCGCCGACTTCGTCGTCACCGCGGTTCGCACGGGTGGCCCTGGCGCAGCGGGTGTTTCGCTGATCCTAGTGCCGAAGGACACGCCCGGCTTCACCGTCAGCCGCAAGCTGGAGAAGATGGGCTGGCTGGCCTCCGACACCGCCGAGCTGTCGTACGTGGATGTACGCGTGCCCGCCACGAACCTGGTCGGCGCCGAGAACAGCGGCTTCGCGCAGATCGCCGCCGCATTCGTCAGCGAGCGCGTCGGCCTTGCGGTGCAAGCGTATTCGCTGGCCCAGCGCGCACTCGATCTCACCGTGCAGTGGTGCCGCGATCGCGAGACCTTCGGTCGTCCGCTGATCAGCCGCCAGAAGGTGCAGATGACGCTGACGGATATGGCTCAGCGCGTTGATATTTCGCGCACCTACACCCGCGCGCTGGTCGAACGCTACGTGGCGGGCGAGGAAAACCTCATCGCCCAGGTCTGCTTCGCCAAGAACAACGCCGTCGAGACCGCCGAATGGGTGGCCAACCAGGCCGTGCAGCTGCACGGCGGGATGGGCTACATGCGTGAGGCCGAGGTCGAGCGCATCTACCGCGACGTGCGCATCATCGGCATCGGCGGCGGCACCAACGAAATCCTGACCATGCTGGCGTCGAAAGTATTGGGGTACCAGTCATGACCACCTTCCGTTCCGTTCTCGACCCGGCCTCGCCCGAGTACACCGCGGCCGCCGAGGCGATGTCGACCAAGCTCGCCGAGGTCGAAACCGAGTTCGCCAAGGCCATCGGCGGCGGTGGCCCCGACAAGGTGGCGCGTCACCACAAGCGCGGCAAGCTGACCGCGCGTGAGCGCATCGAACTGCTGCTCGACGAGGACTCACCGTTCCTCGAACTGTGCCCACTTGCCGCGTGGGGCAGCGACTTCCAGGTCGGCGCGTCGACGATCGCCGGTATCGGCCTCGTCGAGGGTATCGAGTGCATGATCGTCGCGCCCGACCCGACCGTGCGCGGTGGCGCCTCGAACCCGTGGACGCTGCGCAAGCAGTTCCGGATCAACGAGATCATCAGGGAGAACCGGCTTCCGGTGATCTCCCTAGTCGAGTCCGCCGGTGCCGATCTGCCGACGCAGAAGGAAGTCTTCATCCCGGGTGGCGCGATGTTCCGCGACCTCACCCAAGCCTCCGCCGCCGGAATCCCCACCATCTCTTTGGTTTTCGGCAACTCGACCGCCGGTGGCGCCTACATCCCCGGCATGTCCGACTACGTGGTGATGGTCAACGGTGGCGCGAAAGTGTTCCTGGCAGGCCCGCCGCTGGTGAAGATGGCCACCGGTGAGGACTCCGACGACGAAACCCTCGGCGGCGCCGAAATGCACGCCCGCACTTCGGGTCTGGCCGACTACCTGGCCGCCGACGAGCAGGACGCGATCCGCCTGGGCCGCAACATCGTTCGCCGCCTGAACTGGAAGAAGCAGGGCCCTGAGCCGCGCGCCGAGGTCATCTCCCCGCTCTACGATCCCGAGGAACTGCTCGGCATCGTCCCCTCGGACCTGAAGATCCCGTTCGACCCGCGCGAAGTGATCGCCCGCGTAGTCGACGGTTCCGACTTCGACGAGTTCAAGCCGCTCTACGGTTCCTCCCTGGTCACCGGCTGGGCCGAGATCAACGGCTACCCGATCGGCATCCTCGCCAACGCGCGCGGCGTGCTGTTCTCCGAGGAATCGCAGAAGGCCACCCAGTTCATCCAGCTGGCCAACAAGAAGAACACCCCACTGTTGTTCCTGCACAACACGACTGGCTACATGGTCGGCAAGGAGTACGAGCACGGCGGCATCATCAAGCACGGCGCGATGATGATCAACGCGGTCGCCAACTCGAAGGTGCCGCACATCTCGCTGCTGGTCGGCGCCTCCTACGGTGCCGGGCACTACGGCATGTGCGGGCGCGCGTTCAACCCGCGTTTCCTGTTCGCCTGGCCCAGCGCCAAGTCCGCCGTCATGGGTGGCGCGCAGCTGGCCGGTGTCATCACCATCGTGCAGCGTGGCGCCGCCGAGTCCAAGGGCCTGCCCTTCGACGAGGAAGGCGCCGCCGGTCTCGCCGCGATGGTCGAGGCGCAGATCGAGGCCGAGGCCATGCCGATGTTCTTGTCGGGCAGGCTGTTCGACGACGGCATCATCGACCCCCGCGACACCCGCACCGTGCTGGGAATGGCTCTCTCCGCCATTCACACAGCCCCGATCAAGGGCGCCGAGGGCTTCGGCGTCTTCCGAATGTGAGATGCGCTGTGGCCATTACTAACGTCCTCGTTGCCAATCGCGGTGAGATCGCGCGCCGCGTGTTCGCCACTTGCCGCCGGATGGGCATCGGCACCACCGCGGTCTATTCCGACGCTGACGCCGCGTCGCCGCACGTCTCCGAAGCCGACGCCGCCATCCGGCTGCCCGGCAACACGCCCGCCGAGACCTACCTGCGCGGCGAGCTGATCATCGAAGCCGCACTGTCGGCCGGTGCCGATGCGATCCACCCCGGCTACGGATTCCTCTCCGAGAACGCCGAATTCGCGCGCTCGGTGCTCGACGCCGGTCTGGTGTGGATCGGTCCGCCGGTCGCCGCGATCGAGCAGATGGGCTCCAAGGTCGAGTCCAAGAAGATGATGGACGCCGCCGGTGTGCCCGTCCTCGCCGAGCTGGACCCGGCCGAGGTCACCGACGCGCACCTGCCCGTGTTGATCAAGGCTTCAGCCGGTGGTGGCGGTCGCGGTATGCGCGTCGTGCGCGATCTGGCCGAACTGCGGGACCAGATCGCCGGTGCGCAGCGCGAGGCCGAGTCGGCCTTCGGCGATCCGACGGTGTTCTGCGAGCGCTACCTCGAGACCGGACGTCACATCGAAGTTCAGGTCATGTCGGACACTTTCGGCAAGACCTGGGCGGTCGGTGAGCGTGAGTGCTCGATCCAGCGTCGGCATCAGAAGGTCGTCGAGGAAGCTCCGTCGCCGCTGGTCGAGAAGATCGACGGCATGCGTGATCGGCTGTTCGAGGCGGCGCGTCTGGCTGCCGAGGCGATCGGTTACGAGGGTGCGGGCACCGTCGAGTTCCTGGCCGACGAGAAGGGTGACTTCTTCTTCCTGGAGATGAATACCCGTCTGCAGGTGGAACATCCGGTCACCGAGCAGACCACCGGCCTCGACCTGGTCCGCCTGCAGTTGCAGGTGGCCTCGGGTCTGCCGCTGCCCGCGACCCAGCCCGCGCAGCGCGGTCACTCGATCGAGGTCCGCCTCTACGCCGAGGACCCCTCGCACGACTGGCAGCCGCAGAGCGGTCCGGTACACAAGATCGAGATCCCGTTCACCGCTGGTGAATTCACGGTTCTCGAGCAGCCCGGCGTGCGCCTGGACACCGGTGTCGTCGACGGTTCGCTGGTCGGCGTGCACTACGACCCGATGCTGGCCAAGGTGATCTCCTACGCCGAAACCCGTGCGGAGGCAGCGCATCTGCTCGCCACCGCGTTGCAGCGCGCCAAGATCCACGGCCTGGTCACCAACCGCGACCTGCTCGTGCGCGTCCTGCGCCACCCGGCCTTCCTGGCCGGTGACACCGACACGGCCTTCTTCGCCACGCACGACCTGGCGGTGCTGAGCGCGCCGCTGGTCTCCGAGGCCGACGAGGCGCTGTCGATTGTCGCTGCCGCACTGTCTGATTCGGCCGCCAACCGCACCACCTCGCGGCTGGCAGGTCTGAGCCCCAGCGGTTGGCGCAACCTGCCGTCGCAGCCGCAGACCAAGTCCTACGGGAGCCGCACCTCCGGCACCCACGAGGTGCGCTACCGCTTCACCCGCACGGGGATCGCGGTCGAGGGCCATGACGGCCTCGAACTGATCTCGGTCGCGCCCGACCGTGTCGTCCTCGGTGTGCGCGGCGAACGTGGCACTGTGCGTAGGCAATTCGAGATCGCCCGCTACGACGACCTCGTCGCGATCGACTCCCCGCTCGGCCCGGTGGCCGTGCGCAGGCTGCCGCGCTTCACCGACCCGTCCGAGCAGATCGCGGCCGGTTCGCTGCTCGCGCCGATGCCCGGCAGCGTGATCCGCCTCGGCGCCGCCGAAGGCGATCACGTCAAGCAGGGCCAGCCCATCCTGTGGCTGGAGGCGATGAAGATGGAACACACCATCGCCGCCCCCGCCACCGGCATTCTCAGCGCATTGAACGTGACCGTCGGCCAGCAGGTCGAGGTCGGAGCCATCCTCGCCGTCGTCGAGGAAGAAGAGCAGGAGCAGACATCGTGAGCTTCATCGAAACCGAAGAGCAGAAGGCGCTGCGCGCGGCGGTCGCCTCGCTGGCCACCAAATACAACTACCGCGACTACGTGCGGCCCAAGGTGCAGAAGCACGAGCCGCTCACCGAGCTGTGGGCCGAGGCGGGCAAGCTCGGCTTCATCGGCGTGAACCTGCCCGAGGAGTACGGCGGCGGTGGCGCGGGCATCTACGAGCTCTCGCTGGTGCTCGAAGAGCTCGCCACCCAGGGTGCGGGCCTGCTGCTGATGGTCGTGTCTCCGGCCATCTGCGGCACCATCATCGCCAAGTACGGCACCGACGACCAGAAGCAAACGTGGCTGCCCGGTCTGGCCGACGGCACCAAGATCATGGCGTTCGGCATCACCGAACCCGACGCGGGCTCCAACTCGCACAACATCACCACCACCGCCCGCCGCGACGGCAGCGACTGGATCCTCAACGGCCGCAAGATCTTCATCTCCGGCGTCGACCAGGCCGACGCGGTGCTGATCGTCTCGCGCACCGAGGATCACAAGACGGGCAAGCTCAAGCCCGCGCTGTTCATCGTCCCGACCGACGCCCCCGGCTTCAACAAGACGGTCCAGGATATGGACTTCTCCGAGCCGGACCGCCAGTTCACGCTGTTCCTCGACGATGTCCGCCTGCCCGCCGACGCCCTCGTCGGTGCCGAGGACGCAGCGCTGGCCCAGCTGTTCGCCGGCCTGAACCCCGAGCGCATCATGGGCTCGGCGATGGGCATCGGCCTGGGCCGCTACGCCATCGACCGCGCGGTGGAATACGCCAAGGAGCGCCAGGTCTGGAAGACCGTTATCGGTGCGCACCAGGGCATTTCGCATCCTCTCGCCCAGGTGAAGATCGAGCTCGAGCTCGCCCGGCTGATGATGCAGAAGGCCGCGGTGCTCTACGACGCGGGCGACGAGTTCGGTGCCGCCGAGGCCGCGAACATGGCCAAGTACGCCGGTGCCGAGGCCTCGATCAAGGCACTGGATCAGTCGATCCAGACTCACGGTGGTTCGGGGCTGACCGGCGAGGTCGGTTTGGCCGGGATGCTGGGTGCCGCGCGCATCATGCGTGTTGCGCCGGTTAGTCGGGAGATGATTTTGAACTTTGTGGCTCAGCATTCTTTGGGGCTGCCTAAGTCTTACTGAGTTCGCGCGGGTGGCGGCGGCGAGGAGGTGGGTGTGACCAGGTGTTCGGTAGTCCCAGATGGTTTGGCGCTGTGTTTATTGGAGCGCTGGCGCGCTCGAGCGCGGCCCCCTGGGGGCCGCTACCGCCGCTGCGCGGCGGACCCTCCCTAGGGGTCGGGTGTGCGGGGTTGGGAGGGCGGTCATGGCGGATTTGTGGATTGGTTGGAGGGTTTGATGGATAGTTCGGTTGATGTTCCTTATGTGCGGTACGAGGTTGTTGACGGGTTTGCCACGTTGACCTTTGATTCGCCGCATAATCGGAATGCGTTGTCGTCCAAGCTTGTTCGGGAACTCGTTGCCGGTCTGGCTGCGGCCAACGATGATCCAGCCGTGCGCGGCATCGTGCTCGCCCACACCGGCGACACCTTCTGTGCCGGTGCGGATCTCAAGGAAGCGACGACGGCCGACCCTGCCACCGCCGCCGACGAGCGCACCCGGGTGATGATCGACGTGCTGCGTGGCATCGTCGGTTCGCCCAAGCCGGTGCTCGCCCAGATCGACGGCAATGTGCGTGCCGGTGGCATGGGCATCATCGCGGCTTGCGATCTGGTGATCGCCGGGCCGAGTAGCAGTTTCGCGCTCACCGAGGTCCGCATCGGGATGGCGCCCTTCATGATCTCGCTCACCCTGCTGCCGCGGCTGTCTCCGCGCGCGGCGAGCCGCTACTACCTCACCGGCGAGAAGTTCGACGCGACTATCGCGCAGGAGATCGGGCTGATCACCGTCGCGGTCGCCGATGCCGCCGCGGAGGTGAAACGCCTGCGTGGGGAGCTGCGTAAGGGTTCGCCGCAGGGTCTGGCGGAGTCCAAGAAGCTGGTCAACGCGGCCCTGCTCGCTGAGTTCGACGCCGAGGCCGAAACGCTGGCCAAACGGTCCGCGAGCTTCTTCGGCACCCCCGAAGTGATCGAGGGCATGACGGCCTTCTTCCAGAAGCGCCCGCCCAGCTGGGCACAATAGTCCGATGGCGACACCCCACGAACCCAAGCAGGACCGCAGCCGGGCCACCCGGCAGCGGCTGCTGGAGGCGACCATCGACTGCCTGGCCGAAACCGGCTGGGCAGCGGCCACCGTGTCGGTGGTCGCCGAACGGGCCGGGGTGTCGCGCGGCGCGGCCCAACACCATTTCCCCACTCGCGAAGACCTGATCACCGCCGCACTCGAGTACATGTTCGAGTTCCGGATGGACCAGGCCAAGGCCGAAGCCGAAGCGGTGAACGCGGTCGCCCAGGGCGAAGGCCGAACGCGCGCAGTCGTTTCCGGCCTCGTGGAGTCCTACACCACCCCCTTCTTCAAGGCCGCCCTCCAGGTCTGGACCCACGCCGCCGCCGACCCGGCGCTGCGCGAACGCATCCTCCCCCTGGAAGCCCGCTTCGGCCGCATCTCCCACCGCCGCGCCGTGGAGGCCCTCGGCGTGGACGACTCCGACCCCGTGACCCACCACCTGGTCCAAGCCACCCTCGATCTGGCCCGCGGCCTAGGTCTCGCCGACGTCCTCACCGACGACTCCGCCCGCCGCAAACTCATCGTCGACCAGTGGGCCGCCACCCTCCACAGCGCCCTGAATCTGTCCCACTGAACCCTTGTGACCTGCCCTTTCTGGGGTATATAGTTCGGTCGTGGGGGAATATATATCGAGGGATTGTGCGATGACCAAGCGACTGATCGAGATCGACGACGACCTACTCGAGTCCGCGCAGGACGCACTCGGGACAGCCGGCGTCTCCGATACTGTTCGCGCCGCGTTGAACTCGGCCGTGGTGGCGCATGCGCGCGCCAGCGAAGTCGAATGGTTGGTCAACGGCGGCATGGCCGAAATGGCCGACAAGGATCGGCGCGACGACGTATGGCGATAACGGCGCGCTATCTCATCGACACCAGCGCGGCGGCTCGAATGCGCCATCCGGATGTGGCGGCCACGCTCGGACCGCTGATCGAGGCCGGATTGATCGCCACGTGCGCACCGCTCGATTCCGAGGCGCTCTACAGCGCCCGTAGCCCTGCCGAATACGAGCAGATCCGCTTCCGTCGCCGGGCGGCCTACGAATATCTGCCCACGAATGACGAGCACTGGGCCAGTGCTTTCACTATTCAGCGCGAACTCGCACGATCGGGGCGCCACCGAGCGGTCGGCATCCACGACCTGCTCGCGTCGGTTCTCGCGGTAGAACACCGTCTTGTCCTGTTCCACTACGACGCCGATTTCGAAACGGTCGCATCGGTGGTTGACCTCAACCATCGTTGGGTCGCGCCGCGGGGAACTTTCGAAACCTCCTGACCAGGGGATGTCACACTTCGGTTGGCTGCTTCGTCATCTCTTTGAACGCCAAAGAAGCGATGAAGGAGTGGAATCATGGTGGAGCAGAAGAAGATTGCGGTGGCTGGGGCGACCGGTCGGCTGGGGCGGCATGTGGTGGACGTGCTGGTCGAGCGTGGGCACGAGGTTGTCGCTTTCTCCCGCGCGAACGGTGTCGACATCGAGAGCGGTGCGGGGCTGGATGAAGCGCTGACCGGCGTCGACATTGTTATCGACGCGTCGAGCACTCCTTCGGCCGATCAGCAGGTGGCTACCGACTTCTTCACCGCGTCCGCGCGGAATCTGCATGCGGCGGGGGAGCGGGCCGGGGCCGAGCGGCTGGTTGTGGTGTCCATCATCGGGATCGACGGTTCACTCGCCGGGTACAATGCCGCCAAGCTCGCGCATGAACAGGAATTGCTCAAAGGTGCGCTGCCGGTGCAGATTCTGCGTGCGGCGCAGTTTCACGAGCTCGTCGAGGTGATGGTCGGGTGGGGTACGCAGGGATCCGTCGCCTACGTCCAGGGCATGCGCACCCAGTTGGTCGCCGCTCGGACTGTCGCCGAGGCGCTGGTCGATCTAGCCACGAATCCGATTGCGGCCGAAGATATTCCGTTCCCCGAGATCGCGGGTCCGCAGCCGGAAACGATGGCTTCTGCGGCCGCCGCGCTGGTAGCGGCTCGTGGCGACGCCCTGCAGATCATCGAAACCTCCGACGATGCCAACCCGGACCGCGAGCAATTCGAAAACGGCACCCTGCTGCCTTCCCCGCACGCCACCCTGGCAGGCCCGTCCTTCGCCGAGTGGATCGCCGCGACGGTCCCCGCTGGCGGTGGGAACGGTGCAGCGGGAAGGTCGCTGGGGATCTAGCCGCGCCGCACGTGCACCACGCTGTCGACGCGCTGTCCGACCACGCCGTCCGGACTGGTCGCGGGAGTGTGGACCAGCTCGGCGGTCTCGACCTGCCACTCGGGCCCGAGTTCGAGCTGCTCGAGCACCTGCTCGATGGTCGGGAACACATGCGCGTGCATCTCGCTGGACGCCCAGCTCGGCGCGGCCGCGTGCGCGCCGATCACCAGCACCCCACCCGGCGCGACGGCCGCAGCGGCACTGCGCAGAATCCCGGCCCGCTCGTCGGGCCGCTCCACCGGCGAGTGCAGGAACTGCGCCGACACCAGGTCGAAGGCGCCCGCCGGGAAACTCGCCTGCAGATCGTGGCGCTCCCACGCGATCGTCACCCCGGCCTCGGCGGCCCGTTGCGCACCGCGCTCCATCGCCGTCGCGGAGATGTCGACGCCGGTCACCTGCCAGCCGCGCTGTGCCAGCCAGATCGCGTCGGCGCCCTCACCGCAGCCCAGATCGAGAGCGGTTCCGGGGGTCAGCTCGGCGACCTCACGCACCAGGAGCGGGTTCGGGTTGCCGGTCCAGATCTGCTCGCGCTCGCGGTAAAAATCTTCCCAGAACTCTTCGGCGTTCGCCACGGTCTCGGTCATCGATGCTCCTGGTCAGTGCGGGTAAAAGGCTCCTTCCGATAGTGCATCGGCTGCTTCGATTGCCGCTAGAAAAATTGCTGAATCGGCAACTGTGTTCCCGCTCTCGGTGCGGTGCGTAACCCCCGGTACGGCCCGCCCTAGTATTACTACCGTGACGCGCGGTTACCCCAAGACGAACGAGGCACCGCGACGTCGTGTCGACGCGCGAACCGAACGCTGGCGCGAACATCGCGTGCAGGTGCGCATCGAATTCGTCGACGCGGCTTTCCGGGCACTCGATCAGGTCGGGCCCGATGTGAGCATGGGCGATATCGCCAAAGAAGCCGGCGCGGCCAAACCCAAGCTGTATCGCCATTTCGAGGACAAGACCGACCTCTACAACGCGATCGTCGACCGGGTACGCGACATGCTCTGGGAGCGCGTGCTCACCAGCATCAATCTCACCGACGATTCGATCGCCGAACTCGTCCACACCGCGGCTGCCGAATATGTGGCGGTGGTGTCGGCGCACCCGAATGTCTTCCGGTTCATGCTGCACAGCCATTTCAGCCAGCAGGCCAAGGAAACCGAACGCGCGCTGGTCGCCGCCCGCCAATCGGCAAGGCGCGCAGCGGAATTCTTCGCGGGTCTGCTGCCGACGGAATCGATCGACGTGACCGGGATCGAGCTGGTGAACTATTCGATTTTCGGTGCGGTCGCCTCGGCCACGGACTGGTGGCTCGGCGCCAATCAACGCGAGGTATCGGCGATGCCGGTCGAACGCTTCGTCGACTATCTGGCCGAAAGTATCTCGGCCCTTGCAATGGCACATGCCCGCTTCAACGGAGTCACAATCGACCCGTCGAAACCTCTCCACGACGCCTTCAGCGCGTAGCCGCGATCTCTCACGCCCGGCACGAACTTCGTTGTTCTCGCCGATCACGTCATTGGGGTCGGTGGGGCGCGACGAGTTCAGTATGAACCTGGGCACCGACAAGTTTGCGACGCCACGCTAGGCGAACCTACGCGTTCGCACCGGCCGTGCGCGGCCGAGGAACGCTGCGCCCGTCAGTCGTCTGTGTGCAATCGCCAGAGGGGTGAGACAGGCCCGTGACCTGCGCCGAGGTCGTAGGAGGCGGCGAGGCAGCGGTAGGTCCATTCCTTGGCGAACTCGACCGCGTCGGGTACCGAGTAGCCGTTGGCGAGCGCGCTGGCGATCGCCGCGGCCAGGGTGTCGCCGCCGCCGTGATCGTTGCCGGTGGCGATGCGCGGGGCGGTGAACTCGCGGAAGGTGTCGCCGTCGTAGAGCAGATCGGTGCTGACTTCCGAGGCGCGCAGGTGTCCGCCCTTCACGATCGCCCACTGCGCACCAAGCGCGTGCAAAGCCTCGGCGGCCTTGCGGGCGGTGACGTCGTCGACCACCTCGATGCCGGTGATCAGGCGCACCTCGTCGAGGTTCGGCGTCACCACGGTCGCCAGCGGAATCAGCGTATTACGTACTGCTTCAAGGGCTTCCGCGTGGAGCAGCGGGTCGCCGTGCATCGAGGCCGCGACCGGATCCACCACCAGTGGGATGGTGCCGTCGCGCCCGATCCCGAGCTCGCGGCACACCCCGGCCACCGCTTCGATGATCGCGGTGGAGGCGAGCATGCCGGTCTTGGCCGCGCCGATGCCGATATCGCGAACCACCACGCGCACCTGATCGGCCACGACCTGCGGCGGAATCTCGTGAAAACCGCTGACGCCCACCGTGTTCTGCACGGTCACCGCCGCCACCGCCACGCACGCGTGCACCCCGCACAGCGCCATGGTGCGCGAATCGGCCTGGATGCCCGCGCCGCCACCGGAGTCGGTGCCCGCGATGGTGAGTGCGCGAACGGGGGTCTGGCCATCGGGGGTCAGCGGCAACATCTTCACGCCCCAACCCTACGGCTCGCGAGTGTCGATGTGAGACCCGAATTCGACCAGCAAATGAAAACCATTATCATTAACTCTCGTGACCAACTCCTCGAAGCATCTGCCCGTCACCGTCCTGTCCGGTTTCCTCGGCGCGGGCAAGACCACGCTGCTCAACCACATCCTCGCCAACCGCGACGCCCGCCGGGTCGCGGTGATCGTCAACGATATGAGCGAGGTCAATATCGACGCGGCGCTGGTCGCGGGCCAGGGACACCTCGACCGCACCGAGGAGAAGCTGGTCGAGCTCACCAACGGCTGCATCTGCTGCACCCTGCGCGAGGATCTGATCGAGGCCGTCGCCCGCTTGGCGCGCGAAGGCCGCTTCGATCAGTTGGTGATCGAGTCGACCGGCATCTCCGAACCCATGCCGGTGGCGGCCACCTTCGACTGGGAGTTCGAGGACGGTTTCCGCCTCGGCGACGTCGCCCGCCTCGACACCATGGTCACCGTCGTCGACGCCTCCACCTTCCTGGCCGAACTGGTGCGCGGGCAGGCGCTGACCGAACGCAATCTCGAAGCGGGCGAGGGTGATTCGCGGTCGATCGCGGACCTGCTTGTCGACCAGGTGGAGTTCGCCGACGTGCTGCTGATCAACAAGACCGACTTGGTCAGTGCGAACGCCGCCGCTACGGTCGAGGCCACCGTGCGCAGGCTCAACCCGCGAGCGCACGTACTTCGCACCGAAAAGGGTGCCGTCGACCTGAGCGAAGTGCTCGCCACGGGGCGCTACAACCCCGTGGTCGCGGCCGAATCCGAGGGCTGGGCCGAGGAGTTGGCTGGCGGGCACACGCCCGAAACCGAGGAATACGGGATCAGCAGCTTCACCTACCTCGCCGACCGACCCTTCCATCCGCAACGCCTCGCCGACGTGCTCGAGCGGCTGAAGGGGATGTTGCGCAGCAAAGGCTTCTGCTGGATCGCGAGCCGCCCCGAGCTGGCGGCCATCTGGTCGCAGGCCGGTCCGAACCTGACTTTCGAACCCGGCGCGTGGTGGTCGGAGCTGGAAGTGCCTGCGGGACAAGAACTTGTGTTCATCGGGGTTCGGCTCGACGCGCCCGCCCTGCGACGCGAACTCGACGCCGCCCTGCTCACCGACGCGGAGTTCGCGGCGGGCGCGAGCGAGTGGGCCGGCTACCCCGACCCGTTCCCGGCCTGGGCCGAGTTGCACGAGCATCACTGATCGGTCTCATTGGTGCGCGTATGTCAGTGCGCTGGTGCATGATTCGAATGGGTCGCGACCCACGCACCGATGAGGGGAGCGTGGGCCGCGGCACCTGGTCGAGTCAGGCGAGCGCGGCGAAGAACTCGCGGATGTCGCCGACCAGCACCTCGGGTGCCTCGTGCGCGGCATAGTGCCCGGCCGCGTCGTTCGCGCCGCCCGTGGCCGAGCTGGTGTCGTAGGAATTCCAGCTCACGATCTCGCTGTGGTCGCGCTCGGCGAATCGGCGGATCGACTGGAAATCGCCGGCGAACATCGCCAGGCCGGTCGGGACCGTGGTGGGCTCGGTCGGCTGTTCGGTGGCGTGTGCGTCCTCGTAGTAGAAGCGCAGCGACGAACCGGCCGTGCCGGTGAGCCAGTACAGTGCCACATTCGCGATCACGAACTGCGGATCCAAGGATTCGCCGAACAGCTGCGCGTTCCAGCCGAGCAGGCCCACCGGGGAGTCGGCGAGCGCGTAGGCCAGGGTCTGCGGCTGCTGGCTGTGCAAGGTGTTGAAGGCCATCTTGTTCTCGTGGAACCACTGAAGGTGTTGCAGCGCAGCCATATCCGCCTCCGACAGGCCCTCGAACTCGGCCGGGTCGCCGGACGGGAACGAGAACAGCTGGGTGACGTGCACGCCGATCACGTTGTCCGGCGCGATCCGGCCGATCTCGGGGGAGACCATCGAGCCGCCGTCGTTGCCGATGGCGCCGTAGCGCTGGTAGTCGAGGCGCGACATCAGTTCGGCCCAGGCGCGGGCGGTGCGGTAGCGGTTCCAGCCGGTGCTGCGGGTGGGGCCGGAGAAGCCGAAGCCGGGCAGCGAGGGGATGACCAGGTGAAAGGCGGGCTGATCGGCGGATTCGGGCTCGGTGAGCGGGGCGATCACGTCGAGGTATTCGAGGATCGAACCGGGCCAGCCGTGGGTGAGGATCACCGGCGTCGCATCGGGGCGTGAGGAGCGGATGTGCAGGAAGTGGATGTCCTCGCCCTCGATCTCGGTGGTGAACTGGGGGTAGGCGTTGAGCTCGGATTCCAGTGCGCGCCAATCGAATTCCTCGAGCCAGTACTTGGCGAGGTCCTGCACGCGGCCGGCCGGGACGCCGTAGGCATCGCCGACGCCGGGCAGTTCGTCGGGGTAGAGGGCGTTGCGCAGGCGGGCGGCGAGGTCGTCGAGACGGGCCTGCGGGATGTCGATGGTGAAGGGGGTGATGGCGGTCATGTCGGCTCCTCTTTACGAAACGGAATGTTCCGTTCTGTTTCAAACGTAGCAGAACGGATCATTCCGTTTCAAGTGGTAGGCTGATATTCATGGCTCAGAGTGAAACCGCACCCCGCTTGGCCGGCCGCAAGGCGCAGGCTGCCCGCAACGACGGGTTGATCCTCGAGGCCGCCCGTGCGGTGTTCCTCGACGATCCGAACGCGCCGATCGCGGCCGTTGCCGAGCGGGCGGGGGTTGGGATCAGTGCGCTGTACCGGCGTTATCCGAGCAAGGAGGTGCTGCTGCGCACGCTGTGCCACGAAGGGTTGCGGCGGTACAACGCGGAAGCCGATGCGGCGCTGGAGGATTCGGACGGTTGGCGGGGGTTTGTCGGATTTCTGGAGCGGGTGGTCGACGCTGACGTGCACTCGCTCACCGTGCATCTCGCGGGCACCTTCACTCCGGACGAATCGATGCTGCCGGATGTGATGCACTCCGGTGAGGTCACCGAGGAGTTGGTTCGCCGGGCTCACGCCAGCGGGCGGTTGCGGGCTGATGTCAATGCGCTCGATCTGGGGTTGATTCTCGAGGCTTGTTCGGCGGTCGCTATGGCAGAGCCTGTGCGTACCGCTGAGCTGCGGCAACGGGTTCTTTCGCTGATGATCGACGGGCTTACTGTCGAGGGGTCGCTGCCCGGACCGCCTCCTGCTACGGGCGAATTCGCTTGGCGGTGGGAACGTAGGTCCTGAGCCCGGGGTTTACCGGGTCCGGGGCAGGTGTACCTTTTGCTGTGTTTTTGGAGCGCTGGCGCGCTCGAGCGGGGCCCCGGAGGGCCCCGATCTTCCCTCCCTGCGGGTACTCCTTCGTCGCACCCTCCGGTCAGTCCAGATCGGGGCGGGCCCCTTTGGGTAGAGACTGCCTGGGATTTCCCGACCCAGGGGGGTGTGGGGCTGGCAGACTTGGCGCATCATCCGGACGACGCGGAGGCGCGTAGTGAATTGGACTTTGGAAGTTGTGGTCGTGCCGGTTTCCGATATCGACCGGGCCAAGGATTTCTATGCCGACAAGCTCGGCTTCGCCGTCGATCATGACACTGTGATCTCCGATGATGTGCGCATTGTGCAGCTCACCCCACCTGGCTCGGGGTGTTCGATTGTCATCGGCAAGGGCGCGGTCCCGCATATGGAGCCCGGTTCGCTGAAGGGGCTGCAGCTCGTGGTTCCCGATATCCGGCAGGCGCATGCCGAACTCGTGGCGCGTGGTGTCGAGGTCACCGATGTTCAAGAACTCGGCAAGAACCCGCGGCAGGTCCCGCATCCGCTCGACAATGTCGGGTTCGTCTTCTTCAGTGACCCGGACGGGAACAGCTGGGGCGTGCAACAGATCTCGAGTCGAGCGGGCTAGCAGCGCGGGTCTCGAATCAGGGCGCGAGTAACTCTCGAGCTGATTCGAACCCTGTCGGCCGACCCCTCGCGGCGGGCACCATGCACGAATGCTGTTGGACAAGCCCACCGAAACCGCCGAGCGACGGGTCCCGCTGTACCGCCGCCCGGGGTTTCTGCGTGCGCTGTCGCCGCTCGTGCTGTTGCTCGTCTGGCAGCTCGCCAGCACCAGCGGTTGGATTCCGCCCAGGAAACTGCCCGCGCCCTCGGCGGTGCTCGACGCGGGTCTGGAAACCTACCGATCGGGCCAGCTCACCGAGGCTCTGCTGGTTTCCGGGCAGCGGGCACTGTACGGGTTCGCGCTCGGCGCGGTGCTCGCGCTGGTACTCGGGGTGCTCGCCGGGCTGAGCAAGATCGGTGAATACGCGGTCGACCCGCAGTTGCAGATGATCCGCACCATCCCGCTGTTCGGGCTGATCCCGCTGTTCATCATCTGGTTCGGTATCGGCGAGGAACCCAAGGTCTACCTGATCGCGCTCGGCGTGTTCTTCCCGCTGTACCTCAATACCTTCGCCGGCATCCGCCAACTCGACCCGAAACTCCTGGAACTCGGCAGCGCACTGCACCTCGGCCTCGCCGAACGCCTGCGCCTGCTCGTCCTCCCCGGCGCCCTACCGCAGATCCTGGTCGGCGCCCGCCAGAGCCTCGGCATCGCCTGGCTCTCACTGATCGTGGCCGAACAGATCAACGCCAGCGCGGGCCTCGGCTTCGTCGTCAACAACGCCCGCGAATTCCTGCGCACCGACATAGTCGTCTTCGGCCTGGTCGTCTACAGCCTCCTCGGCCTGCTCACCGACTCGATCGTCCGCCTACTCGAACGCCGAGCCCTGCGCTGGCGCCCGACGGTGAACCGCTGATGTCCGCATCTTCCGCCGACTCGAGGGCCCACCCCGTCCTGCGAGTGGGCAGGCCCGCTACCCCGCCGCCGTTCGATCGCGAGGTTCACACCATGACCGCTGCCGCCGCCACAACTGTCACCCCCATCTCCGCGCGGTCGCCCCGGGTCGCTGCCGCGCGAATCAGCGGTCTTCGCAAGCGATTCGGTGAGCGCACCGTGCTCGCCGGAATCGATCTCGAGATCGGCGCGGGCGAGATCGTGGCGCTGGTCGGGCGCAGTGGATCCGGCAAGTCCACGATTTTGCGGATCCTCGGCGACCTCGATACCGCCACTCGCGGTGAGGTTTCCGTCGAAGGCAGGCCGACGATCGTCTTCCAGGAACCCCGCTTGATCCCGTGGCAGCCGGTGGTGCGCAATGTCGCCCTCGGCAGGCCGAAGCCGCGCAGTCGGCGGGTCGACGAGCAAGCCGCCCGCGACCTGCTCGCCGAGGTCGGTCTCGCTGATCGGGCAGACGCGTGGCCGCTCACCCTGTCCGGCGGTGAGGCCCAACGTGCCGCGCTGGCAAGGGCATTGGTGGCCGAGCCGACCCTGCTGCTGCTCGACGAACCCTTCGGCGCACTCGACGCACTGACCCGTCTGGCCATGCACGACCTGCTGCTCGGCCTGCACGCCCAGCGCGAATTCGGCGTACTGCTCGTGACTCACGACGTGCTGGAAGCGATCACGCTCGCCGACCGCGTTCTGGTGCTCGACGAGGGCCGCATCGCCGTCGATGTGCCCATCGAACTCCCACGCCCACGCACCGCCGCGGCACCGGAGGTCGCCGAGTACGCGACCCATCTGCTCGCCCTGCTCGGTGTCACTCGCTGAACCGTCAGCGATCCGCACTCCGTCCCACGCATGAAAGTTGTTCCCGTGAAACGCACTCCGAAGTCTCGTCTGACCGGTCTGGCACTCGCCGTCGTCACCGCGCTCTCCCTGAGCGCCTGCGGTGACGACGCGTCGACCGAGGCCGCGCCCACGGGGCCGGTCGACCTCAGCACGGTCACGCTGAAAGTCGGTGACCAGAAGGCGATTTCGATCGAAGTGCTGTTGAAGGCATCGGGGCAACTGGAGAACCTGCCCTACAAGATCGAATTCTCCACCTTCACCGCCGGTCTGCCGCTGGTCGAAGCGGCGAGCGCGGGCGGCATCGATATCGCCCAAACAGGCAATACCCCAGTGATTTTCGGTGCGGCGGCCGACGCGGATATCAAGATCGTCGGTGCGCTCTCGGCCACCGGAAAGGGTGACGCGATCCTGGTCGGCAAGGACTCGACCATCAGCTCCGTCACCGCACTCAAAGGCAAGAAAGTCGCCGTCTACAAGGGCAGTTCGGCCAATGCGAACCTGCTGCTGCAACTGCAGAAGGCCGGACTGTCGCTCAGCGATATCGAGCCGGTGTACCTCGCCCCCGGCGACGGCTACACCGCGCTCACCCGCGGCGATGTCGACGCCTGGGCCACCTGGGACCCCTACACCGCCATCGCCGAAAAGGAATCGGGCGCCAAGTCCATCGCCACCGCCGACCAAGCCGCCAACGGCTACAACTTCTGGGTAGCGGGCAACAAAACCGTCGCCGACGCGGGCAAATCCGCCGCCCTCGCCGACTTCTTCCAGCGCTACGCCGCCGCCACCAAATGGTCCGCGGACAACCTCGACACCTGGTCCACCAGGTACGCCGAACTGACCCAGATCAGCGTCGACGCCTCCCGCACCACCTGGACCCGCTCGATCAAGCAACCGATCAAGCTTTCCGACGAGGTCATCGCGTCCGAACAGGAAATCGCCGACGCCTTCACCAAGGCCAAGGCCATCCCGGGCAAGGTCGACTTCGAGTCCTTCGTCGACACCCGCTTCGACAAGTCGTAATCGGCACCGCTGGATATCGGCGCCCGCGATCCATCTCCGATCGCGGGCGCCGTTCGCGTGATAGCGCACTGTTCGCTCGTTGCCCGGTCGGGCTCCCCGGCGAACCGCTGAAGACTCGGTAGGTTGAGCTGCGGATCGGTCATGACCAGGAATCGGCGGTGAAGCTGAGTGGTGGGCACAAGTGCGGGGGCGTACGGATCGGTGCGCTGGGTCATGCTCGGGGTGCTGTGCGCGAGCCTGTTGCTGGTGGCGATGGATGCCACCATCCTCAATGTGGCGTTGCCGTCACTGATCGAGGATCTGCAGGTCGGGCCGCTGGAGCAGCTGTGGATCATCGACATCTACGGGCTGGTGCTCGGTGGGTTGCTCATCACCACGGGGGCGCTCGGTGATCGGGTGGGGCGAAAGTTGTTGTTCGTCAGCGGTTTCGTGCTGTTCGGTATCGCTTCGGTGGTAGCCGCTACCGCCGGGAGCGCGGCACAGCTGATCGGTGGGCGGGTGCTGCTCGGGATCGGCGGGGCGATGGTGATGCCGTCCACGCTGTCGCTGATCCGCAATATCTTCACCGACGCGCGCGAACGCACCATGGCCATCGGGATCTGGGCGGCGGTCGCGGGGGTGGGGGCCACGGTCGGGCCGATCGTCGGCGGGTTTCTGGTCGAGCATTTCGGGTGGTCGTCGGCGTTCTGGCTGAACGTGCCGGTGGTGTTGGTGACGGTGGTGGTCGGGCTGTGGGTGTTGCCGGAATACCGTGCGCCACAGGCCGGCAGCCTCGACTGGTTCGCCGCCGCGCTCTCGGTGGCGGGCATCGTCTGCCTGGCGTGGGGCGTCAAGCATCTCGCGAAAGGTGAAGCGAGCGTGACGGACTGGGCGATCCTGGTCGTCGGTATCGCCGCACTGGCCTGGTTCACCCGCCGCCAGCTCACCGCCACCGACCCGCTGCTGGACGTGCGACTGTTCCGCAACGGCGCGTTCACCGCCGCGGCCGTCGCGACCCTGCTGGCCATGATGGCGATCGGCGCGGCCATGTTCCTGATCTCGCTGTGGCTGCAGTACGTCCACGGCTACAGCCCGTCGCAGGCGGGCATCCGCATGCTGCCCGCCGCACTCACTCTCCTCACCGCCTCCCTCCTCACACCGATGCTGATGGAGAAGTTCGGTGTCCGCGCGGTGCTCGGAGTCGGCCTCGGCGCGGTCGCGCTCGGCTTCCTGCTGCTCGCGGTGAGTCCGGAGCCGACCACCTATCCGGTGGTCGCGCTGGTCCTGGTGTCGTTCGGCCTCGGCGACGGCATGGCAGTCACCGCGGCCGCCGCCGTCCTCGTCGGCGCCGTCCCCGCCGACCGCGCCGGCCAGGCGGGCGCGGTCGAGGAGACCAACTACGAGGTAGGCGTCGGTTTCGGCGTAGCCCTCCTCGGCAGTCTGCACGCCAGAATCTTCACCCAGCACATGACCGACCTCCCCGTCCCCGCCGACCGCCTCGACCAGGCGAGCGGCTCCATCGGCGGCGCGGCCGAAGTAGCCGCCGACCTCCCCGAACCAGCTCACACCCAACTCGCCCAAGCCGCAACCCACGCCTTCGACGCCGCCCTCACCACCACGTCCTACATCTCCGCCGCGGTGGTAGCCGTCGTCACGGTCTTCACCGTCTGGCTGGTCCCCAAGGGCTTCCAGATCACCGGCGGCCACTGAACGTGGACACGGCAAGTCCCGACCCGGCGTAATCGCACAATCGGCCGCCGCATAATCAGAAAACTGATTCTCGAGCGCCGTTTTGTGTGATTTCGCCGGGCGGTTCGGCCGGTAGCACCGTGGAGCGGGCGATCTGGGCGGTGGCGAGCTTCTCGAAACTATCGCGCGGAAAGTTATCCACAACCTGCGTGTTATCCACAGAGGCGGTCTGGAGCGGACGTCGGCCGTCGACGTCGGCGCAGAATGCCGGGCATGGACAGAGTCGTCACCCGCGCACAGTTGGCTGCCGAAGGTGTTGCGTCGAGCACGATCGGCGATCGGTGCCGCCGCGGCACCTATGTGCGGCTGCTACCGGGGATCTTCTGTGAAGGTGCGCCGACCGCGCTGGCGCGATGCGCCGCGATCATCGAGTGGCTGCCCGAAGCGCATCTCAGTCACCGAACGGCCGCATGGCTGTGGGGGATGTTGCCCGAGCCGGAGGTCTTCGAGGCGACCGTGCCGATCGCCCGCCGCCGCAGAACCCCGCCCTGGGTGCGGCTTTACGGGCGCGATCTCTCCGACGACGCGGTGGATGATCTGGCCCAACTGCCGATGACCACTACCGCCCAAACGGTGCTCGACTGTTTGCCGGTCCTGCCGGCGCCGGACGCGGACGCACTGATCGACGAACAGTTGTGCCGCACGGTCGATCCGGCTGAGTTGTCGCGGCTGTGCGAAACCGGTCGACGTGGTGTCCCCGTCCTGCGACAGCAGTTGCGGCATACGGCCTCGCGGGCGCTGTCGGAGCCCGAGCGACTGTTCGCCCGTGCGCTGGCACGCCGCAACCTCCACCTCGCGGCCAACGAACCGATCGGCCCCTTCACCTGCGACTTCGTCGACCATCGCAGTCGCACCGTGGTGGAAATCGACGGCTGGGAGTTTCATAACGACCGTCTGACGTTCCGTCGGGACCGACGTAGGCAGAACTGGTTGTTGATTCATGGCTGGTTCGTACTGCGCTATTCGGCGCACGATGTTCTGCGCACTCTCGACCACTGTGCCGATGAGGTCGCCGATGTTGTGCGTCGCCGCCGGTTCGGTCGTGGACTGGCGAAATCACACACTTCGGCCTCGATCAGTCAGAAAACTGATTAGAACGCGGCCGATTGCGTGATTACGCCGAACCAACCCTTGACGCAACCACTTGGTTGCCATACCCTGAGTTGCAACCAGTCGGTTGCAACATACGAGGAGGCATCATGGGATTCCCTGATCAGATCGTGCGGACTGTCGAGCTCGCGCATCCGCCGGAGAAGGTGTGGGCGGCGATTACTACCGCGGAGGGGCTGGCGAGTTGGTTCGGTAATACTGCCGAGATCGATCTGCGGCCGGGTGGGGCGATGCGGATGACCTGGACCGAGGGGTTCTCGGCGGATATTCGGGTGGAGCGGGTGGAGAAGCCGAGCGTGTTCGGGTACACCTGGCCGATCAATGGACTGCCCGACGAAGATCCGCGGCGCACGTATGTGGAGTTCACGCTCGAGTCGGTCGGCGCGGGGACACGGCTGACCGTGGTCGAGACCGGGTTCGCGCAGCTGTCCGACGACGCCTACAAGGAGGCGTTCGAGGGCAATGTCGGTGGCTGGAAGAGCGAGCTGGGTGAGCTGGTCGAGTACCTCGATGCGGCCTGAGTCGGAGGCGACGGCCGAACGAGTCTTCGTCGCGCTGGCGGATCCGAGCAGGCGAGCGGTGCTGGCCGCCCTCGCCGCCGACGGGCCCGCCACCGCGACGGACCTCGCCGATCGTCTGCCCATCACCCGGCAGGCGATCGCCAAACACCTTGTCCTGCTGGCAGATGCGGGATTGGTGATCGCGGAACCGGGGGAGCGGCGCAGGGTGCGCTACCGACTCGACTCCGCTCCCATGCAAGTGGCCCAACAGTTCCTGGCCGCCATGGCCCGCGACTGGGACGGGCCATTGGACGCCCTCCGGAGACATCTGGACGGCTGAACCGAAGGAAAAGCAATGAGCGACAACAACTTCACCGCGACCACCACCGTCGATGCGACGCCCGAGGAGGCGTTCGCGGCCATCAACAACGTCCGCGGCTGGTGGAACGAAACGATCGAAGGCACCACGGGCACCGTGGGCGACAGCTACCGCTTCGAGGTCCCTGGCGCGCACCGCTGCACGATGACCACCACCGAGTCGATCCCCGGTAAGCGCCTGGTCTGGCACGTCACCGACACCTACATCTCCTTCATCGCCGACACCGCCGAATGGGAGAACACCGACGTCGTTTTCGACATCGTCGAACGTGAGGGCGGTACCGAAATCCGTTTCACCCATGTGGGTTTGCGCCCCGCCGACGAATGCTACGAGGTGTGCGCCAATGCCTGGGGCGCCTACATCACCAAGAGCCTGCACGATCTGATCACCACCGGCACCGGTGACCCGTTCCGAACCGACAGCACCTTCGAGACCGAGGTACTCAAGCACGGCAACGCCGACTTGGTGAAGCCGCGTCCCTAACGCGGTGCCAGCAGCAGGGTTTGGGTGCTGCGGCCCAACGGCCCGGTCTCGTCGAAGAGTGCGGATTCGGCGAGGCCGATGCCATGCGGTTGGGGGTGGGTGACCGCGTCGAGGCACACCCATTCGCCGACCGGTTGGCGGTGCAGGGTGACGGTGAGGTCGGTGTTGATGAACAGGTACTTCGACCAGTCCAGGACGGCACTCACGCCGTTGCCCGAATCGGCGGCCGCGAGTACGCGCTCGAGCGGGCTCGGGGTGGTGCCCGCGACGATCGGATACTTCAGGCGAATCCAGCAGACCGCCGGGCCGGGCTCGTCGAAAGAGCCGGTGGTGAAACGGTATTCGATGCCGGTGTGGAAGCCGACTTCGTGATCGGTCGGGAACAGTGACGGTTGCGTGGCCTCGGGGAACTCGCGGGTGCCGGTGGGCAGGAATTCCTCGGGCAGGTCGAGCACGGGCTCGGCCAGCTTGATCCGCCACGCCTTCGCCTGCATCACCGGCCCCCGCTCGGACGACAGTGTCGCCTCGATCAGCTCCACACTGCGCCCCGCCCGCACCACCTTCGCCTGCGCGGTCAACGGCGCCAACGGAACGGGCCCGAGAATCTCCACCGCGACCCGCCCGACCTGAAACCCCGGCCGCGGCTCACACCGCTCGATCACATGCCCGAGCAGCGCCGAAGGCGGTCCGGCATGTTGGGCATCCGGCGACCAAGGGCCCCGGGTCAGCTCGGTCGAGAGGTACCGGTTCGGGTCCTCGGGGTCTCGGCGGTAGAAAGCATCGGCCACCCGGCTGACGTTACCCCCGGCCCCGCGATCCGAGGTAGCCGCTGCGCGCGGGGCAGTGACGGGCGAATCCGCCGATCGGCGGGCGCGACCCACCCCACCAGGTCGCGCGCGGTATTCAGGCCTGTGCGCTGCCGGTGTAGAGGGCTGTGAACAGGTCGAACAGCGGGCGGAGGGCGCACGGGCTGGTATCCGAAGTGCAGCCGATGGAGGACGAGCCGGAGTCGGCGACCGGCAGCGACGCGGCCTGGGCGGTGCCGATCGGGGCGGCGACGGACAGGGCGGCGGCCACGAGGGCCCCGGCGACGATGCGCTTCATTGATTCACTCCAGTGCTCAGCGTGCCGGTAGGTCGACACGCTTACCAAAGCTACCGATCTCCTCGATGAGCGAAAGCCCCGAAATCCGGGGTGCACGCGGTGGTGCGGCACGCTGGCTCGGCGCGGCGCGTGCCGGATCATCGCGATTTCCCGGTGTGCGAGCACAGCGCGACGCCCGCCTGATCGCGAAGATCGGACGGGCGTCGACGATGGTGGTGCTGGGAGTCAGGAGACGACCGGGAGGTAGACCTTGTTGCCCTGGTCGGCGAACTCGGCGGACTTCTCGGCCATGCCGGCTTCGATGGCGGCCACGTCGGTGAGCCCCTGTTTTTCGGCGTACTCGCGGACGTCGGCGGAGATGCGCATCGAGCAGAACTTCGGACCGCACATGGAGCAGAAGTGGGCGGTCTTGGCGGGCTCGGCGGGCATGGTTTCGTCGTGGTACTCGCGGGCGGTGTCGGGGTCCAGCGAGAGGGCGAACTGGTCGTGCCAGCGGAATTCGAAACGGGCCTTGGACAATTCGTTGTCGCGGTCCTGGGCGTGGGGGTGGCCCTTGGCGAGGTCGGCGGCGTGGGCGGCGATCTTGTAGGTGATCACGCCGACCTTGACGTCGTCGCGGTTGGGTAGGCCCAGGTGCTCCTTGGGGGTGACGTAGCAGAGCATGGCGGTGCCTGCCTGGGCGATGATCGCGGCGCCGATGGCGGAGGTGATGTGGTCGTAGGCGGGTGCGATATCGGTGGCCAGTGGGCCGAGGGTGTAGAACGGTGCCTCTTCGCAGAGCTCTTCCTCGAGGCGGACGTTCTCGACGATCTTGTGCATCGGCACGTGGCCGGGGCCTTCGATCATCACCTGCACGCCATAGGATTTCGCGATTTTGGTGAGCTCGCCGAGGGTGCGTAGTTCGGCGAACTGGGCCTCGTCGTTGGCGTCGGCGATGGAGCCGGGGCGAAGGCCGTCACCGAGGGAGAAGGTGACGTCGTACTTGGCCAGGATCTCGCACAGTTCACGGAAGTGCGTGTACAGGAACGATTCCTGGTGATGTGCCAAACACCAAGCGGCCATGATGGATCCGCCGCGCGAGACGATGCCGGTGACGCGCTTGGCAGTGAGCGGGATGTAGCGCAGCAGCACGCCCGCGTGCACGGTCATGTAGTCGACGCCCTGCTCGCACTGCTCGATCACGGTGTCGCGGTACATCTCCCAGGTGAGCTTGGTGGGATCGCCGTTCACCTTCTCCAGCGCCTGGTAGATCGGAACGGTGCCGATCGGGACGGGGGAGTTGCGCAGGATCCACTCGCGGGTCTCGTGGATGTTCTTGCCGGTGGACAAGTCCATGATGGTGTCGGCGCCCCAGCGCGCGGCCCACACCATCTTCTCGACCTCTTCGGCGATCGACGACGACACCGCCGAGTTGCCGATATTGGCGTTGATCTTGACCAGGAACTTCTTGCCGATGATGGTCGGCTCGAGTTCCGGGTGGTTGTGGTTGGCCGGGATCACCGCGCGGCCGAGCGCGACCTCGTGACGCACCAGCTCGGGGGAGACCCCTTCGCGGGCGGCGATGAACCGCATCTCGGGGGTGATGATGCCCTGGCGCGCCCAGTGCAGCTGGGTGGGCGGGCCTTCGACGGTGGGCTTTTCCCAGTCGTCGCGCAGTTTCGGCAGCCCGGCTTCGAGGTCGATCACCGCGTTGTTGTCGGTGTACGGGCCGGAGGTGTCGAAGACGTCGAAGTGGTCTCCATTGGTGAGATTGATGCGACGAACCGGGATCCGCAGGCCGTCGACCTCGTTGTAGTGCTTGACGCTGCCCTGGATCGGACCGGTGGTGACGGTGTCGACAGACGTGTTCGAGCCCATGATTCTTCCTCCCTACGCCGGCATTACCCGGTCAGGTTCATACGGTCGACGGCCCTGACGCCCGATTGGGCTAGCCGTCCTCTCAGCCCGCTGGTGCGAGCCCCCGTGCTGTGTTTGATGGAGCGCTGGCGCGCTCGAGTTCGCGGCCCCTTGTGTCCCGCCGATGGGAGGCCGTTGCTTGCTCCTTCGTCGCCTGCGCAACGGCCTCCCATCGGCGGGACGGCCGCGAACCGCCGCTTGCGCGGCGGCCCCTCCTCGAGGTCGGGGCGTGCGTGGCTGGGTTGAAGTCTAGGCGGCGTAGTAGTTGTTCGCTAACGAGTGGCGGATTCGGTCAGCTGCGGTTCGGCCGGTGCCGGGGCGGCCTCGGCTTCATCCAGCCCGAACTTGTTGTGCAGCAACGCCAGTGGTTTCGGCGCCCACCAGTTCCAGGTGCCCATCATGCGCATGAGGGCCGGGGCGAGCAGGCCGCGGATGATGGTGGCGTCGCTGATCACCGCGAGGGCGCAGCCGAGGCCGAACAGTTTCATCATCGACACGCCGGAGGTGGCGACGCCCAGGAACACGATGCTCATCAGCAGGGCGGCGGCGGTGAAGATGCGGCCGGTGCGGGCCACGCCCATCGCGACGGCCTCGGTGTTGCCCTCGGTGGTTTTCGGCCCGGCGAGCCATTCCTCGCGGATGCGGGAGAGCAGGAAGACCTCGTAGTCCATCGATGCGCCGAACGCGAGGCTGAACATGAGGATGGGCATGGCGAGGTTGAGGGTGCCGGTGGCGGTGAAGCCGAGCAGTTCCGACAGGTGGCCCTCCTGGAAGATCCACACCATCGCGCCGAAGGTCGCCGCCAGCGACAGGATGTTGAGGATCAGGGCCTTGATCGGGAGCACCACGCTGCCGGTGAACAGGAACAGCAGGACCAGGGTGGTGAGCGCGATCAGGGCGCCCGCCAGGGGCAACTTGCCGGTGATCGCGTTGACGGAGTCCTGGTTGAGCGCGGCCGGGCCCGTGATCAGGGCTTTCGACGGCGCGGGCACGGTGCGCAGGGTGTCGAGTTGGGCGCCGCCCGCGTCGGAGTAGGGGTCGAGGGAGGTGGCGACCGACAGGTAGGCGCCGCGCTGGGGGTCCGACATCTCGGGCACGCCCGCGGCCACCCGCAGCCCGTTGCGATACACCGCCGCGCTGCTGAGGACGGCCGGTACGTCGGGCACCTTGGACAGCTCGCGCGCGTAGGTGTCGAGTTCGGCTGTGTTGCCACGGAATTCGGGCAGCGCGATGGTGGCGCTCGAGGCGAGATCGGCGTCGAATTCGGTGCGAAGGATGTCGCCAACTTCGCGACTGGCGACATCGGTGGGCAGCGACCGGTCGTCGGGATAACCGAACTGCACACCCAGGAACGGCGAGCCGAGCAGCAGCAGGAACGCGGTGGCGGCCAGCGCGATCGACATCGGCCGCTTCATCACCGCGATGACGAGGCCGTACCAAAACGTCTGGCGCGGTTCCTTTTCCGTGCGCGGAGCCAGCCGGAACAGGCGGCGCATCGGTGCGCGCAGGTCGCCCGCGTCGATGCGGTGACCGACCAGGATGAGCAGCGCGGGCAACACGATCACCGCGGCGGCCGCGGCGGCGGCGACCACCGCGATGCCCGCGTAGGCGAACGACTTGAAGAAGTACTGCGGGAACACCAGCAGCGCCGAAAGCGACAGCGCGACAACAAGTGCCGAGTACACGACCGTGCGACCGGCGGTCTGGATCGCGCGGGTCACCGCGGCCGTCGGGGTGGCGCCCGCGGTCAGTTCCTCGCGATACCGGCTCACGATGAACAGGCTGTAGTCGATCGCCAGCGCCAGTCCGAGCGCCGTGGTCATGTTCAGCGCGAAGATCGACACATCGGTCAGGGCGGTCAGCACGCGCAGAATGCCCAGCGATGCCGCGATGGCGAACAGCCCGATCGCCACCGGCAGCGCGGCCGCCATGAGGCTGCCGAACACCAGCGCGAGCAGCAGACCCGTGATCGGGATCGCGATCGCCTCGGCGATGATCAGGTCCTTGCTGATCTGGGTGTTGATATCGGCGAACGTCGCGGCGAGCCCACCGGCCTTGACCGTGACCGGACCGCTCTCGACCTGAAGTTCCTTGCTCAGCATCGCCGCCCGATCGGGCAGTTCGGCATCGTCGCCCTCGATGCTGGCCAGGATGAGCGCGTGCGAGCGGTCCTTGCTGAGCATCGCCTGTTTGAGGTCGGGGCGCGCGGTCCAGTACGACTGCACGCCGCTGACGATCTCGGAATGGGACTCGAGAACGGCGATCGCGTGGTCGGCGGCCGCACGTGCCTCGGCGGAGTCGGCCACGCCCTCGGCGGAGATCGTCAGCACGAAGTTGGGTTCGCTGCCAGGGAAGTTGTCGTTCAGATACTGGCTGGCCTGCACCGAATCGAGATCATCGGTGACGAATCCGCCCGATTTCATGTGCGAGTGCACCGTGGCACCGATCGCGCCACACAGGATCATCAGCAACAGTGCGACCGCGACCACCCAGCGTGGTCGGGCGACGGCGGTGCGGGCGATTGTCGTCAACATCGTCGGGCCTCTTGTTTGTGACTGCTCGGAAACGCTCGAACCGTCACCGTATCCCGCGCCCGATTCTTCTCGATACCGCCTCGGGTCGGAAGTAGGTCGAGTACTATCTCCGCCCCTGGGTGGACGCGACCGCTGCGGTTATCCCGTAGACGAACCGCCCGCAGCAGGCGGCGAAGAGTTGTGCGCGGGCAGAATGCGTCCGCTGACCGCGCCGAGGCCGATCGGCCTCCCTGCCGATCCGGGTGCGGTGGCGGTGATCGTGACCTCGTCGCCGTCGGCCAGGAAGGTGCGGGACTCGCCTGCGACGGTGACGGGTTCTTTTCCACCCCAGGACAATTCGATGAGCGAGCCGCGCTGTGCCGGTTCGGGGCCGGAGATAGTGCCGGAGGCGTAGAGGTCGCCGGGGCGGATCGAGGCGCCGTTGGCGGTGAGGTGGGCCAGCATCTGGGCTGGGGACCAGTACATGCGTGCGTAGGGCGGGTGGGAGACGGCCTCGCCGTTCCACGCCACAGTCAGGTCGATGTCGAGGCCGAAATTATCGGTGCCGCGCAGGTAGGGGAGGGGTTCCGGGTCCTGGGCCGGTAGTGGCACCTGAGCTTCGGTCAGCGCCGCCAAGGGGGTGATCCAGGCCGACATGGACGTGGCGAACGACTTGCCGAGGAACGGGCCGAGCGGCTGGTACTCCCAGGCTTGGATGTCGCGGGCCGACCAGTCGTTGACCAGGGCCACACCGAAAACATGGGAGGTGAATTCGTCGACGGCGACAGGCGCGCCGAGGGTGGAGCCGGTGCCGACGACGAAACCCAATTCGGCTTCGATGTCCAAACGCTCGGACGGTCCGAAATCGGGTGTGCCGGAAGCTGTTCTGCGCTGGCCCCGCGGTCGGATGACAGGCGTATCCGACACGACGATGGTGCCGGCTCGGCCGTGATAACCCACCGGCAGGTGACGCCAATTCGGTAGCAGCGGTTCACTATCCGGCCGGAACAGTCTGCCGAGATTGGTGGCGTGGTCGATGCTGGCATAGAAGTCGACGTAATCGCCGATCCGTATCGGCAGTGCCATCCGCACCGAGGACGCCGGATACAGAGCATCGACCGGTAGTGCCGTATCGGCGAGCGCGCGCAACCTTTCGCGAACCTCGCGCCACCGGCTGGAACCCTGCGCGAGAAAGGCATTCATGTCGGGGCGCGCGAACACCGAATCATCCAGCAGCGCAGCCAGATCGAGCACCGTATCGCCCAACCGACAGCCGACCCGGAAGTCGCCGTCGGGGGGCGCGAAAACCCCGTAGGGCATGTTCTCGGGCCCGAACAGGGAGTCGGCGGGCACCTCCACGCGCAGCAGGCTCATCGCAGCCCCGGCCCGCGACCCGACCAGGTCCACGCATAAGCGGGATCCTCGCAGGCCAGCGCACCCTCGCCGAGTTGCAACGGCCGGAACGTATCCACCATCACCGCCAGTTCGTCGAAGAATTCCGCCCCGATACTGCGTTCATACGCGCCGGGTTGCGGGCCGTGCGCGTAACCGCCCGGATGGACCGAGACCGAACCCTGGGTGATACCGGAACCCTTGCGCGCCTCGTAGTTTCCGCCGCAATAGAACATGATCTCGTCGGAATCCACATTCGAGTGGTAGTACGGCACCGGAATCGACAGCGGGTGATAGTCCACCTTGCGCGGCACGAAATTGCAGATCACGAAATTGGTGGCCTCGAAGGCCTGATGCACCGGCGGTGGCTGATGAACGCGGCCGGTCAGCGGTTCGAAGTCGGCGATATTGAAGGTGTACGGGTACAGGCAGCCATCCCAGCCGACGACATCGAACGGATGCGTCGCGTAGGTCATCCGGGTGCCGATCACCTCGGTGCCCGCGCGATGCTTCACCAGCACCTCCACGTCGGTGTCGTCGACGAGCAGCAATTCGTTCGGCCCGTGGATGTCTCGCTCGCAGTACGGCGAATTCTCCAGCAGCTGACCGAATTTCGAGAGATAGCGTTTGGGTGGGGTGATGTGACTGGATGCCTCGATCACATACGCGCGCAACGGTTCCTCGCCCGTCGGCAGCCAGCGGTGGGTCGTGGCGCGCGGCATCAGCACCTGATCGCCCTGGCGGACCGGCAAGATCCCGAACACGCTTTCCACCACGGCCGCACCGGATTCCACGTACACCAGCTCGTCGCCGATGGCATTGCGGTACAGCGGAGACGCACCCTTGGCGACCACGTACGAGATCCGCACATCGGCATTGGCGAGCAGCAGCCTGCGCCCGGTGACGGGGTCTGTGGAAACGGCCGTGTCGCTGGGAAACAGCAGTGGCAGCCGCAGATGTCGGTGGTGCAGTGGATGATTCGGCGTCAGAGTCTGGTCGGGTAGCTCCCAGATGGTTGCATCGACGATCGCGGGTGGTAGGGCTCGGTGATAGAGCAGCGAGGAGTCTCCGGAGAACCCCTCTTCGCCCATCAGTTCTTCGTAATAGAGGTTGCCGCGCTCATCGCGATGCTGCGTATGCCGTTTCGGCGGCACCGCACCAACTCGCCGGTAGAACATCGAGCGCACCTCCCGCTGCGTTGCAGGCTGAAACTTCTCCCTTCAACGTAACCGAGAACGCGCGGAAATTCCGTCAGAATTCGGCGATCACCGGAGCATGATCGCTGGCGCCCTTGCCCTTGCGTTCCTCACGGTCCACCGAGGCGTCCTTGATCTGGTCGGCCAGCGCGGGGGAGGCGAGGATGAAGTCGATGCGCATGCCCTCCTTGCGGGGGAAACGCAGCTGGGTGTAGTCCCAGTAGGTGTAGACGCCGGGGCCGGGGGCGAACGGGCGCATCACATCGCGGAAGCCGAGGTCGAGCATCGACTGGAAGGCCTCGCGCTCGGGCGCGGAGGTGTGGGTCTTGCCGATGAACAGTTCCGGCGCCCAGACATCGTCGTCGGTGGGGGCGATGTTCCAGTCGCCGACCAGCGCGATCTTCGCCGCGGGATCCTCGGCCAGCCAGCTCGCCGCCTTCGCGTGCAGGGTCGAGAGCCAGTTCAGTTTGTAGGTGTAGTGCGGGTCGTCGAGCGCGCGACCGTTGGGGACGTAGAGACTCCACACCCGCACCCCGCCGCAGGTGGCGCCGAGTGCGCGCGCCTCGACGACCGGCGATTCGATCAGCGAATCACCGGCGTCCTTGTCGAAACCGGGCTGATCAGGGAACGCGAGTTCGACATCGGTGAGCCCGACCCGCGACACGATCGCGACCCCGTTCCACTGGTTGAGCCCCACATGCGCCACCTCGTACCCCGCAGCCTCGAACTGCTCGAAGGGGAACTGATCGTCACGGCACTTGGTCTCCTGCAACGCCAGCACGTCGATGTCGTGGCGGTCCAGTAAGGCGATCGCCCGATCGACGCGGGAGCGGATCGAGTTGACGTTCCAAGTGGCGAGACGCACGGGTGCGGTTGTCCCTTCTAGTGATTCTGGGGTGCTGCGTAGCGGTAGGCGTGGTGTTCGATGAAGCCCAGCTCGCGGTACAGGGCGAGGGCGGCGGAATTGCCCACCTCCACCTGGACGTAGGCGTGGGTCGCGCCGTGCTCGGCACCCCAGCGGATCAGTTCGGCGCACAGCAGCGCGCCGAGTCCGTTGCGGCGGTGCGCGGTTGCCACGGCCACGCAGGTGAGACCGACCCAGCGGCGGCCGTCGGGTGCGGTGGTCACCGCGCCGCGGCCGATGGACAGTGGTTCGGGTAGGCCGAGGGAGGCGAAACCGAGAACACCATCGATGACCGTGGTGAGCACGGCGACATCCGGTTCGCGCACGGACGGGTCGAGGGGGATCTCGCCGCGATAGCGGTGCGTGCGAAGCCAGCCGTCCTCGGGCACATCGGAGATCCGCACCATCGGCGGACCTTGTGGCAGTACGAAATTCGCGATGTCGAGACCGAGGACGACGGTCTCGCTCCAGGTGTTCCAGGTCGGCGGAACGGGGGCGAGGCGGTCGGGCAGTTGCAGCAGCAGCGGCAACCCCTGACTCGTGTACCAGTCCGCGATCTTGTGCATGGTGTCGATCGACAGCACCGCGGGCACACCCGACTCACCCAGTGGCACAGCCGAATTCGCCCGCCCGGTGTAGCCGTTGCCCGCACGCGCGAGCCAACCGTCGATCCACAGGTGGGTGCTGCCTGGCCACGCCATCGCTGCTGCGGTTTCCAAGGAACGAATCTCCTTGGTCCGAATAGGCCTGGGCCCCAGTGCTTTCAGCGCGACGACGCGGTCGGCCGACACCGACACCAGCTCACCCTCGGCGGTCCGGACCGACGGCGGTGCGAGCGACACCAGTTCGCCGATCACGTCGGTGAGCGGCTGGGGATAACCGGCGGGCAGCTGGTACCGCATCACTACGCGGCGCCCGAGGGGGATTTCAGTCGTCATGACCGAAGGGGTCGGGCACGGTTCCCGGAATCCAGCTCAAACCCGGTGTGCCCCAGCCGTTTCGCTTGATCGCCTTCTTGGCGGCGCGGGCGTTGCGGCCGATCAGCACGTCGACATAGAGGAAACCGTCGAGGTGGCCCACCTCGTGCTGCAGCATGCGCGCGAAGAAGCCGGTGCCCTCGATGTCGACCGGCTCGCCGTTCTCGTCGGTGCCGGTGACCCTGGCCCAGTCCGCGCGACCGGTCGGGAACTGCTCGCCGGGCACCGACAGGCAGCCTTCCTCGTCGTCATCGGGATCGGGCATGGTCTCGGGGATGGCCGAGGTCTCGAGCACCGGATTCACCACCACGCCCTTGCGGCGGACCTGGTTGCCCTCGGCGTCGAAATCGGGGCAGTCGTAGATGAACAGCCGCTTGCCGACGCCCACCTGATTGGCCGCGAGGCCGACACCCTTCGACTCTTCGAGGGTGTCGAACATGTCCGCGATCAGCTCGGCCAGCTCCGCGGGGGTCTCCGTCACCTTCGCGGTGGGGTTGTGGAGAACGGGGTCACCGACGATCACGATCGGGAGAATTGCCATGGTCGCCATTATCGCCGCACGCACCGGCGGGCGAGCGGCGGCCCCTGTGGGCCGCGACACCCCTACTGGCCGCTAGTCAACACGCCGTGACATGGGTCGAGGGATCGGGGGAACCCGTGGTTGAATGGCGACGGTATTCACCCATCTCGTGATACTCGGCGAGGGAGCAAGATGGACGGCGCAGCAGCTCGGCACATCTCCGAGGGCCCTGGTGCGGGCGAACCGGACGAGAGCACCGGTCTGAGCCGGCGCGAGCTCGACATCCTGGACTTCGAACGCAAATGGTGGAAGTACGCGGGCGCCAAGGAAGACGCGATCCGCGAGCTCTTCGCCATGTCGGCCACCAGGTACTACCAGGTCCTCAACGCGATCGTCGACTCCGACGCCGCGCTGGCCGCCGACCCGATGCTGGTCAAGAGGTTGCGCCGACTCCGGGCCAGCAGGCAGAAGTCGCGTGCCGCGCGCAAACTCGGTTTCCAGGTCTGACATGACGGTCACACACCCGGTGTTGCGACTAGGGTTGGGCGGGTGAGCAACCCGAACCCCACCCCCGGCGGCCCGCCGTTGCGCGCGCTGGCGATGGTGTTGATCGCGCTGGCCATTGTCTTCGCCGGTCTGGGTGCGATGTCGCTGTCGAATTCCGATGCCCAGGCCTCGGAGGAGCCGACCGAGACCACCACCTCGAGCGCGGTCGCCCAGGCGCCGGCCACCACGAAGCCGCCGACGACCACCAGCGCGGCCGCTGCCCCGACCACGACTTCCGTCGCGCCGACGACCACCTCCGCGACCACCACCGCTCCGGCGGCGAGCGGCACGGATCAGGCTGTGCCGGTGAAGGTGCTGAACAACAGCCTCGTCGCCGGACTGGCCGCGCGCACCGCGAGCGAACTGGGTGCGGCGGGCTGGACCAATGTGAGCACCGGCAACTACAGCGGCGCGAACCTGACCACCACCACCGTGTACTACGGCGGCGGCGCGGGCGACAAGGCCGCGGCCACCGAGATCGCCGAGCAGGTCGGTGGGACGGTCGCGCCCAAGTCGGGCGATACCTCGCCGGGTGTTGTCGTCGTCCTGACCGGTCGCTGAACCAGGCGCGGCACGCGGTGCCGTAGGTCGCCTCGCCGCTGTGGCATCATCTTGAGCGGTATAGCCCCAGTCCGATAAGGAGTCTCCTGATGGCCACGTCGACAACTCGTCGCCCGTCCTGGCGCATTGTGACCCCGGTGCTCGCGGTCGCCGCGCTCGGGCTCGCAGCCTGCACCAACAGCCAGGAGTCGAGTGACGTCAAGGGCACCACGCCGCCGGTGTGGACCAGCTCGGCGGCTCCCGGTGGCGAAAGCGGCGGTCACGGTGGTTCGCACGGCGCACCCGCGACCACCGCGGCTCCCGGCCACGGTGACGATCACGGCACCCCGGCAGCGGGCGGTCTGAAGACCACGCTCAAGAACGGTGCGGGCGCCGATGTGGGCACCGCGACCATCGCCCAGGAGGGCGGCCACCTGGTCGTCACCGTCGAGGCGCACGGTCTCACCCCCGGCTTCCACGGCCTGCACTTCCACCAGAACGGCACCTGTGAGGGCGACTTCGCCTCGGCCGGTGGACATCTGCAGGTCGGCGCCGCCACCGCGCACCCGGCCAGCGGTGACCTCACCTCGCTGCAGGTCGGCGCCGACGGTTCCGCGAAGCTGGTCACCCAGACCGACGCGGTCACCCTCGACAACGTCAAGGGCAAGGCGCTGATCATCCACGCGGGCGCCGACAACTTCGGCAACATCCCGCCGCGCTACACCCGTGAGGGTGGCACCGGCCCGGATGAGACCACCCTGACCACCGGTGATGCGGGCGCCCGGGTGGCGTGCGGCGTCGTCGGTTAGCGAGACACACCCAATGGCCGGGGCATTCGAGCCGGTTCCGTTTCGCGGTTCGCCCCGGCCGACCATCGGCATCGAGTGGGAGATCGCGCTCGTCGACAAGGTGACGCGCGATCTGTCCAATACCGCCTCCGCGGTGTTCGACGCGGTCGGTGATCTGCGCGCGCACGACGGCACCCAGCAGGTGACCAAGGAATTGTTGCGCAACACCGTCGAATTGGTGACCGGTGTGCACGACACGGTCGGTGGCGCGGTCGAGGATCTGCACACCACCATGGACGCGGTGCGGCGCGCAGCCGATCCGCTCGGCGTCGACCTGTTCTGCGCGGGCACCCACCCGTTCGCGGCGTGGTCGGCCCAACAGCTCACGCGCTCACCGCATTACGACGAACTCATCGAACGCACCCAGTGGTGGGGCCGCCAGATGCTCATCTGGGGTGTGCACGTGCACGTGGGAGTTTCGCACCGGGACAAGGTCTTTCCGATCCTGAACTCGCTGCTGCTGTCGTATCCGCATCTGCTCGCGTTGTCGGCCTCCTCGCCGATGTGGTCCGGTGACGACACCGGCTACGCCAGTAATCGCGCGCTGATGTTCCAGCAGTTGCCCACCGCCGGGCTGCCGTTCCAGTTCGAGAACTGGCGCCAGTTCGAAGGTTTCGTGCACGACCAGATGAAAACCGGTGTGTTCGAACAACTCGGCGGCATGCACTGGGACATCCGGCCCGCACCCAAGTGGGGCACCATCGAGGTGCGCGTGTGCGACGGGCTGTCCAGCCGCGCCGAACTGGCCGCGGTGGCCGCGCTGATCCACTGCCTGATCGTCGACCTGGACCAGCGTCTGGAAAACGGCGAGACCCTGCCGACGCTGCCGCCGTGGCACGTGCAGGAGAACAAATGGCGGGCCGCGCGCTACGGCCTCGACGCGATCATCATCGTCGACGACGACAGCAACGAGCGCTTGGTCACCGACGATCTGATGGACCTGCTCACCCGCTTGGAGCCGACCGCGAAGCGTCTCGGCTGTGCCGACGAGCTGGCCGCGGTGGCCGACATTCCCCGCCACGGCGCCTCCTACCAGCGGCAACGCCGGGTCGCGGCGGCTACCCAGGGCGACATGGTCGCGGTCGTCGACGCGCTGGTCCGCGAGCTGGATCAGTAGCGTTCAGCTGCGCAGCGGGGTGGCGTTAACCCGCCGTTTACGATGGTTGGATGCTTGTCGAACAACCACGCACTGTGGCGGGGGGTGCCACCCGTCTGCGCGACCCACGAACACTCGCCGTTGTCGCGGTGGCAGCGGTGCTCGCATTGCTCATCGGGCTGCAGGTCATGGCCGCGATCATGGGCTTCGACGGTCCGCTTTCCAGCCTGGCTCGCGACTTCGTCGGCACGCCCAAGTCGATGTCGGTGCCATGGGCGGGGTTCGTACTCGCGCTGGTCGGGATCTCCACGCGCAGACGCGTGATCTCGCTGGCCGCGGCGATCGGGATCGACGCGGTGTGGGTGGCGCTGCGGCTCATCGACGGCAAGGCGGTGTCCTTCGGCAACGGGCCGACGATCGTGCTGGCCGCGCTCGGCCTGGTCGCCCTGGTGCGCTGGCGGGGTCGCGAGCGCACCGACGCGCTGAAGGCCGTCGCACTCGGCGCGCTGCTGGTGCTGGCCACCAAGGTCGGCGATGTGTGGTTGCACCTGACCTCGGCCGTGCGGCCCACGGTGCTCGACGAATACGTGCTGCTCGCCGATCACGCGCTCGGTGACCCGTCGTGGGTCGTCGGACGGGTGCTCGATGTGCTCGGGCCCGAGGTGTACGCGGTGCTGCACTGGGTCTACATCGAACTGCCGGTGGCGGCGATCGCGGTGGCGGTGTGGCAGTTACGCAAGGTTGTGCCGACCGGGCAGTGGCCGAGCCACTATCTGGTGCGCACCTTCCTGGTGCTCGGGCTGGTCGGGCCGCTGTTCTATGTGCTTTTCCCGGTGGTGGGGCCGATGTTCGCGTTCGGCGCCGACGGGCACGGTTTCGAGGTGGGCAGTTTCTGGCCCGCCGCGCTGCCGCCGATCGACTCGAATCCGTCCGCGCTGCCGTTCGACGAGGTCACCCCGCGCAACTGCATGCCCTCGATGCACACCGCGTGGGCGCTGGCCCTGTTCCTGCACACCCGCCGCGATGTCGACGGCTCCCGCGCTCCGATCTGGCTGCGCTGGGGCGGCGCGTTCTGGCTCGCCGCCACCGTTACCGCGACGCTCGGCTTCGGCTACCACTACGGCGTCGACCTGATCGCGGGCGCCGTCCTGTGCCTGACCGTCGACTCGGCGCTGCGCGCTCCCGAACGCGGCTGGGACGCCTTCCGCCTCCGCCTGGTCGGCTTCGGCACCGCGGTCTTCGCCGGCCTCCTGCTCTCCTACCGCTACCTGGCCGTCCCGATGGCCGAATATCCCGTCGCCGCGGGCGCGATCGTCATCGGCCTACTCGCCGCAGTAGCCATCGCCTTCCACCACACCTGGTTCGCCGCCGCTCCCGAACCTGCCATCGAACGCATCCCCGCAACCTAGAACAACCCGGACGCGGTGGCGGCGTCGAACGGGTACTGCGGTCTCCACCGCCGATCGAAAGTCGAGTCCTGTTGCGCAGGTGAGTAATTGGGTGCGGACCAAAACCGGTACGCGGGCGCACTATGTGTGCGAGGCCAAAGCCGACGGGACCTACCGAACCCTCTGCGGCAAGGTTCGTGGCGTGAAGGATGATTCAACCGACATGGAGTGCCAGCACTGCTCCGGCCGGTGCGCGGTCGAGGTTGTACCCGCCTTCGGGTCATCCAACCCCGCGCCCGGTGTAGGCGGTCAAAGATAGTATGCGAAGCGTCCCAATAATGCAAGCAAATTATACCTCGGTGAATTGGGTGATGCTTGTTTGACGGATTGTTAGTATGCAGGTATAGGGAAGGTGGCTGCATGACTGGCGATGCGATGGCTCAACTCATTCCGGCTCTGCGCCGCGCCGGGCTTCAGGTTGCCTCGGGTAGCGAGAAAGACCTGGTCATAGTCTTGCCGGATCGTAGGTCACGATACGTCGACCTCAAACTGCACAATCGCCGACTGGGTCGCTCGAACATCGTCCATTCTGCCGATCGCCCGACCATGTATGCAGCGGTTTCGGCCACGTCGGCTGTGGTTTCTGCTGCCAAAGACGGGGAGTTCGACCTGGTCACCTTCGACCCGCCACGGGTGATCGTCGCCGCGCAAGCGTTCATACAACCGGGAGCCAGTCAGCGGAATGTACTCGGTAGGCCGGGCTGGGGTACCCAGGCTGTTCTGCGAATACTGGCCACAACAGCCTTGCCGCTGCGGCAAGTTGAACTCGCCGAGATGGTAGGCATCAGCCCACAAGCCGTCTCGCAGGTGCTGAAGCGGGCCGGTGATCGCGTTGTTCGTGATGGCAGCGGCTGGACCGCCCGAGAGGGCGTCCTACGGACCTGGGTCGAGGAATACCGTGGCCCGGGCGGGATGTCGACCTATTGGTATGGCCTCGACGATCCGGCCGAACAATCTCGGTTGGCCCTCGCGCTCCTGGACGAACTCGATCTCACGGGCATCATCGGTGGCGACCTGGCCGCTGACCGCTACTCGCCTTGGCAGCTGCCCGGTTCCGTGCGGCTCTATCTGCCCGAGCTGATCGACTTCACATCAGTCGGGTTCTCGCCTGCACAACCCGCGGAAGCGACCATGACCGTCGTCGTACCGCTCGACCCCACCATTGTTCACGTCGCCACTACGCAAGCACGGCCATACGTCGGCCGTCATCTACTTGCTGACCCAGCGATCACGATGTGGGACCTGCTCAACACCAGCGGCACGCCCACCGCACATGAAGCAGCCCACCATCTGAACACGGCAATATCCGCAAGGAGCCTCGATGCCTGACCCGCGCGTGATTCATGTGATTTCCACGAGTCGTGCCGCAGATCGAGGGTTCCGCGCACTCGCAGACTTGGCAACGGCCGCCGAACCTCTCGACGCGGGTGCCTATCGGGTCGTGGGCGGTCACATGGTGCAGCTGCTCCAGCATGTCTACCCGCTTCCCAACTGGCAGTTGCGTGGCACCATGGACGCTGACGCAGGAATGGATCAACAGGCCCTCGTGGCGGCTGAACCTGTACTGCACCAACGCATCCAGGCGCTCGGCTATGCCCTCACTGCCGGTAACCGCTATACCCGCGAAACGCCGGACGGGCGCCTCGACATCGACATCCTGATTCCCTCGTTCAGTGTGAATCGGCAAAGCACCGAAGTGGCGGGGCGTGGGTTCGATGGCGTCCCGGGCTTGGGCCTTGCGGTCTGCGCGCCGCCGATCATGGTGCACGCCAACATCACCCTGACTGGCGGCGAGCGAACTGAATTCGCTGTTCCCATCCCCGATGTCGAGATCGCGGTCATCCTCAAAGTACTGGCTTGGCAGAGCCGCCTTGCGGACAAGGACGTCACCGATCTGGTTACGCTCTTGCACATTGTGCACCGCCATCGAGTTCACCTCCCCGGATGGCAACTCGACGGGCACGCTTTGGTTGGTGCTCGTCGGGACGCTGCTGCGGCGTTACGAGCGCTGGCTGCGAGTATCGACCGCGGCCGCTGGGCGCAAGCGGTCTCCGCCGCAGCTTCGCCTGCTCACTTCAGCGCTCTTGTTCGCCGTTATGCGCAGCCGAATCTCAGCCGAACAAACCCATGACGAAGGGGAGGGAATCCGCCTGCTGCGGTCATGATGACCTGCGGGCTGTACTGAACCATGTCGAGCACCCAAGGGTGCCGGTGTCGTAACCATCCCTGCCCGCTTCCCCGCACCGAACCCCGATTCGCGTCCTCGGCCAACACTTCTGGCCGCGCGTCGCATGGACGCGTGGCTGGTTGGACCGTGGCGAAGGTGTGCACTCCCGGCCGTCACGGTGCGTACGTGCGAGGCGTACGACAGTGGTACTCGCAGACGGCTGTTTGGTGGGTTGGATGCTCCCCGGTCGGGCTCGTCGGTAACGACCGCGAAGGGCCCAGGGCCTTGGGAAGCGAAACGGGTTTTCGCGGTCCGCGCACGGGAGGATTGAAACTCCGGCGTCAGGACGACGACCTCGGCATTGGAGCACTCCGAGGAGGTGCAGGTAGGGTCTCCCTACGGTGCGAACAGGTTGAGTCTGTTTCGTACCCAGGCCCTCGGTGAGTGTTGACGCACTCCCGGGGGCCGATCTCTGTGACCGACGCTACACCTCGGGTTACAGATCGGCAAACAGTCTGTGGCGGTGAGGGATCCGATCCTGGCTCGCCGTTGCTCGACGCGGCAGTGCATTTCGACTGCAAGCACCGCCCGATCCCCCACAACGGCGAGCACCACCCGCCTCCGTAAGCAGTGGGAGCGGTGCCGCGACCTAATGAATCAGTGCTTACGGCACACGACATCCATCAGCGATCCGGCTCTCCCTGTGTACCTACGGGGGCACGGTCCTTCTGGAGGACTCGGGGTCCCGGTGCCCCGTGTGCTCACTTGTCGGCGATGGCGTTGGGAGCCAACCAGGTTCGGTGGAGCTCCCGGAACTCGTTAGGTGCGCCAAACCTCGAGGTTGAAAACTGCTGATCCGCAGTCTGTCGGGATGGCTTTGTTCGCCGGGCTGGTGGCGAAATCGAGGTTGCGCAAGGTAAGCAGGAGTTGCTCGCCGAGGTTCGTGGCTACCGGCCGATCATGATGCCTCATCTCGTAGATCGAGTTCTACCAGGGGACTAGCTTTGGCTGTGCGAGTGAATGCGTCGTCAGCGTTCTCCCATGCTGTCCGACTTCGGAAGATCACTTGGCTGTCGCGTCCCAGCGGACGTAAGGCCGCTCGAACGGCCTCGCTCACGTCGTCGCGGTTGGGTACGCCGATGACGATCACGTCGACGTCGCGCGGGAACGGTCCGTTGCCTCCGAGGTATCGGGCGGCCCAAGACCCGCCGATATACGCTGCCTCGATACCTGGGATCGCACCCAACGCGTGCTCGGTCGCTGGTTTCGGGCCGTATCCGAGCTCGAGCAAATCGACCAGGGGTTTCGCGAGTGGGCTGTCGCCGCGCCGAAGGAGTCTGGCTCGACCGACTCTGCGATCGGTCAGGATATCGGCCTCGATCAATCGCATTGCCTCTTTGTGCAGGTTGCCCGCGTCGGCCCCTGTCTCCCTGGCGAGTTCGGCGATGCTCGCCTCGCGGTCAGGGCGCAGGAGTAGGGCTGCCAATAATCGCGCTTGCGTCTCATTGCGCAGAATTGGCGCGAGTATCGAACGAACCCGTGTCATAGTTACACGATATCATGTAACTATGACACGATAGTGGTGGAAGTCTCTCGTTAGAACAGTCCGTCGCGGTGGCGTTGTTCTCGGTAGGCGGTGCGGCCGATGAGGTGGGCTACTACCGGGGCGGTGATGATGGTGAACAGGGCGGTGAGGACGAGCATCCAGACATTGACGTCGTGGCGGATGTCGATGCCGGTGCCGACGAGGACCAGCATGAGGCCCACCACCTGGGGTTTGGTGGCCGCGTGCATGCGGGTGAGGGTGTCGGGGAAGCGGACGATGCCGATCGAGGCCGTGAACGCGAGCGCGCAGCCGGTCAGGATCAGCACCGCCGACACCCACTCCCAGATGCTCATCGGTCGTCCCTCACCCGGAATCGGGTGACCGCGGCCGAGCCGAGGAAACCGACCAGCGCGAGCGCCACGATCGCCGGGATCACCGTGGTGTCACCGCTGTAGGCGGCCCATACTGCGAGCCCGGAGGCGGAAATGGCCATCAGTGAGTCGATCCCGACGACCCGGTCGAGGGTGCTCGGGCCAGCGAGGACGCGGTAGCTGGTGATCACCGCGGCGGCGGTGAGCAGGACAGCGGCGATGACGGCGACAACGGTCACGGTTGCACCTCCGTCGGGCGGCGCCGTTCGCTGGGTCGTTCGAAGGCGTTGATCATCAGGTGCTCCAGGCGTCGGGTGGTGCGGTAGAACTTCGCGACCGCCTCGTCGCTGCCCACATCCAGCACGTGGACGTAGACAACGCAGCGCGGGCGGTCGAGTTCGAGGACCATGGTGCCGGGGATCAAGTTGAGGATGTCGGTACACATCACCAGCACCAGATCGGACTGAATGCCCAGATGTACGCGCAGCACGCCCGAGACCGGCGGACCACTGGGCCGGAGGGCGAACCAGGCGACCTGCAGACTGGACTCGAGCGCGTAATAGCTGCTGACAGCGAGCAATTCGAGAAATGACAGCGGATGGAAACGCCCGGCCACCGGCACCAGCGGCAATGGCAGCGCGAAGACCACGATCAGCGCGACCACGATGCCGCCGAGCACATTGGCGAGGCTCACCTCGCCCCAGAGCGCGACCCAGACGGCGGTGAGCCAGATCAGGACGGCGAGGCGAAGGACATTGTCGCGATTGATTATTCGGCTCATCGCAGCTCCGGTCCGAGTACCGAGTCGATGTAGACCGACGGGTCGTCGAGGTCGGCGGCGGCGCGTTCGGCGATGCCGAGGATCGGCCCGGCGAACACGGTGAGCGCCAGCCCGGCGGTGACCAGGCCGATCGTGGCCAGCACCATCAGCACGGGCATCCGGCCGGGGTCGGTGCGGTCTTCGTAGTTCACGTCGGTCGAATCCTCCACCAGTGTCGGCAGATTCGCCGCGGTGAGATGACCTTCCGGCGCTTCCTCGCGCGGTCGCCAGAACGCTTTGCTCCATACCCGCGCCACCGCGTACAAGGTGAGCAGGCTGGTGACCACCGAACCGCCGACCAACACCCAGGCCAGCACACTGCCGTCGGCGGCACCGGCTTCCAGCAGCGCCACCTTGCCGATGAAGCCCGAAAACGGCGGAATGCCACCGAGATTCAGGGCAGGGATCAGGAACAACAGACCCAGCAGCGGGCTCGCGGAAGCCAGTCCGCCGATCCGGCGCAACGACACCGACCCGGCCTGCCGCTCGATCAAACCGACCGCGAGGAACAGCCCCGTCTGCACCAGAATGTGGTGGGCCACGTAGAACACCGCGCCGGTCAGCCCGGCGGTGGAGGCGAGACCGATGCCGAACACCATGTAGCCGATATGGCTGACCAGCGTGAACGACAGCAGTCGCCGGATGTCGGTCTGCGCGATGGCGCCGAGGATGCCGACGATCATGGTCGCCAGCCCGCACACCAGCAGGATGTTGTCGAAGGCGCCGTCGGGGAACCAGAGCGTGTGGGTGCGGATGATCGCGTACACACCGACTTTGGTGAGCAGGCCCGCGAACACGGCGGTGACCGGCGCGGGCGCGGTGGGGTAGGAGTCGGGCAGCCAGCTCGACAGCGGGAACACCGCCGCCTTGATCCCGAACGCCACCAACAGCACCGCGTAGCAGGCGGTGCGCACGCCGCTGGGGGTTGCCTCCAGACGCACGGCCAGTTGGGCGAGATTCAGGGTGCCCGTGGCCGCGTAGGTGAGGGCGATGCCGATCAGGAAGATCAGCGACGACACCATCGACACCATCACATACGCGATGCCGGTGCGGATCCGTTCCTCGGTGGCGCCAACGGTGAGCAGCACGAACGAGGCGACGAGCAAAACTTCGAAGGCGACGAACAGGTTGAACAGGTCACCGGCCAGGAACGCGGTCGAGACGCCGGCGGTCAGGATCAGGTAGGTGGGTCGGTAGATCGAGGTCGGCTGGTGTTCGTCGCCGTCGGAAATGTTCTGTCCCGCACCGTAGATCGACACCACCAGCAGCACGAACGCCGAGACCAGCAGCATGGCGGCACTGAGCCGATCGACCACCAGGGTGATCCCGATCGGGGTGTCCCAGCCGCCGACCTGTACGGCGGTGGTGCCGTCGCGGTCGGCGAGGTACAGCAGCAAACCGCTGATCACCAGCACCACCGCCAGCGCCGTCAGCGTGATCATGGCCTGCAGTCGTGGGCGGCGGCCGAACACCAGCGTGGCCGCGGCGGCGAGCAGCGGAACCAGCACGGGTAGTGCGGCGATGGCGGGCAACAGCTCCGGGGACAGGGTCACTGTTCGGGGTCCTCCCGTTCGCGCCGGGCGGCGACCTGGGCATCCTCGGGGTCGTTGGTCACGTCTTCGGTGGTGGTCAGCATGTAGGCGCGATAGGCCAGCGCGAGCACGAAAGCCGCCAGACCCATGGTGATCACGATCGCGGTGAGCACCATGGCCTGGGCGAGCGGGTCGGCCATGCCGTCGGGGGAGGTGTCGGAGCCGCTGAGGATCGGTGGTTTCCCGTCCGGGCCGCCCATCGTGAGGATCAGCAGGTTCACCGCGTTGCCGAGCAGGATCATTCCGAGCAGCATCTTCGACACCACCCGCTCGAGCAGCAGATAGACACCGCACGCGGTGAGCACACCGATGGTGATCAGGAGGGCGAGATTGGCACTCATAGGAGTTCCTTGTCGAGGCGGGCGCCGAGGCTGCGCAGGACGTCCAGCACCAGCCCGACGATCACCAGGTAGACGCCGAGGTCGAAGAACATGGCGGTGACCAGCTTGATGTGGCCGAGCAGGGGCAGCGTCACCTCGATGATCGCCGAGGACAGCGGGGGGGCGCCGAGCAGCAGCGAGGCGGTCGCGGTGCCCGCGGCGAGGGTCAGGCCCGCGCCGAGCAGGTGTCCGGCGTCGACCGGAAGTGCTTCGCCCAGTTCGTACTGACCGCCTGCGAGGTAGCGCAGGGTCAGCGCGAGCCCGGCGACGAGGCCACCCGCGAAGCCGCCGCCGGGGGCGTTGTGGCCGGCGAAGAAGAAGTACACCGACAGCACCATGATGGTGGGGAAGATCAGGCGGGTGGTGATCTGCAGGACCATCGAACGATCCCGGCTGTCGAGGAGGCGGGCGGCGGGCAGCCAGCTCACCGCGTCGGGGTCGTAGTTCGGTGAGTCGACGGCGCGAGGTGCGCTGCCGAAGCGGCGGTTGCGGAAGACCAGCGACGCGACGCCGGTCGCGGCGACGACGAGCACCGAGATCTCGCCGAGGGTGTCCCAGGCGCGGATGTCGACGAGCAGGACATTGACCGCGTTCTTGCCCGCGCCGATCCGGTAGGCCGTATCGGGAATGGCGTGCCAGATCGGGTCACCGTGCCGGGCGGCGAGGGCGAACGCGGCGAGCACGGGGACGGTGATGCCGACACCGATGGCCAGCAGGGCCCGGCGGAATTTGAATGCGGTGCCCTGGCTTTCGGTGATTTCGGCGGGGAAGGCACGCAGCACCAACACGAAGACGACCAAAGTCAGTGTCTCGACCAGGAATTGGGTCAGGGCCAGATCGGGTGCGCCGTGCAGTGCGAAGATCACACCGCAGCCGTAGCCGGTGACTCCGACGACGAGCACGCTGGCCAACCTGTTGCGCAACACGGTGGCGGCCAGTGCCATCGCGACCATGATCGCGCCGATCGCGGCCTGCAACGGTGAATCCCACAGTCGCAGTTGCACTCCCGTCCGGGTGCCGACCGCGAGCAAGATCGTCGGCAACACGATGAGCGTGCCGAGGATGGTGGCCTGGCTGGCGGGCAGCGAACCGGACTGCACAGTTCCGGTGATCCGCAACGACAGCCGGTCCATCGCGCGCAGGGCCGCGTCGTAACCGCGGTCGGCATTGCCGAGCCGCGGATGCGCCGGTTCGCCGATCCGGCCGCGGATCAGGAACAGCGCGATACCGGCCGCGACGATCAGCACCGTCAGCCCGAGTGGTCCGGTGAAGCCGTGCCAGAGCGCGAGATGGGTGTCGAGGACACCGGGCAGCGTGGCCGCGTAGGGACTCAACCAGTGATCGACGGCGGGCGCGGCGAGACCGCCTGCCAGTCCGGCGACCGCGAGCACTGCGGGTGGTCCGAGTATCAATGGCCCCGGTGCGTGCCAGGTGGTCTCGCGCTCGGGGTTGGCGGTGATTCCGAAAGCGCCCCAGACGAATCGGATGCTGTAGGCCACGGTGAACGCCGAACCGACCGCGACCCCCGCGAGCAGGGCGAACCGCACCGGCGGGCTCAGAATCTCGGCCGACCACAGCGCGCCGAGCGCCGATTCCTTGGCCACGAACCCGAGCAACGGTGGCAGCCCGGCCATGCTGAGCGCCGCGAGCACCGCGATCGCGCACAGCACCGGCGCACGATGACCGAGCCCGGACAGCCTGCGCAGATCCCTGGTGCCCGCACCGTGATCGATGATGCCGACCACCATGAACAGACACGCCTTGAACAGCCCGTGCGCCACCAGCAGCGCGAGCCCGGCCAGCGCCGCGTCGGGCGTGCCGATGCCCATCATCATGATCATCAGACCCAGCTGGCTGACGGTGCCGAACGCCAGCACCAGCTTCAGATCGTGCACCTGGATCGCCCGCCACCCCGCGAGCAACATCGTGATGATGCCGAGCGGCAGCAACATGAGATGCCACGGCGGTGTCTGCGCGAGCGCGGGCGAGAGCCGGGCCACCAGGTAGATGCCGGCTTTCACCATCGCGGCGGCGTGCAGGTAGGCACTCACCGGCGTCGGTGCCGCCATCGCGCCGGGCAACCAGAAGTGCAGCGGCACGATCGCGGATTTGCTGATCGCCCCGAGCAGCACAAGGCCGACGCCGACCGACACCGCGCTGCCGGTCGGAACCGGGCTCGCGAGAAGATCCGAGAGCAGGAAACTGTCGTAGCGCAGCCCGAGGATCACGATCCCGACCAGCATCGCCAGCCCGCCCGCACCCGTCACCAGCAGCGCCTGGATCGCGGCCCGTCGACTCACCGATCGCTCGGCGTAATGGCCGACGAGCAGGAACGACAGCACCGTCGTGATTTCCCAGAACACGAACAGCAGCAGCATGTTATCGCTGATGACCAGCCCGAACATGGCACCGGCGAACCCGGTCAGCTCGGCCGCGAACACCCCGAGTCGGGCCTCGTCACGGTCGAAGTAGCGGCCGCAGTAGGCCAGGATCAACGCGCCGACGCCGAGCACCAGCGTGCACATCACCGCGGAGAGGGAATCGAAACGCAGGTCGATGTCCATCGAGATCTGTGGCGCCCATTGCACATGCGTGCGCACGGTTTCGCCCCAGTGCGCGAACACCCAGCCGAGGCTGCCGAGCGGGACCAGCGCGAGTAGGTAGAAGGCGTTGCGGCCCAGTGCTCGTACGCACAGCGGGGCCAGGAGTGCGGCCAGTGCGTGAACGAGCAGTACGGCTAACAACTCCCCCTCCGTCGGGTAGGTAGCGGTCGAGTAGCGCGCCCCGATCCTACGGGCGCGAGTGGGATGTTCGGCGGCACCGAGGTTGTTGGGTCGGCCATGTCGCGGGGGTCGTGGCTATTGCTGCGGCACTCGGGCGGGGGCGGGGCGGAGTTGGTAGAGGACGGCGAGGCCGGCTGCCGCGCCGAGGGTGATGGCCAGCGCGACCTGGCCGGGAACCCGCTCGGCGACGGCGTCGCTGCCGGTGGGCCAGTGCCGTTTTCCGGTGGGAATCGACCACAGGATCGAGGGCAGGAACAGCGCACCGAGGCCGAGCATGGCGCTCGGCAGGTAGGTGACCCGCGTCGAACCGACCGCGAAGCCGGTCACCCAGGTCAACAGCATCACCCCGGCAGGCCACGCGAGTGCCAGCGGAATGTACTCGGCCAACGCGGCGAACGCGCAGACCGCGCCCGCGCCGAGCAGCACGCCCCACGGCGCCGCCCAGCGCAGACCGGCCAGGATGGCGAGCGCGCCGACGACGAGCACGAGCAGCAGATGCCAGCCGAGATTCGACGAGTCGCCGAGCGAATCGGCGGCCGCGGCCACGCTCACGGCGAGCAGCACACCGGAGCCGTCACGCCCCGGCAGCAGCAGCGCGGCGACGAACGCCGCGACGAGCGTGACGGTGACTGCGATGGCGATCTGCCAGAAGTTCCCTTTGCGCCCGTCGAACTCGCGGCCGAGCCACTCGGTGGCGATCAGCAGCGACAACGACAGCACAGTCGTGGCGATGATCGGAGTGATCGGCAGGTCCGCCGCCATCCGCGGCACCGCGGGCAGCATGATGCCGTGCCGGTGGCGCACGGTGTTCACCGCGAGCAGCACCACCGCGGCGCCGACCAGCCAGAACGGGGTGTGCACGGCCTTGTCCGCCGTCGCCGAGGCGTTCGAGGTGAACACCGCGACCACTTCGCCGTAGACGAACACCACCACGATCCCGAGCCCGAAACCGACTGCGGACCAGCGCATCCGCCACGCGCAGATGCACAGCGCGCCGAACAGCACCCCGCCGAACAGCGAGTCGATGTAGTTCTGGGTGGTGAGTACGTCGGCGGAGATCATCGCCTCGCCGACGGCGTAGTTGATCGCCAAGGCGAGCGCCCCGGCCGTCGCGGCGAGCCAGACGAGTCCGGGCCGGGTGATCGGCCTCGCCAGTACGGCAACGACGACGGCGACGATGAGACCGAGCGCCGCCGCGCGGGGGACGCTGTTGATCAGGCTGGTGACGCGGTACGGCGAGTCGATCGCCGAGTCGTCACCGAAGGTGAACGGCAGGAACAGTGACATCCCCGCAGCCGCGGCCCCGGCGAACGCCGTGACCGCGTCCAGACCATCGCCGATCTTGGGCACGTGCCGACGATACCGGCGACCACCCCTCCCACCTGGGATGTCGTGACCGGATCGAAAGGCGAGTTCATGACTTGCTGTCGGCGTAGCGGCGCAGCGATTCGACCTGGGCGGGATCGAGGGAGGGGCGCACGGCGGCGCGGGCGGCGGCCACGTCCTCGGCGGTGACGTCGGCGGCGGCCATATCGCGCCGCAGCGCCGAGAGCGCGGCTTCGCGGAGCAGGGCGGCGCAGTCGGCGGCGGAGTAGCCGTCGAGGTCTTCGGCCAGGGCGGCCAGGTCGACGTCGGCCGCCAGCGGAACCGAACGGCCTGCCGTGCGCAGGATCTCGAGGCGGGCGGGGCCGTCCGGCGGCGGGACGAAGACGAGGCGGTCGAGTCGGCCGGGGCGCAACAGGGCGGGGTCGATCAGTTCGGGGCGGTTGGTCGCGCCGACCACCACCACATCGCGCAACGGTTCGACGCCGTCGAGTTCGGTGAGCAGCGCGGCGACCACCCGATCCGAGACGCCGGAGTCGCTGCTCTGGCCGCGTCGTGGGGCGAGCGCGTCGACCTCGTCGAGGAAGATCAGCGACGGTGCCGAATCGCGGGCCCGCTGGAACAGCTCGCGGACCGCGCGTTCCGACGAACCGACCCACTTGTCCATCAGCTCAGCGCCTTTCACCGCGTGCACGCTGAGCTGGCCGGTGCCCGCGAGTGCTCGCACGAGGAAGGTCTTGCCGCAGCCGGGCGGGCCGTAGAGCAGGACACCACGGGGCGGTTCGACGCCGAGGCGGGCGAACGAGTCGGGGTGGCGCAGCGGCCACAGGACTGTTTCGGTGAGTGCCTGTTTGGTTTCGACCATGTCGCCGACGTCGTCGAGGTCGAGTGAGCCGATCGCCAATTCCTCTGTGCCCGAACGGGAAAGGGGCCGGATCACGTCGAGGGCGCCGATCAGATCGTCCTGGGCGAGTTCGGGTTCGGTGTGTTCGCGACTGGCTCGACCCGCAGCGTGCACGGCGGCTTCTCGGCACAGGGCGGTCAGGTCGGCGACGACGAAACCCGGTGTACGGGAGGCGATCATGTCGAGGTCGAGTTTTCCGGCGGGTACTTTGCGCAGCAACTGTTCCAGCAGGGCGCGCCGAATCGCCGCCGTCGGCAGGGGCAGGGCCAGTTCGCGGTCGCACAGGTCCGGTGCGCGCAGGCGCGAATCCACCTGTGTCGGATGGGCGGTGGTGGCCAGCAGGGCGACGCACGGCTCGCGGACCGCCGCGCGCAACTGGTCGAGGATGAGGGTGGCGACCGGCTCGGCCTCGGCGGGCAGCAGTGCGTCGATATCGGTGATCAGCAGCACGCCGCCCTGTCCGGTGGCGATATCGGCGACGGCCTCGGCGACCTCACGCAACCGAGTGCCGCTCTCGGTGGCACCGACACTGGGGCCGTCGAGTTCGACGATGCGTCGAGGCGCGGCAACAGCTTTCGCGAACGTAGCCTTGCCAACTCCGGCCGGGCCGGTGATGAGCACACCCAGATGTGCTGGGGCGCCGAGTGTTTTGAGCAATTCGGGCTCGTCGAGGGCGAGGCTCAACCATTCGGCCAGCTTTCCCGCCTGGCTCTGCACGCCCGCCAGGTCCTCGACCTGAATCGGAACCGTCCCCGAACTCACCTTCACCGCAACAGGTTCCGGCTTGCTCGCCGAGGGTGCATCCCGTGCCACCGCGTGCAGGGTCGCCGCCGCGCCCGCGCCCCAGCCGACAGCCGAATTCGGTTGCACACTCACCGGTCCCGGCATCGGCTCGATCGCGGTCACGGTGAGCAATTCGGTGGTCCAGGCGATGCCGAACGCGCGCGAAAGGGCCTGCGTGGCGGCCGAGGAACTGATGTCGGGTCCGAGATCGCGGGGCAGCAGCGACACCGTGTCGCCCACGGTCACCACTTTGCCGAGTAGTGCCTGTCGCAGGGTGGCCGCCGGAATGCTGGCCATCGCGTGCGCCGAGCCGCTCAGCGAGATCTGCCTGGCGCCGAACACCGTCACCGGTGCCACGGTCACCGCCGCGTTCTCGCGCAGCCCCACATTCGACAGCGTCACGTCGTCGAGCAGGGCCACCCCCGGCGGACTGCCCGCGGGCGCCTTCGCCACCACCGCCGCGGTCCTGCGGGCGCCGATCAGGGCGATGCCGTCCCATTCGCGCAGGCCGAGGGCGGTGAGCGTCTCGGGGTGCAGACGCACCACCCCGCGACGGGCATCGGCGGCGGAGGGGTTGAGCCGGGCGGTGAGCGAAAGTTCAGCCACCGCCCCATTCTGCCGCGTCGCGCCGCGATCAGGAATCGATAGGCCGACCGCAAGGTCAGGCGGCCATTCTGGCGGACATGACGAACTCCTCGCCCCAGTCGGTACGCTGCACCGGACGCGCCGGACATGCCGGCGCCGCGATCTACCGGGGAAAGCAGCAGATGAACCGAATCTCCCTCGCCGTGCTGGCCACCGGGGCACTGACCCTGACCTTGGTCGGCTGCGGGTCCGACGAATCCGCTGACGCGAGCGGGCTGCGCAAGGGAACGCCCAGCTCCAGCGCGCCCGCCACCACCACCGCCAAGCCCACCACGTCGAGTGCCACGCCCGCCTCGGCCGTGGTGACCGCCGATATCACCTGCGCGCAGTTCCAGACCCTCGACTCCGACGGCGAGAAGAAGGCGATCGAGCTGATCCTCGCCGAGCACCCCGGCGGGGCGTTCGAAGGCAGCCCCAACGTGGCGCTCAGCACCGCGAAGCTGGTCTGCCTCGTGCCGAGCAACGCCGACAAGCCGGTCGCCGACGCCGCCGGGATGAAGCCGTGATCAGCTGATCAACGACTGCCAGTTGGCGGGGACCCGTGCGGCCGGTCCGGGAACGGACTGGTCGGCGGGGTGGCTGGTCGGCGGGGCGAGTTCGGGGCCGTCGCTGTACATCTCACCGCTGGCGAAGTTGTAGAACCAGTCCTCACCCGGTTCGTAGCTCTGCATGAACGGGTGCGAGGTGGCCTCGTAATGCTTCGTCGCGTGCTTGGCGGGGGAGCTGTCGCAGCAGCCGACGTGTCCGCATTCGGCACAGCGGCGCAGGTGCACCCACCAGCCGCCGTTCTCGTCGCACTCGACGCAACCGGCGCCGCTCGGCGGCACGCTGGGATCGATTCCGGCTTCAGCCATCCTGACCTCCTGTAGTTGGTGTGCCCACATCCTCCGCCGCCGGGTGCAACGGCAGGCGCACGATGAACCGCGTGTTGCCGGGTTCTGATTCGACCCGGATGTCGCCGTCGTGCTTGTTCGCCACGATCCGGAACGAGATATCGAGGCCGAGACCCGTGCCGTCGCCGACCGGTTTCGTGGTGAAGAACGGTTCGAAGATGCGACCGCGTACCTCGGCGGGGATGCCGGGTCCGGTGTCGCCGATTTCGACGGCGGCGCAGTCGTTTTCCTTGAAGGTGCGGATCGTCAGGGTGCCCTCGCCGTTCATGGCGTAGACCGCGTTGTCGATCAGGTTGGTCCACACCTGATTGAGTTCGGCGGCGAAGCACGGGATCGGCGGCAGGCTGCGGTCGTAGTCCTTCACCACGCGGATGCCGTCACCGAGTTTGCGGTTGAGCATCACCAGGGTGGAATCGAGCAGTTCGTGCAGGTCGACGACCTGATAGGGCGCGCGATCCATCTGCGAATACTGTTTGGCCGCACCGACGAGAGTGGAGATGCGGGTGGTCGAGTCGAAGATCTCGTTCATCAGCAACTCGGTCTCGATGGTGTAGTTCAGCCAGCGCACCGCGCCCTCGAACACCGGGGTCTCACAGGCCTGCAGCGTCGCGGCGACGCCCTCCAGCCAGTCGGTGTCCAGACCGGCTTGGACGAAGGTCGGCGCCAGATTCCAGCCGTCGGCGATGCCGCGTTCCTCGAACCAATCCGCAAGGGCGTCTTCGCGATCGGCCGCTTCCATCGGGCTCAGGTCGGGTGCCTTGGCGACCTGAGCGGCCGCCTGCTCCTGCATTTCGACCAGCTTCACCAGGGCCTCGGGCGGGAACTTGCCCTCGGCCATCATCTTGAGCTTGTGCCGCATCCCCGCCACGCGTTCGCGCAGCCCGGAGGTGGCGCGTACCGCGGCGGCAGCGGGATTGTTGAGCTCGTGGGTGAGCCCGGCCGACAGCGAACCCAGCGCGAGCAGCCGCTCCCGTTCGGCGATCCGCTGGCTCGATCTGCGCCCGCCGAAGAACGCGCCCTCGAGCAGGTGCACGGCCATCGGGAACCACTCGTGCATGATCCGGGAGAAATCGGCCGCGTCCAGCACCAGGAAGCGGGAGCGGCGCAGCACGTACATCGAGCCGTTGTAGTTCGGATCCGCCTTGTCGCCCAGGTAGGCCGCCCAGGCGCCCGCGTACACCCCGCGATGGTCGGTGCGGTTGGTCTCGATCTCCACGCCGCCGGACAGTTTCGTCAGCCGCACCTCGCCGTCGATCATCACGTAGAAGCAGGTCGCGGGTTCGCCCTCGCGGAACACCGGGCCCGGGTCGACGTACTCGATGCGCCCGATCGAGCACAGCTCGGCGAGCTGGGAATCGTCGAGCTTCTCGAACAGGAACAGGGTGCGCAATTCTTCCGGATCGCAGATCATCGAACCCCCTGTGCAGTCTCTATTGGCATGATCGGGCGGCCTGCGTGGTCACGCTCCGCTACCGCCTCCGGCCGCCGACCTCTCATGCCAGGTACCGGTGGACGAGCATGACCGCCATCGCACCCTCACCGACCGCCGAGGCGACCCGCTTGGCGGATTCGGCGTGCACATCGCCTGCGACGAACACGCCGGGGACGCTGGTCTCGAGGTGCTGGGGTGGGCGCGGCAGTTCCCAGCCGGGTGGTCGGGTGCCGTCGACCATCAGGTCCGGGCCTGCCAGCACGTATCCGGCGGCATCGCGGGTGACGACGCCGTCGAGCCAGCCGGTTTGCGGCGCGGCGCCGATGAACAGGAACAGGCGTTGCGCGTCGACCTTGTCTTCGGTGCCGGTGTTGTTGTCGCGCAGGATGATTCGTTCCAGATGCGTATCTCCGTCGACACCTACCACCTCGGTCTCGGTGTGCACGACGATGTTCGGGATCTCGCTGATCTGCTGAACGAGGTAGTACGACATCGACCGCTCCAGCGAATCGCCCCGAACCACCAGGTGCACGCGACGAGCATTGCGTGACAGGAATACCGCGGCCTGACCGGCCGAATTGGCCCCACCGACGATGTAGACCTCCTGGTCGGAGCACTCGGCCGCCTCGGTCATCGCCGACCCGTAATACACCCCGCGCCCGGTGAATTCGTCCACGCCCGGCGCCGGATGGCGTCGGTAGTCCACACCCGTCGCGATCAGAACCGTATGCGCGCACAGCTTTCCGCCATCGGCGAACCGCACCGTACGCGCCGACCCGTTGACCTCGAGTGCGACCACATCGCGCGTGGTGATGATCTCCGCGCCGAACTTCGCCGCCTGCCTGCGCGCACGATCGGCCAGCTGCGACCCCGACACCCCGTCCGGGAAGCCGAGATAGTTCTCGATCCGCGAGCTCTGCCCCGCCTGCCCACCGGTGGCCGTGCGCTCCACCAGCACCGTGCGCAGCCCTTCCGACGCGCCGTAGACCGCCGCGCCGAGGCCGGCGGGCCCACCACCGACCACGATCAGATCGTAGAAATCCCCACTGGGTTCGACTGTGAGCCCGACGTTTTCGGCCAGTTCACTGTCGGTCGGCTGGATCAGCGCGGTGCCCTCGGCGGTGATCACCACCGGACAGGTCAGGGGATCGGCGCCCGCCGCCTCGAGCAACCGAGTGCCCTCCGGCTCGTCGACCGGGTACCACCGATACGGCAATTGATTGCGCGCCAAGAACTCTCGCACCTGCGAAGACCGCGGCGACCAGCGATCGCCGACCACCTTGGTCTCGTACACCGGCCGCTGCTCGGCACTGCGCCACACGTCGAGCAACCCGTCGATCACCGGGTACAGCTTCTCCTCCGGCGGATCCCACGGCTTGAGCAGATAGTGGTCGAGATCGATCACATTGATCGCGTTGATCGCCGCATCGGTATCGGCGTACGCGGTGAGCAGCACCCGCCGCGCGTACGGGTGCAGATCCATCGCCTGCTCGAGGAATTCGATCCCGTCCATCCCCGGCATCCGGTAATCGGCGATCAACACCGCCACCGGCTGCCCGCGCAGCTTCAACTCCCGCAGCGCCTCCAGTGCCTGCTGCCCCGAGTCGGCCCGCAGAATCCGGTAGTCGGCGCCGTACCTGCGACGCAGATCGCGCACGACCGCCCGGGAAACCCCTGGATCGTCGTCAACGCTCAAAATGGCCGGTTTGGTTACCGAGGGAGTGCTCACCATGTCGAGTATCCCCTGTCTGCCCCCACCGATCCATGTCCACAACACTGGGTCGGGTAATCACCAGGAAGTCTCTACCAAAGGGGCCCGCCCCGATCTGGACTGACCGGAGGGTGCGACGAAGGAGTACCCGGAGGGAGGGAAGATCGGGGCACCGGAGGGCCCCGCTCGAGCGCGCCAGCGCTCCAAAAACACAGCCGTATACAACCCTGTGCGGGTAGTCCTGAGGCGCTACCGAGTCTCAAAGCTGATGATACAGCACCAAATCCAGCTCGGATGGAGTCAGCAATCGTTCGAGGCGTTCCTCGCGTTTGAGGCGGGTGCCGCGTGGCACGAACGCGCTGGGGAGCGCGAAGGCGTCGTCCGGTCCGATGCTCGGCAGGAGCGGGACCTCGTTGATGTGCCTGCGTGGCAGGAGTGAGCGCAGTTTCACGGCCGATCACCTCGGGTTGACGAACGGGAACGCTGGAGGCTGAGCTTCGTCGATCAGCTGAACGTCGGTAGCGAAAAGTTTGCCAGTATGTCCGAGTTGGTGCAACTGGGACAAGGTGGACACGGCGAGCCAACCGCTCGGTGGCCTGCTTCGTCGCAGGCCACCAGGGTTTTGCAAGATTTGCTGATCCAGTTATTTCCAGGCAGGAAGCGCGACAATCTGTGCCGCGTAGGACAGCCCGGCGCCGAAGGCGATCAGCAGCGCGGTGTCGCCCGGCTTCGATTCGCCCTTGCGCAGCAGGGCCTCCATGGCGAGCGGGATCGAAGCTGCCGAGGTGTTGCCGGACTCCTCGATATCGTTGGCCAGCGCGCAGCTCTCCGGTAGCTCGAGCACCCTGGCCATGATCTCGATGATCCGGCCGTTGGCCTGGTGCGGGATCATCGCATCGAGGTCCTCGGTAGTCAGGCCCGCGCGGTCGATCGCCTCGCGGCAGACCTTCTCCAGCGAGTGCGCCGCCCAGCGGAACACCGCGGTGCCCTCCATCGTGAGGTAGGGCCGCACCGCGTCGGTGCCCTTCTCCTCGATCTCGGCGAAGAACTCCGACCAGTCCTTGGACTGGCGGATGGCGTGGTGCTGGGTGCCGTCCGAGCCCCACACGGTCGGGCCGATGCCCTGCTCGGCCGACGGGCCGACAACCACCGCGCCGGCGCCGTCGGCGAACAGGAACGCCGTCGAACGATCGGTGAAATCGATGGCATCGGTGAGCTTTTCGACGCCGATCACCAGCACGTGGTTCGAGGTACCCGCGCGGACCAGGTCCGATGCCATCCCCACCGCGTGACAGAACCCGGCGCAGCCCGCCGAGACGTCGAAGGCGGCCGAGCCGGTCATGCCGAGCTCGGTGGCGATGCGCGGGCCGATGGCCGGGGTGAGTAGCAGGTGCGTCGACGTCGCCACGATGACGCAGTCGATCTGATCCACCTCAACGCCCGCGGCGGCGATCGCGTCGCGCGCGGCGGCGACGCTCATGGATTGGATGGTTTCCTCGGCCGAGGCGAAGCGCCGGGACTTGATGCCGGATCGGGTGAAGATCCACTCGTCGCTGGAGTTGATCGGCCCTGCGACCTCGTCGTTGGTGACCACCCGGGCGGGGCGGTAGACGCCCAATCCGAGGATCGCGGTGTGCTCAGCACCCGTCGTCTGGGCGATTCGAGCAGCCATTGTGCGTCTCCTATGTACCTGTCAACCTGCGGCAGCACCGCTGGGTCTACCCGAACCATCCAAATCAGTCCCTCATCGCCCGTGGCTCGTGTGTGGACAGCATGTGAACGCACAGAAGTGAGGCTTCCTCATGTTATAGACGTGAGGCGTCCTCATGTTAACGCGGATTGGCGAACGATGAGTGTCGATTGTCACAAGCGGATGGGGGTATATCTTGGATACAAGGCGATTGCTCGCCGACCCTTCGAGGGATCGAGGACACCATGCTTGAACTCGGGATCATTGGTTGGATCATCATCGGCGGTCTCGCTGGATGGATAGCGAGCAAGTTCATGAAGACCGACGCGCAGCAGGGCATCCTGCTGAATATCGTCGTGGGGGTAGTCGGCGGTCTCCTCGGAGGCTTCGTGCTGACCCTGTTCAACCGCGATGTAGCGGGTGCAGGTTGGATCTTCAGCTTCTTCACCTGCCTGGCCGGAGCCTGCGTGCTGTTGTACCTGGTGAAGCTGGTCACCGGGCGTAAATCGGTCCACTGACCACAGGTGCTTGCCGCGGGCTTCCCGTAAGGTGTGATCGCTTGTAGTCATCACACGAAAGAGGGAGCCCGTGGCACGCCGCCCCACCCCGCCCGGCACGCCCGATACCACCGGCGTCGGACATGTCGTCGACTTGGTGCGGGCCGCTGTACCCCCACTCCATCCCGCCGGATTGCCGTTCGTCGCAGTGCCGTTGGCGGTGGCTGTCGTCGGCGGCCGCAACAAGTGGATCCGTCGCGCCGGTCTGACCGCCGCCGCCGCATGCGCCGCCTTCTTCCGGCACCCGCACCGCGTCCCACCGAACCGCCCCGGCATCGTGGTCGCGCCCGCCGACGGTGAGGTGGCGCTGGTCGACACCGCCGTGCCGCCCGTCGAACTCGGACTCGGCGATCAGCCGCTGCCGCGCGTGAGCATCTTCCTTTCGGTGCTCGATGTGCACGTGCAGCGCGTTCCGGTGTCGGGCACCGTGCGCGAGGTGCTGCATCAGCCGGGCAAGTTCCTCTCGGCCGATCTGCCGGAGGCCTCCGACGCCAACGAGCGCAACAGCATGGTGATCGACACCGCCACCGGCAAGCAGGTCGTGGTGGTGCAGATCGCCGGACTGCTGGCCCGGCGCATCGTCTGCGATGCCCGCGTCGGCGATGTGCTCACCATCGGTGACACCTACGGTCTGATCCGTTTCGGGTCGCGCGTCGACACGTACTTCCCGGTCGGCACCGAACTGCTGGTCGCCCCCGGGCAGCGCACGATCGGGGCCGAAACCGTCCTGGCTGTGCTGGGATGATCGAACAGGCGCGCTCGGCTCCGCGTAAGCGGCCCCGCTCGGTGCGATTGCTGCCGAGCGTCGTCACGATCCTCGCGCTGTGCGCCGGTCTGTCGGCGGTGAAGTTCGGGCTCGACGGCGAACTCGGCATCTCACTGGCGATGGTCGGCGCGGCCGCCGTGCTCGACACCCTCGACGGGCGCCTGGCCCGCATGCTCGACGCGACGTCGAAGATGGGTGCCGAACTCGATTCGCTGTCCGACGCCATCTCCTTCGGCGTCGCGCCCGCGCTGGTCATCTACGTGACCCTGCTCGACGGTTACAGCGCGGGCTGGATCGTGGCGCTGCTGTTCGCGGTGAGTCTCGTGCTGCGCCTGGCCCGTTTCAACACCCTGCTCGACGACGATTCCCGGCCGAACTGGGCGCGCGAATACTTCGTCGGGGTGCCCGCGCCCGCGGGTGCGTTGATCGCGCTGGTGCCGATCGCGTTGAAGGTGCAGTTCGGCGACGGCTGGTGGGACGGTTTCGCCTTCGTAGCCGCCTGGACCATCTTCGCGGCACTGCTGTGTGTGAGCACGATTCCGACGCTGGCGATGAAGTCGGTATCGGTCGCGCCACAGGCGGCGGCGGGTCTGCTGGTGCTGACCGCGCTCGCCGCCGCGCTGCTCGTGACGTATCCGATCGTGCTGCTGCTGATCCTGGTCGCGCTGTACCTGGCGCACATTCCGTTCGCGTGGCGGTCGGCTCGCTGGGTGGCGGCGCGGCCGGAAACCTGGCAGCACAAGCCCGCTGAGCGGCGTGCGCAGCGGCGTGCACAGCGGAAGATGCCCGCGATCCGTCGGCCTGCTATTCGCGGGTCCGCGCGGTTGCGGTTACGTCGTCCGCGCAACGACGACTGATCAGCGATGGAGCGATCAACGCCCTCACCCGACCACGAGGGTTTTCGGCCGCCTCGGATCCGAGGGGCGAGACGGAACGCCGAAGGCGCAGTATCGCCCCTCGGATTCGAGGCACACGGGGCCGAAAACCCCGCGGCGCCAGCCGCCGATATCACAGAGTTCCTCGAGCATCGGCCTCGGCTGTTCTCACTCGCCTATCGCATGTTCGGGGCGGCGAGTGAGGCCGAGGATGCCGTGCAGGAGGTCTATCTGCGATGGGCGCTGGCCGATCGTGGGGAGATCGCCAATCCTGAAGCGTGGCTGACCACCGTCACCGTGAATCTGTGTCGCACTCAACTCGTTTCGGCTCGGGCCAGGCGTGAGACCTATGTCGGGCAATGGCTACCGGAACCGGTGCCGACCGGTGGTGGCGCGCTCGGTCCGCTGGGGACCGTCGAGGAACGCGAGTCGGTGTCGCTGGCCGTGCTCACCGCGATGGAACGGCTGAGCCCGATCGAGCGCGCGGTGTTCGTGCTGCGCGAGGCCTTCGGTTACTCGCACAGCGAGATCGCGGAGATGCTCGACCTCACCGTGGCCAACTGCCAGCAGATCTTCCATCGGGCCGGTCAGCGAGTGCGGACCGGCAAGCAGCGTTTCGTGGTGTCGGCCGAGCACGCGCGCACGATGATCGAGAAGTTCCTGCAGGCGGCCTCGACCGGCGATGTGGACGGTCTGCGCGAACTGCTCGCCGACGATGTGGTGTCGGTCGCCGATGGTGGTGGCAAGGTTGTCGCGGCCAAGATTCCGGTGGTCGGTGGCGATGTGGTCGCCCGGTACCTGTCCAACCTGCGGCGTTTCCTCGGTCCCACGTCGCGGTTCGAATTCGCCGAGATCAACGGCGACGTCGGGTTGATCTTGATCCAGGACGAGGTGCCCGCCGGTGTGCTCGTCTTCGACTTCAACGAAGCGGGTGTGATCGAGGCTGTCCGCACCGTCGTGAATCCGGTCAAGCTGACGGCCGTCACGGTGTGATGAATCGCGACAGTTCGCACGGTCGAGTACCGGCCGAGTTGGCGCTACGCGGGCGCGAAACAGTGTGATGCAGGTCACTGCGTAGACCTGTCAGGAACTCGAGGGCTGCTCGGTCTGGTGTGTGTAGGCATTGCGAGAGAAGGAGCCACACCATGACCGGTCAGCATCGGATCGTCGTCCTCGGCGCCGGGTACGCGGGACTCACCGCGGCCCGCGCCCTCGCGAAGAAGACTCGCGACACCCAGATCACCGTCGTGGACGGCCGCGCCGAATTCGTGCAGCGGGTGCGTCTGCACCAGGCCGCCGCCGGCCAGTCGGTCAAACGCCTTGACTTGCAGAAGTCGTTGGAGCGCAAGGGCATCGACTTCATCCAGGCGCGGGCCACCGACCTGGACCCGGAGCGCAAGGTCGTCGCCATCGACGGCGAGTGGACGCTGCACTACGACACCCTGGTCTACGCCCTCGGCAGCCAGGCCGACCGCAATGCGGTGCCCGGCGCCGCCGAGCACGCGAAGTTCGTCGCGACCGCCGAAGACGTGACCGAGCTGTCGGGTCAGATCGTGATCGTGGGATCGGGCCCCACCGGCATCGAACTGGCCACCGAACTCGCTGAGTCGCACCCGGATTCGCAAATCAGCCTGCTCGGCTCCGAGGACCCCGGCGCCTGGCTCTCACCGCGCGCGCACCAGCTGATCCGTTCCGCGCTCACCCGGCTCGGCGTCGAAATCCGAACCGGTGTCAAGGTTGTCGAGGTGCTCGCCGATGCGGTCCGACTCGCCGACGGCACCCTGGTCCCCGCCGCAACGACTGTGTGGACCACCGGTTTCACCGTCTCCGACCTGGCTGCCCGTGCCGGTCTCGAGGTCGCCGCCGACGGCCGCATCCGCACCGACGAGACGCTGCGCTCGGTTTCGCACCCCGACATCTACGCCATCGGCGACGCCGCACTGATGGCCGGTGTGGACGGGCGTCCGCTGCGAATGGCTTGTGCGACAGCCATTCCCGCCGGGCAATACGTCGTCGGCGCGATCACGGCACGAGCGAAGGGCCGCGAACCCGAGCCGATGAACGGCCGCTACGTCGCCCAGTGCATCAGCCTCGGCCGCCGTGACGCGGTGTTCCAGGTCGTCAAGGCCGACGACACCCCCACGAACACGGTTGTGACCGGGCGGCTCGGCGCGGTGATCAAGGAACTGATCGTGCGCGGGACTGCGCTCACGGTGGGGTTGCGATAGTTCGCTCGGACTGGCGTAATCACACACTTCGCGGTGTTCGAGTCAGAATTCTGACTGTAGGGCGGCGGAGTGTGTGATTACGCCGGGTCGGTGCCGCTGCGAGGCACGAATGCCGCGCACCATTCACGGAGATGTCCGACCGGCTAGGCGGCGAGTGTGCGTTCAGCACGGTCAGGGGCTGGTGTGCGGTGTCGTGCGTGGCGAATCAGAGTCCGAATCCAGGGCGCGATCGCGATCGCGATGAGCAGACTCAGCCACGGAAGTCTCCACCACCAGCGCAGATCCCGTCCTACCGCCGTCGTCGGCTCGGTCAGCAGGCGGGCCGTCGACGACCACACCACGAACGCGTCCCCGATCGGCATCAGCCCGAAGGCGTACCGCTTGGAGCCGGGCAGGCCGAGTGGAAGTCCGAGCAACTCGCCTTCGGAACCGATCGCGGCCGCCAGATCGCGGTCGCCGTTCACGCGGGCCGCACCTTGGGCGACGACCGTGGCGGACAGGCTGATGCCGGCGATCAGCGGTCCCGAGTCGACATCGCCGCCACCGTCGACCCCCTTCGGATACTCACGAAGCGCGGGCCCGAAACCGCCTGGGTAAGCGACGAATTGTTCGCGATAGAGCGCGTATTGGCTCTTGGCGAAGGCTGGATCGATCTCGGGCAGGAATCGGTGGATCGCCGTTTGCGAGGTTGCCCGTGCGCCGGTCGTCATCGATCCGTCCGCTGGTGAAACCTGATGGGGCAGTAGCCCGGTGGCAGGGTCGAGCCGTGTCTTCGCCTGTTCGAGCCAGCGATCGATCACCGGCGTGTACTTCGCACCGAACAGCTTGTCGTGCAGGCGCAGCGATGCCATGGCGACCGTGGAGTCCACTGGCCAGGCTTGGCCCTGGTAGGCCTGGAGAAACGGCGTTTCGGCTGCGGTGAATGCCTGCGCGATTTCGGAGCTGTGCGTGGAAAAACGTTGTACTTCTTCGGGTTCAGATCTACCAAGGGACAAGATCGCCCCGCGCAACCAGTTCGTCCAGCCCGCCCAGAACACCCCGTACGCAGGCTGCAGACGTGGGCTGAATATCGCCCGCCCCTCGTCGGACTCCAATCGTGTCAGTGCCCACCGTGATTCACGCACCGCCTTGTCGCGTAAAGCTGAATCGGTGTGCGCGGCCTGTACCCATGCCAGGCCGTAGAGCACGTTCGAGAAGATGTACCCCTCCGGAAACAGTTCCTGCGCAGCGGTATCGGAGCCCTCGTCGAGTGAATCGCGTACGAAAGCCAGCTGTCGTTCTGTCGACCCGGGCTGCTCGTCCAGGCCCGGCTGCGGCCACAGCAGTCGCCCGGCGCCGACAAGGCACGCCAACGTCACGACGATCCCCACCACTCGCGGCGCCCAGCGCCGAATTCTCCCCATGGCGACACTCTGCCAGGAATTAACCGTCAACCAACCGTTGACGCCACCGCATCGTCAACCTACAGTTGACGCATGAGCACTCCGAACTTCCGCCTCGACGACCTCATCGACGGCATCAAAAAGGCCCGCCCCGACAACGTCCTCGACCAGCTCTCCGATGCCGTGGTCGCCGCCAATCACCTCGGCGAGACCGCAGACCACCTCATCGGCCACTTCGTCGACCAGGCCCGCCGCTCCGGCGCCTCCTGGACCGATATCGGCGCCAGCATGGGCGTCAGCAAGCAGGCCGTACAGAAGCGATTTGTGCCCAAGGGGCCAAGCGACACCGCCGCGATGGACCCGCAGGCCGGCTTCGCCAAGTTCACCGAACGGGCCCGGCAGGTGGTCGTCGGCTCCCAGGAGGCGGCCCGCTCCTCGGGCAACGGTCAGATCGCGCTCGGGCATCTGATTCTCGGTCTGATCGGTCAGTCGGACGGTCTGGCCGCCAAGGAAATCGTCGCCAGAGGTGTCACGCTGGACGCGGTGCGCGATGTCGCTACTGCCTCGCTGCCCGCCGCCGACGGTGACGTGCCCGCCCTCATCCCGTTCGACGGCGACACGAAGAAGGTCCTCGAGCTCACCTTTCGCGAGGCGCTTCGCCTCGGCCACAACTACATCGGCACCGAACACATCCTGCTCGCGCTGCTCGAGCAGGAGAACGGCACGGGCGTACTCAGCGGTCTGGGCCTTGACAAGGCCGTCGTCGAGGCCGAGCTCGTCGAACTGCTGAATCAGTTCCTGGCTTCGGCGCAGGCGCAGGACTGAGGCGTCAACCTTGCACTCTCACCACCTGAGTGCTAAAAATGACCTGGCACTCGTCACTGTTGAGTGCCAGGTCGGGACGGTGAGATCGGGTTCCATCGACACCCTCGGTCGTCCGTCGCGGGCACCTCCTGGCCAGCGTACTTTGGGGCGATCCAACCTGTGGTCGTCTCGTGTGTCAGCCATAGACATGTGGAGGATCTCAACGCAATGGCCAAGACAATTGCGTACGACGAAGAGGCCCGTCGCGGTCTCGAGCGGGGTCTGAACGCCCTCGCCGACGCTGTCAAGGTGACGCTGGGCCCGAAGGGTCGCAACGTCGTGCTCGAGAAGAAGTGGGGCGCCCCCACGATCACCAACGATGGTGTTTCCATCGCCAAGGAGATCGACCTCGAGGACCCGTACGAGAAGATCGGCGCCGAGCTGGTCAAGGAAGTCGCCAAGAAGACGGATGACGTCGCCGGCGACGGTACGACCACCGCCACCGTGCTGGCCCAGGCGCTCGTACGTGAAGGTCTGCGCAACGTCGCGGCCGGCGCGAACCCGCTGGGTCTGAAGCGCGGCATCGAGAAGGCCGTCGAGGCGGTCACCGCTCGTCTGCTCGACACCGCCAAGGAGATCGACACCAAGGAGCAGATCGCTGCTACCGCTGGTATCTCCGCGGGCGACCCGGCCATCGGCCAGCTCATCGCCGAGGCGATGGACAAGGTCGGCAAGGAAGGTGTCATCACCGTCGAGGAGAGCAACACCTTCGGGCTCCAGCTGGAGCTGACCGAGGGTATGCGCTTCGACAAGGGCTACATCTCCGGTTACTTCGTGACCGATCCCGAGCGTCAGGAAGCGGTCCTCGAGGATCCGTACATCCTGCTGGTCGCGTCGAAGATCTCGACCGTGAAGGACCTGCTGCCGCTGCTGGAGAAGGTCATCCAGGCGGGTAAGCCGCTGCTGATCATCGCCGAGGACGTCGAGGGTGAAGCCCTGTCGACCCTGGTCGTGAACAAGATCCGTGGCACCTTCAAGTCTGTCGCCGTCAAGGCGCCGGGCTTCGGTGACCGTCGTAAGGCCCAGCTGGCCGATATCGCCATCCTCACCGGTGGCGAGGTCATCAGCGAAGAGGTCGGCCTGTCGCTGGAGACCGCTGGTCTCGAGCTGCTCGGCACCGCGCGCAAGGTCGTCATCACCAAGGACGAGACCACCATCGTCGAGGGTGCGGGCGACGCGGAGGCCATCAAGGGCCGCGTGGCGCAGATCCGCGCCGAGATCGAGTCCTCGGATTCGGACTACGACCGTGAGAAGCTGCAGGAACGTCTGGCCAAGCTGGCCGGCGGCGTCGCGGTGATCAAGGCCGGTGCCGCTACCGAGGTCGAGCTCAAGGAGCGCAAGCACCGCATCGAAGATGCCGTGCGCAACGCCAAGGCCGCCGTCGAAGAGGGCATCGTTGCCGGTGGTGGCGTCGCGCTGCTGCAGGCCGCCCCCGCGCTCGACGGCTTCAGCGGCCTGACCGCTGACGAGGCGACCGGTGTCAACATCGTGCGCGTCGCGCTGTCGGCTCCGCTCAAGCAGATCGCCTTCAACGCGGGCCTCGAGCCCGGCGTCGTGGCCGAGAAGGTCTCCAACCTCCCCGAGGGCGAAGGCCTGAACGCCGACACCGGTGTCTACGAGAACCTGCTGGCCGCCGGCGTTGCCGACCCGGTCAAGGTCACCCGTTCTGCCCTGCAGAACGCGGCCTCCATCGCGGCCCTGTTCCTCACCACCGAGGCAGTCGTCGCCGACAAGCCGGAGAAGTCCGCCCCCGCGGGCGACCCCACCGGCGGCATGGGCGGCATGGACTTCTGAGTCCAGCCACCTAGGCAACCAGTTCCACCCGAAGGCCGGTCCACTCGGACCGGCCTTCGGGCGTTTCGGGAGCGAAAACCAGCTGTTCACTGAACTAGTTTCGAACTAGCGTAGGCTGGTGGCATGGCTACTCGCACCTTCCCGTTTTCGACGCTGATCAACAAGCAGACCAGCGTTTTCCCTGCTCTCGCCGACGCCGATGTCATCCTCGAACGCCGGGATGCCGAGAACCTCGTGTTGATGCGCTCGGAGCGGTTCGAGGCAATGGTGAAGGGTCTCGGGCTGGCCGCCCGCTCGCTCGCGATCATCGCGAAGGCGAACCGGCCGCTCGCCGAAGAAGTCTTCGCCGAGGAGCTTCCGTGGCTGACGTGGCTGCCGGCCGAAGCTCGTCCCGAATGCATCAGCGAGCTTCTCGACCACCTCCTCGCGGGCGCCGAAACCGGTCTCCTACTGCCTTTTTCGCGGGCATTACGGGAATGGCAATCGACCGCCGAGATCTACTCCGATCCGGAGCTGGCCCGTCGACTACGCGGTCCGTTCGACACCGAGGACTCGACGGCCGTGCCGCGCCCCGGCGGTGGGGATGCCTGAACTCCGGCGTGGTGACGAGATCCGGCGCCCCACCGGCTGGGTCGTCCGAGCTGTCGACCTGCGGGCTGCCAAGGGATGGGCACAACTGGTGAATCAGGCGCAGACCAATACCGACCGCGCATGGCTGGCTATCACGGCAGACCCGCGCTGCCGGGACGATCCTTCCCGGCAGCATCCTCTGAAGTACGACCTGAGTCGAGTCAAGGTCGACGGATCCGTATTCGAGCAGTGGCAATTCGAGGTGACAGGCGGCGGCCGGATCTGGTACGCCATCGATGACGAGACTCGCACGCTGTGGATCACCCACGTCGGAACCGGCCATCCGAAGCAGACCGACCGTCGCAAGTAGGGCGAGCAGTTTCTGAGTCCAGCCATTCAGGCGCCCAGCTCCATCCGAAGGCCGGTCCGCTTGGAGATCTGCCAGATTCGGACGAGGGTGCCTCGTCGTCGGCTCGCAGCTCAGGTCTCGTGGTCGAAGGCGATGACGAGGTGAGGGCGGACGGGGAGCGGGGCGGGGCTGGTGTTGTTGTGGAGTGCTGAGACCAGCACGCTCAGCTCGGTGGGGTGGATGTCGAGCGTGAGAACGCCTTCATCGAGGCTTACACCCGCGGAGTCGTCGGGGGAGAAGGTGATCGATCGGCCACTGCCGGCGATCGTCAGTGACTTCCGGTGGGGGAGACGGTTGACGAGGGCGTCGGCGATCGCAGGGCAGGCGCTGGCACTGAACCGTAGGTGTAGGGAATCGTTGCGAGACTCCCATGACACCGTCTCGACGCAGAGCATGCCGAGACCGGAGCCCTCGCGTTCGATGCCCGTACGGATGGCCTCATCGACATCGTCGTGTGCGAGCAGGCTGGTTCGGTCGAGGTCGGTGATGTACAGCGGCATATGCGGTGTGACCGCCTCCAGCAGGCCTTGCGTGCGCCAACTTCGCGCCGCGTCGTACTCGTCCAGAGTCAGGCCGACTACCTGGAGGAACTGGAACCGGCCGTTCGGCGAGTCGACCACACCGAGTTCGGGATCAACGGCGAAAGCGAACGCGCGGATGAGCGAATCCTGGCGGTCGAAGTAGATCGGGCCGTTGGCATCGACATGATCACCGGGTTCGAACCAGTTTCCCGAGGAGTAGACGTAGCGCGCCAAATTCTGCAGAAAGCCGATCGGCCATACCGGGGCTTCGTGTTCTTCGGGTCGCCGCATGAGTTTCCTGAGTCAACCCCTACGCTGCAATCAGCTGTTTTTCGGGCTCGTGCCGGGTAGGGTTGTAAGCGGTTTCAGTGCGCCAGCACGCCCAGATGATCCGCAGCCAAGACCGACCCAGGGTGCGCAGGGCGTGTGGGTGTCGTTGCCCGC
>NZ_JBHXRR010000005.1:0-289200 GCF_042716665.1 Nocardia sp. NPDC058658
ACTCGCGGCCCCAAGGGGGCCGCGCTCGAGCGCGCCAGCGCTCCAACAAACACAGCCTAAAACCTCTGGGACAACTCAAACCCCGAAGGCTCTGCCAGACAACTCGCCACGCAAGCCCGCGCTCGAGCACTCCAATCACACAGTCGCGGTATCGATCACGAATCGGTACTGCACATCACTGGCGACCACCCGGTCATACGCCGAGTCGATCTCGTCCGCCGAGATCACCTCGATCTCCGCGCCGATCCCATGCGAGGCGCAGAAGTTCAGCATCTCCTGCGTCTGCGCAACCCCACCGATCATCGACCCGGCCAGCGACCGACGGAACCCGGCCAGATTGCGCCCGCTGACGCTCATCGGGTTCTCGGGCAGACCCAGGATGACCAGCGTGCCGTCGAGGGCGAGCAGACGCAGGTAGTTGTCGATGGGCAGATCGGCCGAGACGGTGTTGATGATCAGGTCGAACTGCCCGCGCAGCTGACGGAAGGTCTCCTTGTCGCTGGTGGCGTAGTAGTGATCGGCGCCCATGCGCAGGCCGTCATCGCGCTTGCGCAGCGACTGGCTCAGCACCGTGACCTCCGCACCCAGCGCCGCGGCGATCTTCACCCCGACGTGCCCGAGCCCGCCCATCCCGATGATCGCGACCTTCTTACCCGGCCCCGCGTTCCAGTGCTTGAGCGGCGAATACAGCGTGATGCCCGCGCACAGCAGCGGCGCGGCGACATCGAGGCCGATGCCCTCGGGAATCGCGACGACGAAGCTCTCGTCGACCACGATCTGGGTGGAGTAGCCGCCCATCGTGTACCCGCCGGGCTGCGCGGTTTCGGCGACCGGGGAGTTGTAGGTCCAGGTGGGGCCGTTGGTGCAGTACTGCTCCTCGCCGGCCAGACACGGCACGCACTTGCCGCACGAGTTCACCAGGCAGCCGACACCGACCCGGTCGCCCACCTGGTACTTGCGCACCGACGAGCCGACCGCGGCGACGATGCCGGCGATCTCGTGACCGGGCACGCACGGGTACTTCGCACCGCCCCACTCGTCGCGCGCGGTGTGGATGTCGGAATGGCAGATACCGGCGTATTTGATGTCGATCAGCACGTCGTCGGGGCCGACTTCGCGACGTTCGATGGTGACCTTCTCGAAGGCGCCGTCGGGGGAGGGCTTGGCGTAGGCGGCAGCGGTGCTCATGGCTACATGCCTACAGCCGCATGGGTGCTGTGCCAAGTACCGCGTCCATTTCGAGACCAGCGGACGCGGAAAACGGGTGACAATGGACAGGTCGGCTCGTAAGAGAGGACATGTGCTGTGAAACGTGTCGGACGAGTGCTGGTGACGATGCTGGTCGCGCTGCTGGGGATGTGCGCGTTTCTGGGGTATCGCGGGGAATTCGCCCTGGTCGAGCCCGAATTCGTGGCGCAAGCGCAGGCGCCGGTGCTGGTGCCGCTCGATCCCGTGGCGGTCACCGGGCAGCTGGAGCCGGTGCTGGTCAATATCGACGTCGAGGCCTCGGGTTTCGGGGGCGGGGCGGCCGGGTCGGGGATCGTGCTCACCGAAGACGGGCAGATTCTGACCAGTCATCACGTGATCAAGGGCGCCGACGAGCTGCGCGTCACCGATATCGGCAACGGCCTCGTCTACGACGCGACCGTCCTGGGTTACGACTCCGGCGCCGACATCGCGCTGCTGTCGCTGGCGGGCGCGTCGGATCTGCCGGTCGCCCGCCTCGGCACCTCCGCCGACCTGCGCATCAGCCAGGAGGTGCTGGCCATCGGCGACGCGGGCGGCGACGGTGGCGAACCGACCTCGGTGGCCGGACCGATCACCGATCTGGACGCGACGATCGTCGCCATGAACTCCGCCGATCTGACCCGCAAGGCACTCGACGGCATGGTCGAGGTCGCCGCGCCGGTGATGGGCGGGCAGTCCGGTGGGGCGCTGGCGGACGCGTCGGGCGCGGTGGTCGGGGTGATCACGGCGGCCTCGGGCGAGGACTCGCGCGCTGCGGGCAAACAGCCCAACGGGTACGCGGTCCCGATCGACACGGCCATGCGGATCGTGGCGCAGATCCGTTCGGGAGTGCCCACCGACACCGTCCACATCGGCCCGACCGCCAGCCTCGGGGTGCAGGTCATCGACGCCAGACCGGCAGGCGCCCAGGTGAGCTGGGCCTTCTACGGACAACCCGCGCGCGAGGCCGGAATCATCATCGGGGACGTGATCACCGCGGTCGACGGCGTCTCGATCACCACCGCGAAAGCACTGAGCGCGGCCATCAACATCCGCAAACCCGCCGACTCGGTCCGGCTCGATGTGACCTCCCCGGACGGCGTCACCCGCACCGTCGACGCGGTCTTGGCGCAGGGCACACCCAACTAGCCTGACCGGCGAGGGCGCGTGACGGCGGTAGCGTTCGCCGGATGGACACCCTGAACTCGGTGATCGTCGACATCAACGATGTCTTCTGGAGTTGGCTGCTGATCCCGCTGGTGATCGTGGCCGGGCTGTATTTCACGCTGCGCAGCGGGGTGGTGCAGGTGCGGATGCTGCCCGAGATGTTCCGGGTGGTCGCGGAGAAGGGGCCGACGGCGGCCGACGGGAAGAAGTCGGTCTCGGCGTTCGGCGCGTTCAGCATCTCGGCGGCGGCGCGGGTGGGGACCGGCAACATCGCGGGCGTGGCGACCGCGATCAGCGTCGGCGGGCCGGGCGCGGTGTTCTGGATGTGGACGATGGCCACGGTGGGCGCCGCGTCGGCGTTCGTGGAATCGACTCTCGCCCAGCTCTACAAGCGGCGCGAGAGCGAGCCGGGGACCTTTCGTGGCGGGCCCGCGTACTACATGGAGTACGGGTTGCGGCGGCGCTGGCAGGGTTTGCTGTTCGCGGTGATCATCACGGTGACCTTCGGGTTCGTGTTCAACGCCGTGCAGGCCAACACCATCGTGGCCACCAGCCGCGCCTCGCTGTCGGGCCTCGACGGCGACTGGTATGCCCCGCTGGTCGGGCTCGGATTGGTCGTGCTGCTCGGGCTGGTGATCTTCGGTGGGGTGCGCCGGATCAGCCACATCACCGAGGTGCTGGTGCCGGTGATGGCGCTGGTGTACCTGCTGCTCGGGATCGCGGTCGTGGCGCTCAACATCGGTGACCTGCCGCGCGTGGTCGCCGATATCGTCGGTGGGGCGTTCGGGTTGCGCGAGGTGGTGGGCGGTGGGATCGGTGTCGCGATCGTCCAGGGTATTCGGCGCGGCATGTTCTCCAACGAGGCCGGTCTCGGCTCGGCACCCAATGCCGCTGCGGCAGCGGATGTTTCGCATCCGGTGAAGCAGGGCCTCGTGCAGTCGCTCGGCGTCTACTTCGACACGCTGCTGATCTGCTCGATCACCGCGTTCATCATCTTGACCAGCGACCCCGACCTGTCCGAACGGCGCAGCGCCGACCTCACCCAGAGCGCACTGCACGACACCCTCGGCAGCTGGGCCGGGCACGTGCTCACCGCGGTGGTGTTCATGCTCGCGTTCAGTTCGATGATCGGTAATTTCTACTACGGGCGCACCAACATCGAATTCATCACCACCCGTCCCCAGGCGCTCACCGCGTTCCGGGTGCTGGTGCTGGTGGCGGTGTTCGGTGGCGCGCTCGGCTCGGTGGCCCTGGTCTGGAACCTCGCCGATGTGTTCATGGGCGCGATGGCCCTGGTCAACCTGGCCGCGATCATCCCGCTCGGTGCGATCGCGTTCCGCCTGCTCGCCGACTACCGGGCCCAGCGGCGCGCGGGCAAGGACCCGGTCTACGTGCACAGTGCCGACATCGCCGACCCGGCGGGCGTCCAGTGCTGGCAGACAACGATTGCGTCGAGCTTGCCCGGCAAAGCAGGCGACTAGTGGTAGGCATGGGAAATGGCGAAACAATGGACCGAACGGGCTGATCTCGCACTACGGGCCGACGGTCAGCGCGTCGCCGATCTCGACACTTCGAGCACACCGGGTTTCGACGGAGACAAGACCGAGGGCAAAGCGTTGCTGGCCGAACGCGCGACGGTGCTGTCGGTGTTGCAGGAGAAACTGTTCGCGAACGGTCGCGTCGGCGGGCAACGCAGTGTGCTGCTGATCCTGCAGGGCATGGACACCGCGGGCAAGGGCGGCATCGTGCGCCACGTCATCGGTTCGGTCGACCCGCAGGGTGTGGATCACGCCTCGTTCGGGGTGCCGACCGAGCTGGAGAAGCAGCACGATTTCCTGTGGCGGATTCGCAAGCGGCTGCCCGCGCACGGCCAGATCGGGGTGTTCGACCGGTCCCAGTACGAGGACGTGCTGGTGGTCCGCGTGCACGATCTCGTGCCGGAATCGGAGTGGAGCAAGCGCTACGACCAGATCAACGCCTTCGAGAAGGAGATCACCGACGCGGGCACCGTCATCGTGAAGGTCGCCATGTTCGTCTCCCTCGACGAACAGAAGAGCAGGCTGCGCGAACGGCTGGAACGCCCGGACAAGTACTGGAAGTTCAACCCTGCCGACATCACCGAGCGCGCCTACTGGCCCGAGTACCAGAAGGCCTATCAGGCTGTTCTCGATCGCACCAACACCGATTACGCCCCCTGGTACGTGCTGCCCTCGGACCGCAAGTGGTACTCGCGCCTGGCGGTCACCGAGCTGCTGATCGGCGCGCTGGCGCAGCTGAAACTCGACTGGCCGCCCGCGAACTTCGACATCGCCGAGCAGTTGCGGCGACTCGACGAGTCCTGAAACGAGCTTTGCGGAAACTCTCAGGTTCGGCCCGCATGATGTTCCCCGAGGGGGCCAACGAGCGAAAGGCGTGTGACGACGGTGAGCAACCGGCCTTCAGGCAAGAATCCGCTGGCGGCGGCCGAGGCGGCCGACAAGAAGCGCAAGATCGCGATTCAGGTCGGCGTGGCCGCGGTGCTGGTCGCGCTGGTCGCGGCCATCGGCATCGGGCTGGCGGTGAAGAAGTCCGACTCCGACAAGGAATCGACCACCACGTCGGCGGCGCAGCTGCCCGCGACGGGCGGGGCGGTCACCCCCACCGGCTCGGTCGTGATCGGCAATCCCGACGCCAAGGTCAAGGTGCGCGTCGTCGCCGACCTGCAGTGCCCGGCCTGCAAGAAGTTCGAGACCGCCAACGGGCGCGCACTGGCCGAGGCCGCCGCCAACGGCACCGCTTCGGTCGAGTACCAGATCATCTCGTTCCTCGACAAGGCCTCGACCAACCAGTACTCCTCGCGCGCGGCCAACGCCTCCTTCTGCGTGGCGAAGTCCGATACCACCAAGTACCAGGCCTGGTTGCAGGCCATGTTCGACCAGCAGCCCGCCGAGGGCGGTGCCGGTACCAGCAACGAGGGGCTCATCAAGGTCGCCACCGACGTCGGGTACACCGATCCCGCCGTGGCGACCTGCATCAACGACAAGCCCTACAACAACGACATCCAGCGCTTCACCCAGGCCACGCTGCAGAGCGGGGTGGAGTCGACGCCGTCGGTGTACATCAACGGTCAGCTGAACCAGTCCGACGCGATCTTCACCGAGAACGGCCTGGCCTCCGTGATCGCTGACGCGGCCAAGTGATCACCGCCCCCGCCCGCTCGGCCTGGCTGCTGTTGATCGCCGGGCTGGCGGGCTGGCTGGCGTCGTTCACGCTCACCGTCGAACGGTTCAAGCTGTTCGTCGACCCGGACTACGTCACCTCGTGCAGCATCAACTCGGTGCTGTCGTGCGGGTCGATCATGAAGACCGACCAGGCCGCGGTCTTCGGATTCCCGAACCCGCTGATCGGCGTCGTCGGGTTCTCGGTGGTGGTGACTCTCGCGGTGCTCTCGGTGGTCGGCGTCGGTTTCCCGCGCTGGATCTGGGGTGGTCTGTGGATCGGCACGGTCCTCGGCATCGCCGGGCTGTGCTGGCTGATCTTCCAGAGCCTGTACCGGATCAACGCCCTGTGCCCGTACTGCATGGTGGTGTGGGCAGCGGTGCCGGTGCTGTTCGCGGTGACCACGCAGGAACTGTGGGGCCGCTCGCGCGGGGTGCTCGGCATCCTCGCCGAATGGCGCTGGACCCTGGTGGTGCTGTTCTACGCGGTGGTGCTGCTGCTGGTGTTCCTGAAGTTCCAGGACTACTGGCTCAGCCTGGTCTGAAACACCTGTCAGAGCTTGATGACCTGAAGACCCGGCATGGTGTCGTAGTCGCTGTCCTGTGTCACGAGTGGAATATCGAGGGCGATGGCCGTGGCGGCGATCCAGCTGTCGTTGACCGGAACCTTGCGGCCTGCGGCTCGTAGTCTCGAAACCAACAGCGCCCACGACTCCGAGACCTTCTCGTCGATGCCGAGCGGGGTGAAGCGTTGTGCGAGTTGGTAGGTCGACAGCCGCCGCGACGCGGACTCGGGGTCGTTCGCGTGCAAGACGCCCAGCCGCAGTTCTCCCAGGGTTACCACGGACACGCCCCACTCGTAGTCCGCGACTGCGGCTCGGTCGAACCGCTGTGCTTCCAGTCCGATGAAGATCGAGGTGTCGGCCAGTGCGCGCCGTGATTCACTCACCAACGGAGGTCATCCGTGGTCTCGGACAGGATTTCACGGAGGTCGGCACGCATTCCGGTGGTGTCGCGGCCGAGTTGGACCAGTTCGCCGATGATCTCTGCCGCTGGGATCCACTCTCGGCGAGTGGGGAAGGGAATCAGTTTCGCCACGGGTCGGTTGTCCCGCAGGATCTCGATTTCCTCCCCCGCCTCGACGCGCCGCAGCACTTCGGCAGTGTGATTGCGCAGGTCGCGAGCTGGCACGGCGGTCATGCTACGAGTGTAGCAAGTTTGCTACACCACGTCAGAGCGGCTTAGTGGCGTCGACGTACTGCATGAAGCGGTGGACGCGCTGGTCGACTTCGGTGAGGCCCGCCCTGACGAACAGCTTTGGGAAGGTGTCGCGGTCGAACAGCCGCAGGCCGCTCAGGCTCGCGGCCATGCTGCTCGCGGAGCCGAATAGGTTGTTCTCGCGGTAGCTGGTGCTGATCGCGATGCGGCCGCCCGGTTTCAGGACGCGGATCATTTCGCGGGTGGCGGTGAGGGGGTCGGGGATCAGGTAGAGGGCGCCGAAGCAGCAGACGGCGTCGAAGGTGCCGTCGGCGAAGGGCAGGGTGCGGGCGTCGCCGCGGACGTAGCCGACGCGTGGGCTGGCGTTGTCGGTGGCGGCCTTGGCCAGCATCGCGGGGGAGTAGTCCAGGCCGGTGACGAAGCCGCCGCGGGTGAGGTAGGTGCTCAGGTACTCCGTGAAATTGCCTGGGCCACATGCCAGGTCGAGGACTTTCATGGGGCCGCTCAGGCGCAGCCGGTCGACCGCTTCGCGGCGGTCGGTGCCGGTGGTCCGGCCGCTGGCGAGGTAGAACAGCGTGGGTCGCCACGCGTGCTCGTACACCGCCGCCAGCGCCGGGGCGTTCATCGTCTTGCGGGCGAGATTCACTGCCGTGCGACCTCGATCGTCATGCCTGCCGCGCGCAGCCGCTCGGTGAGCGCTTCGCCCATCGCCGAAGCCGGGGTGAGCACGCCCGCGCGGTCGGGCAGGGTGTCGAAGGCCAGGCTCAGGCCCGCCTGGCCGAGCAGCACGGCGGTGGCCTGGTAGCCGGGGTCGCCGGTGCTGGAGAAGGTGGCCTGGTACTTGGCACCGGAACTGGTGCGCGCGAAGGTCTTCATGGTGAACCAGCCACTGCGGCGGGCCTTTTCGTCGGGGCCGGTACCGGGCTTGGGCAGGATGCGGTCGAGCAGCTTGCGGCCGAGCGAAACCCTCGAAAGGACCGCGCCCGAGGCCATGCCTGCCACGATGCCGCCCGCGATCCCGGCGGCGACCAGTGGTGCGGCGGCGGAGTTACCCGCGTTCATCACCTCGCGGTAGCGGAACTGTTTGCCGTACACCCAGCCGAGCAGGCCGTTGGTGCGGCGCACGATCTTGGTGTTGTGCGAGCCCATCACGAACGTGGTGACCCAGCCGCTCAGGCTGGGGTCGATACTGTCGGCACGGGCCAGCGCCTGGTCGGACTGGCGGCCGACCTCGGGGTCCATGCTGCGGTCCGGGCTCAGTGAGTACGGGTGGGCCAGGATCTTGCCGCGCGAGGAATCCGCCGCGACGTCTTCCATCATGGCGCGCCCGGAATCGATGGTGCCGCCGCTCGCGCCGCCCTTGAGGTAAGCGATCAGGGTGGTGTCCTCGAGTTCACCGGTGTTGTCGGCGAGGGTGGCGCGGTAGATCTCGTACACGCTCAGATCCGACGGAATCGAGTCGTAGCCACAGGAATTCACGATCTTGGCGCCGGAGTCGATCGCGGTCTGCTCGTACTTCTCGATGGCGTCGTGGATGAACAGCGGCTCACCGGTGAGGTCGGCGTAGTGGGTGCCCGCCGTGGCGCACGCGCCGAGCAGCGGCATGCCGTAGCGCAGGTACGGGCCGACGGTGGTGACCACGACCTTGGTGCGCTCGGCCATCGCGGCCAGGGAGGCGGGATCGCTGCAATCGGCGACGACGAGTTCCCACTTCGCGGCGGCCGGGCCCAGATCGTCGCGGGTGGCGGCGAGCTTGCCCGCCGAGCGACCGGCCAGGGCGATCCTGGCATCGGCCGGGGCCGCGGTGAGCAGGTACTCGGCGGTGAGTTTGCCGACGAAACCCGTTGCGCCGAACAGGATCAGGTCGAACTCACGGTGCTGCGGCATGGTGCGCCTTTCGAGAAGATGATCAGGGCTTGGTGGCCGGTGCCTTGCGGGCGCGCGTCTTCTTCACCGGTTTCGGTGGATGGGTGCTGAGCCAATCGCGGTGGGCCAGACCGAGTTCGGTGATCGGCGGTTCGCCGTAGAGCCATTCGCGGGCGATCGAATGCCAGTTGTTGGTGCTGTCGAGCTGGCCGAGCATGCCGAAGGTGAGGAAGTCGGCGCGCCGCGAGAACAGGTGCTCGGGCGGCAGATTCTGCTGCTTCATGCCGGTGAACTCGCTGGCCCTCGGGTCGACGGCGAGCAGGAAGGCGCCGCTGGCCAGCTCGGGGGTGATGGTGAGTTCCTCGTCGACCAGACACCATTCCGATGCGGCGAGCACGTATTCGAGGCATTCCTCGGCGCCGATCTCCTCGGGCGAATCGATCACGCCGCGATCGATCATCAACTGCCGCAGATCTTCCGCGCGATCCTCGGCCGCCGCGCGCAGGCACTGCTTCTCGAATTCGACCAGCTGCGGGTCCATCCGGTTGAACAGCCCGAAGTCGAGGAAAGCCACCCGGCCGTCGCGGGCGAGCAGCACATTGCCCGGATGCGGGTCGCCACAGAACTCGTTGAAGCTGAACAATGAACCGACATAGAAGCGGTAGATGATCTCGCCGACCCGATTGCGCTGCGCCGCAGGCATCTTCCGGATCTCGTCGAAGCCGTCGCCGTCGATGAACTCGGTGACCAGCACCCGGGTGGTCGACAGCTCGGGCACCGAGGAGGGCACCACGATGAACGGGTGCTCGCGGTACAGGTGCGCGATCTCGGCCTGGGTGGCGGCCTCGGCCTGGTAGTCGAGCTCGCTCTCCATGTTCAGCTTCAGCTCGTCGAGCACCGCGGGGGTGATCCACGGCATCGCCGAGGCCAGCACCCGGCGAAACATGGTGAGGTTCTTCAGATCCGCGCGGACCGCGGCGTCGACCCCGGGGTACTGGACCTTCACCGCGACGGCGCGACCGTCGTGCAGCGTGGCCCGGTAGACCTGGCCGATCGAGGCGGCGGCGATCGGTTCCGGATCGAACTCGGCGAAGATCTCCGCCAGCGGGGCACCGAAATCCTGCTCGATCACCGCGCGCATGGACTCGAACGACACCGTCGGCGCAGCATTGCGCAGCACGGCAAGTCGCTGCTGGAACCGCTCGCGATGGGCCTCGGGCACCAGGTCCAGATCGAGTACCGACATCATCTGGCCCAGCTTCATGGCCACGCCCTTCATGGTGCCGAGCACCATCACCACCTGTTCGGTGGTGCGGATCATCGACTCCTCGGCCATCCGCTCGCGCACAGCCTCCGACCGGCCGCGCATCGACAGCCTGGTCTTCTTCGATCGAATAACCGACCCCGCCGCGACCGCGCCCAGCTTCGTCCCGCGGGCAAGCCGGGAAGTCGGCACGTTCTTCGCCATCGAGATACCTCCGTTGGTGCCGACGCGCACGGCGGTGACGCAAGCCACAGCGTCCCGCCCGGGTTCAGCGTAGCCAACCGTGTGGCGTTGTCGAGCCCGGCTCCCGTTAGCGGACGAAAGCGCCGGTCAGGCCAGTTCCGGGGGAACTTCCGGGAACAGGTGCGGCTGCGCGGTGAAGTACGCCGGTGAGCCACCGGCGCGCACGATGCCCTCTAGCGCGCTCCACGCCATCATCGTCAGGTAGTCGATGACGTCCTGACGGGGCATGGCCTTCTCGGTGGTCGTCCACCAGTGCGTGGCCAGCTGAATGCCGCCGACCAGCACGTAGGACCACAGCATCGCGCCGTCGGTGTGCACGCCCTTCGCGCCCGCCCGATCGATCAGCACCGCGGCGACCACCTCGGCGAACAGCCGCTCGAACTCCGCCAGCGAGGACTTGTCGCCCGCGGAATTGCTCATGATGAACCGGTAGACCTCGGGGTCGTCGTCGACGGTGCCGACGTATTCGGTCATCGCGGCGCGCACGAGCTGGTATTCGTCGGCGTCGAGGTTGATCGCGCCGTACACCCGCGGTAGCAGCGTGGTCTCGATGAACCGCTGCATGGTGGCGTGCACGAGGTCGTTCTTGTCGGCGAAGTAGCGGTAGAGCACGGTCTTGGACACGCCGATCTCGGTGGCGATCTCGTCCATGCCCGCCTGGCTGCCCTTCGCGCGGATGGCGTTGAGGGTGCCGTCGACCAGCTCCTCGCGGCGGTCGATCTTGTGCTGGCGCCACCGACGTTTGCGGCCGTCGGCCTGGGCGCCGCCGCGCGCGGTTGCCCGGCTCGACTGCTCGCCGATCTCGACAAGGTCTTCGGTGGACAGAACAGCCCCCTTGTGATCGATGTTGGCGTCTCTGCCCCACAGCTTAGGCGCGCCTGTGTGGGGTGGCGCTCCTTTGGTCCACGTTGGGGCATTTACCACACTTCGTTGTTTACTCGCGCGTACGACAAACCACGCGGTTCGCGTGTCGTAGGCGGCGCCACGCGGGGTTGGCGGCGGCACACTCGCCGCGCGCACAGCAGAATGGGAGGCATGGAGAAATCTCCCGGCAACACGGCGGTTCTCACGCCGCGCACCGAGACCGCGACGCAGCCCGCCGGCTTCGCGCTGCTGACCGACGAGGCGGGCAAGAAACGCGACCTGTTCAAGATGAAGGCGCTCGCCACCGGTTTCCTGGTGGTGGCCAGTGTGATCTACCTGCTGTGCCGTTGGCTCGAATCGCGCGGCGGCGGTGGCGAGTGGGTCGGCTATGTGCGCGCGGCGTCGGAGGCGGGCATGGTCGGCGCGCTGGCCGACTGGTTCGCGGTGACGGCGCTGTTCAAGCACCCGCTGGGTCTGCCGATCCCGCACACCGCGATCATCCGCAAGAAGAAGGACCAGCTCGGCGAGAGCCTCGGCGCCTTCGTCGGCACCAACTTCCTCGCGCCCGATGTGGTCTCGGCCCGGCTGGAATCGGCGCAGATCTCGCTGCGCGTCGGCCGCTGGATGGCCGATCCGGCGCACGCGGCCAGGGTGGCGCAGGAGAGCGCGACGATCCTGACCGCGGTGGTGAACACCCTGCGCGACGAGGACGTCGAGCAGATCATCGACAACACCATCGTCAAGCGGATCGCCGAACCGCTGTGGGGGCCGCCGCTGGGGCGGGTGCTCTCGGAGATGATCGCCGACAACCGGCAGCGCCCGCTGATCGATCTGCTGGCCGAGCGCGCGCATCAGTGGGCGCTCGGTTCGCAGGACACGATCGACCGGATCGTGGTGCGCGATGCGCCGCAGTGGGCACCGAAATTCGTCAATACGTTGCTTTCCGAGCGAATCTATCGGGAATTGGTCGAGTTCACCTGGAAGGTGCGTTCGGATCCCGATCACGAATTGCGCAGGGCCGCCGATCGCTTTCTGCAGGATTTCGCCGAGGATCTGCAACACGACGATGCGATGATCGCCAAGGCGGAGAAGGTCAAGGCCGAGATCATGGGCCGCGAGCAGATCACCGGAATGGCCGAGGCCACCTGGCGCGCGGCGAAAAGGCTGATCTTGGAGTCGGCCGACGATCCCGATTCCACGTTGCGTCGCAAGGTGGCGGAGAATGTGCAACAGCTGGGCGAGCGTCTGCGTGACGATCCGGCGATGCGTGGCAAGGTGGACGGGTGGATCGATCGTGGTGCCCGTTATCTGGTCGGTAACTACTCCGGCGAGATCTCGACCCTGGTGACCGATACGGTCGCGCGCTGGGATGCCGACGAGGCGAGCAAGAAGATCGAATTGCAGGTGGGTCGGGATCTGCAATTCATCCGGATCAACGGCACGGTGGTCGGATCACTCGCCGGCCTGGTCATCTACACGATCTCGCAGCTGCTTTTCCACTGAAAGTGCTGGTAGCGAGGGTTAGCAGCCGGAGTGCTAACTGTAGTGCTTGCAATAGCTAGCACCCTGTTCTAGTATTGGCCTTACAACGCCAGAAGGTGAGCGATGACAGACCAACCCGAGAGTCGTGTAGCGCACGCGGCTCAAGATATCGGAGGTTTCATCAGGGCACAGCGCGAAGGAGCGCAGGTGTCCCTGCGTCAGCTCGCCGCTCTGGCGGGGGTAAGTAATCCGTACCTGAGCCAAATCGAACGCGGATTACGTAATCCCTCCGCTGAAGTACTCGCGCAGATCGCCAAGGCGCTGCGGGTTTCTTCGGAGGTGTTGTATGTGCGGGCCGGATTTCTGGAACAGCGTCCGCACAGCCCGGTCCGTGACGCCCTGCTGGCCGACACTTCGGTGTCCGAACGGCAGAAACAGGTGTTGCTGGAAATCTATGAGTCGTTTCGCCGGGAAAACGGGGAAGACACCGGCTCAGGGGGGAACGAACGAGACACTGACGTTTCGTTCACGACAACTGACACTCCGCCACACCAGGAGAATGAAGACTGATGACCGAGAAGACCGCCACTGTGACCAAGCCGCTGTTCGCCACCGTCGGCGCCGGTGACGCCCTCTACGCCGCCGTGAACGACGTTGTCGCCGACGTCCGTGGCCGCGTTGCCACCGCCGACCCGAAGGCCCGCGTCGAAGAGGCCCGCGAGCGCATCGCGAACGTGCCCGCCGACGTGCAGGCCCAGTTCGACACCCTGCGTGAGCGCATCTCCGGCCTGCCCTCGGAGCTGCCGGAGGACCTCGCCGAGCTGCGCGAGAAGTTCACCCCCGAAGAGCTGCGCAAGCTGGCCGAGCAGTACTACCGCCAGGCGCTCGACATCTACGCCGACCTCGCCGTGCGCGGCGAGGAGACCGTCGACCGGCTGCGTGCCAACGAGGCCGTCGACGAGCAGATCGGCCGCGTCGAGACCCTTTACAAGGATGCTTCGGCTCGCGCCGAGGACGCCCTGACCAAGGTCAACGACCTGCTGGGCCGTGGCAAGGCTGAGGCCGAGGCTGTGGCCGACAAGGTCGAGGCTGTTGTCGAGGCCGAGGTCGTCGCCGTGACCGACGAGACCGCTCCGGCCAAGGCTCCGGCCGCCAAGAAGGCCGCTCCGGCCAAGAAGGCCCCGGCCAAGAAGGTCGCCGCGCCGAAGAAGGTCTAATACCCTTCGCATCACTGCCGACAGCGGCCCCGCACACCACGCGTGTGCGGGGCCGCTGTTCGTATGATGGGGGATGTGAACATCGTGAACAGTCTGACCTCGCTGATCCTGCTGGTCCTGTGGGCCTGCGCCCTCGGCGCGACCCTGTTCGCGATCGTGCACGCGATCCGGCAGCGTGCGGACGCCTTCACCGCGGTCGACAAGTTGAGCAAGCCGATCTGGCTGGCGATTCTGGGCGGTGCGCTGGTGTTCCTGCTGCTCGGTGCGGGCGGGCTGGGGTTCATCGCGATCATCGGCATCGTCGCGACCGGTGTCTACCTGGCCGATGTGCGGCCGAAGGTCGACGAGGTGCAGCGCGGCCCGCGCTGGTAAATCGGTCGCGCTGAGGGCTCGCGGGTGCGTGGTACGCGGTGTTACTGTATCTAGCAGTAACACGAAGGAGTGTGCCGATGCGTGCAACGTTGCCGACGGCTGTGGTGAACCTGGTCGGTCAGGCTTCCACCGTGGTCAAGACCGTGCTGGCGGCCCACCGGGCCGACCTGCGGACCCGTTCGCACGGGATCGCGGCCTTCGATCCGCCACGGGTGCCCCACGAGGTGATCCCGGTGGTCACCGCCGACGGCGCCCGCCTGCGGGTGCACGCCTACGGCCCGGTCGACGCGCCCGTCATCGTGTTCGCGCACGGCTGGACCTGTTCGCTCGAATACTGGAACGCCCAGATCAACGCCTTCGCCGGCGAGTACCGCGTGGTCGCCTACGACCAGCGCGGCCACGGCGAGAGCACCAACGGCTACGCCCGCCCGAGCACGAACCTGCTGGCCGATGACCTGTGCGACGTGCTCGACGCCGTCCTGCTGCCGGGTCAGCGCGCGGTCCTCGCCGGGCACAGCATGGGCGGGATGACGCTCATCGCCTGGGCGGGCCGCTACCCCGAGCGAGTCGCCGAGCAGGCCGCCGCCGTGATTCTCACCAATACCGGCGCGCATTCGCTGGTCGAGGTGTCGACCATGGTGCCCGGTCTGAATGTGCCGCTGCGGATTCTGCGCGGCCGGGCGATGCCGACGCCGGACTGGCTCGGCAAGCTGATCCTCGGCACCCCCGTGGTGCTCCCGCCGATCAAGCCGGTGCGCTGGATCTTCGCCCGTCAGGTGATGACTCTCGACACTTCGCGCGAGAAACTGAACTACGCGCTGTCGGTGGTGCGCGGTTGCCCGATGATGACGCGTTCGCGCTACGGGTTCCTGCTCACCGAGCTGCACCTGGGCGATGACGCGAAGAACTTCTCGGTCCCGACCACCGTGCTCGCGGGTGACCGCGACGACATGACCCCGGCACTGCACGCGGAGCGCCTGGCCGCGCTGCTGCAGGAAGCGGGCTGCCTGGCGGGCTTCAAGGTGCTGCCGACCGGGCACCTCGGCAATGTCGAACGCTTCGACCTGTTCAATGCCGAAGTGGCCGAAGTGCTCGCTTCCGTCCGCGAGCCCGTGCGCGCGCTGGCCTGATCGCCTGCGAGAATCGGCGGATGAGCTATACCGCTGTGACCTCGGACGACCGCCGGTTCGTGCTCACCCTCGGGTGCCCGGACCGGCCGGGCATCATCGCCAGGATCTCCTCGTTCATCGCCGAGTTCGGCGGCTCGATCTCCGAGGCCGGGTACCACTCCGACGGTGACATCGGCTGGTTCTTCACCCGTCAGGCCGTGAAGGCTTCGACGGTGCCGTTCTCCATCGATGAACTGCGCGCGCGTTTCGCGGAGGTGGCGGCCGAGTTCGGGCCCGAAACCGAGTGGCAGCTGCACGATTCCGGTGCGCCGCGGCGGGTGGTGCTGCTGGTGAGCAAGGACGGGCACTGCCTGCACGACCTGCTCGGACGTGCGCAGGCCGGTGAGCTGCCCGCGACCATCGAGGCCGTGATCGGCAACCATCCCGACCTCGCGGGGATGACCGAGGCGCACGGGGTGAAATTCCATTACGTGCCGTTCCCGAAGGACCCGGCCGAGCGCGGTCCGGCCTTCGAGCAGGTGCGCGAGCTCGTCGACTCCCACGATCCGCACGCGGTGGTGCTCGCCAGGTTCATGCAGGTGCTGCCCGCCGAGCTGTGCGCGCACTGGGCCGGGCGGGCGATCAATATCCACCACAGCTTCCTGCCCTCGTTCGTCGGCGCGCGGCCCTATCACCAGGCATACGCGCGCGGGGTGAAGCTGATCGGGGCGACGTGTCACTACGTCACCGCCGAGCTGGACGCGGGGCCGATCATCGAGCAGGACGTGATCCGGGTCGATCACGCCGACGACGTGCGCGACATGGTCCGTCAGGGACGCGACATCGAGCGAGTGGTGCTCGCACGCGGGCTGCGCTGGCACCTCGAGGGCCGGGTGCTCGTGCACGGTCGGCGCACGGTCGTCTTCGAGTGACCTACAGGTCGTAAAACGGTGCGGCATAACGGAATTCGCCGGTAACGGCGGAATCGTAGGCCGTGAGCGGGCGGACCTGGAAGTACGGCGCCCAGTCGGCCTGATCGGGCACGATGCCGAGGCGCGGGCCGGGGACGAAGCCGAAGCGGGCGTAGTAGTCGGGATCGCCGACCAGGCCGACGACCGATTCGTCGAGGGCATCCGCGGCGCCGAGGGCGGCGTGGACCAGCGCCGAGCCGACGCCGGACTTCTGATGCTCGGGATCGACGCCGAGCGGGCCGAGTGCGAGTACCGGGAACGGGCCGATACCGGCTCGGGTGAGACAGATGTGCCCCACGACGGTGTCGTATTCGAGCGCGACCAGCGACAGTGTGGGCATCCACGACTCGTCGGTGCGTAGCGTGTCGACGAGGGCGGGTTCGGGTGGTTCGATGACGGCCGGATCGCCCGCGTAATGCGGGGCGAAGGCGGCGCGGTGGATCGCGGCGATCGCCACGGCGTCCGCTGGGGTCTCGCGACGGATCAGCACAGGCTTAAGTGTCCAGGATTTGGGTACGGGAGCGCAATGATGTGCGGTGCCCGAAATGTTCGCCCCTGAATGTGGAATGCTCGGGAAATGACTTCCGCGCCGCTGACTCGGGCCGCCGTGGCCGACATGATCGATCACACCCTGCTCGCCCCGGAAGCGACTCCGGCCGAGGTGGATGCGCTGATCGCCGACGCGCGCAAGCTCGGCGTGTACGCGATCTGCATCTCGCCCTCGATGCTGCCGGTGCGTGCGCCGGGGCTGGTGGTGGCGACGGTCGCGGGTTTCCCGTCGGGTAAACATCATTCGCTGGTGAAGGGTGCCGAGGCGCGGCTGGCTGTCGACCAGGGCGCCGCCGAGGTCGACATGGTGATCGACGTCGGTGCCGCGCTGGCCGGTGATTTCAATGCCGTGCTCGCCGACATCATCACCGTGCGTGAGGCGACCGCGGAGCGGGCCGTGCTCAAGGTGATCATCGAATCGGCCGCACTCACCGACGAGGCGATCGTCGGCGCGTGCCGGGCGGCCGAGCAGGCCGGTGCCGATTTCGTGAAGACCTCCACCGGTTTTCATCCCGCGGGCGGTGCGAGCGTGCACGCTGTGCGGTTGATGGCCGAGACGGTCGGTGGGCGGCTCGGGGTGAAGGCCAGTGGTGGAATCCGGACCGCCGAGGACGCCGCCGCGATGATCGAGGCCGGTGCCACTCGGCTCGGGTTGTCGAAATCGGCTGTGGTGCTCGACGGTTTTCCCGACTGATCAGCAGGTGAAGTCGGACTGCTGACCCGAGGTGTTGCTCGCGGAGTCGAGAGTGGTCTTGGCGCCCGAAAGGTGCACTGTCACACCGTCATCGGTGACCTTCACTTCCTGCGCGCGCAGGCCCAGCGGGTAGCTCTGCAGGCTCTGGGTGAAGGTTTCGACGATGCCCTGCACGAGGTCGGTGGGCAGGCCGATGCCGAGCAGCTGCGCCGACTTGGTGTCCACGGTGATGTTGCCGTTGCGGACCATCGGCTGTACCTCGAGCTGGGCGAGGCCGCCGAGCACGTCGAGGGTCAGTACGCCGGTGCTCGCCGAGGAGCGCACGCCGCTGACCATGGTGCCCAGTGTTTCGCGGATGCCGTCGTTGTTCCAGGTCACATCGGCCGACGAGCTGTCGATGGTGCCGCCGCCGCGACCGCGGTCGACCAGTTCGATGTCGTTGAATTTCGCGTGCACCACCATGCCGACCGCGGGACCGAACTTGTTGTCCTCGCTGTCGACAGTGACCGAGCCGACCTTGCCGTCCACATACGACAGCAGGATCGGCCGCGCGCCGAAGCCCACGTCGATGCCCGAGCCCATCTGCTGCTCGAACGCGCCGCTGATGCAGTTCGAGATCTTGTGGCGGGCATAGGCTTCGGTGCCGCCGATGGCCGCGACGAGCAGGATGGCGACCACCACCAACGCGATCACCAGCGGGCGCCGACCGATTCTGGGGCGTGGAGGTTTCTGTGTGGTCATGGCATCGGATTCTTCCCGATCTTTATGAGTCTGCTCTGAGGACCGCGTGAAAGCCTTCCCAGCAAAATGTGACCTGGCGCACTCACTCGGGCGTAACCTGGGTCTTATGACTGGCGAGGGCGCGCGCCGGGTGGCGGGGACAGCGGATCATCGATGGCGGGTGCTGCGGCGCCTTGCCGGGCGGCACGCGGGCTTCTTCACGACGCGTCAGGTGTTGCGGACCGGGTGTGAATCGCAGGTCAGGGCGGCTTTAGGGGACGGGTCGGTGACTCGTGCCGGGGTCGGGATGATGCGGCTGGGGCAGTGGCGGGTGGGACCGCTCGACGAGTACGCGATGTGGGCGGCGTGGTTCGACGGGGCGGCGGCGGTGTCGTATCAGAGTGCGGCGGAACTGCACGGGATCGGACGGTTGCAGCCGCGATTTCTGCACCTGTCGGTGTCGGCGGGTCGCCCGCCCGTGACGACCCGGTTGGTGCTGACGCGGCGCAAGCTCGCCGGTGCGGATGTGGAATCGGCGGGGCCGTTCCTGGTGACGACGCCGGTGCGGACGGTCCTGGATCTGGCCGAGACCGAGATCTCGCAGTCGGCATTGGACGAGGTGGTGGCCGACGCGGTGGCGATTCATCGGTGCGATACCGACGAGATCTGGTGGGGTGGACAGCTTTTGGCGCCGCGGGCGGCGACGCGGGTGCGGCGGGCGTTAAGCCGGGTATGACGGGGCGACCACGTCCCACGGCACCGACAGCACACAGTCGCGCATTCTGCGGTTGTAGGTGCGCAGTGGGAAACCGTTGGCGCGCAACATCTCCGCGGCTTCTCGCCAGCGGATGCGCGGGCCGTAGGGTGCCATGGCCGCCGAGCGGTCCCAGGCCTGGTCGGCCGCGGTGAGCAGGGCGTGGATCTTCTCGCCGGGAATGTTGCGGTGGATCAAGGCTTTCGGCAGACGCTCGGCGATGTCGGAGGGTCGGTCTACGGTGAAGGGATCCCAGGCCAGAGTGAAGGAGAGGGGACGGTGGCGGTCGAGCAGCACCCAGGCGCAGCGGCGGCCGAGTTCGTCGCAGGTGCCGTCGACCAGGAGGCCGTCGGGGGCGAGATTGGACTGGATGCGGGCCCACGCTTCGGGGACCGCGTCCTCGGGGTATTGGCGTAGGACGTTGAACGCGCGAACCAGGGTCGGGCGCAGGCCCGCGAGTTCGAAGCCGCCGCGGGCGAAGCGGACGCCGTCGCGGGGTTCGACCACTCGCGCGGGGTCGATCTCGAGGCCGACCACCTCGAGATCGGGGCGGACCGTGCGCAGGCGGGCGGCCAGTTCGAAGGTGGTCCAGGGGGCGGCACCGTAACCGAGATCGACGACCAAGGGGGTGGTGGATTCACGCAGGGTTGTGCTGACCAGTTCGTCGTTGACGAGCCAGCGGTCGCTGCGCCGCAAGCGGTTGACGCCGGTGGTGCCGCGGGTGATGGTGCCGACCGGGGCGACGGCCTTGCGGCTCGGGGCCACTGAGTTTCTCTGGGGTGCGTCAGACCGACTTGTCGGCGGTCTGCGGATCCAGGTAGCGCAGGGTTTCCTCCTGCTCGGCGCGGAACAGGTCGACCAGGTTCACCAGCATGAGCTGTTCCAGGCGCGGGCCGACCATGGGGATGAAGACCTTGGCGACGGGGGAGAAGCGCATGGTGGCGCCGGTCTCGGTGGGGAAAAGGCGGATGGTGCCGGTGAGGCTGCCGGGACCGGCGGGGATCGAGGCGGAGAACTTGCCCTCGGTCTCGTCGTGGTCGAACGGGCCCCAGCTCTCCTTGCGGGTGATCACCATGTCCTTGCGCATGACGGTCTGGGCGATCTCGGGCAGCATCTCGCGCGGGAGGGTGTGGTGCAGGACCACGTCGATGCCGTCGTCGGAGACGTCGAGGCTGACCACTTCGTTGTTGGGCGCGTACTTGCGCATCTCGGCGACGCGGGCTTCCCAGTAGTCCCTGCTCTGCAGTGCCGCGTACAGCTCTTCGGTGGTGTGCAGGGGGTAGCGAGCGGAGTAGTCCAGTCTGCGTGCCATGGCAGGACACGTTACGGGGTTGAGCCGGGCACTGACGTAAGAGGTGGGGATGTTGTTGAGGCTCCCAATTCGAGCGGCCGTGTTCGGCGTGCGGCGTGCCGAACTGTCGTCCCACGCCACCCCGTCGCTACGCCCCCCGTCGCCACGTCGCGACCACGCCACGTCGTCGCCACGTCTCGACCACGCCACGTCACGTCGCCACGCCACGCTGACGTACGCCATCGGCGCGCACCGACGAGGGCCGAGCGCCCGGCTGGGGTTGTCCGGGCGACGCCGCGCCAGCTGGCTGCGTGTTCTACAGGGTGAGGCCGACCGTGACCGGCTCCGGCTCCAGGGTCACGCCGAAGCGTTCCTGGATGCCCGCGCGCACGGTGCGGGCCAGGGCGACGATGTCGGCGGCGGTCGCTGTGCCGCGGTTGGTCAGGGCCAAGGTGTGTTTGGTCGACAGGCGCGCGGCGGCGGTTTCACCGGGGAAGCCCTTGGCGAAACCGGCGCGTTCGATGAGCCAGCCTGCCGAGAGCTTGGTGCCGTCGGGGGCGGGGTAGGTGGGGACCTTCACGTCGTCGCCGACGTGTGCGGCGATCGCAGCCAGTACCCGTGGCAGCTGGTCGGAGGTGACGACGGGGTTGGTGAAAAACGAACCCGCACTCCAGGTGTCGTGATCGGCGGGGTCGAGGACCATGCCCTTGCCTGCCCGTAGGCGAAGCACTTCCGCACGGACCTGTGCGACGGGGCGGGTCTCGCCGTCGCCCGCACCGAGCACCTTCGCCAGTTCGCCGTAGCGCAGCGGCGCGCTCATCCCGCTCGGGTCCAAGGCGAAGTCGACGGCGAGGATCACGCCGTCGTCGGTGTGCTTGAGCACGCTCGTCCGATAACCGAAGCCGAGTTCGGCGGGCTCGGCCCAGCGCACCTCGCCGGTCTTGCGATCGAGCAGCTGGACCCGCCGCAACAGCGAAGCCACTTCCACCCCGTACGCGCCGACGTTCTGCACCGGCGTCGCACCGGCCGAACCCGGAATCCCGGACAGGCACTCGAGGCCGCCCAAACCGGCCGCGACGGTCGCCGCGACGACGGAATCCCAGTTGGCGCCCGCCTCGGCCACCACGCCGCCGGGCCCGAGCTCGACACCGGTGGTCAGCACCCGGACGACCACTCCGTCGAACCCCGCGTCGTCGATGAGCAGGTTCGACCCGCCCGCCACCAACAGCACCGCGATACCGGCCGCATCCAGGGTTTTCACCGTGGCCACCAGTGCCTCGGTGCTCGCGCATTCGGCGACGAGCGCGGGCCCGCCGACCCGCAACGTCGTCAATTCGGACAAACGCACCGAATCGCGGACTGTTGCGCCGGTCTCGGCAAGCAGTTCACGCAGCTGATCGGAGGACACCACCCGTGTTGTACGCACGTCCGCAGACGGTACCGTGTCGAGCATGGCTACACCTCTGGCGTTCACTGCCGGCTACACGCATTCCGTTGACGCGGTGCGCGCCGCGTACTCCGACGAGCAGTACTGGAAGGCCCGGATCGCCGAGGTCGGCGGCCCCGGTGCCCGCCTCGACTCCTTCGCTGTCGAGGGCGATCAGGTCCGTGTCCAGATGGTGCAGTCCATCCCCGCCGACCAGCTTCCCCCGGCCATCACCGCGGTGCGCCCCGGCGATCTCGTCATCCCGCGCACCGAGTCCTACACCGGTACCGGTGGCATCTTCGAAGCCCACGTCGACGGCGCTCCGGCTGTCGTGCGCGGCACGGTCACCATGGCCCCCGACGGCGGCACCGGTTCCACCACCGCCATCGCGGGCACCATCGAGGTGAAGATCCCGCTGTTCGGCGGCAAGATCGAGGCGGCCATCTCCGAGCGGCTGATCGAACTGCTCGGCAACGAGGCCACCTTCACCGAGGAATGGCTCAACCGCCAGTAGTTTCGGCGAACCACCGGCGTAATCACGCAGAACGGCCCGTTCCAGTCAGAATTCTGATTCGAACGAGGCCGATTGTGTGATTACACCGGACTCGGAGTCGGCTCGGGGCGATCCGCCTGACGAGCCGTGCGCGCGGCCGTTCGCCACGGCGCGGCCACCGAGACGGTCCACCGCGCCGAACGTAATCCGCGCGATCGACGAGCTCAGGTTCGGGTCGGTGACAGCGCTCACGAGGTCGAGATCGGTAGCTCGGCGTACATTCGATGCGTGAGCAAACTTTCGGTAACCGGGTTGTTGCGCGCGCGGAAGGCTGCGCGGCGGAGTTCGTCGGCGCGGGGGCGTGAAATGCGTGTTCGTGGTGGGCGTTCCGTGGTTGCGGTGATCTTGCTGGCGGTGCTCGTTGTGCTGACCGGGTGTGCGGGCGGCGGGTCGGGTGGGAGTTCCGAACCGGCTGGGCCGGTCGCGAGGGTCACCATCGCGCCCGCGCCCGGCGCCACCGATGTCGACCCGGTCGCGCCCGTCTCGGTGACGGTCGCGCAGGGCACGATCGACCAGATCGCGCTCACCAATGCCGCGGGCAAGCAGATCACCGGTGAGCTCAGCCCCGACCGCACGACCTACGAGGTGTCCGAACCGCTCGGCTACGGCGCATCCTACACCTGGACCGGCACGGCCATCGGCACCGATGCGAAGCCGGTTCCGATCGACGGCACCTTCACCACGATCAGCCCGCAGTCGACCATTCCGGCCACGCTCAACATCGGCGACGGCCAGGAGGTCGGCATCGCCGCGCCGATCATTCTGAAGTTCGCCGGGCCCGTCGCCGACAAGGCGGCCGTGGAGAAGGCGCTCACCGTCACCACCAGTCAGCCGACCGAAGGGTCGTGGGCGTGGCTGCCCGACGACGGTGGTTCGCGCGTGCACTGGCGGCCCAAGAACTACTGGACCCCCGGCACCACCGTGCACGTCGCCGCGAAGCTCTACGGCGTGGACCTGGGCAACGGTGCCTACGGCGACGCCGATGTGACCTCCGATTTCACCATCGGCCGCAGCCAGATCGTCATCGCGAACGCCCCGAGCCACCGCATGCAGGTGGTTCGCGACGGTGTCACCGTCTTCGACTTCGGGGTGTCCTACGGCGAAGGCAACGAACCGCGCAATGTCACTCGGTCGGGCGTACACGTGGTCACCGAGAAGTACGAGGACTTCATGATGTCGAACCCGCCGTACTACACCAACGTGCGGGAACGCTGGGCGGTGCGCATCTCCAACAACGGCGAATTCATCCACGCCAACCCCGAATCCCTCTCGGCCCAGGGCTCGTCGAACGTCACCAACGGGTGCATCAACCTCTCACCCGCCGATGCCCAGGCCTACTTCCCGACCGCCCGCTACGGCGACCCGGTCGAAGTCACCGGCACCTCGATCGAGTTGTCCCAGGCCGACGGGGATATCTACGACTGGGCCATCGACTGGTCGACGTGGGAGTCCATGTCGGCGTTGCCCGCCGGATCAGGAGTCGCGCAGCCGCGCTAGTCCTGACGACACCCGGCGTAATCGCCCACTTCGCCGCCGAAAAGTCAGAAAACTGACTGGAACGAGATGAAGTGGGCGATTACGCCGGGCGGGAGCGCGACCGCCACCGCGCTGGTCATGCTGTCGCAGAGCCGGTTGGCCGGTGGTGACAACGGATTTCTGGTGTACATGGGTAACTCGCCGGGTGCGCCCATAATTCGACTACCCGAAGCCCGCATGCCCGATACGTGACAGGCTGCGCTCTCAGCGGTCGGCAAAAGACGCGGAGAGGCGGGTATGCCAGCGGGGGTGGTTGCTGTCGATGACGTAGGGGTGGGTGTGTTGGTAGTGGCGGGGGCCGACTTTGATGGCGTCGGCCAGGATCGCGGGGTCGACCGAGCCGATTTCGTGGACGTGGGTGATCTCGGTCGGGTCGTGACGGGGCCAGAAGCGGACGGCGGCCGCTGTGCCGAGGGCGGCGATGGTGGCCAGCGTTGCCCAGGTGGTGGTGAAGCCCGCGGTGGTGGCCAGCCAGCCGGTGATCGGGTAGGTGATCAGCCAGGCCACGTGCGAGAGGGAGAACTGGGCGGCGAACAGGGCCGGACGGTCTTCGGGGCGGGCCGAGCGGCGTAGGACGCGGCCGGTGGGGGTGAGGATCAGGGCAGTGCCCGCGCCGATGGTGGCCCAGGTGGTGAGGGCGGCGGGCCAGTGCCAGGTGCCGGTCGGGAGCGTGGACAGGGTCAGGGCGGCGGTGAGGCCGGTGATGAGGACCGCGGCGCCGGTGAGCATGACGGGGCGCTCGCCCCGGCGGTCCAGGATCTTGGGCAGGGTGAGGGCGATGAGCATGGTACCGAGGCCGTTCGCCGCGAGCAGCAGGGCGACGCCGGACTGGTTGCCCCCCAGCACGTCTCGCGCGTAGTTCACGGTGTTGACCATCACGACCGAACCCGCGGCGGCGACCACCAGGTTCAAGCCGAGCAGCCCGCGCAGCCGTGGAGTGGCCGCGAACAGTCGCACTCCGGCGGCGAGCCGTTCCTTGATCGCGCCGTCGCCGACCACCGCGTTCGGGATGTGCGCGGCCGTCACCAGGGCGACGGAGACGGCGAAGCCGAGGCCGGTGCCGACGAACAGCCAGTGGAAGCTGATCAGGCTCAAGGCCAGTGCCGCGAGCATCGGGCTGAGCAGGGTTTCCATGGTCGCGGCTAGCTGGGCGGCCGAGAGTGCCTTGGTGTAGTCGCGTTCGTCGGGGAGGATGTCGGGCAGAACTGCCTGGTAGGTGGGGGTGTAGGCGGCGGAGGCGATCTGCAGTGCGGTGATGAGCACGTAGATCTGCCAGACCGCGTCGACGAACGGCAGGGCGAGCACAATCGCACCGCGAATGCCGTTGAGCGCCATCAGGAATTGCCTGCGCGGGAGTTTACCCGCGTACGCGCCCGCGATCGGCGCGACGGTGACGTAGGCGACCATTTTCAACGTCAAGGCGGTGCTGAGCACGATGGCCGCGTTGCCGCCGGCCAGGTCGTAGGCGAGCAGGCCCAGCGCCACGGTGGTGAGTCCGGTGCCGAAAAGGGCCGCGACCTGGGCGGTGAACAGCAGTCGGTAGTCGCGGTGGGCGAACAGTGAGGTGGTCATGGCGCGACCCTTTCGATACTGCTTATCTGCGTATGAATGCAATAAGCAGCATAAGGCGTGGAGTATTCCCGCGCCACCAGAATTCTTCGACTTGACCTCAAGGAATGTTGAGGTAGGACGGTGGAGCGCAGCGGCGACCCGAGGGGTCGCCACCGACGGACAGGAATGTCATGAGCGTCACGATCGACAACGCCCGCACCACCATTCGCCCGCTGCGGCTCGCGGTCGTCATCGGCAGCACGAGGGAGGGGCGATTCGGCCCCACGGTCGCGAACTGGTTCGTCCGGCAAGCCGCCCTGCGCGACACTCTCACCGTCGACATCGCCGACACCCGAGAAATCGAACTCCCGCACGCGTTCGGTGCCGCCACCGACCACCCGTCCGTCGCCGAGGCCACCGAAACCCTCACCAGCGCTGACGCGTTCGTCGTGGTGACCCCCGAGTACAACCACAGCTACCCGGGCTCGCTGAAGAACCTGATCGACACCCACCACTCCGAATGGCAGGCCAAACCGGTCGGGTTCGTCTCCTACGGCGGCATCTCCGGCGGCCTGCGCGCCGTCGAACACCTGCGCCCGGTCTTCGCCGAACTGCACGCCGTCACCGTGCGCGACTCGGTCGCCTTCCCGAATCCGTGGGGCCGATTCGACGCCGCGGGCGAGCTGACCGCGCCGAACGGCGCCGACGAAGCCGCGGCCACCATGCTGGATCAGCTGAGCTGGTGGGGCGAGGCCCTGCGCACCGCCCGCCTGGCCCAGCCGTACGGGAAGTGACGGCCGTGCTCACCACCGTGACACCGACCGCCGCGCGCACTCCGCTGCGGATCGCCCTGGTACTGGTGGTCGGGATGATCATGGCGACGCTCGATCAGACCATCGTGAACGTCGCCGTCAACAAACTCTCGGAGGAATTCGACGCGGGCCTGAGCACGATTCAGTGGGTCGCTACCGGCTACTCGCTCGCCCTCGGTGCCGTGGTGCCGACCTCGGCGTGGCTGGTCGGCCGGTTCGGGGCCAAGCGGCTGTACCTGACGGCGATCGTCGCTTTCGTGGTCGGCTCCGTGCTGGCCGGTCTGTCGTGGAACATCGAGTCGCTCATCGCATTTCGTCTGATCCAGGGGGCGAGTGGTGGACTGTTGATGCCGGTCGGCATGACGATCCTGCTGCGTGCGGCCGGCCCGGAGCGGTTGGGCCAGTTGATGAGCACGCTCGGGTTGGCGATTCTGGTCGGCCCGCTGCTCGGCCCGGTGATCGGCGGCTATCTCATCGACGAGGTGTCGTGGCGGTGGATGTTCTTCGTCAATGTGCCGCTCGGCGCGTTGGTGCTGGTGCTGGCGGCCCGGGTGGTGCCCGACGACGCGCCGGAACCGCCACGCGCGCTCGATGTGCGGGGGCTACTGCTGATGTCGCCCGGGCTGGCGCTGGTGATCTACGGCGTGACGGCGGCGGGTGAGAGTGCCGGGTTCGCCACGCCCGCCGTGCTGGTGCCGCTGCTGGTGGGAGCCGGTCTGATCGCCGCATTCGTGCGACATTCGCTGACCACTGCCACCCCGCTGCTGGATCTGCGCGTGCTCGGCAACCGGACGACCGGCACCGCCGCGGTCCTGCTCGGGGTGTTCGCGGGTGGCTATTTCGGTTCGATGCTGTTGCTGCCGTTGTACTTCCAGGTGGTGCGCGGTGAATCAGCGTTGGTGGCAGGCGCTTTGGGGATTCCGTTCGCGCTGGCGTCGGGGGCGACGATGCAGGTGGCGGGCAGATTGATCGATCGAATTCCGCCCGGCCGGTACCTGCCCGCATCGATCACGGTGGCGCTCACCGGGTTCGCGCTGTTCGTGCTCCAGCTCGACGCGGACGCGCCGTACTGGGCACTGTGCCTCACGATGGTGCTGATGGGGGCCGGCGGTGGCGGCACGCTGATGCCGGTAATGACCACCGCGACCCGGTCGTTGAGTCGGGAGCAGCAGCCGGTCGGGTCGACGGTGCTGAACATGATCAGCACCACGTCGATGGCAATCGGCACCGCGGTGGCATCGGTGACGCTGGGCGCGCTGCTCCCGGTGACGGGTGGGCTCCAGGCCCTGCACGCTATGTCCGTGGATCAGCGCGCCGACCTGGCCCCGGCGCTGGCCGACGCCTTCCAGCACACCTACCTGATCGCACCGATCATGATCGCGCTCGCGCTCGTTCCCGCGCTCTTGCTGCCGAGACGGCGTGCGGAGTAGCAGCCTGGCCGGTGGCCTCGGTGCCACCGGCCGGAGCGGCGTCTCAGGCCTCGACGGACTCGTTCGCGCGTTCCTTGCTCAGTTCGACGGCCTGGTCGGTGGTCAGGCCCTGCTGCTTGGCGAGCAGGTCGCGGATCTCGATGAGCAGTTCGGTCTCGGTGGGCTCGGCGGCCTTGGTGGTGCCGAACTTGTTCTTCAGCGTCTTCATGGGCAGCATCAGCGCGAAGTACAGCACCGCGGCGACCATGGCGAAATCGATGAGGCCGGTGATGATCGGGCCGACGGCGATGAAGGTGGCCGGCTTACCGGCGACCAGCTGGAAGCCCAGGCCCAGCTCATTGGTCGAACCGAACACGGCGAGCAGCGGGCTGACGATGCCCTTGGTGACCGAGGTGACCACCGCGGTGAACGCGGTACCCATCACCACAGCGACCGCGAGATCGATGACGTTTCCGCGCATCAGAAAATCTTTGAACCCACTGAATACAGACTTCAGACCGAGCATTGGACTTGCACTCCTAAGGCTGGCTAACGGCAAACGGCCATGTTAACGGCCGTTCACGCGGCATGGCGAACTCGCGGCAATGCGTGAACGGGTCGTTGTCAGTATCAATTCCGGTCGCCGACCTCGCTACTCGAACGGGCGGCAGCCCGGATTCGCCTGTCGCGTCCTCGAATTGAGCTTCCGGATCGGTTCGGCAGGCGAAGCGGGTCGCGACGGGGCGTGAACACCGGGGTGTCGAGTGTCACGTTTAGATGGCTGATTCAGCTAGGAGCTGGGGAAACAGGTTCAGGAGCGGCGGGCGAAGGAGCCCGGCCCCGCCTGGTCGCGCGGCTTCACGACGATGGTGTCGAGGTTGACGTGCGACGGCCGCGACGCCACGAAGCCGACGATCTCGGCGATGTCCTGGGCGTAGAGCGGGTCGATGCCCTCGTAGACCTTGGCCGCGCGCTCGGCGTCACCGTCGAAACGGACCAGGGAGAACTCGGTTTCCACCGCACCGGGGGCGATCTCGGTGAGGCGGACCGGTTGACCGAGGAGCTCGCCGCGCAAGGTGCGGTGGACGACGGCCTGGGCGTGCTTGGCGGAGGTGTAGCCGGAGCCGTTGTCGTAGGTGAGCATGGCGGCGATGGAGGTGACGGTGACGATCAGGCCGTCGCCGGAGGCGATCAGTTTCGGCAACAGCGCCTTGGTGACGCGCAGGGTGCCGAGCACATTGGTCTCCCACATCCAGCGCCAGTCGTCGAGGTCGGCGTCGATCACCGGGGCAAGCCCCTTCGCGCCGCCCGCGTTGTTGACCAGCACGTCGACGTGGTCGATCGCGTCGGTGAGCGCGCGCACCGAGTCCTCGGAAGTGACGTCGAGTTCCAGCGCGGTGCCACCGATCTCCGACGCCAGACTCTGCACTCGGTCGAACCGCCGGGCACCCACATAGACGTGATAACCCTGCTTGGCCAGTTCCCGGGCGGTGGCCTCACCGATGCCCGAGCTGGCTCCGGTGACGACAGCGGTGCGAATGCTCATGTTTGTCGATCTTATTCGCCCTGGATATCCGGTCGCCATGGCTCAGATCACGGTGCCGATTAACCTGTCGGGATGGCTATTCGTGACGTTGTCAGCGCTGATGGAACGACGATCGTCTACCGGGTGAGCGGGACCGGTAGGCCGCTGGTGCTGTTGCACGGGTGGGCCGGGAATCTGCGGTGCTGGGGTGCGGCCGCCGACGAGCTGGCGCAACGGTACCGGGTGATCGCGGTGGACCTGCGCGGGCACGGCTACTCCGACGATCCCGGTGCCGGCTACGACGATCCGAAGGCGTGGGCGGGCGATGTGGCCGCGGTGCTGGCCGCCGAGGGCATCGATGCCGGGGCGGTGCTGCTGGGCTGGTCCTATGGCGGGATCGTCGCCACCGATTACTTCGCCACCTATGGGACTTCCGCGGTCGCCGGTGTCATCTACTGCGGTGCGCCCGCCCATATCGGCCGCGATGTGCCCGGTGCGGCGCCAGGACCGGCGATGGAGAAGGCGATACCGGGGGTGTTCGACGAGGCGGCCGGGCGGGCGGTGCGCGCGTTCGCGGTGTTCGGCAACGCCAACACCGGGCCCGGCGACGACAAGGGTGTCGATGCGCAGCGGTTGTTCGGCGGCAGCCTCGCGACCCCGCCGTCGGTGCGCAAGGCGCTGTTCTACCGCACGATCGACAACACCGAAACCCTTCGCGCCCTTGATGTTCCGGTGCTCGTACTGCACGGCACCGCCGATCCGGTGGTTCCGGCGGCCGCCGGTCAGTACATCGTCGACAACGTCCCGAACGCGCGCGGTTCGTTCTGGGAGGGTGCGCAGCACGGGCTGTTCATCGAGGACCGTGCGCGCTTCCTCGCCGAGGTCAGCGCATTCGTCGACGCGCTGGAGTGAGCTCCACCCGCCCTCACTCACTGTGAATCGTAAATGTTTCAGAAACATGTCCGCGGTGGGTGAAGACCACCTACTCTGTGGTCGACGGCCTTGTCCGTGGCCGGGCATGGAGGTGGCGCATGGGTGTCTATCGCGCGGTCGGCTCGTACAGCGGTTGCGTCTCCACCAGCGGTCCGCAGGGTCATGCCATCGTCAAAACCGTTGTCTCCGGGCAGAACGGTGACCCTGTGAACATGTGGGGACACCCCGGCGACCCGCTCTGGGCCGCCAACGACCCGTTCCTGCACGCCGAACGCCTGCGCGGGCTGGCCATCTACGTCTCCTCCGGCAACGGACTGCCCGGCGCGCTCGACACCGTCGACGGGCCGGGGCTGCAGGGGGATTCGATGAAGCTCGTCGATCAGTTGGTCATCGGCGGCGCCCTCGACGCGGTGACCGCGGTGTGCACTCAGCAACTGGCCACGCGATTCCGGGACCTGGCCGTCCCGGCGACTGTCGAGTTGCGGCCCGACGGTACCCATTCCTGGGGATATTGGCGCAACGACCTGCGACGTTCCTGGCCGCTGTTCGCCGAGGCGTTGCGCGTCGGCTGAGTGTCGGCATCTTCGGCCTGACCTCGAAGTTTTCCGTTCGGCAAATAAATTCGCAACCCTCTTGCGTTCGCCTTTTGCAATTCGTGGCATCGGTGCGATGGCCCTATTGGTCTGTATACGCCGCATAAATTTGCCGGTGCGGGTGGGTATGGTTGAGGTATCCGCGCAGGTCGACCGGATGATTTGATTGGTTCGCGGCGCCGACGTGATCGTGCCGTGATTGTTTCGGCGAACTATCCCCAGCTGCGGAAACAGTATCCCGGATAATCTTCTGGGAATCGTCACAGACTTATTGCGAATCCGTATGTAGCGTTCTGGAATGTCGTTGGATCGAAGACGGAGTGGAAGATTCGGCGTCGAGAACGGAGTTCGATGATGTTCGGTCGAGCAGTGGGCGCTCGGGTCGTAGTGGCTGTGCTGGGTTTGGTCGCGGGGGCGGTTGTCGGGGGGCCGGTCGCCGCCGATCCTGGGCACGCGCGGATCGAGGATCAGCGGGTCGAGCCGGATCGCACCATCGACATGGGCGTGTACTCGCCCGCGATGGATATCGTCACCAGGGTTCGGGTGCTGCGGGCCGCGGATCCCGAGGCGCCGGCGCCGACGTTGTACCTGCTCAACGGGGTCGGCGGGGGTAGCGACGGCAACTGGCTCGATCGCACCGATGTCGTCGAGTTCTTCAAGGACAAACAGGTCAACGTCGTGATCCCGTTCGGCGGGGCAGGCAGCTATTTCGCCGACTGGCGCACCGACGACCCGGTGCTCGGCAAGCAGCGGTGGACCACCTTCCTCACCAAGGAACTGCCGCCGGTGATCGACGCGGAGTTCGACGGCACCGGCGCCAATGCGATTGCGGGACTGTCGATGGCGGGGACCTCGGTGTTCCAGCTCGCGCTCGCCGAACCGGGCCTGTACCGGGCCATCGGGTCCTACAGCGGGTGCGTGCGCACGAGTGACCCACGCGGGCAGGCGATCGTGCGGACCGTGGTGGGCAGCAGGCTCGGCAACGCGGCCAATATGTGGGGCCCGCCGACCGACCCCGAGTGGTCGGCCAACGACCCCTACCTGCACGCGGAGTCGTTGCGCGGCACCGAGGTCTACATCTCCTCCGGCACCGGCCTGCCCGGGCCGTACGACACCATCGCGGGCGCACAGGGCAGCGTGCTCCAGCTCACCCAGCAATTGCTTTTCGGCTCCTCGTTGGAAGCGATCACCCATGTGTGCACCCAGCAGCTGCGGGATCGCCTGCAGACGCTCGGCATCCCCGCGACAATCGACATGCGCCCCTACGGCACCCACTCGTGGGGCTACTGGGAAGAGGACATGCACAAATCGTGGCCCGTGTTCGAGGCGGCGCTGAACCGAGCGTGACGTCCGAAATCCGCTCGCGCTCGGCCGCCGGATCGGGCAGTCTCGACGCTGACGAGTACGTGAACTCACACGCGTTTGAGCTGTGACAGCCGTCACCGAACCCGGTAGGGGCAACGGTGGCGGCGTCGCGGCGTGCACACTGGAGGGTGTGAGCCAGCGTCGTCCCGATCTTCTGCCCCATCGCATCGCGGTGCTGTCGGTGCATACCTCGCCCCTGGCGCAGCCCGGCACCGGGGACGCGGGTGGGATGAACGTCTACGTGCTGCAAACCGCGCTCGAGCTGGCCAAACGTGGTACCGAGGTGGAGATCTTCACCCGCGCTACCTCCTCGGAACTGCCGCCGGTCGCCGAAGCCGGCCCGGGCGTGATCGTGCGTCATGTGGTCGCCGGACCGTTCGAGGGACTCGACAAGCACGAGCTGCCCACCCAACTGTGCCCGTTCACCGCCGAGGTGCTGCGCCAGGAAGCCCGGCACCTGCCCGGCCACTACGACCTCGTGCACTCGCACTACTGGCTGTCCGGTCAGGTCGGCTGGCTCACGCGCGATCGTTGGCGGGTGCCGCTGGTGCACACCGCGCACACTCTCGCGGCGGTGAAGAACGCCGCGCTCGCCGACGGTGACACCCCCGAACCCGAGACCAGGGTGATCGGGGAGAAGCAGGTGATCGCCGAGTCCGACCGGCTGGTCGCCAATACCGGTGACGAAGCGCGGCAGCTCGTCGACCTCTACTGCGCCTCGCCCGACCGCATCGACGTCGTTCCCCCCGGCGCCGACCTGACCCGCTACCGGCCCGGTGACAAGCGCGCCGCGCGTGCCGAACTCGGGTTGCGCGCCGACGAGCAGATCGTGGCGTTCGTCGGCCGCATCCAGCCACTCAAGGCCCCCGACGTACTCGTGCGCGCCGCGGCCGAGCTGCTGCGCCGCGACCCGAATCGCAAGCTGCGCGTGCTGATCGTGGGCGGGCCGTCCGGTACCGGGCTGGCCAGGCCCGACGCGCTGATCGAACTGGCCGCCGACCTCGGCATCGCCGAACAGGTCACCTTCCTGCCGCCGCAACCTGCCGACAGGCTCGTCCAGGTCTATCGCGCGGCCGACGTGGTGGCCGTGCCCAGCTACAACGAATCCTTCGGCCTGGTCGCCATCGAGGCGCAGGCCAGCGGGACGCCCGTGCTCGCCGCCGACGTGGGCGGTCTCGGCACCGCGGTCCGCAATCACGAATCCGGGCTGCTGGTACCTGGCCATCGCACCCCCGACTGGGCCGATGCCCTGGCCGCCCTGCTCGACGATCCCGACCGGCTCACCCGCATGGGCGCCACCGCCGTCGAGCACGCGAGCCGGTTCTCCTGGGCGCACACCGCCGACGGCCTGCTCGACAGCTACGCTGCCGCGATGGCCGGATTCCGCGCCGAACGCGGTCCCATCGCCCTGCACGCGGGCGAGACCAGACAGGCCAGATCGCGGGCGCTGTTGCGGCGCCGGACAGGAGTGCGCAGGTGAGCGCAGTTTCGCAGGTCATCGACGACACGCTGCGCGATCGCGAGATCGAATACACCCGCCACGGCGACGACACGTTCATCGTCGTGCTGCCGGGTGAGCGCAAGCTGAAGACGACCGTGATGCTGACCGTCGGCAAGCACGGGGTTCGCATCGAATCGTTCGTCTGCCGCAAGCCCGACGAGAATTTCGAAGGCGTCTACAAATATCTGCTGCGGCGCAACCGCCGGCTCTACGGCGTGGCCTACACCCTCGACAATGTCGGCGACATCTACCTGGTCGGCCGGATGTCGGCCGAATCGGTTACCGCTGACGAACTCGACCGGATCTTCGGTCAAATCCTCGAAGCCGTCGACAACGACTTCAACATCCTGCTCGAGCTCGGTTTCGCCGAATCCATTCGCAAGGAATGGAAGTGGCGGGTCTCGCGGGGTGAGTCGCTGAAGAACCTGCGCGCCTTCGAGCACCTCATCGACGAGGCCGACAAGTCCTGAAACAGATGATGCCGGACAGGAGAGTTCCTGTCCGGCATCATTTCTCGGTTCAGCAGTTCGTCGGCACCGGTTCACCGCGGAAGCGGGCCTCGACATAGTTCCAGGCATCGGGGAAGCCCGCCACCGCGGCGGTCATGTGCTCGGAGATCTCGACCGTGTTCAACTGCACCGGCGAACCCGACTTGCACCAGTGCGCGACGGTCTGGGCGACCGGCTCGTACGGGGTGAGGATGTCGTACTTGCCCTGCCAGATGTAGGTGGGTGCGGTCGGCGCGCCCTTGAAGTGCACCAGGCTGTTCTCGCGCAGCACGCCGCGGGCCACCTCGCTGGTCATCAACTCGCGTGAGGCCGCCATCTGGTCGGCGTTGCGCAGGATGCCGTGGAACAGCAGGAAGCGGCGGCAGGCGTCCTTGGTGAACTCCCGGAACCACAGACCCTCAGGATTGAGCTGATCCGAGATCGGCAGCTCCTTCGGGTACTCGCGCTCCATGCCCATCGCCGCGGCGAAGGCAAGACCGAACCCGGGGTGCGGCGAGAAACCCAGTGCGTCGGCCATCATCTCGAGGTCGGCGGGGATACCGCCGGACACCACGGCCGCCAGCTTCAGCTCCGGTGCGTAGGTGGGCTGCAACGCGCCCGCCCACGCGGTGGCCATGCCGCCGCCGGAGTAACCGGCGATCGCGACCGGCGAGTTACCGACGCCGAGCTCGGCGACCTTCTGCACGGCCCGCACGCTGTCGAGGGTGACCATGCCGCTGAGCTTGGCCGCACCGTAGGCCACCGTCGGGCCGAGGTAATCGGGGAACGAGATCGCCCAGCCACGCGCCAGCGGCAACATCGCGCCCGGCGCGTCCTGTAGCTCGCCGTTGAACAGCGACTGCGACGGGTTGCAGCGGGTACCGATCGAGTTGATCAGCGCCTGGTACGACACCAGCGGCGGGTTCTTCACGCCGACCGGCATGAGCACGGTGGTGACGCCCATGATCGCGTTGCCCGCGGAGTTGGTGGAGCGGAACGCCACCTGGTGGCCCTCGGTACCGGGGTACATCCACGTGTTGATGTGCCGGGTCCGCACCACATCGCCGGGCGCCAGCGCGCCGATGTTCGCGGGCGCGGTGAAGAACGGGTCCGGATCAGGCGTTGGATACAGCGGGTTCGCACCCACCGGAGCGGCGAACAAGCCCACTGTGAGCAGACTCAACACCAAAACAGCTATTTTCGACACAGCTTTCCTTCATCAACAGTAGTGCTGCCCAACCAAATGACCCGACCCGTGCAGAAGTATCTAACGAAAAGCTGTGATTTGTACCGACCAGTAGTCAAAGTGTCGCGTGCCACATGTTGTGATAATTCACATCGAGCTCGGCACCATGGGTGACGGTTCGGCCCGACGCGGTAGGCAGGAGTGGTGATGACGGTGCTCGCGCTCGACATCGGGGCGACGAAATTCGCGGCGGGAGTTGTGGATCCGCACTACGCGCTGCAGGGGGTGCGGCGGGTGGTCGCCGCCTCGGACGATCCGTGGTCGGCGTGCCGGGACCTTCTGGTCACTGTGGCAGGTGACAACGAGGTCAGCGCGGTCGGGATCGGGTCGGCGGGGCCGGTCGATGTGCCCGCCGGAGTGATCAGGCCGTTGAACCTCGCGGCGTGGCGTGACGGGTTCCCGATCGTCGAACACGTGCGGGCGCTGTTCCCTGACGCGGTGGTGCGGTTGGCGATCGACGGCGTGTGTCTGGTGCTGGCCGAGCACCGGGTCGGCGGGTTGCGCGGGGTGGACAACGGGCTGGCGTTGACGGTGTCGTCGGGGGTCGGTGGGGGGATCATCGCCGACGGGCGAGTTGTGGTGGGACGCACGGGAAACGCCGGACACATCGGGCACATCGTGGTGCCCGGCGACGACACCGCTTGTCCCTGCGGGGGATTCGGGTGTGTGGAAGCGGTGGCGAGTGGGATGTCGTCGGTGCGGTGGGCGCGGGCGCGCGGCTGGGAAGGGGACAACGGGGTGGAGCTCGCCGCGGCGGCGCACGATGGTGACCCGATCGCGCTCGCCGCATTGGCTCGCGCGGGAACCGCTCTCGGCCAGGCGATTTCATCGGCGGCCGCGCTCCTGGATGTGGACCGGGTGGTGATCAGCGGTGGGTTCGCGCATTCGGGGGAGCCACTGTGGGGGCCGTTGCGTGCCGCCGTCGCCAGGCATTCGCGGCTCGATTTCATTCGGGAACTGACGGTCGAACTCTCGACACTGAGCGAGGGGGCGACGCTGGTGGGGGCCGGAGTGCTCGCGGTCGACGCTCTGTCGAATTAGCGGCTGGCGCCGCGGGTTACGGGCCCCTGGTCGCAACCAGGGCGCCAAAGACTTCCGATGTCTTCGGCCGCGTTCGCTCGGAGTGGACCGCGGCGGGCGTAGCCTCGAGCAGGTGGCTACCGACTACGTGCCGGGCGATGTCGTCCATATTCCGGAGGGTCCGTTCCAAGGGGTGTGCGCCGTAGTGCGCGAAGTCGACTCGGTGGCGTCGCGATTACAGGTCGACGCGCTGGTCAAAGGCGGACCCTACGAGCTGAACATCGGCTTCGACGAGGTCGAGTGGGCCTGACATCGCCGTGATGTCAGAATGACCCTATGACCTACACCCTCGTGCTGCTGCGCCACGGCGAGAGCGAATGGAACGCCCTCAACCTGTTCACCGGCTGGGTGGACGTGCAACTCACCGACAAGGGCATCGCCGAGGGTAAACGGGCCGGTGAGCTGCTCAAAGAAGCAGGCATCCTGCCCGACATCGTCTACACCTCGCTGCTGCGCCGCGCCATCAGCACCGCCGACAACGCGCTCGGCACCGCCGACCGGCTGTGGATCCCGGTCGTGCGCGACTGGCGCCTCAACGAACGCCACTACGGCGACCTGCAGGGCAAGAACAAGGAGCAGGTCCGCGAGCAGTACGGCCAGGAGCAGTTCATGCTGTGGCGTCGCAGCTACGACACCCCGCCGCCGCCGATCCAGCCCGACAACCCGTACAGCCAGGAAGGCGACCCGCGCTACGCGGGCATCGAGGTCCCCAAGACCGAATGCCTGAAGGACGTTGTCGCCCGGATGGTCCCGTACTGGGAAGACGCCATCGCGCCCGAACTGCGCACCGGCAAGACCGTGCTGGTCGCCGCGCACGGTAACTCGCTGCGCGCGCTGGTCAAGCACCTCGACGGCATCTCCGACGAGGACATCTCCGGCCTGAACATCCCCACCGGTATCCCGCTGGTCTACGAACTGGACGAGAACATGCGCCCGGTGAAGCCCGCCGAGTACCTGGACCCGGCCGCCGCCGCTGCCGGCGCCGCCGCGGTCGCCAACCAGGGCGGCAAGTAACCCGTCAGCCTTTTCGGCCCCACACCGCGCGAACGGTGTGGGGCCGTTTTGCGCTGCTGGACGCGTTTCGCCGGCGACGCGGCGTCGATCTGATGGTGGTGCGACCACGATCCACAGGTCGGCCCGGCCGTGATGTCACACTCGCGTCGGCTGTGTCGTCACCTGGAGTAGACGCCGCGAAAAACGCGGCCGCCGAAGGAGTTACGCACATGCACACCGCCTACGTCATCGTCACTGTCGTCGCCGCACTGTGGGTCGGGTTCTCGGCGTTCTCACTGTTGCGCCGGGCCCCGTTCGTGGTGGAACCCCTGGTGGCTTACGGCGTCCCGCAGACCTGGTGGACGCCGCTGGGCATCGCCAAGGCGCTCGGGTCTGTCGGGCTGCTGATCGGCTTGTTCGTCCCGGTGATCGGGGTTGCCGCGGCCATCGGCCTGATCCTCTACTTCGCGGGCGCCGTGGTGACGGTCCTGCGGGCCCGGTCGTACAAAACCGTCGCCTTCCCGGTGCTGTACCTGGCCCCGGTCGCAGTGGCACTGGGCCTCGGCCTCGCGGCGTGAACTGCGGTCCATCCAGCCCGGCGTAATCGCCCACTTCGCCGCCGAACAATCAGAAAACTGATTCTCGAGCGTCGTTTTGTACGATTACGCCGGGCTGATCGCCGTTCAGGCGTCGGCTACGGCGAAGGCGGCCGACAGCGGGGGCAGCATGGAGCGGGCGTCGCTGCCTGCGAACCAGAGGCCGACGGTGAACACCGACGTGGCCTCCAGATATTTGGCTCGATGCAGTCCGCCTGCCGGGAAGGCTTGCAGGGCAAGGTCTTCGGCGAGGTGGGCGACAGTTCGGATGGCTTCGGGATCGTCGCCGCAGATCGGGACGGCCAGGCGCACACCGTCGAAGACTCGATCGGTGCCCGCCCAGACCTCGGCCGCGAGCAGGTTGAAAGCCTTGACCACGTGGGCTTTCGGTGCGCTGGCCGCGATCCGCTCGGCCACCGCGTCCTCGCTCAGGACGAACGCGGTGACGCCGTCGGGGGCGGATTCGTCGGGGAGGAAGGCATTGGTGCAATCGATGACGATCTTTCCGGCCAGATCATGTGTGCTGAGCAGTTCGGTGAGAGCACTCACCGGCACCGCGAGCAGCACCACCTCGGCGAAGGCGATTGCTTCGTCGATGGTCGTCGCGTGCACGTCGACCGGGGTGGGCGTTCCGTTCGAGTCGACCTTCCGGTGAGCTCCGCCGTGTCCCGCGTTGATCTCGGACGCGAGCGCCCGCCCCGAGTCGATCGAGCGGGCGCCGATCCGCACCTCGTGACCGGCCGCGGTCCAGCCACCGCCCAAGGCCGCCGCCATCGCGCCCGCGCCGATGATTCCGATTCGCATGTGAACTCCTGTCGCAGTGTCGAGCCGGGTGGCATCGACCACATCGACGCTAGAAAGGCCGAAAGGCACCTGCGGGTGCCTTTCGGCGGTGGCACGCTGGAACACGTGACCACCGCGGCGCAGTTCCCGCCCTACGGCGACTTCGAGGCCGACTGTCCCGCGCGGATGGCCGTGGATCTGTTCGCGAATTCGTGGCTGCCGGTGGTGGTGTACCTGCTGCGCGATGGTCCGCAACGTCACAGCGAACTTCTCGCCGGCGCGGGTGGGATCAGTCAGAAGATGTTGACTCAGACGTTGCGGCGGATGGAGAAGATGACGCTCGTACGCAGGCGGCGGTACGCCGAGGCACCGCCACGGGTCGAATACGAACTCACCGAAGCGGGGCGCGATCTGCTCGTTCCCATTTATGCGCTCGGTGCATGGGTCGACCGGCACGGGGCCGCGGTGACCACCGCGATGTACGGCGAACCGCCCGGCTGACACGCCCGGCGGAGGCCAAGGTGCCTGCCGGGTGAACGGCAAGAGAACGCCGTGCCAAGTGCCTGTGACCTGCGCGAAACTTCGTCGACCCGGCGACGTTATGTCGGTCTGTGCTCGTACGATCAATCATGTGAGTGTTCCGCAGGCAGTGCTGTTGGCAGTCCTCGCGGCTGTCGTCGGACTGGCAGTCGGTGGCCTGCTGATCCCGTTCGTCACCGCAAGGCAGGCCGCCCGGACCCAGGAAGACACCGGGCTGACGATGTCGCAGGTGCTCGATCTGATCGTGCTCGCGTCCGAGTCCGGCATCGCCGTGGTGGACGAATACCGCGATGTGGTGCTGGTCAACCCGCGTGCCGAGGAACTCGGGCTGGTCCGTAACCGGTTGCTCGACGAACGCGCGTGGGCCGCCGTGGAGAAGGTGCTCGCGACCGGCGAATCCGCCGAATACGACCTCACCGCCAAGAACCCGCTACCCGGTCGCGGCCGGATCGCTGTGCGTGGTGTGGCCCGCAAACTCTCCCGCGAGGAAACCAGCTTCGTCGTGCTGTTCGCCGACGACGATTCCGAGCAGGCCCGCATGGAAGCCACGCGGCGCGACTTCGTGGCGAACGTCAGCCACGAACTCAAGACGCCCGTCGGCGCGATGAGCCTGCTGGCCGAGGCCATGCTGGAATCGGCCGACGATCCCGAGGCCGTGCGCCACTTCGGTTCCCGCGTGCTCGGTGAGTCGCGGCGCCTGGGCAAGATGGTGACCGAGCTGATCGCGCTGTCGCGACTGCAGGGCGCCGAGAAACTGCCCGACCTGGCCGTGGTCGACGTCGACACGGTGGTGCAGCAGGCGGTCGACCGCTCGCGCACCGCCGCCGAGGCCGCGGGCATCACCGTCAGCACCGACCGGCCGAGTGGGCTGGAAGTGCTCGGTGACGAAACGTTGCTGGTGACCGCGCTGTCGAACCTGGTGGAGAACGCGATCGCGTACTCGCCACAGGGTTCGCACGTGTCGGTGAGCCGGTCGCTGCGCGGCGATCATGTCGCGATGGCGGTCACCGATCGTGGCATCGGGATCGCCAAGGAAGACCAGGAACGGGTGTTCGAGCGGTTCTTCCGCTCCGACAAGGCCCGCTCCCGCTCGACCGGCGGCACCGGGCTCGGCTTGGCCATCGTCAAACACGTGGCGGCCAACCACAACGGCGAGATCACCCTGTGGAGCAAACTGGGCACCGGTTCGACGTTCACGCTGCGCATCCCCGCCCATCTGGAAACCGATGGGGACGAGGACGTGGAACAGACGCCGGAGCTCACCACAAGAGAAACCAACGTCGCGCGCACTCTCGCGGGACGAACGAACGGTGTGGAGGCACGCAGATGACGAGTGTGTTGATCGTCGAAGACGAGGATTCGCTGGCCGAGCCGCTGGCGTTCCTGCTTCGCAAGGAAGGCTTCGACGTCACCGTCGTCGGCGACGGCCCGTCCGCGCTGGCCGAATTCGACCGCTCCGGCGCCGATATCGTGCTACTCGACCTGATGTTGCCCGGCATGAGCGGCACCGATGTGTGCAAGCAGTTGCGTACGCGCAGCGGCGTGCCGGTGATCATGGTGACCGCGCGTGACAGCGAGATCGACAAGGTCGTCGGGTTGGAACTGGGCGCCGACGACTACGTCACCAAGCCGTACTCGGCGCGCGAGCTGATCGCGCGCATCCGGGCCGTGCTGCGTCGCGGTGCCGGCGACGAGCTGGACTCCGGCAGCGAGAACGGTGTGCTCGAGGCGGGTCCGGTGCGGATGGATGTGGATCGCCACACCGTGCACGTCAACGGTGGCCAGGTCACGTTGCCGCTCAAGGAGTTCGACCTGCTCGAATACCTGCTGCGCAACTCCGGCCGGGTGCTCACCCGTGGCCAGCTGATCGACCGGGTCTGGGGCGCCGACTACGTGGGCGACACCAAGACCCTCGACGTCCACGTCAAGCGCCTGCGCTCGAAGATCGAAGCCGACCCCGCCAAGCCGGAACACCTGGTGACCGTGCGCGGCCTGGGCTACAAGCTCGAAGCCTAGAAACGAACGAACCCGGCATCACGTGATGCCGGGTTCTGTCGTGTGGTGCGACCGTGCTCAGATCACGCTCCATGCGGCGCCGAGCGGGGTCTCGATCTTCTTCAGGGACACCACGTCCACGCCGTCGAACTGCTTGCAGTCGTAGATCGGCACGTCGGCGCCGTTGCCACGGCAGCCGATGGGGGACGACGTGCCCACCGTGGAGATGATGATGTACTTGCCGTTCTTGGCCGCATCGATCGCGGCCGGGTCGTTGTAGTTCACGAAGTCGGCCGTGAAGTCCGCGTACGCGGCCGGGTCGCCGTTCGGTTCGGCGTTGGCAAGGCCGGTCATGGTGAGGGTCGCGCCGATCGCGAGGGTCGCGGCGTAGATCGCTTTCTTGGACATGGTCAGCTATCCAACCCGAGTTCGGTGACAGTTGCACGACCTACAGGTGAACCACATGGTTACGAGGCTTTCACTCCGCGTGATTCGAACTGTGAGCTTCGGGATTCATCCGCTCGGCTTCGACGGTCGCCGGATGCACCGCCACCAGGCCGAGACCCTCGCGACGGCGGCAGTGCCGGGAGAGTTCCTCGTAGGCGGGCGCACCGAGCAGCTCACGCAACTCCGGGCCGTAGGACTGCCAGACCGGCTTCGCGCCGACGTGGGCGTCCGGAGAACCGGTGCAATACCAGTCCAGATCCAGGCCGCCCGGCCCCCAGCCGCGCCGGTCGTATTCGGTGACCACGGTGCGCAGGATCTGCACGCCGTCGGGACGTTCCACCCAGTCCTGGGTGCGCCGGATCGGCAGCTGCCAGCACACGTCCGGCTTGACCTCGAGTGGCTCGATGCCCTTGCGCACCGCCATGATGTGCAGCGAACAGCCGGGGCCCGCCGCGAAACCGGGGCGGTTGAGGAAGATGCACGCACCCTCGAAACGGCGGGTGCGCAGGGCCGGTTCGTCCTCTAGCTCGTCGAGTTCGAGGTAACCCTTCTTGACGACCTTGCCGTTCTCGGTGGCCTCGTCCAGGTTCTGCCAGTCATCGGCTGTGAGCATCTTCACAGCGGCTGCCAGGCGCTTGCGATCGTCCTTGTCGGACAGGAAAGCGCCGTGCGAACAGCAGCCGTCGTCGGGGCGGTCGGCGATGATGCCTTGGCAGGCAGGCGTGCCGAACACGCACGACCAGCGCGACAGCAGCCACGTCAGATCGGCGACGATCTGGTGCTCGTCGTTTGCTGGGTCGGTGAACTCGATCCACTCACGCGGGAAATCGAGCTCGACTTCTGGGGTCGGATCGATCTTTCCCCCAGGTCGGAGCCCGGTCTCCGCGGTGCCAGCTGCGCCTTCGGTCACAACTCGTGACGCTAACAGTTCAGTCGCCTGGCCTGTTGTACCGGATCACCAAGTACCGTATTCGTGTGCGGCTAGGTGTTCTCGATGTCGGAAGCAATACCGTCCATCTGCTCGTGGTGGACGCGCATCGTGGTGGCCACCCGATGCCCATGAGCTCGTCGAAGTCGGCTTTGCGGCTGTCGGAGAGCATGGACTCGATGGGCCGGATCACCGAGGAGGGTGAGGCGCGGCTGATCGCGACCATCCTCGAATTCGCTGATCTGGCACGCAATTCCAAGTGCGTGGAGCTGATGCCGTTCGCCACCTCGGCGCTGCGGGAAGCGACCAATTCCGAGGACGTGCTCGCCCGTGTGCGAGCCACGACCGGGGTCGATCTGCAGGTGCTCTCCGGCGACGACGAGGCCCGGCTCACGTTCCTCGCGGTGCGTCGCTGGTTCGGGTGGAGCGCGGGCCGGATCATCAATCTCGACATCGGCGGCGGCTCGCTCGAGCTGTCCAACGGTGGCGACGAGGAACCCGACGTGGCGCTGTCGCTGCAACTCGGCGCGGGCAGACTCACCCGCGAATGGCTGCGCGACGACCCGCCGGGCAAGCGCAAGATCGCGGTCCTGCGCGACTGGCTCGACGCCGAACTCGTGGCGCCGTCCAAGACGATCATCGACGCGGGCCGCCCCGATCTTGCCGTCGGCACCTCCAAGACATTCCGTTCGCTGGCCCGGCTGACCGGATCCGCACCCTCGGCCGCGGGCCCACGGGTGCGCCGTACACTGACCAGCTCCAGTCTGCGCCAGCTGATCGCGTTCATCTCCCGGATGACCGCCTCCGACCGCGCGGAACTGGAAGGCGTGAGTTCGGACCGGTCCCAGCAATTGGTGGCAGGCGCATTGGTCGCGGAGGCGAGTATGCGGGCGTTGTCGCTCGACAGCATCGAAATCTGTCCATGGGCGCTGCGCGAAGGCCTCATCTTGCGCAAACTGGATGCCGAGCCCAATGGAGGCGGACCGGTCGGTGTGCCGCCGGTGACACCAGTCGCGGAAGTGGAGTCGGCATGAGCGGTCAGCGCCCGGAGGCGGTAGCGGAGCGTAACCACGCAGGGCGCCCGAGCATGCCGGAGGGAAGCAGCATGAGCGGTCAGCGCCCGGAGGCGGTAGCGGAGCGTAACCACGCAGGGCGCCCGAGCATGCCGGAGGGAAACAGCATGAGCATTGTTGGTGTTGCTGGGTCGAAGGCGGTGGCTCGCGGCAGTTCGCGGGGCAGTAGAGCGTGCCGGAGGGACGCAGTATGAGTGGCGAGGATTCCAAACAGCTGTCGGTGGCCGAGTTGCTGGCTCGAAACGCCGCGCAAGGCGCCGCACCCGCGGCTTCCGGCGGTGGCGGACGACGTCGGCGCAGCGGACGCGGAGTCTCGGTCAACGACCTGACCGGCGAGAACGCGGCCGTGAAGCCCAATTCGCACGCCGCGCCCGCACCGGAACCCCCGCCCGCCTACGTGCCGACCTACGCGCCGGAACCGGCGTACGAACCGCCCGCGAGCTATCAGCCCGCGCCCTACCCGCCGCCCGGACCGGCCGAGCCCGCGTTCTCGCCGATGTCGGGGCCCATCACTCGATTCGACCCCGACGCGGGTAACTCCGATCCGCTCGGTCTCGGCGAACAGCGACCGGCGTCGGATCCGTTCGGGCCCTTCCGCGCCGAAGCACGCGACACCACCACACGTGGTGGGCGCGTTCCCAGTCGACTCGGTGCTCCCGGTGGTCCCGCCCAGCCTGTCGATCCCGGTATCGCCGAGATGTTCGGTTCCGGTGCGCTGCCCGCTGTCGGCGGCGGCAGACGCCATCGGCCGGAGGAACCAGAGGCCACGGCGTATCCCGAGCCGCCGAAGCCGCCGCCGGTCACCGGTGGGCGCGCGGCGCGCAGGCGGGCCGCCGAAGCCGCGGAAGAAGCTGTTGAGCCGAGCCCCGCGCCTCGGCCGTCGTTCGACGCGCCGCTGTACGAGGCGGGTATCGACGCGCCGCAGGCGTTCATGGGTCGTCCGGGGCAGTCGCGTGGGTTGGCCGATCTTCCCGAGATCGGTCCCGGGTTCGGCGAGCAGCCGAGCTTCGACCCCCGGCCCGCGCCAGGCTTCAACGGCCGACCGGGCGAGTCTTTCGACGGCAGGCCCGCATCGGGCTTCAACGGGCGCCCTGGTGAGTTTTTCGACGGTCAGCCCGCCGATGGACGACCGGGCCTTGATTCCGCGCGAGGGTTCAACGGAGCGGGGCGTAACGGTGCGCCGGGGTTCAACGCGCCGGGTTCGAACGGACATCCCGCGCCGGGTAGTGGCGACGCTGTTCCCGGGTTCAATGGTCAGTCCGCGCCAGGTCGTGGGGACGCTCCCGGATTCAGCGGGGGTGCTGCTTCCAACGGGTATTCGCCCAATGCGGATGCGACACAGGCTTACAACCTCGCGCCGGGTGTGGATGCTCCGCCTGCCCGCGGTGGCGATCAGCGACCCTCGCTCGATCGGCGACGCGGTCAGCCGAAGTCCGGTGGGCTGCCGTCGTGGTCGGCGCGTAGGCACCGGCCGGACAAGGGTGCGTCCGCGCCGGAGAGTGGAGGTTTTCCGACGGCCGCTTGGTCGCCGGTCAGCCAGGAACAGCCGCTGGTTGCCGGGCAGTCGGTGGCCGGGGATCTGCTGCGGCAGCGGGCCGATCACGATTCCGACGCGCACACCGAGGTGCACCGCCTCGGCGTCGGCAAGACCGAGGACGAGGACACCGACGACTACGCCGAGTCCGATTACGTCGACCGCGATTACGTCGACAACGACTACTCCGATGCCGACTACGCCGAATCCGATTACGACGACGCGGCTTTCGACGACGACTACGACGACGACTACGAACCGAAGCCGACCAGAGCGGGCAGGCGCGCTGCGACCAAGGCCGCCGCGTCGAAGCTGACCAGCCGGGCCAAGTCGAAAATGTCGCGCCGCGCGGACTCGAAGACCGCGAGCCGCGCCGAGTCGAAGGGTCGTGCCGGGTCGAAGCCCGCGAGTCTCGCGGAGTCGCGAGCAGCGAGCCGGAAGGCGGGCAATCGGGCCGGTGGATCGATGGCGGGCCGGGCCGCGCGCGTGTCGAGCATGGCGCGCGGCAACGACGACAACGACAACCGCCGCCAGTGGATGATTCTCGGTGCGCAGAGTGTCGGCGCGGCGATCGCCGGAATGTTGCTGTTCAAGGGTTTCGAGACGCTGTGGGAGTCGATGGCGTTGGTGGCGCTGGCGCTGGCCACGGTCGTGATCCTGGGTCTGGTCGCACTGGTCCGCATCCTGCGCCGCACCGACGACATCTTCAGCACTGTGATCGCCGTCGTCGTGGGCGTCTTCGTGACGCTGGGACCGCTAGCCTTTCTCCTCAGTACCAGCTGAATACAGGGAGTGGGCTGTGGGGAACGCACGAGCGGACATCGCGATCGGGTTGTCGACGGCCTCGGTGTATCCGGAGAACACGCAGGCGGCGTTCCGTTATGCCGCCGAATTGGGTTACGACGGTGTCGAATTGATGGTGTGGGCCGAACCGGCCAGCCAGGACATCGCGACCGTGCAGTCCTACGCCAAGCGCTACGGCGTGCCGGTGCTCGCCGTGCACGCGCCGTGTCTGCTGATCTCGCAACGGGTTTGGGGCGCCGACCCCGTGGCCAAGCTGGAACGTAGCGTGCGCACCGCCGAGGCGCTCGGCGCCGACACCGTGGTCGTGCACCCGCCGTTCCGCTGGCAACGCCGCTACGCCAGAGGTTTCGCCGATCAGGTCGGCGAGCTCGAGGCGCACCACCCGGTGAAGGTCGCCGTGGAGAACATGTTCCCGATGCGCGCCGACACCCTGTTCCGCGACGGCGCCGTCCGCAGGCTCGAACGCCGCGCAGGCCCCGGCCGCGCGGTGAGCGCCTTCAGCCCCTCCTACGACCCCACCGACACCGGCTTCGACCACTACACCCTCGACCTCTCCCACACCGCCACCGCCGGCACCGACGCCCTCGCCCTGGCCCGCCGAATGGGCGAGGGCCTGGTCCACCTCCACCTGGCAGACGGCCGAGGCGCCGCCCACGACGAACACCTGGTCCCCGGCGACGGCACCCAACCCTGCGCCCAACTCTGTGAACACTTGGTACACACCGGCTTCCGAGGCCACGCCGTAGCCGAGATCAACACCCAAAACGCCCGAACCACCACCGAACGCTCCGCCCAGTTGGCCCGCACCCTGGACTTCGCCCGCCGCCACCTAACCGGCGCCACCCCCGACCCCCAACCCCACCACGCCGACCTCCCGTAACGGAACGGATCGAGTCGGCAGGATGCGTTGGGCCCGGTGTCCACGTCCTGGGTCGGGTCGGCAGGATGCGTTGGGCCCGGTGTCCACGTCCTGGGTCGGGTCGGCAGGATGCGTTGCGCCCGGTGTCCACGTCCTGGGTCGGGTCGACAGGATGCGTAGCGACAGGTGTCCACATCCTGGGTCGGGTGGATGCGTAGCGACCATCGATGTCTACATCCTGGGTCGGGTAGGCGTGGATGTGTAAAGACCGATGTGTCCACAACCTGGGCCGGGTAATCCCCAGGAAGTCTCTACCAAAGGGGCCCGCCCCGATCTGGACTGACCGGAGGGTGCGACGAAGGAGTACCCGCAGGGAGGGAAGATCGGGGCACCGGAGGGCCCCGCTCGAGCGCGCCAGCGCTCCAAAAATACAGCAAGGCACAGCTACCCCGGGCCCGGTAAACCGCCAGCCAAAACCACCCGGGCCCGGTAAACCACCAGCCAAACCCACCCGACCCCAGCACACCCCTGCCTGTCACCACCCAGCGCGGAATACTTCCGACCCCACCACGCTTGTACGCTGTACGAACCGCTGTGCCCCCGACCAGGAGTGACCGATGACGCGAGAACTCGCGACCGACGCGCCGTTCAGCCAGGTCCTCGACCTGACCGAGCTCACCACCGATGCCGAAACCGGCCGCTACGCCGGCGTCATCGCCCCCACCTGGACCATTGGCCCCAAGGTCCACGGCGGCACCATGGTCGCGGCCACCGCCGCCGCGGCCACCCGCTGGCTCACCGAGGCCGACGAATCCCTCGCCCAGATGGCCCCCATCGCGGCCAGCACCGACTTCCTCGGCGCCCCGGATCCGGGCGAGGTCGAATACGCGGTGCACATCCGCAAGAAGGGCCGCCAGATCTGCCTGGCCGACGTCGACCTGATCCAGAACGGCCGCACCCTCGTGCGCACCGCGTTCACCTTCGGTCACCTGGATTCGACGGAAACCCGCTGGAGCGGCCCCGATACCGACATGGCCGCCGAGCCCGTCGACGAGGCGTTCCGCTACACCGAAGACTCCCCGATGGGCAAGATCGTGCACGTCAGCCAGGGTTCGCACATGGTGATCGACCCCACCTGGGGCGAATTCCTGCGCGGCGAGACCGGCCCGCCCCGGCTGCGGCTGTGGATCCGCCCCTTCGACGGTGACGAGGCCGACCCGCGCGCCCGCGCCGCCTTCGCCATGATGGCCGCCGACATCAGCCCGCCGGTGCCGATGAACCTCGGCCACTTCGGCTGGTCGCCGACCGTCCAGATGACCACCTACCTGCGCCGCATCCCCGCCCCCGGCTGGCTGCGCGTGATCGCCACCGCGCGTGAGGTCGGTGAGCGCATGTTCGACGAGGACCACCTGGTCATCGACTCCACCGGCGCCGTGGTCGCGCAGAGTCGTCAGCTGGCCTTGATCCCGGCGGCGCGCTGACCCCGACCGGCCAACTAACCTTGTCACCATGACGAGAATTGCGGTTATCGGTGGCGGTCGGATCGGTGAGGCTCTGGTGGCCGGATTGCTGGAATCCGGTAGGGCGACCAAGGATCTGGTTGTCGTCGAGCCGGTCGCCGCGCGCGCCGCGCAGCTCGCCGAGCGCTTCAAGATTCGGGTGAGCGGTTCGGTCGCCGACGCGGTCGAGGGCGCCGACATCGTGGTCATCGCGGTCAAGCCCGGCGTGGTCGACTCGGTGCTCACCGACCTGTCCAAGGCCGACCTCGACAACGGTCGCGATCAGGTGCTGGTCTCGCTGGCCGCCGGTGTCTCCACCTCGCGTCTCGAGTCGAAACTGCCTGCCGGTTATCCGGTCGTGCGCGTGATGTCGAACACTCCGATGCTGGTCGGACAGGGTATGTGCGTGCAGTCGCCCGGACGCTACGCCAAGCCCGAGCAGCTCGAGCAGGTCGGCGAGATGCTCGAAGCGGTCGGCAAAGTGGTGACCGTGCCCGAGGCGCAGATGGACGCGGTCACCGCGGTGTCCGGGTCGGGACCGGCGTATTTCTTCCTCGTCGTCGAGGCGATGATCGATGCCGGTGTCGGCCTCGGTCTCAGCCGCGAGGTGGCCAGCGAACTGGTGGTGCAGACCATGATCGGCTCGGCGGCCCTGCTGGACGAAACCGGCCAGAGCGCGGCCGAACTGCGCGCCGCGGTCACCTCGCCCGCGGGCACCACCGCCGCGGCACTGCGCGAACTCGAGCGCGGCGCGCTGCGCTCGACCTTCACCGAGGCGCTACACGCGGCCAAGCGGCGCTCCGCCGAACAGGGTGCAACGAACGAGTGACAAACGGGTACCCGGTTTGAAAACCGATTTCTCCCACCCGTCGCAGTAATCCCACTGGTCCCGCTAAGCTCGTAGAAGCACGTGCGTGTCTGTTCCGCTGGTGGGGAAGCCGGCGGCGCGGGCGTGCCGGAGGTCAATGGTGCCATGATGTCTGCGAACAGAATGTCAAGTAATCCATCGGCGTCGGGCGGTGGTTCGGGTTCGCCCGGGCCGCGGGTCGGCGCCACCCCGCAAACGGTGATCGGCGGTGGCACTCAGTTTCTCACCGTCGCCGAAGTCGCCGATCTCATGCGGGTGTCGAAAATGACGGTGTACCGGCTCGTGCACTCGGGTGAACTGCCCGCGGTGCGGGTCGGACGCTCGTTCCGGGTGCACGCGAAGGCGGTGCACGACTACCTGGAGACGTCGTACTTCGACGCCGGATGAGCTGGTCCGGCCAGGTATAAGGGCGGTTTCGTTGCTGCGAGGGTGTCCCGGTAGCATGGACAACTGGTTCGTGTCCGCCTGCCGGTGGCACCGTTCGTGGTGTCCGGTTGCCCCGGCGGCGCGGGCGCCAAACGACGCACGTGAAGACCGCGTGTGTATGCCGAGTAGAGAGAACGCGAGGAAACCCTATGGGTTCTGTGATCAAGAAGCGCCGCAAGCGTATGTCGAAGAAGAAGCACCGCAAGCTGCTTCGCCGCACGCGTGTTCAGCGGCGCAAACTCGGCAAGTAAGCCTGCGTGCCTGCGATGGGCCCGTCACCGTTTCGATGGTGGCGGGCTCTCGCTGTGAAATGACCAGGTTTGTGAATCTTGCTGTGTGCGAATACCTCGCCAGTGTTAAAAGCTTGTAGATCGTTACGGTGAGTGGCGCGAATGCGGCTACTCTGGTACGCGAAACACGATGAGCAGGGGGCTTTGAGTGGGGTCAGGTTCGAGTTCCGACACACGGGAACGACACGCGCCGAAGGTTGTGCTGGTCACTGGTGCCAGCCGCTTCTTCGGTGGCAACGTCGCGGCACGCTTGGCTGCCGAACCCGGCGTCGAACGTGTCATCGCGGTGGACACCGTCACCCCTAGCCGTGAGCTGCGCCGAAAAATGGGTAGTGCCGAGTTCGTGCGCGCCGATATCAGAAACCCGCTGATCCGCAAGGTCGTCGAGAACAACGACGTCGACACCGTCGTGCACGCGGCCGTGCTCACCCGTCCGCCCGCCGGTGGTGGTCGCGCGGTGATGAAGGACCTCAATGTGCTCGGCGCTATGCAATTGCTCGCCGTGTGTCAGAAGGCGCCGTCGGTGCGGCGTGTGGTCGTGCGCTCGTCGTCGGCGGTATACGGCTGCAGCGCCAAGGACCCGGCGAAATTCACCGAGGAAATGGGCGCGCGCACCCCGCCCGCGGGATGGTTCGCGCGCGACATGATCGATATCGAGGCGCTGGTGCGTGGCATGGCGCGGCGCAGGCCCGATATCTCCGCATCGATTCTGCGGTTCGCGCCGATCGTCGGTCCACGCCTGGCCGATCGTGGCGTGCAATATCTGCGTTCGCCGATCACCCCGACGGTGCTCGGTCGCGAAGCCCGCTTGCAATTGCTGCACGAGGAAGACGCGGTCGCGGTGCTCGTGCACGCGGCGCAGCGTGCGCACGGTGGCACGGTCAATGTCGCCGGTGACGGCGCGTTGGCCATGTCGCAGGCCATCCGCCGAGCCGGGCGCATCGTCGCGCCGGTTCCCTTTTTCGTCTTCCGCACCTTCGGCCGCTCGCTGATGGGCCCGATCATGCGCGGATTCAGTGGCGAACAACCCGACTATTTCTATTTCGGCTGCGGGCTCGACACCACCCGTATGCGTACCGAACTCGGTTTCACCCCACGCTGGACCACGATCCAGGCGTTCGATGACTTCATCGCGGGCGCAGCGTTGCGGCCCGTCTTCGATCCGGCTTGGATCGACGCCGCAGAACACAAACTGCTCGGCCTCATCGGGGCCGGTACAGGAGCGCGTACATGAACGAGGGAGCGAAAGTCATTCGTCTCGACGTGAATGTCGAGACCCGACAGCGACCGCAGACCCGGCGATGGCCGGATCAGCCGATGCAGGCGATGCCGGTCACCTCCCTCAGCGAGCGTCGGCCCGGCATGCCCGCGCTGCCCGCGAAGTCGCTCACCGACATCGTGCGCGATGCGGTCGGCGAGCAGATCGAGAAGACCGCGGAGTTCGCGCGCCGCAGGCTCACCGGCGACTACCAGGTGGACGAGTTCGGCTACGACCGGCACCTGCTCGAATCGGTCATCCTGCCCGCGCTGCGGCCGCTGTCGGACTACTGGTTCCGCGTCGAGGTCGCTGGCATCGAGAACATTCCCGCGGTCGGTGGCGCGCTGCTGGTCGCCAACCACGCGGGCACGGTGCCGATCGACGGGCTGATGCTGCAGCTGGCCGTGCACGACAAGCACCCGCAGCAGCGAGCACTGCGACTACTGGCCGCCGACCTCATCTTCGAGATGCCGCTGCTCGGCGCGCTGGCGCGCAAGGCCGGGCACACCCTCGCTTGCCATCCCGATGCCGAGCGGCTGTTGCGCTCCGGGCACATCGCGGGGGTGTTCCCGGAGGGGTTCAAGGGCGTCGGCAAGAACTACGCCGATCGGTACAAGCTGCAACGATTCGGGCGCGGCGGGTTCGTGTCGGCGGCGGTGCGGGCCGGGGTGCCGATCATTCCGGTGTCGATCGTCGGCTCGGAAGAGATCTACCCGAAGCTGGCCGATATCAAGCCGCTCGCTCGTCTGCTCGGGCTGCCGTATTTCCCGGTGACGCCGCTGTTCCCGCACCTGGGGCTGTTGGGTGCGGTGCCGATGCCGTCGAAGTGGTACATCGAGTTCGGTGAGCCGATCGCGACCACGGCGTTCGAGCCGGAAGAGGCCGATGACCCGATGACGATGTTCGATGTCACCGACCAGGTCCGCGAGACCATCCAGCAGACTCTCTACAAGCTGCTGGCCAAGCGCCGGAATGTGGTGCTCGGCTAGCTAGTGCTCGCGGTGGCGGGCGACGACCGCCGCCACCGCCCCACCTGCCGCGCCGAGTGCCAGTGCAGTGGGGACGCCGATCTTGGCTGCTTTGCGGCCGGTGCGGAAATCGCGGATTTCCCAGCCTCGGTTCTTCGCTACTTCGCGCAGGTCGGAGTCGGGGTTGATGGCGACGGCGGTGCCGACCAGTGACAACATGGGAACGTCGTTGTGGCTGTCGGAGTAGGCGGTGCAGCGCTTGAGGTTGAGGCCTTCGCGGACGGCGAGGGTGCGCACGGCGTGTGCCTTGCCGAGGCCGTGCAGGATGTCGCCGACCAGGCGGCCGGTGAACTTGCCGTCGACACTTTCGGCGACCGTGCCGAGCGCGCCGGTGAGGCCGAGGCGTTTGGCGATCACATTCGCCAGTTCGACCGGGGTGGCCGTGACCAGCCAGACCTGTTGGCCGGCGTCGAGGTGCATCTGGGCGAGTGCGCGGGTGCCGGGCCAGATCTTGTCGGCGATGATCTCGTCGTAGATTTCCTCGCCGAGCGCGGCGAGTTCGGCGGTGGGGCGGCCCGCGATGAAGCTGAGCGCCTTCTCCCGGCCCGAGACCATGTCCGACGAATTCTCTTTACCGGTGACCCGGAACTTCACCTGCTTCCAGGCGACATCGACCAGGTCGGAGGTCTTGAAGTACTTGCGCGCGGCCAATCCTCGGGCGAAGTGCACGATCGAGGCACCCTGCACGAGGGTGTTGTCGACATCGAAGAACGCCGCCGCGGTGAGGTCGCGGGGGACCTCGGGGCCGTCGTCGGTGCCCTGCTCGGCGAGCTCGGCATCGTGGAGCTCGAGCGCGGCGTCGGCGCTGGCCTCACCGGCCAGATTGGCGCGCAGCTCTTCTTCGCTCGGCCCGAACGGGCTGCGCGGCAGCCGTGCGAACTGTTCCTGCAGTTCCTGACCGAGGCGGCTCGGTTGCCACCGCGCAGGGAACTCCCCGAATCGCCCTGCGACGAATCCGGACCTAGTCACCTTCGAACGTTCCGGCACCAGTACCCTCCGCTAGTCGCGCGAACCCTGTCCACAGTAACCGGCGGCACCGACAACTCGCTGGGGGCTCGGGGATTAAATAGGGCTCATGACTGATCCCACACCGACGGTGACCCTGTTGACCCGCGCAGGTTGCGGCATGTGCACCACGGCACTGACGCAATTACAGACGATCTGTGGTGATTTCGGTCTCCCGGTGGCGACCATCGACGTCGACGAAGCCGCGGTCAGCGACCCGGGACTGCGCGCCGAATACGGCGATCGACTGCCGGTGGTCCTGTTGAACGGCCGTGAACACAGCTATTTCGACGTCGATGAGCCCCGTTTACGGGCCGACCTGAGCCGGATCGCTGGTCGCGACGGAAAATGAGGCCGAATTCACCGACTTTGTGAACGCCTGCACAAGCGGTTACGGTGGTGACACGCAATCCGCACCGCCGCACTACGCGGCGGCGGTGGCCGGGTTTGTACCGCCCCTATGGCACCGGTCGCGCTCTCGACATCGCAGCGACCCACACCGGTGAACAAGCAGAGGAACCGGACCGTGATCAGGCCCGGAACGAGGAGCCGACGACGTGACAGAGCAGCACGAGACGCCGAGTGGCGTCTCCGGCAAGGCTCTCGTGCGGGACATCCCGCAGGCCACGGTGACTCGTCTGGCTACCTATCTCCGGGTTCTCGCCGGCTTGGCCGACTCCGGTGTTGCCATCGTATCGAGTGAGGAACTCGCTGTCGCGGCGGGTGTCAATTCGGCGAAGCTGCGCAAGGATCTTTCCTTTCTCGGACCCAACGGTGTGCGGGGTGTCGGCTATGACGTAGCCAAGTTGCGCACCAGGATCGAAGATGTGCTCGGACTGTCGCAGGGACATCGGGTAGTGCTGATCGGCGCGGGCAATCTCGGCCGCGCGCTGGTCGGTTACGGCGGATTCGGGGTACGAGGCTTCACCGTGGTCGGGATCTTCGACAACGACCCGGCGGTCATCGGTCAGTCGTACGCCGGTCTCGTCGTGCGCGATGTCGAGCTGCTGACCGCCCAGATTCCGGCGCTGGCACCGACGATCGCCGTGGTGGCCGTGCCCGACGAGGCCGCCCAGGATGTGTGCGATCGGCTCGTCGACGCCGGACTGCCGTCGATTCTGAGCTTCGCGCCGCTGGAACTTCGCGCGCCCGCCCATGTGCAGGTTCGCCGCGTCGACCTGGCGATGGAACTGCAGATGCTGTCGTTCGACGCCGCCCGCAACGACGCACCCGAGATCGCCCAGGTGGGCTCCGGCCGCATCGCGCGCCGGGTGCCGCCGCCGAACCACCTCACGCATGCCGCGCCGGTCGAACCGGCTCGCGGCAGGCCGTCGCGTCGCACCGCGCCGCATTCGGCAACCCCCCACTCGGCAACGGAGCCAAGCACCAAGGGATCGGTGATCACGCCATGAGCGAGCGTCGGCGAGCGAATCAGCGACACGGTGAGGTGCGGGCATGAGTGTGCTGCTGGTCGGGATTTCGCATCGGAGCGCCCCGGTATCGGTGCTGGAGAAGGTCGCCATCAATGAGGCCGACCGGCCGAAACTGGTGGATCGGCTGCTCTCGTCGAGCCATGTGTCCGAGGCGATGATCGTCTCCACCTGTAACCGCGTCGAGGTCTACGCGGTGGTCGACGCCTTCCACGGCGGCCTCGGTGAGGTGAGCGAGCTGCTTACCAAGCATTCCGGGCTGCCGCTCGGCGATCTCACCAAGCACGCCTACGTGCGCTACAGCGAGGCCGCGGCCGAGCATCTGTTCGCGGTGGCCAGCGGTCTGGACTCGATGGTCGTCGGCGAGCAGCAGGTGCTCAGCCAGATCCGCAGTGCCTACGCCAGCGCCGACGGTCAGCAGGCGGTCGGGCGCACACTGCACGAGTTGGCCCAGCACGGGTTGCGGGTCGGCAAGCGGGTGCATTCGGAGACCGGGATCGACCGGGCCGGTGCGTCGGTGGTCTCGGTGGCGCTGGATCGGGCGCGTGGTGTGGTCGGCGATCTCGCCGGGCGGACCGCGGTTGTGGTCGGCGCGGGTGCGATGGGTGGGCTGGCTGTCGCGCATCTGTCGCGCGCCGGGATCGGGCGCATCATCGTCGTCAACCGGACCCTCGAACGCGCACAGCGGCTCGCCGAAACCGGGCGCACCATGCACGGTGTCGACGCCGATGCGGTCGAGATGTCGCGACTCACCGAGGCGATGGCGGGCACCGACATCGTGATCACCTGTACCGGCGCGGTCGGGTCCGTGGTGACCTTGGCCGATACGCATCGCGCGCTCGCGGGCCGGGCGCGCACCGAGGCCGCCGAACGTCCCTTGGTCTTCTGCGATCTCGGCCTACCCCGTGACGTCGAGCACGCTGTGGCAGGCCTGCCGGGCGTCGCCGTCATCGACATCGAATCGCTGCAGCGCGATCCGGCCGCGGGTGCCGCGGCCGACGACACCGCCGCCGCGCGCCTCATCGTCGCCGACGAACTCGCCAAATACCTTGCCGGGCAACGCATGGCGGAGGTCACCCCCACGGTGGCCGCGCTGCGTCAGCGGGCCGCCGACGTGGTGGAGGCCGAACTGCTCCGCCTCGATTCGCGGCTGCCGGACCTGGCCGACCCGGCTCGGGACGAGGTGGCGCGCACCGTGCGCCGCGTCGTCGACAAACTGCTGCACGCGCCGACCGTGCGGGTGAAGCAGCTGGCGTCCACCCCGGGCGGCGACAGCTACGCCGAGGCGTTGCGTGAGCTGTTCGAACTGAAACCCGGTGCGGTACAAGCGGTTGCCGCACCGATGGAGGTCGCCGCGGCCGAGGCCGCGCTGGCCGACGACTTCACCGCAGGCCATTTCGGCGACGGGCCGTCACGCTTGACCGAGTCAAGACCCGACACAGGCAGTATGCGAAACCACGCAGCGCCGCTCGGGCATGCGCAGGAGGAAACCGCATGACCACGACAGTGCAGGAAGAGGACACCGTGACCGCAGGCAGCAGCAGTGCGCCGTGGCGGATCGGCACGCGCGGCAGCCTGCTCGCGCTGACACAGGCGGGCACCATCCGGGATGCGCTGATCGCGGTGGGGCAACCCGCCGAACTGGTGGTCATCAAGACACCGGGCGACCTGTCGTCGGATCCGGTGCAGAAGATCGGTGTCGGGGTGTTCACCTCCGCGCTGCGCGACGAGCTCGCCGCGGGCGGCATCGACATCGCGGTGCACTCCTATAAAGACCTCCCCACCGCGCAGGACCCGCGCTTCACCATCGCCGCGATCCCGCCGCGCGAGGACCCGCGCGACGCGCTGGTGGCTCGCGACGGCATGGTCCTCGGCGAACTACCCGCCGGTGCCCGCGTCGGCACCTCGGCCCCGCGCCGTGCCGCGCAGTTGCGCGCGCTCGGTCTCGGCCTCGACATCCTTCCGCTGCGCGGCAATATCGACTCGCGCCTGCGCAAGGTGAGCGAGGGCGAACTCGATGCCATCGTGATCGCCCGCGCGGGCCTGTGCCGGATCGGGCGCACCGACGAGATCACCGAATCGCTGGAGCCGGTGCAGATGTTGCCCGCTCCCTCGCAGGGTGCTCTCGCGGTCGAATGCCGCAGTGACGACCCGCAATTGATCGAGGTACTCGCCGGTCTGGACGATGCCGCGACCAGAGCCGCGGTGCTCGCCGAGCGTTCGCTGCTCGGTGAGCTCGAGGCAGGCTGCACCGCGCCGATCGGAGCGCTCGCCGAGATCGTCGAGTCGATCGACGAGGACGGCCGGATCTTCGACGAACTCTCGCTGCGCGCCTGCGCCGCTGCGATCGACGGCTCCGACGTCTTGCGCGCCTCGATCGTCGGCGCGCCGAAAGACGCGGCCGAACTCGGTCGCACGCTGGCGCGCGAATTGCTGGACCTGGGTGCTCGCGCATTGCTGAGCGTCACAGACGAACCGGCACCCACCGACTTCACTAATTCCAGCCCGATGGAGAACAACCGATGAGCAGCAGCCGAGCTACCAAGAAGCAACCAGGGCGGATCCTTTTCGTCGGATCCGGCCCAGGCGACCCGGCCCTGCTGACCGTGCGCGCCCGTGAGGTGCTCGAGCGGGCGATGCTGGCGTTCACCGACCCCGACGTCGACAAGGGCGTGCTCGCCCTGATCGGTATCGCCCACGAGGCGGACGAGAACGGCGTGAGCCCGGTCGACGTGCGGCCCGCCCTCGGCGAACCGGCCGAGGTGGCCAAGACGCTGATCGCCGAGGCTCGCAACGGCCACGACGTGGTCCGCATCGTCACCGGCGATCCGCTGACCACCGATTCGGTGATCAGCGAGGTCAATGCCGTCACCCGTTCGCACATGGTGTTCGAGGTGCTGCCGGGCCTGCCCAACGGTTCGGCCGTGCCCAGCTACGCGGGTATCGCGCTCGGCTCCGGGCACACCGAGGCCGATGTGCGCGGCGAGGTCGACTGGTCGGCGCTGGCCGCCGCTCCCGGCCCGCTGGTCCTGCACGCCACCTCCGGCCACCTGGCCGAGACCGCCAGCGCGCTGGTGGAACACGGTCTGGCTCCGCAGACTCCGGTCGCGGTGACCGTGCGCGGCACCACCCGTCAGCAGCGCACGATCGAGGCCACTCTCGCCTCGCTGAACAACGCGGCTTCCGAGTTGGTCGGCCCGCTGGTCGTGACGGTCGGCAAGGAAGTCGACAAGCGCGCCAAGATGTCGTGGTGGGAATCGCGTGCCCTCTACGGCTGGACCGTGCTGGTTCCGCGCACCAAGGATCAGGCGGGGGAGATGAGCGAACGGCTCGTCACCCACGGCGCGATCCCGATCGAGGTGCCGACCATCGCGGTGGAGCCGCCGCGCAGCCCCGCCCAGATGGAACGGGCGGTCAAGGGTCTGGTCGACGGGCGCTACCAGTGGGTGGTCTTCACCTCCACCAACGCGGTGCGCGCGGTGTGGGAGAAGTTCGCCGAGTTCGGTCTGGACGCTCGCGCGTTCTCCGGTGTGAAGATCGCCTGCGTCGGCGAGGCCACCGCGGAGAAGGTGCGCTCGTTCGGTATCAACCCCGAACTGGTGCCCAGCGGCGAACAGTCCTCCGAGGGCCTGCTCGCCGACTTCCCGCCCTACGACGACGTGTTCGATCCGGTGAACCGGGTGCTGCTGCCCCGCGCCGACATCGCCACCGAAACCCTCGCCGAGGGCCTGCGTGAGCGCGGCTGGGAGATCGACGACGTCACCGCCTACCGCACCGTGCGCGCTTCGCCGCCGCCGGCGGAGACCCGCGAGATGATCAAGACCGGCGGTTTCGACGCGGTCCTGTTCACCTCGTCCTCCACGGTCCGCAACCTGGTCGGCATCGCGGGCAAGCCGCACGCGCGCACCATCGTGGCCTGCATCGGCCCCAAGACCGCCGAGACCGCGATCGAGTTCGGTCTGCGCGTGGACGTGCAGCCCGAGGCCGCGCAGGTGGGCCCGCTGGTGGAGGCGCTGGCCGAGCACGCGTCGCGCCTGCGCGCCGAGGGCCTGCTGCCCCCGCCGCGTAAGAAGAGCCGCCGCAGCAGCAGCCGCTAGGCTCAGTAGATACCCCGAAAGCCCGCCCGCGACGGCGGGCTTTCGGCGTATCAGGGTCACCGGCTGTAGCGCAGCAGCGTGCGCACGAGTCGGCAGGTGGCATCCGAGGGTGGGCGGATGTCGATCTTCTCGGCGGTGCGGCGGATCGTCTCGTTGGTGGCCTGATTGGGTAGGTACACACCGGAATCCAGCAGCGCGATCGTCAACCGCATGGCCTTGAGCCGACGATTGTGCGTCACGTACCAGCGGCGCGGACGGCCCGCGGGCAGTCGCTTCTTCTCCAGCGGCACGTACGGCGCGGTGATGAAAGTGGTCTTGGCGGCAATGGCGTTCATGTCGGCGTCCTCCCGTTGCGTGTGGGTTCCGCCCCCGATCGTCGGAACCCTCGAACACGCTTTCGATTATAGCGAGGGGCACCGACAAGTTTCGGCGCTCGCGCCCGGAAGTCATTGAGCTCCACAGTGTTTCGATGTTATCCACAGGTTCGCCACACCCGGTTGCCGACCTCGGCGAAGCTCTGCAGGTGGCGATTCACCGGTAGCTGTCGGCGAACCGGTTCGCGACTACGACGCGCTGTAGGCGCCGCGGCGACCGGCGGCGGACAGGCGTATTCTGCGGGCTATGACCGCTTTCGACCGCCCGCGGCGGTTGCGCAGAACGCCCGCGTTGCGACGGCTCGTCGCCGAGACCACGCTGCAGCCGCGTCAGCTGGTGCTGCCGATGTTCGTGGCCGACGGGCTGGAGGAGCCGCGCGAGATCAGCTCGATGCCGGGGGTGTACCAGCACTCGCTCGACTCGCTGCGCAAGGCCGCCGTGGAGTCGGTGGCCGCCGGGGTCGGCGGGCTCATGCTGTTCGGGGTGCCGCTGCCCGAGGACAAGGACGCGACCGGTTCCCAGGCCAGCGATCCGAACGGGATCCTGAACCGGGGCCTGCGCGCGCTGGCCGAAGAGGTCGGCGACGCGACGGTCATCATGGCCGACACCTGCCTCGACGAGTTCACCGATCACGGCCACTGCGGCGTGATCGGCACCGACGGCGCGGTCGACAACGACGCCACCCTGCACCGCTACGTGGAGATGGCGTTGTCGCAGGCCGACGCGGGCGCTGACCTGCTCGGGACCAGCGGCATGATGGACGGCCAGGTCGGCGCGATCCGGCGCGGACTCGACGCGGTCGGCAGCACCGACACCGCCATCCTCGCCTACGCCGCCAAGTACGCCTCGGCCTTCTACGGCCCGTTCCGCGAGGCCGTCGGCTCGTCGCTGGAAGGCGATCGCCGCACTTACCAGCAGGACCCGGCCAACCGCCGCGAATCGCTGCGCGAACTCGACCTCGACCTCGCCGAGGGCGCCGACATCGTGATGGTGAAGCCCGCGATGTCCTACCTCGACATCCTGCGCGACGTCGCCGACCGCTCGACGGTCCCCGTCGCGGCCTATCAGATCTCGGGCGAGTACGCGATGATCACCGCCGCCGCCGAGCGCGGCTGGATCGACCGCAGGGCCTCGATCCTGGAATCGTTGATCGGCATCCGGCGGGCGGGCGCGGACATCGTGCTCACCTATTGGGCGACCGAGGCAGCACACTGGCTGTCGTGATCGCTGCACCGAACAAACCAGAAACCCTTCCGATGCCCGAAGACGTCGGAACCGCCCGCCAGTTGTGGTGGGGGATTGCCGGCCTCGGCGTCGTCTACACCGGCGCCAGCGTCGTCACCATGATGGGCGAGCGCGACAAGCTCACCAAGCAGTTCCTCGACGAGATGCACAAGGCGGATCCGAGCTTCCCCGCGTCGACCATCGACCTGATGGTGCTGGTTGCTTTCGCGTTGACCGCGCTGGTCGGCCTGCTGCTGGCCGGTGTCACGGTGGCCGTGGCGCATCAGCTCGGGCGCGGAAAATCCTGGGCGCGCACGGTACTCATGGTGATCGCCGTCTGGTTGGGGCTCGGTGCCGTTACCACGATGTTCACCTTCTCCGCCGTCGCCAATCCCGCGACGATCGTGGCGGGTGGCACGGCCATCGTGCAGGGCGTGCTGGCCGCGGGCGCGGCATACCTGAGTTACCGGCCGGAGTCGACGAAGTATTTTCTGGCTCACCGAAAGTGACCCCACACAGTGTATGGTGAGGATTATCACACCTGTTGAGCGGAGGCACTGATGCGCGTGGTGATTCACCAACCACACAGCCTGCGGCGTGACCTGTTGGTCATCGGGTTGATGGTGGTCCTCACGCTCGCTGTCATCGCGCTGCTGCTGCTCCCGCGCCTGGTCGGCTGAGCCGATCCTGGCAAGATCGCAGGCATGAGACGCCCGCTGTTCGAACTCGGCTTCGCCACGCTCTTGGTGGCCTGTGCGGTCCTCAGTTGGCGTGCCGCAGAGCGCACGACCGAATTCGTCGGCACCGAGGAGCATCCCGGTTTCACGGCGGTGCGGTATGTGCCGCCGCTGCTGGTGCTCGCCTGCGCGCTGGTGACGGTGGGCGGGCTACTGGTGATCGACGCCGCCGCCAGGATCCACACCAGATCTGTAGCGCGCCGCGACATCGAACCGATGCTCTAGCGGAAGCCGAATTCCGATGCGCGCGTGGGGGTTCGGGACACGAGCTCGCGGCGCGGGCTCCCTCGAGGAGGATTCGATGACCAGACTGACCGCCGGAATCTGTACCGCCGCCGCGTTGGCGACGATCACACTGGCCGCGGCTCCCGCCCAGGCCGCCCCCGGCCTGCCGCTCACCCCGATGATCGCCGAGCAGGCCGCCGAAGGGTTCGCCCCGGAGACCGGCTCGAGCGCGATCTACAACGGCATCATGTGCCACCTGCACACGATCTCCGCCGAAGTGCCGTGCATGTACACCTAGGCCGAGGCCGCGGCGAAGCGTTCGTCAGTCCTTCGTCGCACGGCCGCAGCGAAGGTGCGCCTAGGACGTCCACTGCTGGTAGACGTCGACGACGCGGCCGCCGCGCGTGCCGGGCGCGTTCAGGAAAACGGAGACGGTGCCGTCGGGATGACCCGCCGCTTCCGTCACCACCTGACGCAGGGTGGCGCGAACCCCGCCGTCGGCGCTGCGGTACAGCTCGGTGTCGGGGTGCAGGCCTGCGCCGATCCTGGTTGCGGGCACGAACATCGCGGTGATCGCCGGAATCGGCCCCGACCCGAGCGCCACGGTTTCCTCGTGGCTGAGCTGAGCGCCGATCCGATCGGGCTGGGCCAGCGGTGCGAACGCGGTGGCCGAACCCGCGCCGAACAGCACTCCCGCTGCGACGAACCCCGTGCCAAGGGCCGTGCTGGTAACGCGCAAACGCATGAAAAACCCTCTCGCTGATAGCCGAATCACCACCGGCTCAGGTGCTGAGCCGCCCGGAGCGTAGTCGCAGGCCAATGGGCCTAGATCGAATTGTTCGGCCGATAGGGGCGGCGTGTCGGGCGTGTCGTCGGTGGGTCGCTGCGGTCTGGGTCACTGTGTTCCACCCTGTCGTCCGGCGTGCCGAGGCGAACTGAGACACTGGAATCCGTGAGTCTTACGCAGGTACCGGTTTCGGCCCAGCTCTTCGAGCGGGCAGCTTCGGTGATCCCGGGTGGCGTCAATTCTCCGGTCCGTGCGTTCAATTCGGTCGGCGGTACGCCCCGGTTCATCACCTCCGCGAGCGGCTACACGCTCATCGACGCCGACGGCAACGATTATGTGGATCTGGTGTGTTCGTGGGGTCCGATGATCCTCGGTCACGCCCACCCCGCCGTCGTCGAAGCCGTGCAGAAGGCCGCGACCAGCGGGCTGTCGTTCGGTGCGCCGACCGAGGCCGAGATCGAGCTGGCCGAGGCCATCGCCGCGCGTGTCGATCCGGTCGAGCGGGTGCGTCTGGTGAACTCCGGCACCGAGGCCACCATGAGCGCGGTGCGCCTTGCGCGCGGCTTCACCGGCCGATCCAAGATCATCAAGTTCTCCGGCTGCTACCACGGTCACGTCGACGCGCTGCTGGCCGACGCGGGCTCTGGCGTCGCGACGCTCGGTCTGCCGACCTCGCCCGGTGTCACCGGCGCGCAGGCTGCCGACACCATCGTGCTGCCCTACAACGACCTCGCCGCCGTCGCCGCCGCCTTCGAGGCGCACCCCGGCCAGATCGCGTGCGTCATCACCGAAGCCGCCGCGGGCAACATGGGCGCGGTCGCCCCGCTGCCCGGTTTCAACGCGGGCCTGCGTGACCTCGCCCACGACAACGGCGCGCTGCTGATCATGGACGAGGTGATGACTGGTTTCCGCGTCAGCGCCTCTGGTTGGTACGGCCGTGAAGGTGTCGCGGGCGACCTCTACACCTTCGGCAAGGTGATGAGCGGTGGCCTGCCCGCCGCCGCGTTCGGCGGTCGCGCCGAGATCATGAACAACCTCGCCCCGCTCGGCCCGGTCTACCAGGCGGGCACCCTGTCCGGTAACCCCGTCGCCGTCGCTGCGGGCCTTGCGACGCTGCGCGCGGCCGACACCGAGGTGTATGCAGCCCTGGACCGCAACGCCGATCGCCTCGGTTCGCTGTTCGCGAAAGCCCTGACCGAAGCCGGTGTCGAGCATCAAGTCCAGTTCGCAGGCAATATGGTGAGCGTGTTCTTCGCCGAGCGCCCGGTGACCGACTACGCCGGCGCCAAAGCGAGCCAGACCTGGCGCTACCCGGCCTTCTTCCACGCCCTGCTCGACGCGGGCGTGTACGCGCCGCCGAGCGCGTTCGAGGCATGGTTCGTCTCCGCGGCACTCGACGAGGACGCGTTCGACCGTATCGCCGCCGCTCTGCCCGCCGCCGCCCTCGCGGCCGCGGCCGCAACCCCCGAAGGATCCCCAGCGTGAGCTCCGACCAGCCCGACGCAGAATTCGCCCCAGTCCCGGCGGATAGCGACGAGGCGCCCCATCCTGCCCCCGCCTCCGCCCCGCCCGCCCTCGACGACGACCCGTCGACCGTCGAAACCATCGTGCACGCGTTGCGCCACGGCGAGGTGTACAACCCCAACGGCATCCTCTACGGTCGCCTGCCCGGCTTCAGCCTGTCGGCGGCCGGTCGCGCGCAGGCCGGTGCGGTCGCGCGGTCGCTGGCCGATCACGACATCGCGATGGTGATCGCCTCCCCGCTGCAGCGCGCCCAGGAGACCGCGGCGCCGATCGCGGCCGCCCACGACCTGATCGTGCGCACCGACGAGAACCTGATCGAAGCGGGCAATACCTTCGAGGGCCTGCGCGTGTCGGTCGGCGACGGCGCCCTGCGCAAGCCGCGGCACTGGTGGAAGCTGCGCGACCCGTTCACCCCGTCGTGGGGCGAGCCGTACCTGCAGATCGCCCACCGCATGCTCGCCGCGGTGAACAAGGCGCGCGTCGAAGCCGCAGGTCACGAGGTGGTTCTGGTCTCGCATCAGCTGCCCGTGTGGACGCTGCGCCGGTTCCTGCAGGGCCAGCGGCTGTGGCACGACCCGCGCAATCGTCAGTGCTCGCTCGCGTCGCTGACCTCGCTGGTCTACCACGGCGACACCCTCGTCGACATCGTCTACTCCGAGCCCGCGGGCGCCTCGGATCCGTCGGTACACGGCGCATGACACGCTTCACCTCATCGGGAACCGCCCGTGGCCGTGCGCCGCGGGCGTTGACCGCCGTTCTGACCGCACTGCTGGTGATCGCCGCAGCGGCGGGTTGCTCGACGGGTACCGATGCGGTGGCCACCGGTGGCGGGACCTTCGAATTCGTCTCGCCCGGTGGTAAGACTGATATCTACTACGATCCGCCCGCAGCGCGCGGGACGATCGGCACGCTCTCGGGGCCCGATCTGATGAACGAGGGAAAGACCGTTTCGGTCGGTGATTTCCCGAACCAGATCGTGGTCGTGAATCTGTGGGGACAGTGGTGTGGCCCGTGCCGCGCCGAGTCGCCCGCGCTCGAAAAAGTCTTCGCGGCGACCAGAGATCAAGGCGTCGCGTTCCTGGGCATCAATGTGCGTGATCATCAGCGCGACAAAGCCCAGGACTTCGTAATGGACAACAAGATCGAATACCCGTCCATCTACGACCCGTCGATGCGGACCTTGCTCGCTCTCGGCGGAAACTTTCCCACCAGTGTCATTCCGACCACGTTGATCCTGGATCGTCAGCACCGGATCGCCGCGGTCTTCCTTCGCTCGCTATTGGCCGAAGACCTTCAGCCCGTGGTCGAGCGCATCGCCGCCGAGGAGAAGCAGTAGTGAGCAGCCGCCGTCGTCCAGGAAATCTGACCGCGTGTCGTCCCCGTCAGGGCGCGCGCCGAATGGGTGCGGGCTGGACGGTCGATGACCGTTGGGCCGGCATCGCGACCGTGCCGCGCAGTGTCGCCGGTGCCGGTCTGTTCGATTTCGGGCCCGCTGAACCGGCCGAGACCGAGCGTAAATTGTCGTTGCCGCGCGACGAGCAGCAGGATTCGGACACCGACGAGTGATGCCGCTCGCCGCAGTCGGGGATTCCTTCCAGCAGACGGCGGCATCGGGTCCGCTTCTGCTGGCGCTGGGAGCCTGCCTGCTCGCGGGCCTGGTGTCGTTCGCTTCACCGTGTGTCGTGCCGCTCGTCCCCGGTTATCTGTCGTATCTGGCCGGTCTGGTCGGTGCCGAGGCGCCGCCCGCCACCAGCAGCCAGGCGGTCCTCACCGCGCAACGTCGTAGCGCGAAGCTGCGGGTCGCCGGTGCCGCCGGGCTGTTCGTCGCCGGGTTCACGGTGGTGTTCGTGCTGGCCACGGCCACTGTTTTCGGCGTGATCCAGACCCTCAATGTGAATCGGGAACTGCTGCAGCGCATCGGCGGTGTGGTGACGATCCTGATGGGTCTGGTGTTCATTGGTTTGGTCCCGGCCCTGCAGCGCGACACGCGGATGGAGCCGCGCAGGCTCACCAGCATCCTCGGCGCGCCGCTGCTCGGCGGGGTGTTCGCGCTCGGCTGGACGCCGTGTCTGGGGCCGACGCTGTCGGGTGTGATGGCGGTGTCCGCGGGCACCGAGGGCACCACCGCCGTGCGTGGGGTGACGTTGATCGTCGCCTACTGCCTCGGGCTCGGGTTGCCGTTCATCGTGCTGGCCTTCGGGTCGGCTGGCGCGTTGCGTGGGGTCGGTTGGCTGCGGCGTAATTCGCGCACCATTCAGGTTGTTGGGGGTGTTCTGCTCGTTGCCGTCGGCATCGCGCTGGTCACGGGGGCATGGGATCAGTTCGTGAGCTGGGTGCGTGACGGGTTCGTCTCCGAGGTGACTCTTCCGATCTGATGACTGACACGCTGACCACTCCGACCACCCCCACCCCGCCCGTCCGGCAATCACTGCCGGGCCGGGCCTGGGCCCTGGTCCGGAATTCCTGGCGCGGGCTCACGAGCATGCGCACCGCACTGGTGCTGCTGTTCCTGCTCGCCCTGGCCGCCATCCCCGGCGCACTGCTGCCGCAGCGCAGTCTCAACACGCAGAAGGTCGAGCAGTACATCGCCGACCGGCCGACTTTGGGCCCGTGGATGGACCGGTTCGAGTTGTTCGACGTGTTCGGCAGCTTCTGGTTCACCGCCATCTACGTGCTGCTGTTCATCTCGCTGGTCGGCTGCATCCTGCCGCGCTGCTGGGACCACTACCGGGCGCTGCGCACCCCGCCGGTGCCCGCGCCACGCAATCTCGGCCGGTTGCCGCACCACTTCAGCGAGACCGACGTTCGCACGCCCGACCAGGTGATCGAGGCAGCTAAGGCGTCCTTGCGCGGCTGGCGGACCGAGGTTCGCCCCGGTCAGCGCGATGGCGAGGTGACGCTGTCCGCCGAGAAGGGCTATCTGCGCGAGTTCGGCAACCTGGTGTTCCACCTGTCGCTGGTGGGGCTGTTGGTCGCGATCGCGCTCGGCAAGCTGCTCGGGTACGAGGGCAACGTCATCGTGATCGCCAACAACGGGCCCGGCTTCTGCACCACCTCACCCGCGGTGTTCGACTCGTTCCGCGCGGGCAACACCAACGACGGCACCGGCATGACGCCGCTGTGCGTCAAGGTGAAGGACTTCAAGGCCGACTACCTGCCCACCGGCCAGGCCGAGATGTTCCACTCGAACATCGAGTACCAGGCGGGCGCGGATCTCGCTACCGACACCTGGCGCAGTACCGAGCTCCGGGTGAACCATCCGTTGCGCGTCGCCGGTGACCGCGTCTACCTGCAGGGACACGGTTTCGCGCCGACGTTCACCGTCACTTTCCCGGACGGGCAGACCCGCACCGAGACCATCCAGTGGCGCCCCGACGACGCCCAGACCTTCCTGTCCAGCGGCGTGCTGCGCATCGACCCGCCCGGCGGCATGTACGCCACCGAGGAGGAACGCCGCCAGAACCAGATCGCGATCGAAGGCCTGTTCGCGCCGACCGCGTTGTTCCACGGCAGCCTGCTCACCTCGTCGTTCCCGCGCATGGACGACCCGGCCGTCGCGGTCGACGTCTACCGCGGCAACACCGGACTCGACACCGGTCGCTCGCAGTCGCTGTTCTCGCTGGATCCGGAGATGATCAAGCAGGGTCGGTTGACCAAGGAAGCGCGCGTCAACCTGCGTCCGGGCGAGTCGACCTCGCTGCCCAACGGGACGAAGGTGACCTTCGACGGGGCCCAGGAGTTCGTCAACCTGCAGGTCTCGCACGACCCCGCCCAGCAGTGGGTGCTGGTCAGCGCGCTGACGATGATGGCCGGTCTGCTGGTGTCGCTGCTGCTGAAACGCCGCCGGATCTGGATCCGGACGTACCCCGCTGATGCTTCGGCAGGTACCGTGGATCAACGACACACCGTAGTAGAAATGGGCGGCCTCGCCCGGAGCGATCAAGCCGGTTGGGGCGCCGAATTCGATCGACTGCGGACACGCCTGCTCGCCGCGGAGAAGGAATCCTGATGCAGATCGACGAAACGCTGGCCCGCTACAGCGACTTCGCCTTCATGTCGGCCATCGCCGTCTACACCCTGGCGACGGTGCTGCTGATCGTGCAGTACGCCTCGGCGCGGACGAAGGCGGTCGTCGGCCGCGAACAGGGCACCACGATCGACCCGTCACTGCCGGGCCGCGTCGAAACCCCCGCCGGAAAGTCGCGTGCCGAACGCTTCGGCGACATGGCCTTCTCGGTGCTGTCGGTAGGCGCGGTCCTGCACATCACCTCGATCGTGCTGCGCGGCTTCGCCACCCACCGCTTCCCGCTGGGCAACATGTACGAGTTCACCACCATGGCCACCGCGGCCGCCGTGGTGATCGGCCTGATCTTCCTGCGCGACCAGCGCTACCGCTCCATGTGGGCGTTCCTGCTGGTCCCCGTCCTGATCCTGATGTTCCTGGCAGGCACCGTCCTCTACGCCGACGCCGCCCCCGTCGTCCCCGCCCTTCGCTCGTTCTGGCTCCCGATCCACGTCACGATCGTCAGCATCGGCAGCGGCGTCTTCCTGGTCTCCGGCGTAGCCAGCCTCCTCTACCTGTTCCGCATGCGTATACCAGCAGGCGAGGAATCCTCCAACATCCTCGGCACCATCGCCCGCCGCCTCCCCGACGCCCGCACCCTCGACCAACTCGCCTACAAAACCACCATCATCGGCTTCCCCCTCTTCGGCGCAGGCGTCATCCTCGGCGCCATCTGGGCCGAAGCCGCCTGGGGCCGCTTCTGGGGCTGGGACCCCAAAGAAACCTGCTCCTTCATCGCCTGGGTCCTCTACGCGGCGTATCTGCACGCCCGAGCCACCTCCGGCTGGCGAGAAACCAAGGCAGCCTGGATCAACATCGCCGGCTTCGTCGCGATGCTCTTCAACCTTTTCATCATCAACATGGTGATCAGCGGCCTGCACAGCTACGCCGGCTTGAACTGACCGCGCCCAAGTCGCGAGTCGAGCGTTTGCACCGGGCTGTAGGACAATTCGGTGTGCCGACGTTGCGAGGGACAGCTGTCCGGTGGGTGTGTGATGACTCCACCGCCGGAGGCGTTATCGAGGTCCAGTTCGTCGACGCGGATGACGTCAAGCATTCCGTGATCGACAAGCTGCCGCGCTTCTTCGGACCGGACGATGACGCCCTCCGACCCGACGCACCTTTCCCGATGGCGTGCCCGATCGGAGTGGTCATCGTCGAACACCTCGACAGCGACCGCACCGTCATCGACCTCCGCTGGTCGGAATCGACCAGCGAGCAGGTCCGGTTTACCGTGCCCACCACGAATATCGCGACGTAGTCGGCAAATCGAGGCCTATCCGCGTAGGCCACAAATGCCATGCCAGTTGGTGGTTACGTCGAAATCCCGTGTCCGGAGTGGAGCAGGGTTGTGAGGTGTGCGAGGGCGGTCTGTAGCCGGAGGATTTCGTCGATGGCGGTGCCCAGGCGGTCGGTCTGAGTGGCTTGATCCCAGTCTGCGATGCGCTTGTGGGCTTGCTTCTCGGAGTTCCGTAGTTGGGCTGCCAGTTCGAAGTTTCCGGCGTCTACCGCTTGTTCCTTCAGGTGACGCCAGTGGGTGATCTCGGCTAGGACCTCGGCGAGGTCGGTGGGCAGGTTCGCCGCAGGAACGGTGAAAGGTGATGGTCGCGGATCTGCTTCGGCGCATCCGTAACACGTTGTGTCGCCCAGTGCGGAACGTGTGGCTCGGAGCTGATCGAGCGTTATTCCGCTGGCTGCGAGCATGTCGCCGGCGGCTGACCCTGCCATCAGAAGACCGAGCAGCAGGTGATCGGTGCCGAGGGGGCGGGCGGGATTCTCTTGTTCAGCGTGATCGAGGCAAGCGTCGATGGTCTCGGTGGCGGAATCGGATGATCGCAGGTGGGTGGCGATCGCTCGACGGATTGTGATTGTCGCAGTGTGTCGTTCGAGCAGGATGGCGGCCATGCCTGGGGCGTTGTCATCGATCAATGCCAGCAACAGACCGAGTGGGCTCGTGTGGGCATGCCCCCACTGAGCTGAATATTCGGCGGCGCGGTCCAGTGCGCCGCGTGCGGCTCGGGTGTACGTGCGGCCGTGTTCGTGAGGGGACACGGTTCCAGTGTGCCGGTTCAATTCCGGTGCGAATCAAGGAAATACGTAAGGCCAAGGGCTCGGAAGAGCTTCTGGGCCTTGGCGTGGTGACCGCTGATCAGCAGTAGTAGCAGATCTTGTTGGCGGGGAGTTCTACGTGGCAGTTCAGGCAGACCGGTTTGCGGACCGGTTCGGGCTTGGGGACTGCGGCGGTGCTGCGGCGGGCGGTGGTGGAGCGTTTGACGGCTGCCTCGGCTGCTTCGGCGGTGGCCAGGTCCGCGGAGGTGGACTGGCGGATGGCGGCGACCTTCGGGGGGAGGGTGGGGAGGCCGCCGTCGGCGGGGAGGTCGGTGGCGTAGTGCTGGTAGCACTGCCAGCGGGCGGCGGCGGCGTGCATTTCGAGGTCGTCGGGGATGGGCAGGCCCGCGAGTTCGAGGATGTAGCGGTAGCCGGTGCCGACTGTCTGGTTCTTGCGCACGCACAGGGCGCTCAGGGGCGGCTCGTTGTTCTTGTGACAGTGCTCGGCGACCTTGTCGAGCACGACGGGCAGCCAGTGCTGCCACTTCACCGCGGTCCGGATGCCGGATTCTTCCTGGACCAGTTCGGCCAGCTCGGTGTTGACGATGAAGTTGTTGAATCGGCTGGCGGTTTCGGCCAGCACCTCGTGTGCGGCACGAGTCCACTCCGACCGTGCCTCGGTGAACGTCACGGCGCTGCCGTCGGCCGCGCGCCAGGTGGTCGGGACAGAACCCTGCTGCACATCAATCACCGGAATACGTTATCTACCCAGCTCTTTCGCCGCGCAACGGGGGTATGTGGGTCAGCTCACGGCGACACACAAAATCGAGGTCACTCGGTGGGGCCGGAGTCGTCGCGGGGTTGTTTGCCGAGGCGCCAGAGGAATTCCGGGTCGTCGTCGGGGCCGAGGACCGGTCTGCGCGGGGCGGGTCCGGAATTCGGGCGGGGCCGTTCGGGTCCGAACGCTTTCCAGCACAGCACCGCGATGGCCACGATCGCGATCAGTGCCAACAGGTACGTCACGTCGCTCACCTCCTGCTATCGAGGGTAGCCGTGTCCGCGCCGTGTGCACATCCGCAACGGGAGGGAAATTTTCGGCGAACGCGAGCCCTCGGCGGGCTCGCGTCAGCCTGCGAGTCAGCGGGGTGCTGCCTCGGTGGTGAGCGATCTGAGCAACTGAAGAACCTCGGACTCGCGGAATCGGCGATGTCCGCCCGGCGTGCGAAGCGAACCCAGCCGACCCGCATGGGCCCACCGGGTGACGGTCTTGGGATCTACATGGAACATGGCGGCCACTTGGCCTGGTGTCAGCAGAGTGTCCTGAAGGCCGACGGTGATCGCAGTCATAGCTAACCTCTCCGTTCTCGACAGTTCCCTCATCAGTGGCGTCATCGTCGCACTGTGACCCCCACCTAGTCGAACCACCTACTGTTGGTAAAGGGGAAGTAATAGACAAAAGCCGCGAACGGGGCCGCATCGACCACAAATTCACCGGCGCTAGGCGTACCTCCGCCTTCGCTGAGGCCGTGCGCGGCTGGTGAACGCTGTCGCGGCGGCGCCCATTAAGCTGTAGCGGTGAGTGAAGCAACAGGTCAGCAGGGTTCCGGCGCCGGAAAGCGCCTGGCACGCAATCTCGCGCTCTACACGCTTGCCCGTCTCGGGCTGGTCGTGGTGATCGCCGCGCTGATCGTAGGCGTCGCCAAGCTGATCGGTGTCGAAGTGCCGGTGATCGTCGCGGCACTGTTCGCATTGCTGGTCGCGATGCCGCTCTCGCTGACGTTGTTCAAGAAGTTGCGGGTGAAGGTGAACGAGGACATCGCCGTCGTCGACGCGCGCCGCCGCCAGGACAAGGCGCAGCTGCGTGCCCGCCTGCGGGGTGACGACGACAGCACGTCGGCATGAAATACCTCGACCGCAGCGCCCCGCGTGACTGGGTCGACAATGCCGTCCGGCTGATCGACGCCGACACCCAGCGCTCCGCCGACACCCACCTGCTTCGCTATCCGCTGCCCGCCGATTGGCCGGTGCAGCTCTACCTCAAGGACGAGTCGACCCACATCACCGGCAGCCTCAAGCACCGGCTGGCGCGCTCGTTGTTCCTGTACGCGATCTGCAACGGCTGGGTCACCGAGGGGACGACGGTGGTCGAGGCGTCGTCGGGTTCGACGGCGGTGAGCGAGGCCTATTTCGCCAAGCTGCTCGGTCTGGATTTCGTGGCGGTGATGCCGGTGAGCACGTCGCCGCAGAAGGTCGCGTTGATCGAAGCACAGGGTGGCCGTTGCCATTTCGTGGATCGACCGCCGGACATGTACACCGAGGCCAAGCGCCTCGCCGCCGAATCGGGCGGGCATTTCATGGATCAGTTCACCCACGCCGAGCGGGCCACCGACTGGCGCGGCAACAACAACATCGCCGAATCCATCTTCGAACAGCTGAAGCTGGAGAACCATCCGGTGCCGGAGTGGATCGTGGTGGGCGCCGGTACCGGCGGCACGAGCGCGACGATCGGGCGCTACATCCGGTATCGCAGGCACGCGACGCGCTTGGCCGTGGTCGATCCGGAGCATTCGGCGTTCTACGGCGGCTACGAGACCGGCGACGCGGGCTATGAAACCGGGATGCCTTCGCGTATCGAGGGAATCGGGAGGCCTCGCGTGGAACCGTCGTTCGTCAGCCAGGTGGTCGACCGGATGATCGTGGTGCCCGACGCGGCCTCGATCGCCACCGCCCGCCACGCGAGCACCGCGCTCGGTCGTCGCGTCGGTGGCTCGACCGGCACGAACCTGTGGGGCGCCTTCCATCTCGTCGCCGAGTTGGTCGCGTCGGGTCGCAGCGGCAGCGTGGTGACGCTGCTGTGCGACGGCGGCGACCGGTACGCGGGCACCTACTTCAACGATGACTGGGTGGCTGCCCAGAACATCGATCTGACCGGTCCGACCGAGATCCTGACCGAGTTCGCCACCACCGGCCGCTGGAACGGCTGATCACTTCTCCGCACACCTTTCCGGGACTGTTCGCGCTCAGCGATGTCAATTTTTGTTGACAAACACCTCAGTCGTCAATCAAAATTGACAACATGACCGATGCAACAACGCTCGCCTCAGCGGCAGGCAACCCCGACCCGGCGGTCGGACTACGCGCGGTGCTCGCACTGCGCCGACTGGCCGACCGCCTCGAAACGATCCAGGTGTCCAACGCCAGAGCCAACGGCTGGTCCTGGCAGGCCATCGCCGAGGCGCTCGAGGTGAGCAAGCAAGCGGTCCATCAGAAACACAATCGGAAAGGTGGGACCCGCTGATGTTCGAGAAATTCAGTCGTGAGGCGAAGCTGGCGGTGGTGGGCGCGCAAGCCGACGCCAAGGATCTGGGCGCGAAGCAGATCGGACCGGAGCATGTGCTGCTCGGCGCCGTGTCCAACGCCGAACCCGACCTCCGGGCCGTGCTCGACGCGCGCGATATCACCGCCGACAGCCTCCGCGCCGCCCTCGCCGCGGAGCCGCCACTGGGCCCCGACGACGCGCAAGCCCTGCGCTCGATCGGCATAGACCTCGACGCGGTGCAGGCCAGTATCGCCGAGAACTTCGGACCACAAGCCTGGGAACAGGCCGAACCGGAAGCCAAACGTGGCGTGTTCGCCCGACTGCTCGGCGCCGGGCACATCCCGTTCACGGGCCAGGCCAAGAAGACCCTCGAACTCGCGCTGCGCGAGGCGATCGACCGCAAGGATCGCGAGATCTCCTCGACCTATCTGCTGCTCGGCATCCTGCGCGGCGCCGACCCGGCCACCACCGACCTGCTCGGCGGGCGCGACGCGGTGTCGGGTCTACGCACCGACATCTACGCCATGCTCGACCGCGCCGCGTGAATTGACCGCGTCGGACCCGCCGCAATGTCCGTTTCCGGGCATAGCATTGCGTGTATGCAACTAGCAATACGGTTGGTCATCAACGCCATAGCCATCTGGGCCGCGGTCGCGTGGATCGACAAGATCGACGTCATCGTGCCGCCCGAGTGGCAATCGGAGTGGGGCAACTGGGGCAAGGCGCTGGTCCTGCTCATCGTCGCCCTCGTGTTCACCGCGGTCAACGCCGTGATCAAGCCGATCGTGAAACTCCTCTCACTGCCCTTCGTGATCCTCACCCTCGGCCTGTTCCTGCTGGTGGTGAACGCGGGAATGCTGTGGCTCACGGCCAAGATCACCGAGATCACCGATTACGGCCTCCGCGTCGACGGCTTCTGGGCCGCGCTGTGGGGTGGCGTGATCATCACGCTGGTGAACTGGGTGCTCGGCATCCTGGTCCCGGACGGCGACGACTAGCTAGGTCGCAGACGGGTACTCGGGCTGTGCTGATTTGCCGGACGGCGACGACTAGAGGCTCAGCCGAGTCCGACGGCCAGTGCGCTGAGTGCTGACCAAGCCAGCAGTGCCAGCCCGGAATCACGAAGGGCGGGAATCAGTTCCAGCCCGCCCTTGCCGGTGCGCACGGGGGCGTTGGCCCGGATCGCGAGCGGCAACGCGAGCAGTCCGGCCAGCGCCCACGGCGTGCGCGCCACCAGTGCGAGGCTGATCACGAACGGCGCCGCGAGCAACACCATGTGCAGGGTGCGGGTGCGGGCGTCGCCGAGTTTCACCGCGAGGGTGACCTTGCCGGACTCGGTGTCGGTGGGGATGTCACGCAGGTTGTTGGCCACCAGCACCGCGCTGGAGAACGCGCCGACACCGATCGCGAGCAGCAGCCCGACCCAGTCGACCCGCAGTGCCTGCACATACTGGGTGCCGAGCACCGCGATCAACCCGAAGAACACGAACACCGCGATCTCGCCGAAACCGCTGTAGCCGTAGGGATTGCTGCCGCCGGTGTAGAACCATGCGCCTGCCAGGCACAATGCCCCGACCAGCACCAGCCACCATGCCGTGGTCGCGGCCAGCACCAGGCCCGCGACCGCACCGATCGCCAGGCTGAGGACCGCAGCGGTACGAACAGCCTTGGGGGAGGCCAGCTTCGAGCCGACCAGGCGCAGGGGCCCGACCCGTTCGTCATCGGTGCCGCGAATGCCGTCGGAGTAGTCGTTGGCGTAGTTCACCCCGACGATCAGTGCCAGCGAAACCAGCAGCGCCAGTGCCGCTTTCCACCACACGGCCGCATCGAGCGAGGCGGCGGCGCCGGTGCCCGCGAGTACCGGCGCGATCGCGTTGGGCAGCGTCCGCGGTCGGGCGCCCTCGATCCATTCCGCTGCTGTAGCCATGGATCGAAGCCTAATCCGAGAGGACCGACCCGCGCTCCCGGAGTCCCTTCGCGGCAGCGCCCGAACCGGCTCGGCGCCACCCGGTCTTGCGCATTCGGGTCTCCGGCGGGGAAGCGGTGCGGCGTCAGTCCGCGGTGGATTCGGCGATCGTCTTGAGCCGCGCCAGACCCTTGTCGAAGTCCTTGCCGATGAGGTTCTCCATCGGGAAGACCTTGCTCACCACACCCATCAGTCCGGAATGAGTGCCGGTCATCTTCCAGGTCACCTCGGTTCCACCGGCGAGCGGCGCGAGGGTGAAGGTGACGAAATTGGTGGCTTTGAACGGCTTTTCGAAGCTCAGCTCGACCCCGATCTCACGTTCGGCATCGGCCTTGATCTCCATCACGCCCGCCCCGGCCTTGCGATTACCGCGCCAGGCGTAGCGGGCGCCGACACCGGATTCCGGGCCGGTGTAGGTGCGGGCGAGCTGCGGGTCGGCGTCTTCCCAGGGCGACCACAGCCGCCACTGCCGGAAATCGTCGATCAGTGCGTGGATTCGTGCCGGTTCGGCGGCGATGGCGGTGCGCCGCGACACCTCGAAGTTGCCCATGTGCGTGAGCCTAATCGGCACAGACGCGGCAGCGTTCCTCACACGCTCGAGCGAATGCGGAGGTACGACTAGGGCGAGGTGGGGAAAAAATCGCGGGACACTTCGACGGTGGTGCGACCCTGTGCGCGAAGCGGGAACGCGTCGCTGTGCTCGCCTACGATGACTACCGGCATGTCTGTACAGCACCGCGGCCCCGAGGGACCGCCCTCCGAGGCCCTGTCCCGCGTTGTCGTGGGGGTGCTCGGCGTGATCGCGATCCGCCGCGACGACGTCATGGTCGCGTTGCCCGGCGCCCGCGCGCGGTTATTGCTCGCCGCCCTCGCGGTGCACCCCGGCCGCGCCCGCAGTGCGCAATCGCTGATCGACGAGGTCTGGGGCGATCAACCACCCCGAGCACCCATGAACGCCCTGCACACCCAGGTCTCGCGACTGCGCGCCCTGCTGCCGGAGGGCGCACTGGAGATCGGCCCCGCCGGCTACCGGCTGACACTGCCCGCCGACAACATCGACATCACCGCGGTCACCACACTCGCCCGCAGAGCCGACGAACACCTAGCCGAGGGCAACACCGCCGACAGCCTCGCCACGATCGCACTGGCCCGCACCCTGTGGCGCGGCGAGCCGGGCGCCGACCTCCCCGACTCGACTCCCGCCGACGATCTGCGCGAGGTCGCCGACGACCTCCGCCGCCACCTCGCCCGCTGCGAACTCACCGCCCGCACCGCTGAGCGAGATTTCGCCGCCGCCATCCCGCTGGCCCGCGCCGCCGCCGCGGCCGACCCCCTGGGCGAATCCGCGCACACCACGTTGATCCGCCTCCTCGCCACCGCAGGCCGAACCAGCGAAGCGCTCGAGGTCTTCGCCGCGTACCGCCTACGCCTGATCGAGGAACTCGGCACGGACCCGGGCCCGACCCTGCTCGCTCTCAACGCCGCAGTCCTGCGTGGCGAGCCGGTGGAGCTCCACGGCGGGGCAGTCAGCCGTGCGGCCGTCGAGGAGACACCAGCCAACTATTTGTCGACCGACTCCGCGAACGGTGCCGCCACCGGTGACGCCGGGTTCTCGGGGGAACGCGCGGCGGATCCGGGCGCCGCATCGGCGAGACCGATTCGCATCGGTGCCGCCGATCACGCGGAACCGGGCAGACAGCGGGCTGACACGCTTTCGCCGGACCCTGCCGACCACACGACGCCTGACCGGCCGTCACCGACCTACGCTCCGGCACCCCGCACGGCGGTAGGTCTGCGCGCCGAACCGAATGAATTGCTCGGGCGCACAGCCGATCTCGATGCTATCGAGAAAATGGCGCAGCGCTCCAGAGTGACGACCGTCCTCGGCCCCGGCGGCACCGGCAAGACCAGGGTCGCCAACGCGGTGGGTGAGCGACTGGCCCGTTCGGGACCGGTGGTTCTCGTCGAATTGGCTTCGGTGCAGGCCGAATCGGAGTCCGGGGCCCAATCGCGTACCGGCATCGAGGTCGCGATCGGGCAGGTGATGGGCCTGGGTGAGGTGGTGCGCGAACCGGGTGCCCTCCGTGTGGGCAGGCACGTCGACGCGACCACCCGTCTGCGGGAGGCGCTCGCGGCGCGGCCGATGGTGTTGATTCTGGACAATTGCGAGCACGTGATCGAGGCTGCGGCCGAGCTGGTCGCCGATCTCGTGGGTAGTTGCGCTCAGCTGACCGTGCTCACCACCAGCCGCTCACCGCTGACGATCAGCGCCGAATCCGTTTATCCCCTCGCTCCTTTGGCGATCGATGCGGCCGGTTCACCGGCCACCGAACTGTTCTCGGCTCGCGCCAGGGCGGTGCGTCCCGACGTGCGACTCGACCCCGATACCGTCGCCCGGCTGTGTCGCACCCTCGACGGCCTCCCGCTGGCGATCGAACTGGCCGCCGCGCGGGTGCGCACGATGAGCGTCGCCGAGATCGAGACCAGGCTCGAACATCGTTTCGCCCTGTTGCGCAGTGGCGATCGGTCAGCGCCGCACCGGCATCGCACCCTGCACGCGGTGATCGCCTGGAGCTGGAACCTCCTCGAACCGGATCAGCAGGTGACCCTGCGCAGGCTGAGCCGTTTCCCGGCCGGGTTCACCCTGTCCGCGGCCGAGGTCGTCGCGGCGGGACCTGATGTGGCCGCCGCGGTCGACGGACTGGTCGGCCAGTCCCTGCTCACCGTCCTCGACGACCCCGACGGCGTGGGCATCCGCTATCGCATGCTCGAAACCGTCCGCGAGTTCGGCGCCGAACAGATCACCGCCGTCGATGCCGAGACCGCGGGCGCCGAGTCCGTACTCATTCGCGACAGAATGTCGTGCTGGGCACGAGAATTCGCGCTGGCATCGTTTCGCACCTACCGCAACGGCGATCAGGTGCCATCGGTGCTCGCGGTGGCCGCCGACCTGGACAACCTGGTCGCGGTGCTGCGCACCGCCGTCGATCGGGGCGACGCGCTCACCGCGTACACGGTCTTTCCGGTGGTCGCGATGGTGTGGGTGATGCGTGGCGCGCACCTGGAATTCACGGGGTGGGCACTGCGATTGGTCGCGGTCGTGCCGCCGCCGCCGTCCTCGGCGGAGACCGCCGACTTGCAGATGATCACCCACCTGCTGACGTTCCTGCACATGCAGTTCCTCAAAGACGCGGGCCTGCGCGCGACGGCGACCGTGCGTCTGCGCGCGCGGCGGCTGATCACCGACCCCGCTCTCGATCCGGGGCTGTCCTTCCTCGGCGCCGTGATCACCGTGCGGCCCGAACGGTTTCGGCTGGGCGCGCTGTTCGCGCGAGGTGCGCGCTCACCGGACCGGCAGGTCCGGATCGCCGCACTGATCGCGCGCGCCAACTTCTGGGAGAACGGCGGCAACGTCACAGGCTCGACGCACGATTCCCTGCGCACACTGGACGAGATGGGCCCGGCGGAAGTGTGGGGCACGTCGATGGTGTGTCAGCACCTGGCCCAGTTGTCCGGCCAGTCCGCCCACTACAGCGATGCCGTGCACTATTACCGCCGTGCGCTGGAACTGATGGACAAGCTCCGCGTGCACGACGAGATCATGGAGAGTCGCTGTTACCTGGCCGCCTCGCTGGTCGGCAGCGGTCAGCTCGCGCAGGCGCGTGCCGAACTCGATTTTGTGGTGCGACCGGATGATCGCGGCGTCAGCCCCGTCGACGACCCGAGTGTTCGCCGCAACCACCGGCTGGCGAACGCCGCCACCGCCCTCGCCGAACTCGAACTCGCCGAGGGCGATATCGATGCCGGGCTCCGCCATTACCGCCGCGGACTGGAGCTGCTCGGCTGGCCCGATTTCGAACCGACGCCCGGTCCGGGTTCGCTGATGGTGGCGGCTGCGACCATCAGCGCCCATGTGCTGCACGGCCGGGCAGGCGAGGTCACCGGCTTGGTGGCGCAGATGATCGCGACCGCCGATCACCGGTTGGCGCAGTACGTGGACCTGCCGCAGATCGGCGCGGTCGCGTGCGCGCTCGGTTCCTACCTGCTCACCATCGAGCCCGGCAGTACCGAGGGACTCGAACTGCTCACGCTGGCAAGGACATCGGTGGCCAGGCAGGACGGTCCGTCGATGGCACTGGCCGCGCATGTCGCCCTGCACCGGAGCGCGGTCGGCGCGGACGCGATGGAGGCCGCGCAGCGTCGCGCGGCGGGGATACGTCGGCTGGATGCCGCGACGCGCATCGTCGAGATCATCGCCGGACTGCGCGAACACGACAACGGCATCCGACCCGGTGGATCGGATGCCGTTGCGGGAGTTCAGGCCCGGCGCATGTAGGCCCGCACCGCCAGTGGCGCGAAGATCGCGATCACGACGAGCGAACCGACCAGCGACCACACGAGATCGGTGCCGTAACTGTTGGTGTTCATCAGTTCCCGACAGGTGTTGACCATGTAGTACACCGGGTTGGCGTGGTTGAGTCCCTGCATCCAGCCCGGCATGGTGCTCACCGGGGCGAACGCGCCGGACATGAACGTGAGCGGGAACATCACCATCATCGAGATGCCCTGCACCGACGCGGCACTCTTACCGGTGACGCCGACCAGCGCCCAGATCCAGCTGACCGCGAACGAGCACACCACGACCACCAGGCAGGCCGCGACCACACCCACCAGCCCGCCACCCGGGCGGTAGCCCAGCGCCAGCCCTACCAGCACGGTCAGCGTCGAGGCGATGCCGTAGCGGACCATATCGGCCAGCAGCGCGCCGGACAGGGCCGAAACCCGGGCGATGGGCAGGGATTTGAAGCGGTCGAACACGCCCTTGTCCATGTCCTCACGCAATTGCGTGCCGGTGACCACGGAGGTCAGCACCACGGTTTGCACGAGGATGCCCGGGATGAGCACCGGCAGATATTCGGACACGCTGCCCGAGATCGCGCCGCCGAAAATATAGGTGAACAGCGCGGTGAACAGGATCGGCTGCACCGTCACGTCGAAGAGCTGTTCGGGATTGTGTTTGATCTTGAGCAGGCCGCGATAGGCCATGGTGAACGAGGTGGAGACGGTGTCGCGCAGGCTGATTCGGTCGCCGGCCTGGGGGAGATCGCCGGTTTTCTGGGGAGCGGTGAGTACAGCGGTCATGCCGCGCTCCGTTCGGTGTCGTCGGCCGGGTGGCCGGTGATGGTGAGGAAGACTTCGTCCAGCGTCGGCTTACTGACGGCGAGCTCGGCGACCCCGATTTCCCAGTCGCGCAACCGGATCAGCAGGTCGGCGGTGAGGTTCGGGTCGGGCAGCGGTGCGGTGAGCCTGCCCGCTTCGGGGGTGATCTGCGCGCTCACGCCGAGGAAGTCGCCGACGATGCGCCGGGCTTCGTCGAGCTGTGCGGGATCGACCAGGGTCAGGTGGACCGAGGCGCCACCGATGGAGGCCTTGAGCTCGTCGGCGGTGCCGTCGGCGATCACCTTGCCGTGGTCGATGACCGCGATCCGGTCGGCCAACTGGTCGGCCTCGTCGAGGTACTGGGTGGTGAGCAGCACCGTCGCACCCTCGCGGACCAGCCTGCGGATGGTGTCCCACATCTGTGCGCGCGTGCGCGGATCGAGGCCGGTGGTCGGTTCGTCGAGGAACAGCAGCGGCGGGGTGGAGATGAGGCTGGCGGCGAGGTCGAGGCGCCTGCGCATGCCGCCGGAGAAGTTCTTCAGCGGCTTGGCCGCGGCCTCGGCGAGATCGAACTCCTCCAGTAGTTCGACAGCCTTGCGCCGGGCATCGGACCGGCTCAGGCCGAGGAGACGGGCGAAGATGATCAGGTTCTCGGTGGCGGTGAGCTCCTCGTCGACCGAGGCGTACTGGCCGGTGACACCGATCAGCGAGCGGACCGCGTTCGGTTCGGCCACGACGTCGCGGCCGAAGATCCGGGCGCTACCGCCGTCGGGGCGGAGCAGGGTCGCCAGCATCTTGATGGTCGTGGTCTTGCCCGCGCCGTTCGGCCCGAGCACCCCGTACACGGCACCGCGCGGCACCGCAAGGCTCACCCCGTCGACCGCGCGCTGCTTGCCGAACACCTTGACCAGCCCGTCCGCCTCGACGGCGAGGGATGAAGTGGGTGTGTAAGTCATGAGCACTACGGTGCCCACCCCGACTTGCACGGCCCTTGCACCGCACTGTCGGCGGCTCTTGCACGGAGTTTTCCCGAGGGAACACGCCCGCGCGCCGATTACTCCGCCAGGAGGAGCTTTCGGATCGCGGTGCGGTCGGGTTTTCCGGGGCCGCGCAGCGGGATCTCGTCCAGGAGGGCCAGTTCGCGCGGGGCGGCGATCGAGTCGAGTTCGGCCACGACGTGTGCGCGCACGTCATCGAGTGTCGGCGCGGCACCCGGCGCGGGCACGATCGCGACCGCGACCCGCTGACCGAGCCGCTCATCGGGCAACCCGAGCACGATGCATTCGCGGATACCGGGGTGGTTGGCCAGCACAGCCTCCACCACCTGCGGAATCACGAGCAGCCCGCCGGTCATGATCGCCTCGTCGAGGCGTCCGGAGATCGAGAGCACTCCGTCTTCGTAGGACCCCGCGTCCTCGGTCCGGAACCAGCCGGGCTCGGCGAAGGCCGGGTGATCGGGCAGATTGCGGTAGCCGCGCGCCACCATCGCGCCGCCGATGATCACACGTCCGTCTTCGATCCGGATCTCGGCGCCTTCGAGCGGCACGCCGTCGTAGACGCACCCACCGCAGGTCTCGCTCATCCCGTACGTGCGCACCACGGTGATCCCCGCGTCCTGCGCGCGCTCGAGCACGGGCGCGGGTGTGGCGGCACCGCCGACGAGCACACCGTCGAGTTCGGCCAGCGCCTTGGACGCCACGGGCGAATCCAGCGACTTGATCAGCTGTGTCGGCACCAGGGCGGTATAGCGACGCGGCCCACGCATCGCGCCGACGGCACCGGCCAGCGCCTCGGGCAGGAACCCACCCGACACGTCGAGCACGGTCGGCTCGGTCCCGGCGAGAATGCTGCGCAGCAACACCTGGATACCGGCGATGTGGTGGGTCGGCAGTGCCAGCAGCCAGCTGCCGGGCCCGCCGAGCCGTTCGTGGGTGGCATTGCCGCTGGCCCGCAAGGCTTCTGAGCCCAGCAGTGCGCCCTTCGGGATGCCGGTGGTGCCCGACGTCGTCACCACGAGCGCGACATCGTCATCGATCGGATCGCCCGGCTTGAGCGCGTCGGAGAGCCTGCGCGCCTCGCGACGATCGGTGGTCGGGATCGGCAACCACGCCGGACCGCTGCCGTCGAGAGCTTGACGCAGGTGGGGCATCACTTCGCTGACCCCGGAACCGGTAGGCATCTGCAGCGTCCGCAGGGTTTTGCTCACGCCTCCGCCTCGCTGGCGCTCGGCTGCGGCGTGTGCATTGCGCGCTGGCACATGATTCGCTCGCTGCGCTCACTCATGGCCACCACCTCCGGAACCTGCCAGTTGTGCGCCCTCACAGCTTCGATCGTGTCATGCGACCGACAAGACCCGGCCAACGGGTCGGTTTGCCGGGAAACGGGTGGGATATGCCAGACATAGCGACTGCGATTCAGTAGACGGACAGAACGCGCGCTGCGGTCCAAACGTCGGTGGTCGGTCGCCTGCTCGCAGCTATCGTGCGCGGCCCCGGCCGCATCGGCAACTCGGCTCGCCCACTGACACCACTCGCTCACTCCGCCGACCAGCGCGGATCCCGCCGGATCGGATGTTCGGCGGGAACCTGCACCAGCACGATCGCCACCCCGTCGGGATCGCGCACCCACATCTCCCACAGCCCCCATGGCTCGAGCACCGGTGGGCGCTCGAGCTGAATTCCCTTCAGCGCCAACTCCGCTGCCGCATCGTCGACATCGCGCACCTGCAACCAGATCGCGCCGTCGAAACTGCCCGACTGCCCGCTGCCACCGTGCGCGGCGACCTCGATCAGCGACTGCCCGGCGAAGAACACCGTGCCGCCCGGGTATTCCCGCGCGATCGCCAGGCCGAGGTCGTCACGGTAGAACGCCAGCGTGCGCTGGTAGTCGCTGGGCCGCAGGATGATCCGGCTGTTGAGAATTTCCATGGGGGTCCGTTCTCCGAAGTACCAGGGCTGGATCAGAAGTACCAGGGGTACGGCGTCCAATCGGGCTTGCGCTTCTCCAGGAACGAGTCCCGGCCTTCGACCGCTTCGTCGGTCATGTACGCCATGCGGGTCGCCTCGCCCGCGAACAGCTGCTGGCCGACCAGGCCGTCGTCGAGCAGGTTGAACGCGTACTTCAGCATGCGCTGGGCCTGCGGCGATTTGCCGTTGATGTCGGCGGTCCACTCGAGCGCGACGTTCTCCAGCTCGTCATGGTCGACGACCTTGTTCACCGCACCCATCTGGTGCATCTCCTCGGCCGTGTAGGGCCTGCCGAGGAAGAAGATCTCGCGGGCGAACTTCTGGCCCACCATTTTCGCCAGGTAGGCGCTGCCGTAACCACCGTCGAACGAGCCCACATCGGCATCGGTCTGCTTGAACTTCGCGTGCTCGCGCGAGGCCAGCGTCAGGTCGCAGACCACGTGCAGACTGTGCCCGCCGCCCGCCGCCCAGCCGTTGACCAGCGCGATCACCACCTTGGGCATGAAGCGGATCAGCCGCTGCACCTCGAGGATGTGCAGCCGGCCCGCGCGCGCCGCGTCGACGGTGTCGGCGGTCTCGCCGTCGGCGTACTGATACCCGTTGCGACCGCGAATGCGCTGGTCGCCACCGGAACAGAACGCCCAGCCACCGTCCTTTTCACTCGGACCGTTGCCGGTGAGCAGCACCGCGCCCACATCGGGCGTCATCCGCGCGTGGTCGAGCGCGCGGTACAGCTCGTCGACGGTGTGCGGGCGGAACGCGTTGCGCACCTCGGGACGGTCGAACGCCACCCGCACCGTGCCCTGCTCGATATGCCGGTGATAGGTGATGTCGGTCAGGTCCTCGAACCCAGGGACGGTCTGCCACAGCTTCGGATCGAAAGTCACGAACACGATTATTGCCCTATGGTCCGACAATGCGGTACGAGGTCGTAACACCGCAGCTCGAGCAGTCGCCGCGTGCGTGCAAGCCTCGATGCGTATAGTTGCGCCTGCTCGTACATCGAACCGATCCGGAGGAACCTGAAAGTGGTTGCAGCACTGTCTGAATCCCTGCTCGACGACGCCAAGCGTCCGGCTTTCCTTGCTGATGCCGTCGAGGTTCTCGACGCCGAGGTCTCGGACAAGGGTGGTGCGTCGGGCCTGGCCGTGAAGGGTGGCTACGCGGCGGTCAAGAAGATCAGCCCGACCATCGTTCCCGACGGCCTCGCCTCGCTGGCGCCGAAACTGCTCGATCAGCTCCAGCCGTACTGGACCGAATTCACCACCTCCGGCAGCGGCACCTTCGCCGATCTGCTCGCGGCGAAGTCCGACGAGGTCGCCGAGTCGCTGCTGGCCGTCACCGACGCCCGCGCCGAGTCGTCCACCCGGCCGGCGCTGAAGAAGGTGTACTCCTCGATGCGTGGCTCGGCCAAGAAGCACGTCATCGAGGCGCTGCCCCGCGTGGGCGACCTGGTGCAGAAGCACGCAGGCTGATTGTTTCGCGTTTCGGCGGTGAGTCCGGTTCGGGCTCACCGCCGAGTCGTGAGTGGACGTTCTACAGGCCGCACACCGAGACGGGTGTGCGGCCTGTAGTGCTTCTGGTCGCGTATCGCTGATCGCTGACTGCCGTTCTGCGGTGTCACATGTCACACATTGACGTTTAACATTCGTAACCTTCCTGGGCTCGCCTCCCGGCGACGCTCGCTGCAGGTTTGCCAGGAATATCGCCCGGTGATAGCGGGAATTTCGAATAGTCGGATGCGTACTGATGAATCGGTGAGTTAACGTCCCGTAAATGCCCGGGAATCACGCCGTTCACAGTGATTATCAACACGTGTAACGGATTGGGATACTGGTACCTGCATCGATTAGCTTTTTGCTTGTCCGCAGATCGGAGCGGTCATTCGGATCGGTCATATTGCATTCCGCCACATTGCATTACAGCCCTGCGGCGGGCCTGGAAGGAACTCTCATGATTCGCAAGTCTCTCGTCGTCGCTGGTGCCGTTGCGATCGCCGTGGCCGGCCCGGCCGCCGCCGCTAACGCCTTCGCCGGCTCGTCCGCAGGTTCGGCCGCTCTCGGCGCCACCGGTTCCGCTGCTCTCGGTGCTGCTGCCGCTGGTGGCACCGGTTCCGCCGCCGTCGCGGCCCCCGCCGCCGCCGGCACCGGTTCGGCTGCCCTCGGCGCCGGTTCCGCCGCGCTCGGTGGCCTCGCCACCGGTTCGGCCGCCCTCAGCGACGGTGTCGGCATCCTCGACACCGGCAGCTCGGCCCTGAACAACATGACCGGCACCGGTGTCAACATCATCGACATCCTGCTCGGCGTGAAGGATCTCAACGCTCCCGCCGAGTAATATCTGGCGGCAAGAAAATTGAAGGCGGTGGCGAATTATCTTTCGCCACCGCCTTTTTCGTGTGTTCTGACATCGAGTATTTCAAGATCATTTGCTGTGCCGGTAGCGAATCGATTGCTGATCTTGTCATCGAGGGCATGCGTGGGCTCGGCGCTACATCGAGGAGTCGTCCTGGGAGGGGGTCGGCTGTTTCGGCGCCATGGGGTGACCACGCTCACGTAACCGGGGGGTGGGGTGGCCTCCGCCACTCCGATCGTTCGGTCCACGGCCAATTCTTCGACCGGTCGTGTGAGAAAAATAACCGCCACGGTTAACGACGGGAAAATTCCGGGTTGCCGCAAATTCGACAGCAGTGCGAGCGCCGCGCGAGATATTGACAACAGCCCCGCGGTATCGGTTACGTTGCCAATCATGCGATTCGAATAATTGAATTGCTGACACGCACTGCACAGGTCGAAAGGAAATTCGTTCACATGATCTCTCGTAAGACCCTCGCCGCCACCGGTGCCGCCGCTGCCGCCGCTGTCATGTTCTTCGGTCCCGCCGCCATGGCAGGCGCCGACACCGGTTCCGCCGAGGCCTCCTCGGGCTCGGCCGACGTGCTGACCGGCTCGTCCGCTGGTTCGGGCGTGCTCGAGTCGGGCAGCTCCGCCGCCGACAGCGCCACCTCGGCCGTGCTCAACATCATCGAGTCGGTCACCGGCATCAAGGACCTCACCGCTCCCGCCGAGTGAGCTGAACAATCGCTCGACCAGCCCTTTATCGGGTCGGTGTGAATACGGCGGCGGGCCAATGGTCTCGCCGCCGTATTTCTTTTTCCGGTTGTTCTCTTTGCGATTCGATGAATATCGGCTACATGAGAATTGATGACCTATTGTCGGCGAGCTGCCTCGAACCCTCGGCAAATGGTCGGCGGTGTGGTTCGGGGCGCATCCGTGACGCAGACAACGCGGGCCGGGGGCAGACGGGTGCCCGCTGGTCTGACAGGCTGTGATGGTGAATCCGTCTACTGCGCAGGCACGAGTGGTCGTCGACGAGCTCGTTCGCGGCGGCGTCCGCGAGGTGGTGCTGTGCCCCGGATCGCGCAACGCGCCACTGGCGTTCGCGCTGCAGGCGGCGGACGCGGCCGGGCAGTTGCGGCTGCACATGCGCGTCGACGAGCGGACCGCCGGATTTCTGGCGATCGGGCTCGCGGTGTCGTCGGGCCTGCCGGTGCCGGTCGTGATGACCTCCGGTACCGCGGTCGCGAACCTGGGCCCGGCGGTGCTGGAAGCCAACTACGCGCGGGTGCCGCTGATCGTCATCAGCGCGAACCGGCCCTACGAGATGCTGGGCACCGGCGCCAATCAGACGGTGGAGCAGCTCGGACTGTTCGGTTCGCAGGTGCGCGCCACGATCAGCCTCGGGCTGGCCGAAGGCGAGGCGGGGGAGTCGGCGTATCCGCGCCAGAACAGCGTCTGGCGTTCGACGGTGTGCCGGGTGCTCGCCGCCGCGCGCGGAACCCGGTCCGGCAACGCGGGTCCGGTGCAGTTCGACATCCCGCTGCGTGAACCGCTGGTCCCCGAGCTGTCCGACGATCCGCTGCCCGCAGGCCGCGAGGGCGACCGGCCGTGGACGGCAACCCAGTACGCCACCCTCGATGTGCCCCTCGACATCGACCTCACCCCCGACACCGTCGTCATCTCCGGCCACGGCGCGCGCCTGCTGCCCGAACTCGCCGCGCTGCCGACGGTCGCCGAGCCGACCGCGCCGATGCACGGACCCGCCCTGCACCCGCTCGCGCTCGCACTGCTGAAGCCGACCCAGGCGATCATCACCGGCCGCCCCACCCTGCACCGGCAGGTCTCGCGGGTGCTGGCCGATCCGAATGTCACCGTGTTCGCGCTCACCACCGGCCCGCGCTGGCCCGATGTCTCCGGCAATGTCGTCGGCACCGGCACCCGCGCGGTCACCACCGGCGCGCCCCGGCCCGACTGGCTGGCGCGCTGCTCGCAACTGAACCGCCAGGCCGAATCGGTGGTGCGCGACGAGCTCGACACCCACCCGAAGGCGACCGGCCTGCACGTGGCGGCCGTGGTGATGGACGCGCTACGCGAGGGCGATCAGCTGCTGCTCGGCGCGTCGAACCCGGTGCGCGACGCGGCCCTTGTCTCGCATCCGCGCCCCGGTATCCGGGTGCTGTCCAACCGCGGTGTCGCCGGGATCGACGGCACGGTCTCCGGTGCGGTCGGCGCCGCCCTCGCGCACCCGGGCCGCACCGTGGCGCTGATGGGCGACCTGACCTTCCTGCACGACGCGTCCGGCCTGCTGATCGGCCGTGGCGAACCGCGCCCCGACAACCTCACGATCGTCGTCGCCAATGACGACGGCGGCGGCATCTTCGAGCTGCTCGAACAGGGCGATCCGCAGTACGCGGGCGTATTCGAGCGGGTGTTCGGCACACCGCACGGCATGGATCTGGCCGCACTGTGCGCCGCCTACCGCATCCCGCACCGCCAGGTCGACCCCGCCGAACTGGCCGTGGAACTGGCCGAGGACGCGCACGGGCTGCGCGTCCTCGAGGTCGCGACCGAGCGCTCCAGCCTCCGCGAACTACACGCCACCCTGCGGACCAGGATCGCGGGCTAGGCGGACCTCCGCATTCGCGGTGGCCGGTGCGTAGTTGAGGATCGCTGTCGCGTCGGTGCTGGTCAGGTGTACCTCCGCCTTCGCTTCAGCCGTGCGCGGCTGAGGATCGCTGTCGCGGCGGTACTGGTCAGGCGTGTCTCCGCTCAGCTTCGGCCGTGCGTAGCTGGGGAACGCTGTCGGGTCGGTGCCGGTCAGGTTTCCTCGGCGACGATGAAGCCGTCGCCGTCGTCGAGCGGGACGGGAATGGTCTGTTCGATGACGTCGGCTGGGTTGGCGGTGTCGGCGTCGCGGGCAATATTGGTCGCCATCTCGTCGGTGTAGTCGGCGGCGTCGAGGTAGGCCGGATCGTCGGGGTCGTCGTCGCGGAAGGCGGACTGTGCCTGTTCGATGCGATCGGCCTCGGGGATCTCGTCCAGCGGGCGGGCGGCTTCGTAGTCGATCATCGGTGCTCCTGTTCGTCGTTGTTGCCTACCGACGGTGGTTGCCTCGGACATGTCGTGTCGCTGATCGGGCCTGCGCTGTCCAGGGTGCGCCGATCCGGTGCGCGCGGCAACCCGCGACCGATGAGTTTCGGGCCACGGTGTCGTCATCATGAGTGCACCCGCCTGTCATCGATGAGGAGTCGCTCATGGAACCGCAGTTCGATTTCGAACCCGCCGCCCGCTCGCTTGCCGAGGTCGTCGACGGCATCGCCGACAACCAACTCGGCGACCCCACCCCGTCGGGTGAGTCCACCGTGCGCGATCTGCTCGGCCACGTCGTCGGTCTGACCGAGGCCTTCCGGCAGGCCGCGACGAAGGAAGCGGTCGGTAACTCGGCGCCGCCGCCCAGCGGTGCCGACATCGTGCTGCCGGCCGACTGGCGCACGGTCATCACCGCGCAGCTCGACGCGTTGACGGCGGCATGGCGCGACGAGCAGGCATGGGACGGTGATACCGAAGCCGGTGGTGTGCAGATGCCCGCCGCTGTCATGGCGATCGTCGCGCTCGACGAGATCGTCATCCACGGTTGGGATCTCGCCGCCGCGACCGGACAGACCCTGCGGGTGGACCCCGCCCACCTGGCGATCCTGCACGAATTCCTGCGCGACACCGATCCCGCCGGCACGCCGGGCCTGTTCGGTCCGATCGTCGAGATCCCGGCCGACGCACCCGAATTCGAGCGGGTGCTCGGGCTCACCGGCCGTGACCCCGCCTGGCGTTCGTCGGCTGTCGCCTAGGCCGTGACGAAGATTCCGGCGGCGGCGGCGACCGTGGTGGCCTTGGCCGAGCGGTCGGCGATGTCCTGATCGATCGGGTCGCCGCTGGCCAGTAATCGGTAGTAGAGCGGCGCGGAGACGGCGGACAGCACGGCACGCGGGTCGGTGCCGACGGGGGCCTCGCCGCGGATTACCGCCTCCTCGACGCACGGTGCCCATTCGTTGAGCCGGGTGTCGTAGAAGCTGTGCAGCGCCGCCGCGGTGGCATCGTCGCAGGTGGCGGCGGCGATGACGGCACGGAAGAGGTTGCTCTGGCGACCGTCGGCGAGGGTCTTGGCGACCAGCCGGGCGTTGGCGGTCAGGTCATCGAGCAGCGAACCGGTGTCGGCGCGGGGTAGTGACTGCTCGGCCATCTCGACGAGCAGGTCGGCGACCAAGCCCGCGGGGGTGCGCCAACGGCGGTAGACGGTGGTCTTGCCGACCCCGGCGCCGGTGGCGACCTCGGTCAGGTCGAGATGGGCGAAGCCGCGGTCCGCGAGCAGATCGCCTGCCACTTCCAGCACGGACTCGCGCACCCTGGCGGTGCGTCCACCAGGGCGAACGGATCCAGGCCAGGCGATATCGTGATTCATAACGGAACTCCTGTTTCGTTTAGCGCGAACCGGGTGTACTGTCGGTCAAGTTAACGAAACTATAGACCCCTTAGGAGCTCTCATGGAATACCGGCGGCTCGGCGCATCTGGTCTTCTCGTTCCGGCACTCGGCTTCGGCGCAGGCACGTTCGGCGGTGGTGGTGCCCTGTTCAGCGCGTGGGGTGATACCGATGCCGCGCAGGCGCGGCGCTTGATCGATATCAGCCTGGAGGCCGGTGTCACCCTGTTCGACACGGCCGATGTGTACTCCGACGGCGCGTCGGAGGAAGTGCTCGGCGCGGCGATCAAGGGCAGGCGCGAGCAGGTGCTGCTGTCCACCAAATCGGCGCTGCCCACCGGCCCCGGCCCCCACGAGGCGGGATCAGGCCGCGCCCGGCTGATCCGCGCAGTCGAGGCCTCCCTGCGCCGCCTCGGCACCGACTACCTCGACCTGTTCCAACTGCACGCCTTCGACGCGGGCACCCCGCTGGCGGAAACCCTCACGGCCCTGGACGATCTCGTGCGGGCAGGCAAGGTCCGCTACCTCGGCGTCTCCAACTTCGCCGGCTGGGAGCTGATGAAAACCCTCGCCACCGCGGAAGCTCACGGCCTGGAAAAGCCGGTGGCGCACCAGGTCTACTACTCGCTGGTCGGTCGCGACTACGAATGGGAACTGATGCCGCTCGGTGCCGACCAGGGTGTCGGTTCCATCATCTGGAGCCCACTCGGCTGGGGCAGGCTCACCGGCAAAGTCCGTCGCGGACAACCACTTCCGGCAGGCAGCCGACTGCACGAGACCGCGCAGGCCGGTCCACCCGTCGATGACGAACGCCTCTACGACATCGTCGACGTGCTCGACCGGATCGCCGCCGAAACCGGCCGCAGCGTCCCGCAGATCTCCCTGAACTGGCTGCTCACCCGGCCGACGGTGGCCACCGTATTGATCGGCGCCCGCAACGAGGAGCAGTTACGCCAGAACCTCGGTGCCGTCGGCTGGCAACTCGACCCCGAACACCTGGCCGCCCTCGACGCCGCGAGCGCGACCACACCCCCGTACCCCTACTACCCGTACCACCGGCTGCCCGACTTCACCCGGCTCAACCCGCCGGCGATCCACGCGGCCTGATCAGTACACGTCGCGCACGTACCGCTTCTCGGCCACGAGCTGCTTCTTGAAGGCCAGCGCGCCCGCCTCGTCCAGCTTTCCGTGGATCTGGGCGATCCGCAGCAGGGTGTCGTCGACATCCTTGGCCATGCGGGAGGCGTCGCCGCAGACGTAGAAGTGGCCGCCGTCGCGCAGCCACGACCACAGCTCGGCGCCGTGCTCGATCATCCGGTGCTGGACATAGACCCGCTCGCGCTGATCGCGGGAGAAGGCCAGGTCCAGGCGGGTGAGGAAGCCGGAGCGGAACATGTCCTCGAGCTCGGTGCGGTAGTAGAAGTTCTGGGCGGCGTGCTGGTCGCCGAAGAACAACCAGTTGCGGCCGGTCGCGCCGATGGCCCGCCGCTCGTGCAGGAAACCGCGGAAAGGAGCGATACCGGTGCCCGGTCCCACCATGATCATCGGGGCGTTCGGATCCAGCGGCGGACGGAAGTGCGGTGCCCGCTGCAGGAAGATCGGCACCTCGGTGGTGCCACGGTCGGCCAGGAAGGTCGAGCACACCCCACCGCGTCGCGAGGACGTGCCAACGGGGTCGCCGTAGCGGACGACACCGACCGTCAGCTGCACCTCGTCCGGGGTGGTCAACGGGCTGGACGAAATCGAATACTGGCGTGGCTGCAGCTTTTTCAGAGCGGCGAGCCAGTCGACGAGATCGGTGCGCACCGGGAAGTCGCGCAGCACATCGACGGCCTGACGATCCCAGAGATAGGACGCGAGCTCGTTGCGGTTGTCGCGGCGCAGCAGCTTGGCCAGCTGCGGGTGGGGATTGCGCTCGCCGATGAAGCCGAGCAGATCCTGGCTCACCTTGGTGATGTCGAAGTGGGTGCGCAGGGCGTCGGTGAGGGTGAGTTCGCGGTCGTCGACCTCGATCATGCGCCGACCGTCGAGGCCGGTGCAGGCGAGCCATTCGTCGACCAGGTCGGGGCAGTTGGCGGGCAGCACGCCCAGTGAATCGCCCACTTCGTAGCCGGCCTCGAGATCGTGGAGGTCGAAACCGAAGCGCCGCACCTCCTTCGGCGAACCCGGCGCACTCAGGATCTCGTTGCGCATCAGAGTGGCGAGGACGGGGGACTGGCGAGTGAACGGTGCGGCGGTGGCGCGCTGGGTGGGGGCGAGTCGGCGGTCGAGCACGGTGGCGCCACCGCGGCCGACGGGCGAGGGCATCGGGCGAGCCGAATTCGTCTGCAGGGCACCACTATCAAGAAGGGAGCTGTTCGTGGAGCCGCTCGGTGAAGTGCTCGTCGGTGCGCCGTCTCGACCATGTCGGGCACCACCCGGCGCACCGGTGCCGCCGGGCGGGAAGTTGCCCGGCGAGCCGTTGCGACCCTGCGCACCAAGGGAGGAGCTGTCGTCGGGTGATCCGCTGGTGATGGCGAGCAGGACATCGTCGAGCCACTGCTCGGCGGTATCGGCGAAGTCGGGTTCGCTGTCCACCCGCGGCAGCAGTCGCTTCGCGCCCCGTTCGGCGAACAGGGTGTCGAGCTTGCGGCCGTGGCCACAGAAGTCGTCGTAGGAGGAGTCGCCGAGGGCGAACACCGCGTAGCGAACACCGTTGAGCCGAATGATGCTGTCTTCGAGCCTGGTCCAGAAGTCGGCACCGTTGTCCGGCGGGCCGCCGTCACCGAAGGTGCTGGTCACGATGAGGACGTCACCGGTGATCGAGGTCAGCTCGCACGAGTCCATGTCGAGCAACGAGGGCGTGAGGCCCGCGTCCGCGAGCCGGGCGGCGACGGTGGCGGCGAGTTCCTCGGCATTGCCGGTCTGGGAGGCCCACAGGACGGTGATCGGGTGGGGGGCCGGGCTGTCGGTGGGTTCGGCGGCGCCGGCGTTGCGGGAGTACATGCCTGCCAGCAGGCCGTCGACCCACAGTCGCGACTGTGTCGACAGCGGCGCGCTCACCGGCAGCACCGGCTGCCCGGTGACCGGCAGCGATTGGAGGGCGGCGAGGTAGCCGCCGAGGTAGATGCGCTCGGTCTCGCTGAGCGTGGGCGAGGTTCCGGCGTCGAGGCCGAGGATCCCGGCCAGGGGATGCGCGCCGGGTTGCGCGGGTAGTCGATCCGGTTGGGACGGCGTCTGTTCGGGGGCGGCGGCGGGGCCTACCCGGCGCAGCGCCACCGCGCAGGCCTTGAACTCCGGCTGCAGCGAAGCCGGGTCCACCGCGTCATTGGTGACCGCGTTGATCGTCAGATATTCGCCCTGCTCGTCGTTCCAGTGGAAAGGAGCAAAACAATCACCAGGTCGCACCCGGTCGCTGATCAGCACCGGCAACACAGCACGGCCCCGGCGCGAGGCGATCTCGAGCTGATCGCCCGGCAACAGGTCGAGGCGTTCGGCATCGGTGGGATGCACCTCGACGAACGGCGCCCCGTTCAGCTTGGTCAGTTTGGCGATCTTGCCGGTCTTGGTCATCGTGTGCCACTGATGTTGCAGCCGGCCGGTATTGAGCAGGAACGGGTAGTCGTCGTCGGGCAGTTCGGCGGCGGGCATGTGCGGGCGCGGGAAGAACACCGCCCGCCTGCTCGGGGTGGCGAACGCGAGCCGAGGGGTGGTGCCGTCGGCCGCCACGTGCAGCGGCTGATGGGTGCCGTCGTTGAGATAGCGGATCGGGTTGCGCGGTGTGTCGGCGTCGTTGCACGGCCACTGCATCGGGCCATCAGCGAGGCGCTCGTAGCTCATGCCACTGAGGTCGTAGCCGGTGGCCGGGTTGGTGAACTGCTGCAGTTCGGCGAAAACCTCGGCACTGGAGACGAATTCGAAGCCGGGGAAACCCATCGCGGTGGCGACCTGGGCGATCAGCGACCAGTCCGGGCGCGCCTCACCGATCGGGTCGACCGACTGCTGCAGCAGGGTGACGTTGCGCTCCGAATTCACCATCACCGCATCGGTTTCGGCCCACAGCGCGGCGGGCAGCAGCAGATCGGCGTAGGCGTTGGTGGCGGTCTCGGCGTAGGCGTCCTGCACCACCACGAACTCGGCCGCCTCGAGACCCGCGATCACGGTCTTGCGATTGGCCACGGTGGCAACGGGATTGGTGCAGATGATCCACGCGGCCTTGATCTCGCCGTCGGCCAACCCACGGAACATGTCGATGGTGCCGGGGCCCGCCTCGGTACGCAGCGTGCCCTCGGGCAGCTCCCACGCGGTTTCGACGAAGGTGCGATCGGCGGGGGAGAGCAGGCTGCGCTGGCCGGGCAGGCCGGGGCCCATGTAGCCCATCTCGCGCCCGCCCATGGCGTTGGGCTGGCCGGTGAGCGAGAAGGGCCCGCTGCCGGGCCTGCAGATGGTGCCGGTCGCCAGGTGCAGGTTCACCAGGGCATTGGTGTTCCAGGTGCCGTGCGTGGACTGGTTGAGTCCCATCGTCCACAGCGACATCCACTCGCCCGCCTCGGCGATCATCGTGGCCGCGGTGCGGATATCGGCTTCGGCCAACCCGGTCAATTCGGCGACGCGGGCCGGCGGATAGTCGGCGAGGAACTCGGGCATCGCGTCCCAGCCCTCGGTGTGCTCGGCGATGAACGCCGTGTCGATCGCACCGTCGGCGACGAGCAGGTGCAGCAGCCCGTTGAGCAGGGCGAGGTCGGTGCCCGGCGCGATCTGCAGGAACAGGTCGGCGCGGGCGGCGGTGTCGGTGCGGCGTGGGTCGACCACGATCAGCTTGGCGCCCGCTTTGAGCCGGTCGGCCATGCGCAGATACAGGATCGGGTGGCAGTCGGCCATGTTCGCGCCGCTGACGAGGAAAAGGTCGGCGTGCTCGAAGTCGTCGTAGGAACCGGGCGGTCCGTCGGCCCCGAGGGACTGCTTGTAGCCGGTGCCCGCGCTGGCCATGCACAGGCGCGAGTTGGCTTCGATGTGCTTGGTTCGCAGGTAGCCCTTCGCCAGCTTGGTGGCCAGGTACTGGGCCTCGAGGGACATCTGTCCGGAGACGTAGAGGGCGATCGCGTCGGGGCCGTGCTCGTCGAGGATCGCGCGCAGGCGGGCGGCGGTTTCGTGCACGGCCTCGTCGACCGGCAGCGGAACGGGGACCTGTCCGCGTGCGGGACGCCGGTAGGCCGTGTCCATCCGGCCCGGCGCGGCCATCATCTCCGCGTGGGTGGCGCCCTTGGTGCACAGTCTGCCCGCGTTCGCCGGATGCAGCTTGTCGCCGCTGACCTTCGCGATCAACCGCGCGCCAGACTTATCAGTCTTTGTCTGGACGCTTATGCCGCAGCCGACGCCACAGTACGAGCACTGTGTCCGCACAGTGTCCGTGCCGTCCGCTTCCCCTGTCATGACTCGATCATCCGCATCGGTCGTTGCGCTCGATTTACCGAACGTTATGTCCAGGTGACAATCGACCTCACATGCCAAAATTTCGGCGGTGAGGATTCGACCCGAATATCACCCCTGATCAGGGCACATTCCGGGTCGGGCAGGCGCAATCGCGCGCGAGCGGGGGTGACCGGACTCACCCCGGCGACCGGCCGGGTTTCAGCCCAATTTGTAGCCGCGGTGCAGCGCGACCACGCCACCGGTGAGGTCACGCCACTGCACCGAGTCCCAACCTGCGTCGGCGATCCGGCGGGCCAGCCTGCGCTGGTTCGGCCAGGCGCGGATCGACTCGGCCAGGTACACGTACGCGTCCGGGTTGGAACTCACCGCGCGCGCCACCCGGGGCAGCGCCTTCATCAGGTACTCCATGTACACGGTGCGGAACGGCCCGAACACCGGTGTGGAGAACTCGCACACCACCACCCGGCCACCCGGTTTGGTCACCCGCAGCATCTCGCGCAGCGCCAGATCGATATCGGCGACATTGCGCAGCCCGAACGAAATGGTCACCGCGTCGAACGAATCGTCGGCGAACGGCAGCGCCATCGCATCGCCCGCCACCATCGGCACCTTGCGGAACCGGCCCGCCCCGAGCATCCCCTGCGAGAAGTCAGCGGCCACGCACCAGGCGCCGGACTTACCGAGCTCGACGGTCGAGACGCCGGTACCCGCGGCCAGATCGAGCACCCGCTCGCCGGGACGCAGCCCGAGCGCTCGTCGGGTCGCCCACCGCCAGTAGCGATCCTGGCCACCGGAGATGACCGTGTTGGTGAGGTCGTAGCGTTTCGCCACACCGTCGAACATCGACGCGACCTCGTGGGGTTGCTTGTCCAGCGAAGCCCGAATCGGTTCTCGCTGCTCTGTTGTCGCCACGAACCGAGCTTAGAGTTTTTTCGCCGCGATAGCGCGAGTGGGTTTCACCACCCTGGTGAACACAGGCGCGCAGCGCTCGTCAGTCTTTCGCGCACGGCCGTAGCGAAGGCGGAGGTGCGCTCAGGCGGTGCGGGGCAATCGCTGGTGCATCCCGGTGACGTCGGCGTAGTGGCCCATCAGTTCGGTGCAGACCGCGGGCCAGGTGCGGTGCAGCACCGACTTGCGTGCCGCCGCCGCGAACAACTCGCGCTGGCGTGCGTCGCGCAGGGCCGACACCGCGCTCGGCAGCAATTCCGCGAACCGGTCGACCGGCAGCAGATACCCGTTGCGGCAGTGCGAGATCAGATCCCGCGGTCCGCCCGCATCGGGCCCGATCACCGGCACACCCGAGGACAGCGCTTCCTGCACGCCCTGGCAGAACGTCTCGTGCTCGCCGGGATGGACCATCACGTCCAAACTGGCGTAGTGCGTGGCCAGTTCGCTGCCACCCAGCTCACCGGTGAACACCGCGTCCGGCATCAACCTGCGCAACCGGGCCCGTTCCGGTCCGTCGCCCACCACGACGAGCTGGATCGACGGGTCACCGGCCAGCGCGGCCAGCCGCTCCACGTGCTTTTCCGGCGCGAGCCTGCCCACGAACCCGACGACGAGCCGATCACTCGAGCCCAGCCAGCTCGCCCGCAATTCGGCACTGCGCGCGGCCGGGTTGAACCGGGCGATGTCCACGCCACGGCCCCAGCGGTGCACGCGTGGGATCCCGTGCTCGGCGAGATCGTGCGCGGCCGCCGACGACGGCGCCAGCGTGCGGGTGGCGCCCTCGTGGATCCGGCGCGTCCACGCCCACGCGGCCCGTGCGGCCAGTCCGAGTCCGTAGCTCTTGGCGAACCCGGCCACATCGGTCTGATACACCGCTACCGTCGGCAGATCCAACCGCGTCGCCGCCGCGAGCCCGCCCGCGCCGAGCAGAAATGGCGAGGCCAGGTGCACCACATCGGGATCGAAAGCGGCGATGGCGGCGGTGATTCCGGGCTGCGGGAGACCCACCGGCAGCGAGCTCACCTTCGGCACCATCATCGCGGGCACCCGGTGGACCGGGAAGCGGCCGTGGAAACGCGGGGCAGGCGGGGCGCCGCGCAGGGAATCGGGCGCCACGATCATCGCGTCGTGACCGTGCTGTTCCAGGTGGTCCAACACCCGCAGCACGGAGTTGACGACGCCGTTCATGTTCGGCAGGAAAGACTCCGAGACGATGGCTACGCGCACCCTCTCAGGGTGACCGCCACACCGCGCGACACCCCCACACCGACGTGAAGGCGGGACGAACAGCAAACGAAGTTACGATTCGCGCTGCTTGCGGCGCAGGATCCACAGCACCGGCAAGGCCAGCGCCCAGGCCACGACGATCACCGACGCCGCCGGGATGATCGCCACCCGCGCATCGCGCCCCGCCACCCGGACCAGGTCGGGATCGCGCGTGGAGTACTCCACGTTGATCCGCTGACCGACGGTCAGGTTCGTCGGATACAGGATGCCGACCTTCGGATTGTGGGTCACGCTGTCGGGCGTCACGTAGATCACCGCCGAGCGCAACCGGCCCGCGGACAGCACCTCACCGGAGGTGACGCCACGATTGCGTTCGATCTCGAAGTCGTTGCGCCAGGCCGCGAGCACCAGCAGCACCATCAGCACGCTGACCACGGCCGCCGCCCCGATCACCCACGCCCGAGCCCGCCGCAGGCGCTTGTTCCGCCGCTCCGACAGGCTGGTTTCCGACACCCGCCACACAGTACCGGTCACCCCCGCACCGGAAGTCCCCGCGCGGCCACGCCCCATCAGTCCCTCCCCTAACATTCCCCGCATGTCCCGCAAATTCAGCTTCACCGTGCCCTATGCAGTCCCGGTCGAAGAGCTTCACCGGGCACTCGTCGACGATGCGGTCTGGCAGGCGCGTTTCGCCGCCGCCGAGACCGCGACCATCGAACTCTCCCATCCCGACGGCCCCGGCTCGATCACCATCAAGATGACCGAAACCCCAGGTAAAGACAAGGTTCCCGCCCTCGTACGCAAGGTGCTCAAGAGCGATCTGGTCCTGGTGCGCACCGACAACTGGCAGCCGCTGCAGGGCGAGCTCGCCAAGGGCAGCTTCACCGGCAACACCAGCGGCATCACCACCGAGATGTCGGGCACCTACGAACTGCGCCCCACCGCCGAAGGCAGCGAAATCGAGGTCGTCGGCACCGTGAAGGTGAAGGTCCCGCTGGTCGGCGGCGCCATCGAGCCCCTGGCCGAACAGCTGCACCAACGCGTACTGAACAGCGAACGCAAATTCATCGTAAACTGGTACGCGACCCTGTGACACGGGGCTGGTGCCGCCGCTTCGGCGGCACGACTTGATCAGGCAAGAACATGGGTGACTCCCCAGCCACGGCAAACCCGGCCCTGGCCAGGACCGGCAGCCGCCGACGCAGATCAGCCCCGGCCCTGAATCAGGCTCGAGTACGCGGGGAGGCGGAACTGAAGGGCGGGAGTTCGTCTGCGCGTAGTGAGGCTCGGCCCGCCGCTCGCCAGGCGCGGGCGGTGAGGTCGAGGTCCTCGTCGGTGACGAGGTTGCCCATCACGCGAACTGCTGTGCGCTGCAAGTACTTCGAGCGCATCACTGGGGGTCCACCCAGCGGGACCATCTTCGGCTGGGTGGCCAGGCCCGCGAGCCTGCGGGCCACCGAGAAGGTGCGGCCGTAGTGGTCGCGTAGCAGTTGCGGCCACACCTCGGTCAGGTCGGGTTCGTCGAGGAGGGCTGCGAGCATGTGCCCGCCTTCCAGGCCGTAGTCGATGCCTTCGCCGTTGAGCGGGTTCACACAGCCTGCGGCGTCGCCGACCAGCACCCAGTTCGGGCCCGCGACGTTCGAGACCGCGCCGCCCATCGGCAACAGTGCCGAGGCCACCGCGCGCAGTTCGCCTTCGAGTTCCCATTCCTCGCGGCGCAGTCGGGTGTAGTGCTCGAGCAGCGGTTTCAGTGCGACGTGCGAGGGTCGGGCCTCGGTGGCCAGTGAGCCGACGCCGATGTTCACTTCACCGTTGCCGAGCGGGAAGATCCAGCCGTAGCCGGGGACCAGTTCGTCGGCGGCATTGCGCAGTTCCAGGTGCGAGGAGATCCACTGGTCGTCACTGCGACCGGATTTGATGTAGGCGCGGGCGGCGGTGCCGTACGCATATCGGCGATGCCAGGTGCGGCCCAACTGTTTTCCGATGGGGGAGCGCACGCCGTCGGCCACCACCAGCACCCGGCAGCGCACCGTATGCGTGGTCTCGCCGATGCGCACCGCCACCCCCGTGACCCGCTCACCCTCGCGCAGCACCTCGGTGACCTTCGCGCCGTCGACCATCCGCGCACCCGATTTGATCGCTGCCTCGCGCAGTTTGTCGTCGAGTTCGGTTCGGGGAACGGCACTTCCGTAGGTCGGGAACGACCCGCCCGGCCACGGCAGCAGCGCCTCCTTGCCGAAGCCCGCCATCCGCAGCCCGTGGTTCACCGTGTGCGCGCGCAACCATTCGCCCAGACCCAGATGTTCCAGTTCGGCGGTGGCGCGCGGGGTGAGCCCGTCGCCGCAGGTCTTGTCGCGCGGGAAAACTGCCGAATCGAGCAGCAGCACATCGCGTCCGGCGCGCGCGGCCCACGCCGCCGACGCGGAACCGGCAGGCCCGGCCCCGACTACCAGTACCTCGACGGTAGCGGGTAGCGGCGCGTGGTCGGCGGGGGTGAGATCCGGTGAACCCATGGCTCAATACTGGCACCCTCGGCCGCTGTGCGAGAGTGTCGGGTACACCGGGAATAGTCACTGTGTGACGGGGTTCATCGGCCATCGTGCCGGAACACGCTAGGTTGCTACCCGTCGGGGTCGGACGCATCGCTGGGAGAAGATAATGAGCACATCGGCTGTGAGCGACGAAAGCACCGTGGTTGCCGGGGTGGATCTCGTCGATCCCGAACTCGCCGTCACCGTGCGCGACGGGCTGGCAGCGGTCGAGAAACTGCTCGTCGACGAACTCTCCGACGGCGAGGATTTCCTCCAGGAGGCGGCCCTGCACCTGGCCAGGGCGGGCGGCAAGCGGTTCCGGCCGCTGTTCACCGTGCTCACCGGTCAGCTCGGCCCCAATCCGACCGACCCGGCGCTGGTCACCGCGGGCACAGTCGTGGAACTGGTGCACCTGGCCACGCTCTATCACGACGACGTCATGGACGAGGCGACCCAGCGTCGCGGCGCGGAGAGCGTCAACTCGCGCTGGGGCAACAACATCGCGATCCTGGCCGGCGACTACCTGTTCGCGCACGCCTCGCGCCTGACCTCCACCCTCGGCCCCGACGCGGTCCGCATCATCGCCGAGACCTTCGCCGAACTGGTCACCGGCCAGATGCGGGAAACCATGGGCGCCAAGCAAACCCAGGATCCCGTCGAGCACTACCTGCGTGTGGTGTGGGAGAAGACCGGTTCGCTGATCGCCGCCGCGGGCCGCTTCGGTGGCACCTTCTCCGGGGCGACCGGCGAGCACGTCGAACGCCTGGCCCGCCTCGGCGACGCCGTCGGCACCGCCTTCCAGATCTCCGACGACATCATCGACATCTCGTCCTCGGCCGAGCAGTCGGGCAAGACGCCGGGCACCGACCTGCGCGAGGGCGTGCACACCCTGCCGGTCCTCTACGCCCTGCGCGAGACCGGCCCCGACGGCGACCGCCTGCGCACCCTGCTCGCCCGCCCGCTGGAAACCGACGCCGAGGTCGACGAGGCACTGGAGCTGCTGCGCCGCTCACCCGGCATGGCGATGGCCAAGGACAAGCTCGCCGAATACGCCGACCTGGCCGACGCCGAACTCGCGTCGTTGCCCGCCGGCCCGGCCAACGACGCCCTCACCCGCCTGGTCCGCTACACCATCGAACGAGTCGGCTAGCCGGAACTAAAGGTCTTCGATTCGCGTTGCTCATTCATGCCCAACGGGATGAAGACCTTCGCCTTGATGGTCGGCATGTCGGCGCTGATCGTCGCCATCGGGGCCATGTTCCGCAGCCCGACGATCCTCATCATCTCGATCGTGCTGGCTGTGGGCATGAACGCCTACGCCTACTTCAACAGCGACAAACTGGCGTTGAAATCGATGCACGCGCAACCGGTGAGCGAACTCGAGGCGCCGGTCATGTACCGGATCGTGCGCGAACTCGCGACCACGGCGCGCCAGCCGATGCCGCGGCTCTACATCAGCCCCACCACCGCCCCGAACGCGTTCGCGACCGGCCGTAATCCGCGCCACGCCGCAGTCTGCTGCACCAGCGGCATTCTGCAACTGCTCGACGAACGTGAGCTGCGCGCGGTGCTCGGCCACGAGCTGTCGCACGTCTACAACCGCGACATCCTGATCTCGTCGGTGGCGGGCGCGATGGCCTCGGTCATCACCGGCTTGGCGAACATGGCGTTCTTCGCGAGCTCGTTCGGCAACCGTGACGGAAACGGCCCGAACATCATCGGTGTGCTGCTGGTCTCCCTGCTCGGCCCGATCGCGGCCGGCCTGATCAAGATGGCCGTCTCGCGATCGCGAGAGTTCCAGGCCGACCAGTCCGGCGCCGAACTCACCGGCGATCCCCTCGCACTGGCCTCGGCCCTACGCAAGATCGAACGCGGCGTCCAGGTGGCCCCGCTCCCACCCGACCCCAAGATCACCAGCGAATCACACCTGATGATCGCCAACCCGTTCCGCGCCGGCGACCGCGTAGCCCGCTGGTACTCCACCCACCCCCCGATGGACGAACGCATCAAGCGCTTGGAGGAAATGGCGGGCGGTACTCACCCGCACTAGCTGGGTTTTCGGCCGCCTCGGATCCGAGGGGCGAGACGTAACGCCGAAGGCGGAGTATCGCCCCTCGGATTCAAGGCACACGGGGCCGAAAACCCCGCGGCACCAGCCGCTATCTATAATTGACGAACTGGAGGGCGATGCCGAAGTCCTCGCCCTTGAGCAGCGAGATCACTTCCTGCAGATCGTCACGCTTCTTGCTGCTCACCCGCAGCTCCTCGCCCTGGATCTGCGCCTTCACGCCCTTGGGGCCCTCGTCGCGGATCTTCTTCGAGATCTTCTTCGCCTTCTCGGTGTCGATGCCCTGCACCAGCGTGCCGGTAATCTTGAACACCTTTCCCGACGGCTGCGCCTCGCCCGCCTCGAACGCCTTGAGCGAGATATCGCGGCGGATCAGCTTCTCCTTGAACACGTCGAGCGCCGCCTGCACCCGCTCCTCGGCATTGGCGGTCAGCACGATGGCCTCCTCGCCCGACCAGGCGATCGAGGCGTCGGTGCCCTTGAAGTCGTAGCGCGAGTTCAGCTCCTTCTCCGCCTGGTGCAGAGCGTTGTCGACCTCCTGCCGATCGACCTTGCTCACGACGTCGAATGACGAATCAGCCACACTGCGCTCCTGTCCTGTGAAGGTCCGGCGAACTCCGGGGCCGGGTGCTACCCCGGCCAACCAGACAGTTGTACCCCCATGGGCGGACAACCGGTGCTCGCAGGGGGTCTGTGCAGGCGTTTTGATAGTCCGGGTACCTACGTTGTAAGCTGCTCAGCGCACCGGAAACGGCGCACACGGCAGATTGCCCGAGCGGCCAATGGGAGCGGACTGTAAATCCGTCGGCTTATGCCTACGTAGGTTCGAATCCTACATCTGCCACCTCGAACCCCCGTCGATCATCAAGATCGGCGGGGGTTCCTTGGTTTACGGACCCGGCTCACTGCGCATCCGGGGTAGCCTCGATAAGAACCACCCGCCCAAGACCGGTTCCAGTGCCGTGAAAACGGCCCTTGAGCTGCCGATTTGGTGCTGTGGGTGCGGAGTGTGTAATCTCGTTCAGGACGCCGGAGCACGGGGTCACGCTGATCGGCTTGCCGATACAGACTCTGTGCCACGTAGTCATGCCCCCTTAGCTCAGTCGGTAGAGCGTTTCCATGGTAAGGAAAAGGTCAACGGTTCGATTCCGTTAGGGGGCTCGCCGGATTGCCGGTGGTGAGCGGCTAACCGCGGCATCATCGGGATATTAGTCCGCCGTGGCGGTGTAGCTCAGTTGGTAGAGCAAACGACTCATAATCGTTGTGTCGCCGGTTCAAGTCCGGCCATCGCTACCAATTTCAACTCAGCCCAGACCGGAAAGAAGGCAAATCGTGGCCGCGAAGTCCACCGATGTCCGGCCAAAGATCACCTTGGCCTGCGACGAGTGCAAGCACCGCAACTACATCACCAAGAAGAACCGGCGTAACGACCCGGATCGCCTCGAGCTCAAGAAGTTCTGCCCGAACTGCGGAACTCACCGGGCGCACCGCGAGTCGCGCTAGTTTCTGAAAACATCTGCCGAAGGCCGGACGAGAGTCCGGCCTTTGTGCTTTTCCGGGGAAGTTCGCCCACTGTTCGGGGCCGATACAGTACCCGGACGCGCCACGTTTTACACCGGTCGACGTCGGTGCTGTCTTACAGGTGAGTAAGGTCCACGATGTGACAGTGAACACCGGAACTCACGAAGCGGACTCTGCCGCAGCCGCCGAATCCTTCGATCCCGCCGCCCACGCGGCCTCGATGGTCGGCCACCACTACCGCGTCGACGACTACTACGAGGTCGGTCGCGAGAAGGTGCGCGAATACGCCCGTGCCGTGCAGGACTACCACCCGGTGCACTGGGAAGAGGACATCGCGCGCGAATACGGCCATCAGGGCCTGCTCGCCCCGCTCACCTTCATTTCCCTGGTCGGCATTCTCGCCCAGCGCAAACTCTTCGAACAGATCGTGACCGGGTACGACCTGAGTCAGATCATGCAGACCGATCAGATCCTGGAATTCCACCGCCCGATCCGGGTCGGCGACCGGTTGACCTGTGATGTGTATCTGCATTCGTTCCGCCAGGCCTTCGGCGGCGACATCATCGTGACGAAGAACATCGTCACCGCCCAGGACGACGAGTTGGTGCTCACCACCTACACCACCCTTATCGGCCGCAGCGGCGGTGATATCGATCCTCGGATGTCGGAGGCGGTGCGCAATGTGCTCATGCACGGACTCGGCGAGGAAGAGCCCGCCCACCACGCGCCGTCCGAGCTCGGAACCGAGATCACCCCCGACCCGATCACCAAGCAGCCTGCGCCGACGTTCAGCGAGCACGCTCTGTCCTTCGACAGTGTCTCGGAGGGCGACGAGCTGCCCGCCCGCGTGGTGCGACTCACCCGCGGCGACCTGGTCAACTACGCGGGCGTCTCCGGCGACGCGAACCCCATCCACTGGAGCGACGAGGTCGTGAAGCTGGTCGGCCTGGACAACGTGGTCGCGCACGGCATGCTCACGATGGGTCTCGGCGGCGGTTTCGTCACCTCGTGGCTGGGCGATCCGGGCGCGGTGAAGGAATACAACGTGCGCTTCACCAGCCCGGTCTACGTCGGTTCCGACGTGCCGGCCGAGGTCGAATACACCGGCAAGGTGAAATCGGTCGATCCGCAGACGCGTACGGCGGTGGTCGCCATCACGGCGAAGTCGGCGGGCAAAAAGATCTTCGGCCGTGCCACAGCAACCGTCCAGCTGTCCTGACCTGGTCGAGTGCCCCGGATTGGCGATAACCGCGCGCGGTGACGTATAGTCGGGACTCTGGGGTCACGAGATGCTGCGCGCTGATCTTCCCGAGGGTCTAATCCTCATGGAAGCGGCGCGCGTGTTGTGTGACACTAGGGACAACCGAATATCGAATGTGGTTGGGCACTACAGCTCAGGCTGGTCCAACCGAAGGGGCGTAGCTCAATTGGCAGAGCAGCGGTCTCCAAAACCGCAGGTTGCAGGTTCAAGTCCTGTCGCCCCTGCCCTAGATGCCAGCGACGAGAGAGGATCGACGTGAGCGACGAGCGGGATACTCGCGAAGACGGCGAGGACACCGCCGCGGCCACTCGACCGAGTGGCAAGCGGTCTGCTCGTCGTGTGCGCGCGTCGGATGTTCCGGCAGACACCGGATCGGTGGCCACGCTCGATCGGCCGTCGGCCTCGCGCAAGGCGGACAAGACTGCCGGTAAGGCCAAGTCGGGTAATCCGTTCAAGCGGTTGATCAAGTTCCTGCGAGAGGTCATCGCGGAACTGCGCAAGGTGATCTGGCCCAACCGGAAGCAGATGGCCACCTATACGGCCGTCGTTCTGGTGTTCGTGGTCTTCATGGTCGCGTTCATCGCCGGGATCGACGCAGCGTTCATCAAGGGCGTCGACTGGCTGTTCGGCTGATCGCCGACAACCACGCCGGTGGCCGATCACGGGTCGCCAGCGGCGGAGTGCGCCACCGCGCACCCGACCAGCCCAGAAGATGTACGTGACGACACAGGAAGCGAGTGCCTCAGTGAGCACCCCGGAGAACGACACCAACGACGAGTTCCCGGTTGACGACACTGTCGTGGCGGAAACCGCCACCGACGAGGTCGAGGCCGCCGAGCTCGCCGACGACGAAGCCGCTGCCGACGAGGTTGTCGTCGACGAAGCCGTGATCGACGAAGTCGCCACCGAGGAAGACCCCGAGGCCGACCCGATCGAGTCGATGAAGACCAAGCTGCGCCGCGTGCCCGGCGACTGGTATGTCGTGCACTCCTACGCCGGCTACGAGAACAAGGTCAAGACCAATCTCGAGACCCGCGTGCAGAACCTCGGTCTCGAGGACTACATCTTCCAGGTCGAGGTGCCGACCGAAGAGGTCACCGAGATCAAGAACGGCCAGAAGAAGAACGTCAACCGCAAGGTTCTGCCGGGCTACATCCTGGTCCGGATGGAACTGAACAATGAGTCGTGGGGCGCGGTGCGCAACACCCCCGGCGTCACCGGTTTCGTCGGGATGACCGGCGGTGGCCCCGGCGCCAAGCCGACCCCGCTGACCATCAACGAGGTCGTGAAGTTCCTGGTCCCGGCCGGTGCGCAGGCGCAGAAGAAGGCCGCAGCGGCCGCTGCCGGTGGGTCGGATGCCGGTAGCTCGGCTTCGGGCAAGCCCACCATCGAGGTCGACTTCGAGGTCGGCGAGTCGGTCACCGTCATGGACGGCCCGTTCGCCACGCTGCCCGCGTCGATCTCCGAGGTCAACGCCGAGCAGCAGAAGCTCAAGGTGCTCGTCTCGATCTTCGGTCGCGAGACCCCGGTCGAGCTGAATTTCACCCAGGTCTCCAAGATCTAAAGTTTCCCGCTTTCGCAAACGGCACCGCTCATCGGCGGTGCCGTTTCGCGTTTGTGCTGGTCGCCACCCGATTGTCTTGCGGTGTTGCTTGTCAAGTAGAGTGTGATGGTTCGTGTTCTGACTTCCCCGCATACCTGTCGGGGCCGAGTCGTGCGCGGATACGAGGCTTACGGCAACCGTAAGGAACCGAACCCCAGAAAGCCAAGGAAGAAAGATGCCCCCCAAGAAGAAGAAGCTCGCCGGGATCATCAAGCTGCAGATCCAGGCCGGCGCAGCCAACCCGGCACCGCCGGTCGGCCCCGCGCTCGGTCAGCACGGCGTCAACATCATGGAGTTCTGCAAGGCGTACAACGCCGCGACCGAGTCGCAGCGTGGCAACGTCATCCCGGTCGAGATCTCGGTGTACGAGGACCGGACGTTCGACTTCAAGCTGAAGACCCCGCCTGCCGCGCGTCTGCTGCTCAAGGCCGCCGGTGTGCAGAAGGGCTCCGCTGAGCCGCACAAGACCAAGGTCGCCAAGGTCACCATGGACCAGGTCCGTGAGATCGCGAAGACCAAGGCCGAGGATCTCAACGCCACCGATCTCGATCAGGCCGCGAAGATCATCGCCGGTACCGCGCGTTCGATGGGTATCACCGTCGAAGGCTGAGCGAATCTCGCTCCATGTGGGAGGGCCGGCCAGGCCCGACAACCACATCTGAACTCGAAACTTTAAGGACAGAAAATCATGGCAAAACGAAGCAAGGCGTACCTCGCCGCTGCTGAGAAGGTCGATCGCGACAACCTGTACTCCCCGCTGGCCGCCGCGCGCCTGGCGAAGGAGACCGCGACCACCAAGACCGACGCGACCGTCGAGGTCGCCGTCCGTCTCGGCGTGGATCCCCGCAAGGCCGACCAGATGGTCCGTGGCACCGTCAACCTGCCGCACGGCACCGGTAAGACCGCCCGCGTCATCGTGTTCGCCGCCGGCGAGAAGGCCTCCGAGGCCGAGGCCGCAGGCGCCGACGCCGTGGGCGCCGAGGACCTGATCGAGCGGATTCAGGGCGGCTGGCTCGACTTCGACGCCGCGATCGCCACTCCGGATCAGATGGCCAAGGTCGGCCGCATCGCGCGTGTCCTCGGCCCGCGTGGTCTGATGCCGAACCCGAAGACGGGCACCGTCACCAACGATGTGACCAAGGCCGTCAACGAGATCAAGGGCGGCAAGATCAACTTCCGCGTCGACAAGCAGGCCAACCTGCACTTCGTCATCGGCAAGGCGTCCTTCGACGATGCCAAGCTGGTGGAGAACTACGGCGCCGCGCTGGACGAGATCCTGCGTGTGAAGCCGTCGACCGCCAAGGGTCGCTACGTCAAGAAGATCACGGTTTCGACGAACACCGGACCGGGCATCCCGGTGGACCCGAACCGCACCCGCAACCTCCTCGACGAGGATGCGTGAGCTTCGGCTGACCGCTAGCTCCTAGAGCAACCGCGAGGGTGGGAACGCACTGTGCGTTCCCGCCCTCGCGGCGTTCAGCGGCCTTGTCCGGCAAGCTGATTCGGCTCACGCTCGCGACCCGTTCGTCTTCCGGCGCTCGGCCGCGCTGACCCGTTTTGTGGATTACATGCGCGGTATGTAGACTGGACAACGGTCATGCGGGATGTGCATACATTCTCGAAGACCACACCCATTCGTTCTACCGAAGACCGTTGGTCGTTGATGCCGTTTCACGGTGTCGATCGAAGGTCCGGCGACATTGCCGGCGACCCACGCAGGGAGAGCTGAGGCCGAAATTATTTTGCGCCCCGGTACGCCTTGCGTCCGGGGCGTTCGTTTTGTCGCCGGCCCCTGATTCGGTAGTGCACCAACGAAACCGACATCAGAGAGGAGGCGAAGTATGGCGAAACCTGAAAAGGTCACCGCTGTCGCGGAGATCGCGGAGCAGTTCAAGAACTCCACGGCCACTGTTGTCACGGAATACCGTGGCCTGTCGGTCGGCAAGCTCACCGAGCTGCGTCGTGCGCTCGGCGCCGACGCCACGTACTCCGTCGCCAAGAACACCCTGGTCAAGATCGCTGCCGGCGAAGCCGGTGTGGCGGGTCTGGACGAGCTGTTCGTCGGCCCGACCGCCATCACCTTCATCAAGGGTGAGCCGGTCGATGCCGCCAAGGCGCTCAAGCAGTTCGCCAAGGACAACAAGTCCCTGGTCATCAAGGGCGGATACATGGACGGCCGCGCGCTGTCCGTGTCCGAGGTCGAGCAGATCGCTGATCTCGACTCGCGTGAGGTGCTGCTGTCCAAGCTGGCCGGTGCGTTCAAGGCCAAGCCGTCGCAGGCTGCCGCCCTGTTCGCCGCTCCCGCTTCGCAGGTCGCCCGGCTCGCCCAGGCCCTGCTCGAGAAGCGTACGAGTGCCGAAGGCGCCCCCGCTGCTGCTGCCGATGAGGCACCCGCGGCCGACGCCGCCGAATAAGACATCTATTACCCGCTTCGCGGTGCGTATGCGCCGCGAGGTACACCACGAAAGGAACCACCATGGCCAAGCTGAGCACCGAAGAACTGATCGGCGCCTTCAAGGAGCTGACCCTGCTCGAGCTCTCTGAGTTCGTCAAGGTTTTCGAGGAGACCTTCGACGTCACCGCTGCCGCCCCGGCCGCGATCGTCCAGGCCGGCCCCGGTGCCGCCGCTGCCGACGCCGCTGAGGAGCAGGACGAGTTCGACGTCATCCTCGAGGGTGCCGGCGACAAGAAGATCCAGGTCATCAAGGTGGTCCGTGAGATCGTCTCGGGCCTGGGCCTGAAGGAAGCCAAGGACCTGGTCGAGGGTGCCCCGAAGCCGATCCTGGAGAAGGTCGCCAAGGACGCCGCCGAGGCTGCCAAGGCCAAGCTCGAAGAGGCCGGCGCCAAGGTTTCCGTCAAGTAATTCGGAACCTGTGCTTTTGTGAACGGGCGGTCCTCGCGGGCCGCCCGTTTGCTATTTGTCCCGGACATGCGAAAGTGTTCCGGGTTGTGGGAACCGCCGCAGGTTACTCTTCAGTCATGTAGGGGTGTGCCCCGTCTCACTGATGGGTTACAGTGACCGGACCCACAGAGTCGTGGTGCGCCGCCGTGATGTGAGCGCGCGGTAACGCGGGTGGGGTGCTCGCAGGGATCAATGGAGGTAGCAGTGGGCGTCGAGGTCAGGACCGAGGGAGTAACAAAATCCTTCGGTTCACAGCGAATTTGGCAGGACGTGTCGATCACGCTCCCTTCGGGTGAGGTGAGCGCGTTGCTCGGCCCTTCGGGTACGGGTAAGTCGGTGTTCCTGAAGTCGCTCATCGGTCTGCTGCGGCCCGAGCGCGGGTCCATCTTCATCGATGGCACCGATATCACGACATGCTCCAACAAGGAGCTCTACGAGATCCGCAAACTGTTCGGCGTCCTTTTCCAGGACGGCGCGCTGTTCGGCTCGATGAACCTGTACGACAACATCGCCTTCCCGCTTCGTGAGCACACGAAGAAGACGGAATCCGAGATCCGTCGCGTGGTCATGGAGAAGCTCGAGCTGACCGGTCTGCTCGGCGCCGAGAACAAGCTGCCCGGCGAGATCTCCGGTGGTATGCGCAAGCGCGCCGGTCTGGCCCGCGCGCTGGTCCTCGACCCGCAGATCATCCTCGTCGACGAGCCCGACTCGGGCCTGGACCCCGTGCGTACCTCGTACCTGGCGCAGCTGCTGCTCAACATCAACGCCCAGATCGACGCCACGATCCTGATCGTGACGCACAACATCAACCTGGCCCGTACCGTGCCGGACAACATCGGCATGCTCTTCCGCCGCAACCTGGTGATGTTCGGCCCCCGTGAGGTGCTGCTCACCAGCGAGGAGCCGGTGGTCAAGCAGTTCCTCAACGGTCGGATGATCGGCCCGATCGGAATGTCGGAGGAGAAGGACGAGGCGCAGATGGCGCGCGAGCAGGCGCTCGTCGACGCCGGTCACCACCACGGTGGCGCCGAGGAGATCGACGGCATCATCCCGCAGATGAAGGCCGAGCCGGGCATGCCCGCCCGCCAGGCTGTGTTCCGTCGCCAGGCGCGGGTGCGCGAGATCATCCACACGCTGCCGCACGCGGCGCAGGTGGCGATCCGCGAGTCGCTCGATTCCACCGACAACGACACCCAGGTGATGGCGAACTACGGTGGCAGCGATCAGCCCACCGAAACGTTCAAGACCGTTCCGCACGGCCAGATCAACGGCTGAGCGACTTTTACGCCTCGGATGAGCCTCGGCCTACGGCCGGGGCTCTTCTGCGTGACAGGGCGGAAAACAGTTGCCGACCGGCCGTCAGCGGGCTGGCGCGCACGGCGTGTCGCGAGTAAAATGACCGCGGCGCGGGACGGGGATTCCCAGCGCGCCAGGCGATCTCGCATCGGGAACAGACCTACCCGCGCCACTTGACGAGGCGCCCGCGAACCGTCACCCTTGTCTCAACAGCGTGAGCTGTTGAGGGGCACCAGCGCCAGTGATATCCAAGGGCCAGCGCCAGCTGAAGGTGGACTCAGCGCCAGTTGAATAGAGGGCTCAGCGCCAACTGAGGGTGGACCCAGCGCGAGCTGATGGTGGACTCGGGTGCTTACTGAACGGTCGGCTCGGGGGGCGGCCAGCAGGGCGCAGGGCGGTGAGGAATCCCGACGCGGCCAGCGTTCAGGGTTCGGCGCGTTATCCCGTGCGAGCGGTCACACGGATGGTATGTTGACACTCCCTTGTCTAGGGGTGTAAGTTTGGACGTTGCGCTGGCTGCCTCCTGTCCACACCTTGATTCGCACACGAAAGTTCCACCCTTCCGGTGTTACTTCCGCTGCTGCTTGTTCTGGTTTCGATCGGGTGCGTAACCAGCGGAACTCGTAGCAGACAAGCGACGGTCGCGGACCACCACGCGACGCGCGTGAGGTGCTGGAAGGACGCATCTTGGCAGTCTCCACCCAGACCAAGGCTGGTATCCCCGGAGCCCCGTTGAGGGTTTCATTCGCGAAGATCCGAGAGCCCCTCGAGGTGCCCGGACTTCTCGACCTACAAACGGACTCGTTCGCCTGGCTGGTCGGTACACCCGACTGGCGTGAGAAGGCAGCCGCTCGCGGCGACGTCGGTCTCGCAGGCGGCCTCGAGGAGGTGCTCGAAGAGCTCTCGCCGATCGAGGACTTCTCCGGTTCCATGTCCCTGTCGTTCTCTGATCCGCGCTTCGAAGAGGTCAAGGCCTCCATCGATGAGTGCAAAGAGAAGGACATGACCTACGCGGCGCCGTTGTTCGTCACCGCGGAGTTCATCAACAACAACACCGGCGAGATCAAGAGCCAGACGGTGTTCATGGGCGATTTCCCCATGATGACCGACAAGGGCACCTTCATCATCAACGGCACCGAGCGTGTCGTCGTCTCGCAGCTGGTCCGCTCCCCGGGCGTCTACTTCGATCACAACATCGACAAGACCACCGAGAAGGACCTGCACAGCGTCCGGGTTATCCCGTCGCGTGGTGCGTGGCTCGAGTTCGACGTCGACAAGCGCGACACCGTCGGTGTCCGTATCGACCGCAAGCGCCGGCAGCCGGTCACCGTGCTGCTCAAGGCGCTGGGTTGGACGACCGAGGAGATCGTCGAGCGTTTCGGCTTCTCCGAGATCATGATGTCCACCCTGGAGAAGGACAGCACGCCCGGCCAGGACGAGGCGCTGCTCGACATCTACCGCAAGCTGCGTCCGGGCGAGCCGCCGACCAAGGAGTCCGCGCAGACTCTGCTGGAGAACCTGTTCTTCAAGGAGAAGCGCTACGACCTGGCCCGCGTCGGTCGCTACAAGATCAACAAGAAGCTCGGCATCCACGTGCACGAGCCGGTGACCTCCTCGGTTCTCACCAAGGAAGACATCGTCGACACCATCGAGTACCTGGTGCGTCTGCACGCCGGTGACCGCACGATGACCGCCCCCGGCGGTGAAGAGGTCCCCGTCGAGATCGACGACATCGACCACTTCGGTAACCGTCGTCTGCGCACCGTCGGTGAGCTCATCCAGAACCAGATCCGCGTGGGCCTGTCCCGCATGGAGCGTGTCGTTCGTGAGCGGATGACGACTCAGGACGTCGAGGCGATCACGCCGCAGACCCTGATCAACATCCGCCCGGTCGTCGCGGCGATCAAGGAGTTCTTCGGAACTTCGCAGCTGTCGCAGTTCATGGACCAGAACAACCCGCTGTCGGGTCTGACCCACAAGCGCCGCCTGTCGGCGCTTGGCCCCGGTGGTCTGTCCCGTGAGCGTGCCGGTCTGGAAGTTCGTGACGTCCACCCGTCGCACTACGGCCGCATGTGCCCGATCGAGACCCCGGAAGGCCCGAACATCGGCCTGATCGGTTCGCTGTCGGTGTACGCGCGGGTCAACCCGTTCGGCTTCATCGAGACGCCGTACCAGAAGGTTGTCGACGGCAAGGTCACCGACGTGGTCAAGTACCTGACCGCCGACGAGGAAGACCGCTACGTTCGCGCGCAGGCCAACTCCCCGGTCGACGCCGAAGGTCGCTTCCTCGAGGAGAAGGTGCTCGTTCGCCGTCAGGGCGAAGAGGTCGAGTTCGTGTCGCCGGCGCAGGTCGACTTCATGGACATCTCGCCGCGCCAGATGGTGTCGGTCGCGACGGCCATGATCCCGTTCCTCGAGCACGACGATGCCAACCGTGCCCTCATGGGTGCGAACATGCAGCGTCAGGCCGTGCCGCTGATCCGTTCCGAGTCCCCGATCGTGGGCACCGGCATGGAGCTGCGCGCAGCCGTCGACGCGGGCGACGTCGTGATCAACGAGAAGCCCGGTGTGGTCGAAGAGGTCTCGGCCGATTACGTCACCGTGATGGCCGACGACGGCAGCCGCAAGTCCTACCGGATGCGCAAGTTCAACCGGTCGAACCAGGGCACCTGCTCGAACCAGCGTCCGATCGTGGACGAGGGCGATCGGGTGGAGAAGGGGCAGGTCCTCGCGGACGGCCCCTGCACCGAGAACGGTGAGATGGCGCTGGGCAAGAACTTGCTCGTCGCGATCATGCCGTGGGAAGGCCACAACTACGAGGACGCGATCATCCTGTCGCAGCGCCTCGTGGAAGAGGACGTTCTCACCTCGATCCACATCGAAGAGCACGAGATCGATGCCCGCGACACCAAGCTCGGTGCCGAGGAGATCACTCGCGATATCCCGAACGTCTCCGACGAGGTCCTCGCCGACCTCGACGAGCGCGGCATCATCCGCATCGGTGCCGAGGTTCGCGACGGCGACATCCTGGTCGGCAAGGTCACGCCCAAGGGCGAGACCGAGCTCACCCCGGAAGAGCGTCTGCTGCGTGCCATCTTCGGTGAGAAGGCTCGCGAAGTTCGCGACACCTCGCTCAAGGTGCCCCACGGTGAGTCCGGCAAGGTCATCGGCATTCGCGTGTTCTCGCGTGAGGACGACGACGATCTGCCTCCCGGCGTGAACGAGCTGGTCCGCGTCTACGTGGCCCAGAAGCGCAAGATCCAGGACGGCGACAAGCTCGCCGGTCGCCACGGCAACAAGGGCGTCATCGGCAAGATCCTCCCCATCGAGGACATGCCGTTCATGCCCGACGGCACGCCGGTCGACATCATCCTGAACACCCACGGTGTGCCCCGTCGTATGAACATCGGCCAGATCCTGGAAACCCATCTCGGGTGGATCGGTAAGGCCGGCTGGAACATCGACGTGGCCGCGGACGGCACCCGTCCCGAATGGGCAGCCACGCTGCCCGAGGAGATGCTGGCCGCGCCGGCCGACTCGAACATCGCCACGCCCGTCTTCGACGGTGCCAAGGATGACGAGCTGACCGGTCTGCTGGGTTCGACCCTGCCCAACCGTGACGGTGAGCGGATGGTCAACGCCGACGGCAAGTCGACGCTGTTCGACGGTCGTTCGGGTGAGCCGTTCCCGTACCCGGTCGCGGTCGGTTACATGTACATCCTGAAGCTGCACCACCTGGTCGACGACAAGATCCACGCCCGTTCGACCGGTCCGTACTCGATGATCACCCAGCAGCCGCTGGGTGGTAAGGCGCAGTTCGGTGGTCAGCGTTTCGGTGAGATGGAGTGCTGGGCCATGCAGGCCTACGGCGCGGCGTACACGCTGCAGGAACTCCTGACCATCAAGTCCGACGACGTGGTCGGCCGCGTGAAGGTCTACGAGGCCATCGTCAAGGGCGAGAACATTCCGGAGCCGGGCATTCCGGAGTCGTTCAAGGTGCTCCTCAAGGAACTCCAGTCGCTGTGCCTCAATGTCGAGGTGCTGTCTTCGGACGGCGCCGCGATCGAGATGGGCGGCGGCGAAGACGAGGATCTGGAGCGCGCGGCCGCGAACCTGGGCATCAACCTGTCCAGGAACGAAGCCGCAACCATCGACGATCTGGCGAACTAGGTGGTAAGCGCGGTGCGGCTGTCCTGTGGAAAAGGACAGCCGCCCGCGCGGTCCGCGATCGACCGAACTAGTGAACTTTTGCTCGAATTCGACCCGAATAGGGGAAAGGAAGTTACGTGCTAGACGTCAACTTCTTCGATGAACTCCGGATCGGCCTTGCCTCCGCCGACGACATCCGCCAGTGGTCCTACGGCGAGGTCAAGAAGCCGGAGACCATCAACTACCGCACGCTCAAGCCGGAGAAGGACGGGCTCTTCTGCGAGAAGATCTTCGGTCCCACCCGGGACTGGGAGTGCTACTGCGGCAAGTACAAGCGTGTCCGCTTCAAGGGCATCATCTGTGAGCGCTGTGGTGTCGAGGTAACTCGCGCCAAGGTGCGTCGTGAGCGGATGGGCCACATCGAGCTGGCCGCTCCCGTTACCCACATCTGGTACTTCAAGGGCGTTCCGTCGCGCTTGGGTTACCTGCTCGACCTGGCGCCGAAGGATCTCGAGAAGATCATCTACTTCGCCGCCTACGTCATCGTCGGTGTCGACGAGGAGCTGCGTCACAACGAGCTCTCCACGCTCGAAGCCGAGATGGAGGTCGAGAAGAAGGCTGTCGCCGATCAGCGCGACGCCGACCTCGAAGCCCGCGCGCAGAAGCTCGAGGCCGATCTGGCCGAGCTGGAAGCCGAGGGCGCCAAGTCCGACGTGCGTCGCAAGGTCAAGGACGGCGGCGAGCGCGAAATGCGTCAGCTGCGCGACCGCTCGCAGCGTGAACTGGACCGTCTCGACGAGATCTGGACCACCTTCACCAAGCTGTCGGTTCAGCAGCTCATCGTCGACGAGGTGCTGTACCGCGAGCTCGTCGACCGTTACGGCGAGTACTTCACCGGCGCCATGGGTGCGGAGTCCATCCAGAAGCTGATGGAGAACTTCGACATCAACGCCGAGGCCGAGAAGCTGCGCGAGACCATTCGCAGCGGCAAGGGCCAGAAGAAGCTGCGTGCGCTCAAGCGTCTGAAGGTCGTCGCGGCCTTCCAGACCAACGGCAACTCGCCGATGGGCATGGTGCTGGACGCTGTTCCGGTGATCCCGCCGGAGCTGCGTCCGATGGTTCAGCTCGACGGTGGCCGTTTCGCCACCTCCGACCTGAACGACCTGTACCGCCGCGTGATCAACCGCAACAACCGCCTCAAGCGACTGATCGATCTCGGTGCGCCCGAGATCATCGTCAACAACGAGAAGCGGATGCTGCAGGAGTCGGTCGACGCCCTGTTCGACAACGGCCGTCGTGGCCGTCCGGTCACCGGACCGGGTAACCGCCCGCTGAAGTCGCTGAGCGATCTGCTCAAGGGCAAGCAGGGTCGTTTCCGTCAGAACCTGCTCGGCAAGCGCGTCGACTACTCGGGCCGTTCGGTCATCGTCGTCGGTCCGCAGCTGAAGCTGCACCAGTGTGGTCTGCCGAAGCTGATGGCGCTCGAGCTGTTCAAGCCGTTCGTGATGAAGCGTCTGGTGGATCTGAACCACGCGCAGAACATCAAGTCCGCCAAGCGGATGGTCGAGCGTCAGCGTGCCCAGGTGTGGGATGTCCTCGAAGAGGTCATCGCCGAGCACCCGGTGATGCTGAACCGCGCGCCCACCCTGCACCGCCTGGGTATCCAGGCCTTCGAGCCCCAGCTGGTCGAAGGCAAGGCCATTCAGCTGCACCCGCTCGTGTGTGAGGCGTTCAACGCCGACTTCGACGGTGACCAGATGGCCGTGCACCTTCCGCTGTCCGCGGAGGCGCAGGCCGAGGCACGCATCCTGATGCTGTCGTCGAACAACATCCTGTCCCCGGCGTCGGGTCGCCCACTGGCGATGCCGCGTCTGGACATGGTGACGGGCCTGTTCTACCTGACTCGTCTCGACGAGAACGGTGCGGGCACGTACAAGGCAGGCGCCAAGGACGTGCCGGAGTACGGCGTGTACTCCTCGCCCGCCGAGGCGCAGATGGCCGTCGATCGTGGCGAGCTGACCGTGCGGTCCACCATCAAGGTGCGACTGACCGAGCAGCGCCCGCCGCGTGACATCGAGAACGAGCTGTTCCCGGATGGCTGGAAGCGTGGCGAGGCCTGGCTGGCCGAGACCACGCTGGGTCGCGTGATCTTCAACGAGCTGCTTCCGGCGGACTACGCGTTCATCAACGAGCCGATGCCGAAGAAGCGTCAGGCCACGATCATCAACGATCTCGCTGAGCGTTACCCGATGATCGTCGTCGCGCAGACCGTCGACAAGCTCAAGGACGCCGGCTTCTACTGGGCCACGCGTTCGGGTGTCACCGTCTCCATGTCGGACGTGCTCGTTCCGCCGGAGAAGCCCGAGATCATGGAACGCTATGAGGCCATGGCGGACCTGATCGAGAAGAAGTACCAGCGTGGTGCGCTCGATCACGCCGAGCGCAACAACGCGCTCGTCAAGATCTGGCAGGAAGCCACCGAGGAAGTGGGCGCCGCGCTGCGGACCCACTACCCGCCGGACAACCCGATCATCACGATCGTCGACTCCGGCGCCACGGGTAACTTCACCCAGACTCGTACCCTCGCGGGTATGAAGGGCCTGGTGACGAACCCGAAGGGTGAGTTCATCCCGCGCCCGATCAAGTCCTCGTTCCGTGAGGGCCTGACCGTGCTCGAGTACTTCATCAACACCCACGGTGCTCGTAAGGGTCTGGCCGACACCGCGCTTCGTACCGCCGACTCGGGTTACCTGACCCGTCGTCTGGTGGACGTGTCGCAGGACGTCATCGTCCGCGAAGAGGACTGTGGCACCGAGCGCGGCATCGTGGTGCCGATCGCGGAGAAGCTGGCCGACGGCACGATCATCCGTGACGCGCACGTGGAAACCTCGACCTTCGCCCGTACGTTGGCGCAGGACGCGGTCGACGCCAAGGGCAACGTCATCGTGGCGAAGGGCGCCGACCTCGGCGATCCCGCGCTGGAGGCGCTGCTCGAGGCCGGTATCACCGAGGTGAAGGTCCGCTCCGTGCTGACCTGCACCACCGGCACCGGCGTCTGCGCCACCTGCTACGGCCGTTCGATGGCCACCGGCAAGCTGGTCGATATCGGCGAGGCCGTCGGCATCGTCGCGGCCCAGTCCATCGGTGAGCCCGGTACCCAGCTGACCATGCGTACCTTCCACCAGGGTGGCGTCGCCGGCGACGACATCACCGGTGGTCTGCCGCGTGTTCAGGAGCTCTTCGAGGCCCGTGTCCCCAAGGGCAAGGCGCCGATCGCGGAGGTCTCGGGTCGGGTGCGTCTCGAGGACGACGATCGCTTCTACAAGATCACGATCATCCCTGATGACGGGTCCGAGGAAGTCGTCTACGACAAGCTCTCGAAGCGTCAGCGTCTGCGGGTCTTCAAGCACGACGACGGCTCCGAGCGTCTGCTGGCCGACGGTGACCACGTGGAGGTGGGTCAGCAGCTGCTCGAGGGCGCTGCCGATCCGCACGAGGTGCTGCGCGTGATGGGTCCCCGTCAGGTGCAGGTCCACCTGGTCCACGAGGTCCAGGAGGTCTACCGCTCGCAGGGTGTGTCGATCCACGACAAGCACATCGAGGTCATCGTTCGCCAGATGCTGCGTCGCGTGACGATCATCGATTCGGGTGCGACCGAGTTCCTGCCCGGCTCGCTCACCGAGCGTGCCGAGTTCGAGAACTCGAACCGTCGCGTGGTGGCCGAAGGCCGCGAGCCGGCCTCGGGCCGTCCGGTGCTGATGGGTATCACCAAGGCGTCGCTTGCCACCGATTCGTGGCTGTCGGCGGCTTCCTTCCAGGAGACCACCCGAGTGCTGACGGACGCGGCGATCAACTGCCGCTCCGACAAGCTGATCGGCCTGAAGGAAAACGTCATCATCGGTAAGCTCATCCCGGCCGGTACCGGTATCAACCGTTACCGCAACATCACGGTGCAGCCGACCGAAGAAGCCCGTGCCGCGGCGTACGCGGTGCCGTCCTACGACGACACCTACTACTCCCCGGACAGCTTCGGCTCCTCCACCGGCGCAGCAGTGCCGCTGGACGACTACGGCTTCAGCGACTACCGCTAAGCAGTAGGTAGCCAACAGATTTCGGCCCCCGCTCTTTCGAGAGCGGGGGCCGTTTTCTGTGTACGGTCGCGGTATGAAGTCTCAGATAGTCGTTGTCGCGCTCGCGGTGATCGGGGTACTGGCGATCGCATTCACTGGCTATCAGATTGCCGCCCACGCGATTTCGGACCAGGTGGTCGTGAGTTGCCGCCCGGAACACGCTCAACCGAAACAGGGTCGGTCGTACTGCGTGTACCACCGCACCACGCCAGGGTTGTTGTCCACCGAGTACGTCCTCCACGTCGGAATCGCACCCAATCGTGGTTTGTTCTACGACATTCCCTACCCGGCAGGTGATGTCGCCGCCACCTGGGACTCCGAGACCGAACTCCCCACGATCACGATGCCCGGCACGACCCTGACCATTACCGAAGCGGAGTACTCCGACCGGTAGTTCGGATCGAATTCATGGAGCCTCTGGAATGGCACGCCGTGGTGAGTCAAGCGACCTTGACCGTGTGTGGCCCGACGCTGACGCTGATGTCTACTCGCCCGCCGAGGGCTCGGGCGTAGGCGCGGAGGGTGTCGAGTTCCATGGCCGCCAGGTCGCCGTTCTCGATTTGGGAAATACGCGCCTGGCTTACGCCGAGGGCGGCCGCGAGTTCGGCCTGGGTCTTTCCGACCGCCTGTCGGAGTTCCTTGAGGTGGTGTCCGGCGATGCGGCCCGCTAGCTGTTCTGCCGCAGCTGCCTGGACTTTGGGGTCAGCCAGCTCAGGGTGCAGCCGGTGAGCTTCTTCTTTCACTTCGCGCCAGCTTCGTGCGCCAGTCATCGGATCTCCTTCTCGCTATCAGCGCGATAGTCGGCGTAGCGGTGTTCGGCCAGCGGAATCGCGTCGTCGTACCACTTGGACCATCGCCCGGTCTTGTCGCCGCTGATCAGGATGATCGCGCGGCGATCGGGATCGAACACGAACAGCATTCGGATTTCCGACCGACCACTCGAACCGGGACGTAACTCCTTCAGATTCTTCAACCGACTGTGCTCCAGGGTATCGACCAAAGGTCGGCCCAGTGCTGGGCCTACGGCAGCGAGTTGGTCCAGCGCTTGCTCGATCAAGGCTGCCGAGGCCGGATCGGACTCGCACAGCTTCATGAACCAGTGATCGACTGGCTCCAGTAGCACGATCTCCCATTCCACACGTCCGAGTATAAGTCAGAACTTATATTGATGGGTGTGTTCCGATCCTCGGGGGTCCGGGTTGGGTAGGAGTTCTTAGCTCTTCAATGGTGTCTGCTGGCGTCTCGGGGTCGCCGAGGGCGGTTGCGGGTTCGCCGAGGCGGACGGTGATTACGCCGATGAGGATCAAGGCGCCGCCGAGCAATTGGATCGGGCGGGGGGCTTCGGCTAGGAGGATCCAGGCGAAGATGAGGGCGGCCAGGACTTCGGTGAGGGCTACGAAGGAGGCGAGGCGGGAGCCGAGGCGGCGGGTGGCGGCTATGCCGGTGACGTAGGCGATGGCGGCGGTGACTATGCCGATGAGCAGGATGGGGATCCACCAGGGGGTGGTGAAGTCGGCGAAGACGGCGGGGTTGGTGGTGGCGTGGAGGGGGACGATGCCGATGGCGCCTGCGAGGAGCAGGGTGAGGCCGCCGATCAGGAGGCCGCCTGCGGCGAGGACGGTGCCGGGGAGTGCGCCGCCCTCGGCGGACAGCAGGAAGTAGGCGGCAGCGCCGATCATCGAACCCAGTGCCCACGCGATGCCGATCGGGTCGGTGGAGACCCCGGAGAGCACGTCGAGAACGAGTATCAGGCCGGTGATGCCGAGGGCCGCGCCCGCGATGGTGGCCGCGCCGGGCCGTTGACGATGACGCGCCCACAGCCAGCCGACGATGGCGATCGGGGCGGCGAATTCGATCAGCAATGCGGTGCCGACCTCCATGCGCGCGACGGCGTTGAAGTACGCGAGCTGGGTGCCCGCCACGGCGATCAAACCGTAGACGGCGATGAGCCGCGCGTTGGCGCGCAGCAGTGGCCAGTTGCCGTGCAGTTGGTGAATTGCCAAGGGCAGCAGGACGACTCCGGCGAGCAGCACGCGCGCGGCGACCACCGCGGCCGCACTCCAGCCCGCGTCCATGAGTCCGCGTGCGAGCGGCCCCGACATGCCGAACGAGGTGGCGGAGGCGAGGGCGAAGAACAACCCGGTTCGGTTCCGGGCCGCACCGTCATGAGTCAAAGTCTCCATGACTAATGACGGTAAGGAGGCTGAGGTAATATGTCAACGTGGTTTTTGCTCATGACACCGAAGCGGCGCTCTTGGCGGCGGTCGAGCTGGTCAACTCAGCAGAAGACCCCGACACGCTCACCGAGACCGCCCAGCTCGCCGAGTTCCTGCACCGGCACGTCTACACCGGCGCCCACGCCGGCGACGCGGCCGAACTGGCCGCTGTCCGGGCATTGCGTGCGCCCCTACGCGCGATGCTCACCAGCGACCGCGATGCCGCCGTCGTGCTCGTGAACGAGACCCTCGCCGAGCACCGAGCCGTGCCGCAGCTGGTCCGCCACGGCGACGTCGACTACCACGTGCACGCCGTCCCGCCGCAAGCCCCGCTCCCGGTCCGCATCGCCGTCGAAACCGCCATGGCGATGATCGACCTGATCCGCGCCGACGACCTGAGTCGCCTGTCGATCTGTGCCGACGCGGACTGCGAGGGCCTCGTCCTCGACCTGTCCCGCAACCGCTCCCGCCGCTATTGCAGCACCACCTGCGGAAACCGCAACGCCGTCGCCGCCTACCGCGCACGTCAACGCTGAGGACGTCTCATCCCAGCGTGCGCACTTTCGGACACTTCTTGCCCGCCAGATGACACTTGTCCTCGAACCCGGCGGGCAGCCAGGTGCCGGTCTTCAACAGCGGATGGTGCGGAAAGTGCCGCAGCGCGGCGGTGACGAAAAGCAGTGCTGCCCACGGAGTCTGGACTTGGATCTGCTGCAGTTTGCCGTCTCGGTCGGGGAACCGGCACCCGACGCGATCCGGTGCGGTGAGGTCGATGGACTCGAGTGCCGACCAGTACAGCGAGAACGACCGATCCGGGTTGGTGAGGTGCAGCCGCCGATCCGAGATCATCACCGACCCGGCCCGTTCGGCCACCCATCGCGGGTGCGCGGCGGCCACGGCCCGGGTGCGCCGGGTCCGGTTCACGACGGCGTTGCCCAACTGCGCGGCGGCCGCGATCGGAGTCGGCCCGGCGACGGCGGCCTGGCTCGGCGTCCAATTCCCGTTGCCGGTGGCCCGCCACGTGTACCAGTTGACCGCCCCCTCGGCCAACGCGACTTCCCCCGGCTCGGTCCGCACCCGCGTGGCCGTGTGCGGGATCAGCGCCACCTCACCGCGCGCCAGCAGATCGGCCACCCCACACGTGTACAGCAGGTAGTCGTCGAACCACGTCCACCCGGCCTGTTCGGCCAGCGCGCGTTCGATATCGGCCAGCGGGTCGAACTCCACTCTCATCACCACCCACCCGTGCGGACTCCTGGTGTCAACGGTAGCGGAAACCGCTGACAACCAGCGGCGCGTGGCCGCGTGCGGCGAACCGTCAGGGTGCCCCGGTGACGTAGGCGAGCGCGGTGTCGACCGCGGGCTGACCACCGGCCATCGCGTACGCGGCCAGCGCCCCGATCGCCGCACCCGCGACGGTGGCGACCGGGACGGTGATGAAGTCCAGGACGAACAGCCCCAGCGGGAAGCCGAGCACGAAACCGATGGCCGCGCCGATGGCGGCTCCCTCGATGATCTGTGGCTGCAGGCGCTGGGTTTCGGCGAAGAAGCGTTCCTGGGCGCTGATGTCGCGCACCGGTGCGGTGGATTCGCTGACCGGGATGAGGGTCAGGGTGGTGCCCTTCTCGTCGATCGACGGGGTGAGTGGCACCGAGTGCTCGTCGATGCGCACGACCATCGGCAGCGCCGCGAGGACCGCACCCGATTCATCGGTCACCGCAACGACTTTCGCGTCGTGGACGAGCTGGAACCGGCCCGTGTCGATGGTGGTGACCACCGAGCGTCGATCGTCGGTGGCGCTCACCTGGTAGTTCACGCCCTTGTCGACCCCGCGCAGCGACGGCGCCGCGGCCTGCTGTTCGACGACCGCCGGGTTGGGCTCGGCGTGCCCGTTCCCCGCCGCCGCCACGATGACTCCCATCGCGAGCAGCGCCGCCCCGACCCCAGTGCCGATCCTCATCCCGCAAGCCTCCTGCTTCATCCGGGCCCGATTCGTCCCGTTCGTTCGCGGCAAACCTAGCCGTTGCGGCGCGATTCGGAAAGCCCGTCGACGCGCGAGGTCGACGCCCGGCCTCGGGACGTAGCCGACAGTTCGGCGAAAGCCCGTACGCGCGGGTCAGCGGCGCGCGTTCGACGGTTGGGCGCCGATGCGCGGTCGGCGCGCGAACTCCGGTGCGTGCTCGGGGCGCAGGCCGATGCCGCCGAGATAGGCGGTGAGGCCGGCGAGCGCGGGCACGGCGTCGACGATGCGCAGCGGAAGGGGTGCGGTGTGCAGGGTTCCGCGCAACGCGGGCGCGATGAGCATGTCGTGTTCGCCGCGCTGGGATCGCTGGGTGAAACTCGCGGGCAGTCGTCGCCTGCGCTGTACTTTTTCCAGGTCGGTGGTCTGCACGGTGCCGTCGAGCAGCGGCTGTGCCAGGATGCGCGCGGCAGCCACGGCGTCCTGCACCGCGAGGTTCACCCCGACCCCACCGACCGGTGACATCGTGTGCGCGGCGTCGCCGATGCACAGCAGCCCCGGCACGTACCACCGGTCGAGCATGCCCACCGTGACCTCGAGCAGCTTGACGTCGTCCCAGGTCCGGATCGCCGCCATCGATTCGGCGGACCAGCCGAACAGTTCGGCGACGCGCTCGCGCAGCCACGCCACGTCGTGGGCGGCGCGAAGCTGTGCGTCGCAGCCCTTTTCGATGATGTAGCCGGTCTGGTAGTAGTCGCCGCGGTCGATGGCCACCGCGGAATTGCCATTGGTGAAGCGAGCTTGCACGGCCCCGCTGTCGACGTCGTCGACCGCCTTCGGGATGCGGAAGAACCACATGTCCATCGGCACGTCCTCCATCCGCTGACGCAGCCCCGCTGCTTCGCGGACCACGGAATCTCTTCCGTCGCAAGCGATCACGAGGTCGGCGCGCAGTGTGTGTTCGATGCTGTCGGCGTCGAGCCAGCGCACGCCGGTCACCCGGCCTGCCTCCTCGATCACTCCGGTCGCGGTCGAGCGCATGCGCAAGGTGAAGGTCGGTTCTTCGGCGGCGGCCCTGGTCAACAGGTCGAGAAAGTCCCATTGCGGCACCATGGCGATGTGTCGGTAGCGGCCGGGAATCCGCCGAAAATCGGCGGCGGCCACCATGCGGTCGCCCGCGTACATGTGCATCCGGTTCAGCTCCGAGCGCGGCAACTCGGCGAACTCGGCGCCGAGCCCCAGTTCGTCGATCAACCGCACCGTGGACGGGTGCACCGAATCGCCACGGAAATCTCGGAGGAAGTCGGAATGTTTTTCCAGCACAGTGACTTCGACCCCGGCTCTGGCCAGTAGCAGGCCTGCCATCGTCCCCGCAGGCCCGCCGCCAACGATGCAGCACGTGGTCTTGTCCATGAGATTCCCCCTCGGTCGGTCCGCCACCTTGTCTACGACAGAGCGTAGTAGCCAATCTCGGCGCCGTCCAGGTTTTCGCCGAAGGGGCCTTGACCGAAAGAGGGCGCCGCGTCATACTGAACTAGATGGTTCAGTATGACTTCCTGGATGCCTCGTTCGGGGCGCTCGCGGACCCCACACGGCGGGGCATCCTCGAGCAGCTCGGGCGTGGGCCCGCGAGTATCAGCGAGTTGGCCGAGCGGTTCGAGATGACGTTGACCGGCATCTCCAAGCACATCGGGCTGCTCGAGGAAGCAGGCATGGTGGTCACCGAGAAGCGTGGGCGGGTGCGGTACTGCCGGATCTGCGAGCGCGTCTTCGATCGGGAGGTGGCCTGGATGCAGGGTTATCGGCAGATGCTCGAGGCCCGGATGGACCGTCTCGGTGAATTCCTGCAACGAACGGAGCCAGAGCGATGAGCACAACCACCAAGTCCACGATCCTCACGTCCTCGGACCGCGAACTCCACATCGAACGCGATTTCGACGCACCGCTCGACCGCGTGTGGGACGCCTACAGCCGTATCGAACAGCTCTCGCGCTGGTGGGGGCGTGGTCACGTCGTCGATGTCGAGCGCTGGGAGTTTCGCAAGGGCGGCCACTGGCGCTTCGTCGAACACGACGGCGACGACACCTTCGGTTTCGAAGGCCGATTCCGCGAGATCACCCCGAAGCAACGCATCGTGCAGTCCTTCGAATGGGACGGCATGCCCGCCCACATCAGCATCGACACCACCACCTTCGTCGACCTCGGCGACGGCCGCACCAGGGTCGTCACCGACAGCATCTTCCACACCGCCGAGGAATGCGCGGGCATGGTCGCCTCGGGCTGCGAGGCAGGCATCAACGACAGCTACTGCGCGCTGGACGCTCTGCTGGCCGCTGAGCGCTGACACTGCGTAACCCGATGCGGTGCAAGGACTTCGCATCGGGTTGCCGCTCAGTGGTGAGCGCAGCCGGTCGCTCGTTTGCGTGGTTTCAAGCGCAACGGCGGTAATGGCGGGGCCGGTATTCGCTCATCGGGACTGTGGCCGACCACCAGCGGAAAGCGGCTGGTGTCGCGGGCTTCCCACGCTTCGCGGGCCTCGACGATCTCGTCGTGACTACGGGCGACGAAGTTCCACCACATCACCAGTTCCTCGGCGAAGGGTTCGCCGCCGAGCAGCGCGAAATGCGCGCCCCCGGTGCTGGTCACGTGCAGCTCGGTCCGGTCGGTGCCCAGGTAGAGCAGCGGTCCCGGATCGAGTTCGGTGCCGTCGACGGTGACCGTGCCCGCGATCACCAGCACCGCGTACTCGAACGTCTGCTCCAACGGCAGCCGCACTTCGGCACCCGGCTCGACCACGATGTCGGCCCCTACGATCGGCGTATAGGCCCTCGCCGGCGACGTGACATCACCCAGTGAGCCGATCAGCACGGTGGCGCGCAGTCCGGGTTGCGCGTAGATCGGCAGTTCGCGATGCTGCTCGAAATGCGGATCGACGCCGGTCGCGGTGCCGGGCAGGGCGATCCACAACTGGAGGCCGTGGCCCGACTCGGCGCCGGGCACGGCGAACTCCGAGTGCGCGATGCCGCGACCGGAGGTCATCAGATTCAGCTGCCCCGGCTCGATCTCGACATCGGAGCCCACCGAATCGCGATGCCGGATGCGGCCGTCGAGCGGCCACGTCACCGTCTGCAAGCCGATGTGCGGGTGCGGGAGGATGTCGGGGGAGGCGCCCGCCTCGGTCGCGGCGGCCGAGCCGAAGCGGTCGAGGAAACACCACGCCCCGACGGTCGGTAGATCCCGTTGCGGCAGTGTGCGTTCCACGTACACACCACGCACACCGCCGAGTGGCACCTCCCTGGCCGGGTACAGCTCGGTGATCGGACCCGGGCGCGGCGACGGCTCACACAGCGCCTCGTCCGGGTCGACCTCCAGGTCGCTCATCGCGCGATGCCCTTGCCCGTCACGTGCGCGTCGTACTCGGGATGCTTGTCGAGCCAGCCGCGGATGAACGGGCAGTGCGCGGTGATGGTGCGTTCGCGCGCGATCACGTCCTCGACGGCCTGACGGGCGAGCACCCCGCCGAGCCCCTTGCCCGCGAACGCGTCGTCGATCTCGGTGTGGATGAAATCGGTGTCGTTGTCGCGCTCGATGTACTCGGTGAAGCCCGCGAGCTGATCGTCGAAGAACACGTCGTAGCGGCTCTTCTCGACATTGCGCACGACGCGACGCTGCGCCTCGGTGGTCTCGGTCATCTGCGTGTGCTCCTTCCGCACCGGTTCCGGTGCACTGCGGATCGGTTCATGAACGCAGTGGCCCGGTTGATCACCGACCTGTGTTCGTCGAGAAGAACTGTTCGCGACCAGTCGCTATTCCACGCGGTCCGCGACCTCCCCGACGGCTGCATCGGCGAGGTCGCCCCGCGTCGTCCGGCCGGAGTTATTCGCGCCCGGCCGAAGTGAACGACATGTCCGCGTACCGGTTACCCGCCACCTGCCCGGCGATAGGTTCCAGCGTCGCGAGCTCGTCGGCGGAAAGCTGCACCGACGCCGCGGCGACGTTGTCGGCGAGACGGCTCCGCTTGCGAGTGCCGGGGATCGGCACCACGGATAAGTTGTGCACACCCGCCCGCGCATGCACCCAGGCCAGCGCGGCTTGCGCCTGCGTGATGTCGTGCGCCGCGGCGATCGCGGCCAACGGCGCCAGCAACTCGGTGTTGTGCTCGGCGTTGTCGCCGGTGAAGCGCGGCTGGAACTGGCGGAAGTCCTTGTCGCCCAGCTCTTTCGCCGACTTGAACGCACCGGTGAGGAACCCGCGACCCAGCGGCGAGTACGGAACGAACGTCACCCCCAGTTCGGCCGCGGCGGGCACCGCGGTGCGCTCCACATCGCGGGAGAACAGCGACCACTCCGACTGCAGCGCCGCGATCGGGTGCACCGCGTGCGCGGCGCGCAGTTCGTCGCCGGTCACCTCCGACAGTCCGAGCGCACGCACCTTGCCCGCCGCGACGAGTTCGGCCATCGCGGCGACGGTCTCCTCGATCGGCACGCGCGGGTCGCGCCGGTGCATGTAATACAGGTCGATCGTGTCGACGCCGAGCCTGCGCAGGCTGGCCTCGACGGCGGCGCGGATGTAGCCGGGGGAGTTGTCGAAGCCGCGGAACGCCGGGTCGTCGGCCTTGCGCACGATGCCGAATTTCGTGGCGATCTGCAGGTTGTCGCGGTTGGCGCGGACGAAATCGGCCAGGAATTCCTCGTTGTGGCCCGAGCCGTACACGTCGGCGGTGTCGAACAGGGTGACGCCGAGTTCGAGTGCGTGGTCGAGGGTGGCCCGCGATTCGCCCGCATCGGTATCGCCGTAGAACTCGCTGATGCCCATGCAGCCGAGTCCTTGCGTACCGACGATCGGACCGTCGGTACCGAGAGTGGTGGTCGGCAGTGTCGCGGTGGTGCTCATGTATCGCTTCCTTCGCTCGGTGGCACGGTGATCGTGGCCGGGCGCGACGCATCGGATCGTCCTTCGTAGATCGCGATCTTGTAGTCGAGCACGGCCACGGTCTGCTGGAGTTCCGCGATCTTGTCGAGCACGTCGGATCTGGTCTGCCGGAACATCTCCAGCCGTTCCGGGTAGGTCTGTTCCCCGGCCCGCACCAGTTCGGCGTAGCGGATCATGTCGGCCACCGGCATGCCGGTCAGACGCAGCCGTCCGATCAGCGCCAGCCACTCCAGGTCGCGGTCGCTGAACCGGCGGTTGCCGGTGTGATCGCGGCCGATGTAGCCCATCAGCCCGATCCGCTCGTACCAGCGCAGGGTGTCGCGACTGAGGCCCGAACGCTCGGCTACCTGGCCGATCGAGTACTTCGGGCGCTCGTGTTCGTCGTCGCTGTCGGCGCGCAGGGCGGCGTCGTGATCCATCGTGCTCGTCCTTTCCCGTGGAACTGCCTCGAAGCTATCCACCTGGAGTGCACTCCAAGCAAGAATTGTTCTCACGGGCGAGCGAATTCAGCTGTAGTTCGGCAGCTCTTGGATGGCCCACTTGTTGCCGTCGGGATCGGCGAAGAAGGTGAACCGGCCCCAGCCCATGTCCTCGACGGGAGTGGCCTCCACGCCTGCGGCGATCAGCTGTTCATAGGCCTTGTCGGCGCTGGCAACGACCATCTGCATGCCCTCGACGCTGCCCGGCGCCGCCTTGGTGAGCCCGCGCCCGATGCAGATCGAACACCCCGAACCCGGCGGGGTGAGCTGCACGAACCGGATATCCGGGCTCGGGGTGTGGTCGTGGTCGGCGTTGAAGCCGATACTGACGTAGAAGTCTTTGGCCCGGTCGACATCGGTGACCGGGATGGCAACGAGTTCGATTTTCCAATCCATGCGGGCAAGCATGACACCGGGCACCGACAGAAACGTAGTGTGGATCACATGGCTGGTAAGGACATCGACCGCGTCAGGGCCCGTTCGGCTTGGGAAACGGTCAAGGAGAGTCCGGTGATCACCGCGATCGCGGTGGCGCCGGTGGTACTCGTGCTCGGCGTGGTCTGGGCGTTGACGAACGGATTCGTCGCGCTCCTGCTGCTCGTGCTGCTCGGCGTCGGCGTCGTCGTCGGCGGCAAGTTACTGAAGTGAACGCGCCCGAAACGGACTCAGCGCGGCACGTGGAATGACGTGAGTTCGCCGGTGCCGGGGCCCAGTTGTGCCCACGGCCGGTCGAATTCGAGCACCGCCAGCGCCGAGGTGGGGAACTTGCGGCTGAGTTCGGTCGCCTGATCGGATTCGCGGTTGCTCGCCAGTTCCCATGCGGTCCAGGGGATTCCGGGCACGTGGCCGACGACGAGCAGCGTGGAGATCGAGTCGTCGGTGAGTCCGATCAGTTCCATCAGGGTGTGCGGGTTCGCGTCGTAGATGTCGTCGGTGAACTCGACCGGTGCGGTGATGCCGGTGACGGCCAGCGTCTGTCTGGTGCGTTCGGCCGTCGAACAACGCACGGCGTCGATCGGCGGTTGGGTGGCGCGCAGCCAGTCACCGGCCAGCGCCGCTTCGCGTTCGCCACGCGGTGCCAGCGGGCGGGCGTGGTCGTCCACCCCGTCGGGGTAGGCCGATTTTCCGTGCCGCATCAGGATCAGGGTCGCCACCATGAGACCACCGTAATCGCGGGCAGCGGTGAGGCGACAGTCACACTCGAGGCACACTGAAAGCTGCGTCACCATCGATGCGTTCGCGGATCACCCACCGCGGGCCGTCGAGGGGGCGTCTCGAGCCACCGACCACACATTTCGAGGATCTGCACCTATGGCCTACGTCATCACGCAGCGTTGTTGCAACGACGCCAGCTGCGTCACCGAATGCCCGGTCGACTGCATCCGCCCGACTCCGGATCAACCGGAGTTCGCGACAGCGGAGATGCTGTACATCGACCCCGACACCTGCATCGACTGCGGTGCCTGCGTCGACGCGTGCCCGGTGGACGCGATCTTCTCCGAGGATGACCTGCTGGCCTCGCTGTCCAGATACCGCGAGATCAACGCCGCCTACTTCCAGCGTCACCCGCTCGAGTCGAACTTCGACCCGCTGAGCACCCCGACCCGCCCGCCCAAGAGCCTCGGCACGCTGCGCGTCGCCATCGTCGGCGCGGGCCCGGCGGCCTGCTACGCCGCCGACGAACTGCTGCGGCGCAGTGATGTCGAGATCGAGATGTTCGACCGGCTGCCGACCCCGTGGGGTCTGGTGCGCGCGGGCGTTGCCCCCGATCACGCGGGCACCAAGGGCGTGGCCGAGATGTTCGAGTCGGCGTTCCGGCGCGACACGCTGCAGTACTACCTCAATGTCGAGGTCGGCGAGCACATCGATCACACCGAACTCCTCGATCATCACCACGCGGTGATCTACGCCGTCGGCGCCTCGAGCGACCGCTCGCTCGACATCCCCGGCGAGGACCTGCCCGGCTCGCACTCAGCCACCGAGTTCGTGGCCTGGTACAACGGCCATCCCGACTTCGCCGAGCGCGAGTTCGACCTGTCGGGCGAGCGCGCGGTGATCGTCGGCAACGGCAATGTCGCCCTCGACGTGGCGCGCGTGCTCACCGCCGACCCGGACGAGCTCGCCAAGACCGACATCGCCGATCACGCACTGGACGCCTTGCGCCGCAGCAATATTCGCGAGGTCGTGATCCTGGGCAGGCGTGGCCCGCTGCAGGCCGCGTACAGCTCGCCGGAGTTCCTGGCGCTCACCCATCGCAAGGGTGTCGATGTGATCGTCGACCCCGCCGAGATCGAACTCGACCCGCACAGCCAGGCGGTCCTCGACGATCCGAACATCGAGCCCTCGCTGCGTTTCAAGTACGAACTCGCGCAGGAGTATTCGACGGCGACATCGGATCCGGCGAACAAGCGCATCGTGTTCCGCTATCTCGCCACGCCGACCGCAGTGCTCGGTACCGACAAGGTCACCGCGATCGAGTTCGCGCACAACGAATTGTCCGCCGACAACGGGCAATTGGTGGCCACCCCCACCGACCGCACCGAAACCCTCGACACCGGACTGGTCCTTCGCTCGATCGGCTACCGCGGCGAACCCGTCGCGGGCTTGCCCTTCGACGAGCGTCGCGGCACCGTGCCGAGCGAACACGGCCGGGTCATCGAGGCCGCCGAGCCCGTCCCCGGCGTCTATGTCTCGGGCTGGATCAAGCGCGGCCCGCGCGGGGTGATCGGCTCCAATCGGGTCGACGCCGAGGAAACCGTCGAAGCGGTGATCGCCGACTTCATCGCGGGCAAACTCACCGCGCCGACCGGCGACCGGGCCGCCCTGCGCGCCCTGCTCACCGAACGCCAACCCGATCTGGTCGACCGCAAGGCCTGGAAGACCATCGACCAGGCCGAAAAGACCGCAGGCAAAGCCGCAGGCAGACCCCGAGTCAAATTCACCACCCGAGCGGACCTGCTCAAGGCAGCAAAGGGCTAGCCGTACGCGCCCGGCATGGCCACCAGCCTTGCCGGGCGCAGCGAGGCTGCCGAGGGGACGGCCGAGCCCCGTGTTCTCGGAGTCAAGCGCCGCGAACTGCGGTGCCAGCCGCCGATTACACAGGCAGCGGCATGATGCGGACGACGGTTGTGGTGACGCCGCCGACGACAAACCACAGCCGCAGCACCATCTGGCCGGTGTGATCGCCCGGTTCGTGGCGGGCGCGCACGGTGATGTGCTCGCGGGCCAGCACTGGCGCCACGTACTCGATCACGGCGCGGTGCGGGCCCGCGACCAGCTTCGGGTAGTCGACCAGGAACTGTTCCACGGCCTGCCAGTAGCAGGCGTTGTTGACGTGGTTGTACTGGTCGATATCGGTCGCCCGCACCGGGAACGGCAGGTCGGAATCGGACTCGCGCGGTGCCGGATCGGTGAGGTAGGGCCGCCAGCGCAGGCGGTGCTCGTCGGTGGATCGGGCCAGGTAGGCGAGGCCGTCGTCGCTGATCCGGGCGGGCAGATTGCTCGACTCGCTGAGGTTGATCCAGAAGCCTTCGGTCTCGATCAACCCGCCGCGTTCGCTGGTGATCCGCGTGCGCATGTTCGTCCAGCGCGTCGACATCGACGAACACCAGCGCTCGAGGTGCACGTTGTCGGGCCACACGATCGGGCGGATCACGTCGATGACGGTGCGGCGCACGATCCAGGTGGGATCGGTGAGGTGCAGGGCGGTCTGGTTCAGTTCGTCCCAGGCGATATCGGACAGGTAGCGCGCTACCGCGTCCAGGCGCAGTCGTTGATAAGGATCCACGTCGCCGGCCCGGACGGGCCACGCCGTGGCGAAGCCCGTGCCCTCCTGGGGAAGCGGGGCCAGTGGCTGATCGAGTGACACGTGTGCTCCTTGCACGGCCCACCAGGTGCGCCGCGACTTCTTGCGTAGTTCTGTACACGACTTTACGGGTCGCGAATCACACCCTCGCGCCGAGCCGGGACCAGCGGCACCGGTTGCCGATCACGATGGCGGTACCGGCGCGATTGTCTTACATGACAGAGGTGTCCGCACCCGGGTAGCCTGCAGTAATGGCCGGCGGAGCAATGGCGGGCTCGATGTTCGGGCGCTATGAAATTCGCAGACTTCTCGGAGTCGGCGGTATGGGGGAGGTCTATGAGGCCTACGACACCTCCAAGAATCGTGTTGTCGCCCTCAAGATGCTCAACCGCGAACTGGCCGGTGACCCCACCTTCGTGCAGCGTTTCCGCCGCGAATCGCAGGCGATGGCGAGCGTGCAGGAACCGCACGTCATCCCGGTGCACGACTGGGGCGAGGTCGACGGTGTTCTCTACATCGATATGCGCCTGGTCAAAGGTGTCGATCTCAAGGAGCGGCTGCAGCTGTACGGCAGGCTCACGCCCGTCGAGTCGGTGCAGGTGGTCGAGCAGATCGCGTTCGCGCTCGACGCCGCGCACGAGGTGGGGATGGTCCATCGCGACGTGAAACCCGGCAACATCCTGCTCACCGGCAACCTGTTCGCCTACCTGGTCGACTTCGGCATCGCCCACACCGCCACCGACCCGCAGCTCACCAGCGCGGGCAGTGCGGTCGGCTCGATGGCGTACATGGCGCCGGAGCGGTTCGAGAGTGTGCCGATGTCGCCCGCGGTGGACACCTACGCGCTCACCTGCGTGCTCTACGAATGCCTGGTCGGGCGGGTGCCGTTTCCGGTGAACAGCCTCGCGGGCGCGATCGGCTCGCACCAGATGGCGCCCGCGCCCCGCCCCAGCGCGGCCGACGCCAGCCTGGCGACCTTCGACCCGGTGATCGAGCGGGGAATGGCCAAGCGGCCCGCCGACCGGTACGCGAGCCCTGTCGACCTGGCTCGCGCCGCCCGCAACGCGGTCCTGCTGGCCGACCGCTCCACTCCGCCAACGGTATCCGGCCCCCGAATCCCGATCACCGGCCCTCAGCCGACGTCGTCGCCCGCATCCGACCCGAACTCTCCGCCGACGACTCGGGGTTCGGCGGTCGTACCTGCCGACCCGCCCGAGACTCGGGATTCGGCGGCGGTCTCCGTGGATCCGAACTCCCCACCGGAGACTCGCGGCTCCACAGCGGCCGCCGACCCGCTGTCGAAGCATCTGGCCTGGAGTGCGGCGGCCGACTCGGCTTCACCGGACCACACCGGAGCCGGACCCGTCAGCCCGCAGTCGACGCGTCGAGTGACCGGCCCTCACTCCGCTGGTTCGCACGCGACCCGCCGGGTAACCGGCCCACAGCCCGCCGGTTCGCAGGCGGCTGGACGGGTGACGGGCCCCGAGTCCGCCGGTTCGCACTCGAACCGTCGGGTAACCGGCCCCCAGTCGCAGTCGTACTCAGCGACCGGCTCGTCGCCCGACCACCGAGTGGTCGCCCCCGATCCCGCCCGCTTCCAGGTGACGCAGCAGGCGCCCACCGGCTACACCCACCCGTCGGCCCCGCTACCCCTTCCCCCACAACGCAATTCGTCGACCCCGGTCCTGGCCGGCGCCCTCGGCGCGCTGATCGTGATCGCCGCGGTCGGGGCGGCGGTGTGGATCATGTTGAGCGTCAACGACAATCAGCAGGTCGTCGATCGGCCGCCGGTCACCTCCGGAATCGCGCTTCCGCCACCGGATGTCGTGACCGTCAGCCAGACCGTCCCCGGCGGGCCAACCAAAACCACCGTGCCTCCACTGCAGTCGAGCGTTTCCGGCGCCGACGGCCAGGGCTTCCTCTCATCGGGCCCCCGCTGCAACGACAACGACGCCGCGATGACCATCGCCCGCACCACCAAATCGCGGGTCGTCATCTGCCACACCGGCGATCAGCGCTACTACTACAAGGGCCTGCGGGTCAGCGACGGTGCTGGGCTCGAACTCGACGACCCGGTGCCCAACGGTGGTGGCTCCTTCACCGCGACGAACCCGGTCGACGGCACCCAGTACTACCTGAGCGCGTCCGGGTTCACGATCACCAAGGCCGGTGTGCTGCTGGCCAGCGAGCCGGTGACCGAATTCGCCCATCGCTGACCCCACCGCCGGGTTATGTTCGCGGGTGAACGTCATTCGCCAGAGAGGTGTCGAAAAATGCGCGCAGCCCAGGTCGGCAAGTTGGACGGACCGTCGGCGATCGAGATCGTCGACCTGCCCGAGCCGGTGGCCTACCCGGGCGGTGTCCTGATCGACGTGCACGCGGCGGGCATCGCCTTCCCCGACGTCCTCATGACGCGCGGCCTCTACCAGATGAAGCCGGGCCTGCCCTTCGTCGTCGGCGGCGAGGTGGCAGGCATCGTGCGCGAGGCGCCGGAGGGTTCGTCGCTGCGCCCCGGTGACCGCGTCGCCGCACTGACCATGCTGGGCAACGGCGTCGCCGAGGTGGCGGTGTCGCCCGAGCACGCGGTGTTCCCGCTACCCGACAACATCTCCCTCGAAGCAGGCGCGGGCGTCCTGTTCAACGACCTCACCGTGCACTTCTGCCTGACCAAGCGCGGCAGGCTGGCCGACGGTGAGGCGGTCCTCGTGCACGGCGCGGCAGGCGGCGTCGGCACCTCCACGTTGCGCATGGCCAAGGCGCTGGGCGCGGGCCGGGTGATCGCGGTGGTGAGCACCGACGCGAAAGCCCAGGTCGCCAAGGCCAACGGCGCCACCGATGTGGTGCTGACCGACGGCTGGCTCGCCGCGGTGAAGGACCTGACCGACGGTCGCGGCGTCGACATCGTCCTCGATCCCGTCGGCGGCGACCGCTTCACCGACAGCATCCGCTCGTTGGCGGGCGGCGGCCGACTGCTCGTCGTCGGCTTCACGGCGGGGGAGATCCCCACGGTGAAGGTGAACCGCCTGCTGCTCAAGAACGTCGAGGTGGTCGGCGCGGCCTGGGGCGAATGGGTGATGAGCCACCCCACCTACCTCGCCGAGCAGTGGGCCGAGATCGAACCGCTGCTGGCCTCCGGCGCGATCACCGCCCCCGACCCGGTGCTGTACCCCCTCGACCGCACCGCGGAAGCTGTTGCGGCCCTGGACGAGCGGACCGCAGCGGGCAAGGTCGTCGTCCAGCTGCGATGAGACCGGCGTAATCACGCAATCGGGCCTTCGATAGTCAGAAAACTGACTGGAACGAGGCGAATTGCGTGATTACGCCAGTCTGTTCCGATCGTCGGCGAGCCCAGGGCGGGACCGGCCTGTCGGTATCGTTCGCGCAGGAGCCGAAGGAGTACGCATGCTGGTGTCGAATCGAGTGTTGAACCGGACGTTGCTCGCACGTCAACACCTGCTCGAGCGGTCGTCCCTGACGACACCGCAGATGTGCGACCACCTCGTCGGCCTGCAAGCCCAGGATGTGCCACCGCCCTTCATCGGATTGTTGAGTCGGATAGCCGATTTCGACCCCTCGACGGTGTCGGCGGCTCTCGAGGACCGTTCGCTCGTGCGGATCACCTTGATGCGCGGCACGATTCATCTCGTCACCCCGCTGGACGCGTTGCGGATCGCCCCGCACATCCAGCCCGAGCTCGAGAAGGCCCCGTTCCGTCAGGGTTTCAACTACGGCGCGATGGTCGGTCTCGACCCCGGCGAGGTGCGCGCGCACGGGGAAGCCGCGCTGGGTGACGAGCCGATGTCGGCGGCGGACCTGCGCGCCGAGGCCGCGCGGCGCTACCCCGACCGCGACGCCGGCGCGGTCGTGCAGACCTGGCTGTACCAGCTTCCCGTCCTGCAAACGCCGCCGCGCGGCCGCTGGCGCGACAACAGCCGACCGGTCTGGTCGCGCGTCGAGCCCTGGCTCGGCGCACCACTCGACCCGACCTACCCCGTCGGCGAACTGATCCTGCGCTACCTGCGTGCCTTCGGCCCGGCGAGCACCATGGACATGCAGGCCTGGTCACGCCTGCCCGCCATGAAGAAAGCCGTCACCGACCTGGGCGACCGGGTACGCACTTACACCGACGACCGCGGCCGCACCCTCTACGACGCCGCCGACCTCGAACTGGCCGACCCCGACCTGCCCGCCCCGGTCCGGCTGCTCGGCTGGTACGACAACGCGCTGCTCTCGCACAAGGACCGCGCCAGGATCACCGGCGACGACAACCCACCGACGCTGCGCGCCCACGCCGCCAATGTCTCGCCGGTCCTGATCGACGGCTTCACGGCGGGCATCTACAAGATCTTCGTCAAGTCCGGCACGGCGCGCTTGCGGATCAGCCCGGCCCGCGCATGGACGAAAACCGAAGCGGCGCAGGTGGAGTCGGAAGCAGCGGCCTTGCTCGCCTTCCTCGAGCCCGAATCGGTGCCGTCGGTCGAGATCCTCGAACCCGGCGCGGACGTCCGCCCGTGACACGGCTTTAACCCGGCGGCAACAAGCACTTCCTAGGGTCGGTCCCACGTCGTTCATGGCTGCAACGGACGACGCGTTCCGCTGAAAACGGCGAGCTAACCAGCCGCATCCCGAAAGAGGTGCGCGCATGGATTCTGCCGCTTCCGTCGTCATCACCGATGTCACCGCCTACACCGAAAAAGGCTGGGCACCAGCCGAAATCGTGGTCCGCGACGGCATCGTCGTCGCCCTCCAGGCCGGTCCCGAGCACGCCGATCTGCCCCGTTCCGACGGTGGCGGTGGCTACCTGCTTCCCGGCTTCGTCAACACCCACACCCACCTGCAGCAGGCCGTCCTGCGCGGGGTCGGCGAGGGTCTGCCGCTGCTGGAGTGGCTGCGCTGCGTCGGCGAACACACCGTGGCCGCCACCCCCGAACAGACCTACCTGTCAGCGCTGGCCGGTGGTCTGGAACTGCTGCGCAGCGGCGTCACCACGGTCGTCGAACACCTGTGGCCCAACCCGTCCGACGAGGTCCACCAGGCCATGCTCCGCGCGTTGCGAGAGCTGGGCATCCGCGTGGTCTTCGGTCGCGGCATCGCCGACCGCGCTGACATCACCCGCAAATGGGGCCTGGACCCACGCCTGCTGCAACCCCTCGACGAGGCGCTCGCCCACGTCGACGAACTCGACAAGCAGCTGCTCGGCACCCGCATCACCACCGCGCTCGCCGTCCCCAACCCGCGCTGCCTCACCCCCGACGGCATGGCGGCCGCCCGCGAGTACGCGCAGTCCACCGGCAAAACCGTGTCGATACATGTCCTCGAGACCACCACCGACGACGACATGTGCCGATTGCATGCAGGCGCCGGTGCCGTCGACTACCTCGACGCGAGCGGTTTCCTCTGGGACCGCACCCTGGCCGTGCACTGCGTCAACCTCGACGACCACGGCCGCAAGGTCTTCGCCGAGCGCGGCGTAGCGGTCTCCTACAACCCGGTCTCGAACATGCGCCTCGGCAGCGGCGTCGCCCCGATCCCGGCGATGCTCGAGGCGGGCATCGATGTCACCCTCGGCGTCGACGGTGCCGCCAGCAACGACACCCAGGACATGCTCCTCGCTCTGCGCATCGGCGCATACCTGCAGCGTGCGGCCCACAAAAAGGCCGACCTGCTCGGCTTCGAACAGATGCTGCACATGGCAACCGGCGCGGCAGGCCGGGTGCTCGGCCGCCCGTCACATACCGGCATCGCGATCGGTGACCGCGCCGACCTCACCCTCGTGCGCTTCGACCGCGACTTCGCCTGTCTGCCCGTGCTCGACCCCGGCGCCACCCTGCTCACCGCCGCCTCGCCCCGCGTGATCGACACCGTGTGGGTCGACGGCGACGCCGTCATCCGCGACGGCGTCAGCACCCGCGTCGACCACCGGGATCTCGCGCAGCGCCTGATTCGCATGCGCTGACTGTTAATACGCCAGAAACGAACGACACATTGCATGTAATTCGACTGGCTAATACTGAAATCGTCCAAAAGTTGCACGCAACACCGATAGACCGCAGGAGAAGGTGATCACGGTGACGCTCTACGACACGGTGAACGACGCCGACGCGAGGACGCTGCTGTCCGGCATGGAGGTTTCCTTCGCCGGCGTGAGCAAGCGCTTCGGCGGCGAAGACGGCACGCTCGCCCTGACCGATGTCGACCTGGACATCCGCGAAGGCGAATTCGTCGCGGTGGTCGGCCCGTCCGGCTGCGGCAAATCCACGCTGCTTCGCCTGGCCGCCGGCCTCGAACCGGTGACCTCGGGAGCCGTTGCGGTACGCACGAATTCGATCGGCTTCATCTTCCAGGAAGCCACCCTGCTGCCGTGGCGCAAGGTGCGCCGCAATGTCGAACTCTCGGCCGAGTTGGCCGGGGTCGACCGCAAGACGCGCCGCGAACGCGTCGAGCGGGCGATCGAAGCCGTCGGCCTGGCGGACTTCGCGAACAAACTGCCCAGCCAGCTCTCCGGTGGCATGCGCATGCGCGTCTCCCTGGCCAGGGCGCTGTCGCTGGAACCACGCCTGATGCTCCTCGACGAACCGTTCGGCGCGCTCGACGAGATGACCAGGCTCAACATGCAGGAAGAGCTGCTTCGCCTCTACCGCGACAACGCCTTCACCGCCCTGTTCATCACCCACTCGGTCTCCGAAGCGGTGTTCCTCGCCTCGCGCGTGGTGGTGATGTCGGCCAGGCCGGGCCGCATCCATGAGGTGATCGACGTCGACCTGCCCTACCCGCGGGACCGCGAACTGCGTTTCGAACCCGCCTTCACCGAACTCGTTTCGCGCATCTCGCGCTCGTTGAAAGAGGCTGCCTGATGGTGAGTGTCGCGGCCCGTATCCCCGCCGCAGCGAAGGTGCAACTCCCGACGGCGCAGCTGCGCAAAGTCGGCAGTGCCCTGGTGGCGCCACTCGTTTCGATCGCGTTGGCGCTGGCCGCCTGGTACGCGGTGTCGATGCTGGTCCTCAGTGAGGGCCGCCGATTCCTGCTGCCGCCACCGCATGTGGTGTTCAGTGAATCCCTCGCCGACCCGAAGAAGCTCGAGGTGATGCTCGAAGCGCTGGCGGTGACCGCCAAGGTTGCGATCACCGGTCTGCTGATCTCGGCGGTGCTCGGGGTGGCGATCGCGGTGCTGATGAGCCAGGCCAAGCCGATCGAGAACGTGGTCTACCCCTATGCGGTTGTCCTGCAAGCGATCCCGGTGCTCGCCGTGGTTCCGCTGATCGGCCTGTGGCTGGGTTACGGCTTCGCCGCCCGCACTACCGTGTGCGTGCTGATCGCGATCCACCCGATCATCGCGATGACCCTGTTCGGCATCAAATCCGTCGACGGCAACCTCCAAGAACTGTTCACCCTCGGCCGCGCGGGCCGCCTTCGCCGCCTCTGGTCCCTGCAACTGCCCGCCGCGCTGCCCTCTACCCTGACCGGATTGCGCACCGCCGCAGGACTTTCCGTGACGGGCGCCATCATCGGCGACATGTTCTTCGCACAGGGCAAACCCGGCATCGGCACCCTGCTCGACACCTACCGCGCCCGCCTGCAATCGGAGGACCTGATCGGTGCGCTGCTGCTGGCCGCCCTGTTCGGCGTGCTCGTGTTCACGGTGTTCACCGTCATCCAGAAGGTCAGCGTCGGCCGCTGGCACAACTCCGCCAACTGAGGATCATCATGAAGAAACTTCCCTTGCGTCGCATCGGTATTGCCGCGCTCGCTGTGCTGCTGGCAGGCACCGCGTCCGCCTGTTCCGACGACACCACCGACGCCCCCGCTGTCGCCCTCGAACCGGCCCCGGCCGAACAGCAGCTCGCAGGCGCCTGCCCGGCCACCGTAGTCGTCCAGCTCCAGTGGGCCCCCGAAACCGACTCCGGCCCGATCTTCGGCCTGCTCGGCCCCGGCTACACCGTCGACGCCGACAACAACAAGATCACCGGCCCGCTCGTGGCCGGCGGCAAGGACACCGGCGTGAAGCTGGAGATCCGCGCGGGCGGCCCGGCCATCGGTTTCCAGACCGTGCCGTCGCAGATGTATGTCGACCAGAGCATCACCCTCGGCCTCGCGCACTCCGAGCACGCCATCGCCGCCGCGGGTCAGCAGCCGATCGTCGCCGTCACCACGCTGCTGCGCAACAGCCCGCAGATGCTGATGTGGGACCCGAAGACCAATCCCGACTGGAAGGGCATCGCCGATATCGGCAAGTCCGGCAAGCCGGTGGTGGTGTCCAAGGGGCAGCTTTACCCGGACTGGCTGGTCGCGCGCGGGCTGGTGAAGAAGGAGCAGATCGACGCCTCCTACGACAACTCGCCCTCGCGTTTCGTCACCGATCCGTCCTTCGCCCAGCAGGGCTTCGCCAATGCCGAACCCTTCACCTACGAGCACGAAGTGCGGGCCTGGAACAAGCCGGTCGGCTACCAGCTGCTCAAGGATGTCGGCTACGAGGGTTACGCCCGCACCGTGAACGTGCGCGCCGACAAACTCGCCGAGCTGCGCCCGTGCCTGCAGAAGCTGGTGCCGATGATCCAGCAGGCCACCGCGTCGTTCAAGGCCGACCCGACCCACGTCAACGAGGTCGTCGTGGACGTCGTCGAGCAGAACCCCAAGCTCAACCCCTACAGCGCCGAACTCGCCGAATTCGGGTCCAAGGCCCTCATCGACGGCGGCCTGATCGGCAACGACACCGACGGCGTGCTCGGCAGTTTCGACGACGCCCGCGTCCAGCGCATCATCGACGAATTCGGCCCCATCCTGCGGGCAGGCGGCGCGAACGTGCCCACCGGCCTGACCGCGAAAAACCTGGTCACCAAGGAATTCCTCGACCCCGCCATTTCCGTCACCGGCTAAGGAGCCACCCCATGACCACCAGCTACGACATGTCCGAGGTCTCGCGCGAGAAGCAGATGGGCGGGCTCGGGAAGGAAACCACCGACCGCGAGATCCGCGTCATCGACCTCACCGACTTCGAGGATCGACGCGCCGAGATCACCGAGGGGCTGTGGGCCGCCGCCACCGAGATCGGCTTCTTCCAGCTCTCCGGCCACGGCATCCCGCAGGACCTGATCGACGAAATGTTCGGCACCACAGCCGATTTCTTCGCCCTCCCCGAAGAGGTCAAGGGGCAGTACCCCCTGGTCAAGAAGAACAACGCGGGCTGGGAATCGCTGAGTCAGGTGCGTCCGTCCATCGGCGTGCCGGACCAGAAGGAGTCCTACCAGATCACCCGGCCGCACATGGACAAGCTGTGGCCGACCGAAACCGAACTGGCCGGATTCCGTTCCCGTGTCCTCGATTTCGAGCATCGGGCATGGGAAGTGGCGATGCGCGTGCTGTCCTGCTTCGCCGACCGTCTCGGCCTCGAACGCGAACACTTCACCGCCGCACACGATCCCGGCTCCGAGAACTACCAGAGCGCCCTGCGGCTGCTGCACTACTTCGCCGTCCCCGAGGAACTGCGTGGCGTCCCCGGACGCTGGCGGGCCGGCGCGCACACCGACTTCGACTGCCTCACACTGCTTTTCCAGCGTGACGGGCAGGGCGGACTGCAGGTGTGCCCCGGCAAGGAGATGGAGGAACAGGAATGGACCTCCATCACCCCGTCGTCGAGCCTGATCACCTGCAATATCGGTGACATGCTCACCCGCTGGAGCGACGACCTGCTGCCGTCGAACTTCCACCGTGTCCGCAGCCCCGGCGAGGGCGAATACCAGGGCGAGCGCTACAGCATCGCCTACTTCGCCCAGGCCGACCGCGACGCGATCATCCAGGGCCCCGCGGGCAAGTACCCGCCCGTCGCCGCGGCGGACTTCCTCACTCAGCGGGTGCAGGCGAACTACCGGCCCCAGGGATAATCACCACAACCAACGGAAAGGACACTGCGATGACCGAGGCCTCGCTGCTCGGCCAGTCTGTCCATCGGCAGATCAGGCAGATGGTCCTCTCCGGCGAACTGCCCCCGGGCCGGTCGCTCAGCGTGCCCGCGCTGGCGACCGAGCTCGGGGTCAGCCGCAGCCCCGTCCGCGAAGCGGTGCAGCAGTTGATCTACGAGGGTCTGGCCGTGAGCGCACCGCACGCCGGGGCGAAGGTGGCCGCCGTCGACGACGACCGCATCCGCGATGTCCTCGCGGTCCGCGCCGCCCTCGACGGCCTGGCCGCCGCCGCGGCCGCCACCCGCCTCACCGAGACCGACCTCGACAAGCTCACCGGCATCATCACCGCCCAGGAAACCCACCTCGACGAACCGGCCGACCCCGCCCGCGACGCCCAGCTCGACCTGGAATTCCACACCTTCATCCGCGACGCCTCCGGCAACGCCTGCGTCGTCGACGAACTGGCCCGCCTCGAAGCCCAGGCCCACCTCTACCGCGGCGACATGTGGTGCTCGGCCCGCAACCGCCGCGTCGCCCTGCGCGAACACCGCCGCATCGTCGAAGCCCTCGAATCCGGGCATCCCGAGTCCGCCCGCGCGGCCGCGGAAGCTCACGTCCAAGGACTACTGACCCGCCTCACCCGGCAATGAGCGCCGCACACGTCCAAGGACTGCTGACTCGCCTTGCCAGGCAAATCAGCGACTGACTCGGCATCGGCCCCTGAGCTTGCCCACTTCGCGACATCCGCCGCCGCCACGGCGCATTCAGCGCTGGTCGCGGTAGGCGGGCGCTTTCGCAGTCCCCGCCGGGGTCAAGGTGTGCAGCAACGGCATCGTCCGATGCGCGACAACCGTCGACAAAACGATCACGCTGTGTGACCGCACCACCGACCCCGTCCGGTCGATGCTCAACAACACCGACTGCAACCCGGCATGCGAATCGGCCCCGATCCGGCACAGCACATCACCGGAACCCGTCGTCGCATACGCCTCGATCACCCCCGGAATCGCCGTGAGTTCCGCGCTCACCTGATCCAGCGCCCCCTGCGCGATCTCCAAGGTGACGAACGCCTGCACATCGAAACCCGCTGCGGTGACATCGATCTGCGGATCGTAGGAGGCGATCACCCCGGATTCCTCCATCCGGTTGATCCGCGCCTGCACCGTCGCCCGCGCCACCTTCGTCCGCCGTGACAGCTCGAGGATCCCGGCCTTCTGGAACTCGTGCATCGCGGTGAGGATCGCCAGGTCGAGTTCGTCCAATTTCGCGGGCGTGCGCATGCGAAGACCTCCATGTCCGGTTGCTATTCAAATTGTCCACCATCTCGCCGTTTCAGGTGGCTTCTTATGCCAGCCTGTTCAGGCAAAAATGAAGTAGTTGCCCAGCTGTACCGCGACGCGATTTCCTTGGTCATGACCATTGAGCAGCAGCTCGTCGGGCTGATCGAGCACGACGACAGTGTCGATCCGTTTCCCGTGATCGGATGGGACGCCCTCGTCTGGGTCGTCGGCAACGCGACCCAGAGCGCCCACTTCCTGCAATCGGCGTTCGGGATGCGGCTGGAGGCGTACTCGGGTCCCGAAACCGGCAATCGCGACCACAAGGCGTTCGTGCTGCGCAGCGGGGGAGCGCGGTTCGTGATCACCGGCGCCGTCGACCCCGACAGTCCGCTCGTCGCCCACCACGACCGCCACGGCGACGGCATCGTCGACATCGCACTCGAAGTCCCCGACGTCGACCGCTGCATCGCCTGGGCGCGCGAGCACGGCGCCACCATCCTGGTCGAACCCCACGACGAGACAGACGAATTCGGCACCGTCCGCTCCGCAGCCCTGGCCACCTACGGCGAAACCAGGCACACCCTGATCGACCGCTCCGGCTACGTCGGCCCCTATCTGCCCGGCTATATCGCCCGCACCTCCACCCGCGAGCCGAGCAAGCGCGTCTTCCAGGCCATCGACCACGTGGTCGGCAATGTCGAACTCGGCATGATGGACCGCTGGGTCGACTTCTACCGCGGCGTCATGGGATTCACGAACATGGCCGAATTCGTCGGCGACGACATCGCCACCGAGTACTCCGCCCTGATGAGCAAGGTCGTCGCCAACGGCAACCACCGCGTGAAGTTCCCCCTCAACGAACCGGCCGTGGGCCGCAAGCGTTCTCAGATCGACGAGTACCTCGAGTTCTACCGCGGCCCCGGCGTCCAGCACATCGCCCTTGCCACCGGCGACATCCTCGAAACCGTCGACGCACTGCGCGCCGAGGGCGTCGAATTCCTGCAAACCCCCGACACCTATTACGAGGACCCGGAATTGCGCGCCCGCATCGGCGCCGTGCGGGTCCCCGTCGACGAGCTCCAGCGCCGCGGCATCCTGGTCGACCGCGACGAAGACGGCTACCTCCTGCAGATCTTCACCCGCCCCCTCACCGACCGCCCCACCGTCTTCTTCGAACTCATCGAGCGACACGGCTCACTCGGTTTCGGAAAAGGCAACTTCAAGGCCCTTTTCCAGGCCATCGAACGCGAACAGGAGGCCCGCGGCAATCTGTGATCCCCGCCGGAGGCGATGAGGTGATGTGCGCGCTCGAATGCCGCTCGCGCTGTGTCCACTGGGTAGAGTCGGGCCCATGCGGTTCAAACCTGCGGTGGCGATAGGGCTGGCGTGTGCGGTGCTATCGGCGGCGTGCGGATCGAGCGACGATGGCGAGTCCACTGGTTCGGCGCGCACTCCACCCAAGGTGTCCGAACTCGGGCCGTTCGTCGGTGAGTGCGGACATGTCACCGACGACGAGGTCCGGTCCATCGCCGCGCTGCCCGGTCTGTCGGCGGTGTTCCGTAATGCGGTCGGCTGCAACTGGCAATCCGCCGGAGCCGATTCGGCCGTGGTCACTTTCGCTTCGTACCGAGGCAGCCCGATCGACCGCGAACGGGCGTGGGTCGAGTCGAAGGATCGCACCGTCGAGACGATAACGCTGCAGGGGCGCACGGGTTTTCAGTCGTACGGGACGAGTCTCGGCGGCACTACCTGCGACTTCGCGATCGGACTCGGTGACGACTTCTTCGAGTGGTCCACGTTCGGATACACCGTGGCAGGCCGTGAACCGTGCGGCTCGGCGCGGCAACTGGCTGAACTGACGCTGGGGCGGATGCAGTGATCGACACGCGGACAACACACTCGGAGAAGAAGCGCTTCGCTGCGGCAGCCCTCGCGGTGGTCTCGGCGGCAGTGCTCGTCGGCTGTGGCCAGACTGTCCCCGGCACGCCGGTGGAGGTCGGCGAAGGTGGAGGTGGCGGCGGTCGGGGCACGGTCAACGTCGACGAATTCGACAAGCTGCTGCGTGAGTGCGAGGTGCTCACCGAGGAGCAGATGGGCAAGGCGGTGGGGGAGGAAGCGATGTTCAACGCCTCCTTCGTCGGTGCGGTCTGCATGTGGGACGTCATGGGTGCCCCCGGGGGCGGTGCGAAGCTGACCCTGAACTGGTACGAGAACGGATCGCTCAATGTCGAGCGGCAGACCTACCAGAAGCTCGGCTACACCTCGGCGATCACTACTATCCAGGGAGCGTCGGCTGTCGAGATCCGACGTCCTGGCGATCCCGACTCCTGCGGGGTGAGCGCGAAGGCCGCCGATGCGGGTGTGGTCGGTTGGTGGATCAACTACCGCGCCGGGTCCGGGCACCCCGATCCGTGCCCGGTGGCGGCGAAGCTGGTCGAACTCACCTTGAATCGGGCCCGATAGAACCCTTGACCAGGCACCCCACTTTGCCCCCAGGATTGCGCGCGGGTATCGTGGATCCCTGTGCCCGGATTACTACGGGCAAGTTCGTGTGTGAACGTAGGCCAGCGAAAGCGGCCGATACGTTCCAGCGTGCCTTGAAAAGGGCACTGAGCGCCACAGCGACACGCCCGACCACGGGTTAACGGAAACGTGGTCTGACGTGCGGGTGAAAGCTCGATGAACTGCAAGACACTGCACACCAAGCGCAATTACCAATAAGGAAAGCCGGTCTATGCCAACCATCAACCAGCTGGTCCGCAAGGGTCGCCGCGACAAGGTCACCAAGACCAAGACTGCGGCCCTCAAGGGGAGCCCGCAGCGTCGTGGCGTGTGCACTCGCGTGTACACCACCACCCCCAAGAAGCCGAACTCCGCGCTCCGTAAGGTCGCGCGTGTTCGCCTGACCAGCGCGATCGAGGTCACGGCGTACATCCCCGGTGAAGGCCACAACCTGCAGGAGCACTCGATGGTGCTCGTTCGCGGCGGTCGTGTGAAGGACCTTCCTGGTGTCCGTTACAAGATCATCCGTGGATCGCTCGACACCCAGGGCGTGAAGAACCGCAAGCAGGCGCGCAGCCGCTACGGCGCCAAGAAGGAGAAGAGCTGATATGCCACGCAAGGGCCCCGCACCCAAGCGTCCGCTGATCAACGACCCGGTCTACGGGTCCCCGCTGGTCACTCAGCTGGTCAACAAGATCCTCATGGACGGCAAGAAGTCGACCGCCGAGCGTATCGTTTACGGTGCTCTCGAGCAGGCGCGTGAGAAGACCGGCACCGATCCGGTCGTCACCCTCAAGCGCGCGCTGGACAACGTCAAGCCCGCCCTCGAGGTGAAGCCCCGTCGTGTCGGTGGCGCCACCTACCAGGTGCCGGTCGAGGTCCGTCCGGGCCGCGCCAACACCCTCGCGCTGCGCTGGCTGGTCAGCTACTCCCGCGCCCGTCGCGAGAAGACCATGGTCGAGCGTCTCGCCAACGAGCTCCTCGATGCCAGCAACGGCCTCGGTGCCGCTGTGAAGCGTCGCGAAGACACCCACAAGATGGCCGAGTCGAACCGGGCCTTCGCGCACTACCGCTGGTGATAGTCCGGCCCGTCACTTAAAAGGGAGAATTTCGTGGCACAGGACGTGCTCACCGACCTGAACAAGGTCCGCAACATCGGCATCATGGCCCACATCGATGCGGGCAAGACCACCACGACCGAACGCATCCTGTTCTACACCGGTATCACGTACAAGATCGGTGAAGTTCACGACGGCGCGGCCACGATGGACTGGATGGAGCAGGAGCAGGAGCGTGGTATCACCATCACCTCCGCGGCTACCACCTGCTTCTGGAAAGACAACCAGATCAACATCATCGACACCCCCGGGCACGTCGACTTCACCGTCGAGGTGGAGCGTTCGCTCCGTGTCCTCGACGGCGCTGTCGCGGTGTTCGACGGCAAAGAGGGTGTCGAGCCCCAGTCCGAGCAGGTGTGGCGTCAGGCCGACAAGTACGACGTGCCGCGTATCTGCTTCGTGAACAAGATGGACAAGCTCGGTGCGGATTTCTACTTCACCGTGCAGACCATCAAGGACCGTCTCGGCGCTCGTCCGCTCGTGATCCAGCTGCCCATCGGCGCTGAGAACGACTTCGAGGGCATCGTCGACCTGGTCGAGAACAATGCCAAGGTCTGGAAGGGCGAGACCAAGCTCGGCGAAGAGTACGAGGTCGTCGAGATCCCTGAGGACCTCAAGGAGAAGGCCGCGCAGTACCGTCAGGAACTGCTCGAGACCGTCGCCGAGTCCGACGAGGCACTGCTCGAGAAGTTCTTCGGTGGCGAGGATCTCACCATCGAGGAGATCAAGGGCGCCATCCGCAAGATGACGGTCAACTCCGAGCTGTACCCGGTGCTGTGTGGTTCCGCGTTCAAGAACAAGGGCGTGCAGCCCATGCTCGACGCGGTCATCGATTACCTGCCTTCCCCGCTGGACGTTGAGGCCACCACCGGCCACATCCCCGGCAAGGAAGAGGAGCTGGTCACCCGCAAGCCCAACGTCGAGGATCCGTTCGCGGCCCTGGCGTTCAAGATCGCGGTGCACCCGTTCTTCGGTGAGCTCACCTACATCCGGGTGTACTCGGGTCAGGTTGCCTCCGGTGCCCAGGTCGTGAACTCGACCAAGGGCAAGAAGGAGCGTCTGGGCAAGCTGTTCCAGATGCACTCCAACAAGGAGAACCCGGTCACCGCGGCGTCGGCAGGCCACATCTACGCGGTCATCGGCCTGAAGGACACCACCACCGGTGACACCCTGTCCGACGCGCAGAACCAGGTCGTCCTCGAGTCGATGACCTTCCCGGATCCGGTCATCGAGGTCTCGATCGAGCCCAAGACCAAGTCCGACCAGGAAAAGCTCGGCACCGCGATCCAGAAGCTGGCGCGCGAAGACCCGACGTTCTCGGTCAAGCTCGACCAGGAGACCGGCCAGACCGTCATCGGCGGCATGGGCGAGCTCCACCTCGACATCCTCGTCGACCGTATGCGTCGCGAGTTCAAGGTCGAGGCGAACGTCGGCAAGCCGCAGGTGGCCTACCGCGAGACCATCACCAAGAAGGTCGAAAAGCACGAGTTCACCCACAAGAAGCAGACGGGTGGCTCCGGCCAGTTCGCGAAGGTCATCATCGCCCTCGAGCCGTTCGTCGGCGAGGACGGCGCGACCTACGAGTTCGAGAACAAGGTCTCCGGCGGTCGCGTGCCCCGTGAGTACATCCCGTCGGTCGACGCGGGCGCCCAGGATGCCATGCAGTACGGCGTGCTCGCCGGCTACCCGCTGGTGAACCTGAAGGTCAGCCTGCTCGACGGCGCGTACCACGACGTCGACTCCTCGGAAATGGCGTTCAAGATCGCGGGTTCGCAGGCCCTCAAGGAAGCGGCCCGTAAGGCCGGTCCGGTGATCCTCGAGCCGCTCATGGCGGTCGAGGTCATCACGCCCGAGGATTATATGGGCGATGTGATCGGCGACCTCAACTCCCGCCGTGGCCAGATTCAGGCCATGGAGGAACGCAGTGGTGCCCGTGTCGTCAAGGCGCTGGTTCCGCTCTCGGAGATGTTCGGTTACATCGGTGACCTGCGGTCCAAGACCCAGGGTCGCGCGAACTACTCCATGGTGTTCGCCCAGTACGCAGAGGTTCCGGCCAATGTGTCCAAGGAGATCATCGCAAAGGCGACCGGCGAATAAAACCCTCTTGCGGTCCAGTGGCACACTGGACCGCAGGTGCCGGGCGTCAAGTAATACCCCGATCCCCGCGGCCAGTGGGGATGACACACGCACTGCTGCAAATGCACGCACAACAAGTCCAGGAGGACCCAAAAGTGGCGAAGGCGAAGTTCGAGCGGACGAAGCCGCACGTCAACATCGGCACCATCGGTCACGTCGACCATGGCAAGACCACGCTGACTGCAGCGATCACCAAGGTGCTGGCTGACAAGTTCCCGGATCTGAACGACGCGTTCGCGTTCGATCAGATCGACAAGGCGCCGGAGGAGAAGGCTCGTGGTATCACGATCAACATCTCCCACGTCGAGTACCAGACCGATAAGCGCCACTACGCGCACGTCGACGCCCCGGGCCACGCGGACTACATCAAGAACATGATCACCGGTGCGGCCCAGATGGACGGCGCCATCCTGGTCGTCGCGGCCACCGATGGCCCGATGCCGCAGACTCGCGAGCACGTGCTGCTCGCCCGTCAGGTCGGCGTGCCCTACATCCTGGTCGCGCTGAACAAGTCGGACATGGTCGACGATGAGGAAATCCTCGAGCTCGTCGAGATGGAGGTCCGCGAACTGCTGGCCTCGCAGGAATTCGACGAGGACGCGCCGGTCGTGCGCGTTTCCGGTCTGAAGGCCCTCGAGGGCGACGAGAAGTGGGCCGAGGCCATCGTCGAGCTCATGCAGGCCGTCGACGACTCGATCCCGGACCCGGTCCGCGAGACCGAGCTCCCGTTCCTGATGCCCGTTGAGGACGTCTTCACGATCACCGGTCGTGGCACCGTCGTCACCGGTCGTGTCGAGCGCGGCATCGTCAACGTGAACGAGGAGGTGGAAATCGTCGGCATCAAGGAGAAGTCGACCAAGACCACCGTCACCGGTATCGAGATGTTCCGCAAGCTGCTCGACCAGGGCCAGGCGGGCGACAACGTCGGCCTGCTGGTTCGTGGCATCAAGCGCGAAGATGTCGAGCGTGGCCAGGTTGTCGTCAAGCCGGGCACCACGACTCCCCACACGGAGTTCGAGGGCCAGGCGTACATCCTGTCGAAGGACGAGGGCGGCCGCCACACCCCGTTCTTCAACAACTACCGCCCGCAGTTCTACTTCCGTACCACGGACGTGACCGGCGTCGTTACCCTCCCCGAGGGCACCGAGATGGTCATGCCCGGCGACAACACCGAGATGCTGGTCAAGCTGATCCAGCCGGTCGCCATGGACGAAGGCCTGCGCTTCGCGATCCGCGAGGGTGGCCGCACCGTCGGTGCCGGTCGCGTCACGAAGATCATCAAGTGAGTCTGTAAGACCCACTGCACAACCCGAACGGCGTCGCTCCCCTGGGAGCGGCGCCGTTCGGCGTTTCCGGAAAGCCGGGCCTGCGGCCAGCGGCCCAGTGGATACCATCGCACTTGTGTTCCACCACGCGAGGATTACTTTCGACCCGGATCAACTCGGCGGCCGACCGTGTATCCGCGGTATGCGGATCAGCGTCGCAGACGTGTTGGAACTCCTTGCCGAGGGCGAAAGCGAAGACGCCATCCTCGAGGCATTCCCCTACCTGGAGCGCGAAGACATCCGCGCCTGCCTAACCTTTGCCGCGGTCGAGGTCGACCGTCCCCGTCCTGCGGATCGCATCTCGGGCCAGTTCCGAATGCCGATTCAGAACGTTTTCACCGTCAACGGCACCGTGGTGGTCTCGGGCCGTGTCGACAGTGGTGTGGTCCACACGGGTGACGAGATCGAGATAGTCGGCGACGGTGGGTCGATTGCCGCAACTGTCGCTTGGGTGGATTTCCTGTGCTGGCGAGGAGACGGTGATCCCTATGCCCGTGCGGGCGACAACACTTCGCTGCGGCTGAAGCGAGTTCGTCCAGGTCAGTTACGAATCGGCTGGATTGCGACCGGGGTCGCGCGCCAAGACGACACGGTCAGCGGCGCGCCGCTCGACGACATGCAGCGGTTGCGTCGGGTCGAGGCGGCGCAACGATTCTTCGAGCGTGGTCAGCGTGGCGATTTCGACAACGCGTCCGCGGCGCATCGGGACGCCAAGGCAGCTCGCAAACGAGCCTTCGAGTCGTGATCCGGTTCAGGCAGCCCTATGTGGTGATTGCGCCGTGGTCGAGTCGCCACAAGTAGGCCTCAGCGGATTTTGGCGCCGTAGACGTGTTCTACGGACAGTGCCATGAGTACGCGACGGTCCGAGACCATCACCTCGCGATACTCGTTCCAGTCAGGGTGCTCGCCAGCCGCTGCGCGGTAGTAGCCGACCAGGGCCTCGACCTCCGGCCCGTGAGGATCAGTGCCAGGGCCGGTCAAGGTGGCGGTGCCTTCGGCGGTGGCCCATGACCATCCGTCGGCACTGGTGACTTCGAGGGCGGCGCGGGGGTCGCGGCGGAGGTTGGCGGTTTTGGCGCGGCCTTCGGTCATGGAGACGTAGATGATGCCCGCCTCGCGGTCGTAGTGCGGCGTGACGGGGGACAGTTGCGGGCGTCCGTCGGATTTGATGGTGGCGAGGATGCCGAGGCGGGAGTCGGCGATGAGGGCGTGCAGGTCGAGGGGGGTTTCGGGCATCGGTGGGCTCCTTGGGGTGGCGGGGCTGCTCGTTGGGACGAACTGTGATGTGCGCGCGTTTATGCCCGGAGCGCGAAAATCCTGTCGACAGACAGCAATCGGTCGCGTAGAACTTGACCCATGGTTACAGCACTTCCGCAGCCGCGGTTCTAGTTCGCATCGGGTCATGATGGCGCCGATGCGGCGCCGCGTGATCCGACGCCCGTGCCGTTCCCGGAACGCCCGACAGGCGAGCGTCGATTCATCGACCGGAACCAGCCTGGGGGATTCCCATGACCAGAATCGATCTCGCCCGAATACGCAATATCGGCATCGCCGCCCACATCGACGCGGGCAAGACCACCACCACCGAACGAATCCTGTTCTACACCGGCGTCACCCGCACCCTCGGTGAGGTGCACGACGGCACCGCGGTGATGGATCGGATGATCCAGGAACGCGAACACGGCATCACCATCACGGCCGCGGCGACCACCTGCTGGTGGAACGAACACCAGATCACCATCCTCGACACCCCCGGCCACGTCGACTTCACCGTCGAGGTGGAGCGTTCGCTGCGGGTGCTCGACGGTGCGGTCGCGGTGTTCGACGCCAAGGAAGGCGTTGAGCCGCAATCGGAACAGGTGTGGCGTCAAGCCGACAAGTACGGCGTCCCGCGCGTCTGCTTCGTGAACAAGATGGACAAGCTCGGTGCCGACTTCGCGTTCACCGTGCGGACCATTGCGGAGCGACTCCGGGTGCGCCCGTTGGTGATTCAGCTGCCGATCGGTGCCGAACGCGAGTTCGAGGGAATCATCGACCTGGTCGAGATGACCGCGAAGGTGTGGCGTGGCGACACCGACCGTGGCACCCACTTCGAGACCATCGAGATCCCGGAAGACCTGCGTGCCAAGGCCTTCCAGCATCGCGAGGCGCTGGAGGCGGCGGTCGCCGAAGCCGACGAGGAAGTGCTGGAGCGCTACCTCGCAGGCAAGCCGATCGCCGTCGACATGCTGAAGGCCGCCATCCGGCGGATGACGATCGACGCGCAGGCCTACCCGGTTCTGTGCGGCTCGGCACTGGCCAACATCGGCGTGCAACCGCTGCTGGACGCCGTCGTCGACTACCTACCGTCGCCGCTGGATGTCGTTGCTGTGCACGGATTCTCGCCGGAAGGTGAGCACATCCACCGAGCGCCCGATATCGCCAAGCCGTTCGCGGCCCTGGCGTTCAAGGTCGCGCTGCACCCGTTCTTCGGCAAGCTCGTGTACCTGCGGGTGTACTCCGGTACCGCCGAACCCGGTGCGACCGTACTGAATTCGACCAATGGACGAAAGGAGCGCTTGGGCAAGCTGTTCCAGATGCATTCGAGCACCGAGATCGCCGTCGAGCGGGTGCAGGCCGGGCAGATCTGTGCCGTGATCGGCCTGAAGGCGACGGGAACCGGCGACACCCTGTGCGATCGGGAAGCCCCCGTCGTGCTGGAGTCGATGACGTTCCCCGACCCCGTACTCGCCGTCTCGATCGAACCGAGGACCCGCGCCGACCAGGACAAACTGGGCACCGCCCTGGCTCGCCTGGCCGACGAGGACCCGACGTTCACCGTGCACGTCGACGCCGAAACCGGCCAGACGGTCATCGGCGGCATGGGCGAACTGCATCTGGAGATCCTGGTCGACCGGATGAAACGCGAGTTCCGGGTTGACGCCGACATCGGCGCCCCCCGCGTGGCCTATCGCGAAACCATCACCGCCGCAGTCGATCTGTTCGAGTACACCCACCGCAAGCAACAGGGTGGGCACGGGCAGTTCGCCAAGGTGGTGATCGCGCTGGCACCACACGTGGCCGATGACGACGCGATCTACGAGTTCGAGAGCCGGGTCACCGGCGGGCGCGTGCCACGGGAGTACATCCCCGCGGTGGACGCGGGCGCACAGGATGCGCTGCGCGTCGGCACGCTCGCCGGCTTCCCCCTGGTGAACGTGAAGGTGACGCTGCTCGACGGCGCCGCCCACGTGCAGGATTCGTCGGAGCTGGCGTTCCGTCTGGCGGGCGCGGCGGCGGTGCGTGCGGCAATCGCGCGGGCGAAGCCGGTCCTGCTCGAACCGGTGATGGCCGTCGAGGTCGTCACGCCGGAGGAGTACGTCGGCGAGGTGATCGGTGACCTCAACGCCCGCCGTGGCCGGGTCACCGAGCTCACCGAACGTGGCGGCGCGCATGTCATCCGCGCGCTGACCCCGCTCCAAGAGATGTTCGGCTACATCGGGGACCTACGATCGAAAACTCGTGGCCGAGCGAACTATTCGATGGTGTTCGATTCCTACGCCCCGGTCCCGCCGGGTGCGGCAGGGGCGATCATCGCAGGTAGCTGATCGAAACCGGTGGCGTCGCCAGTGCGGCGTCACCGGTTCGTCGGTCTAGGTGTGGGTTCCGTCCGATGTCTCGGAGTCGACCATCGCCGGAAGCTGTTGTGCCCCGGCGGATCCGGCAGTCAGCAGGCGCAGCGCATCGGCCGAACTCTCATCGCGCGCGGTGTAGATCTCGAGCCGGTGGTCGGGACTGTCGGGCTGCAACCACACCTGATAGTCGACATCGACGCGCCCGACCGTCGGATGACGCAGATCCATGGGTCCGACAGTGCAATCGGTGACCTCCGCAGCGGCCCACAACGTCGCGAAAGTCGCACTGCGCATGGCGAGTTCGCCGATCAGCTCGGCCAGATGCCCGTCGGTGGGGTACCTTCCCGCGGTGAGTCGCAGGTAGCCGACGTGGATGCGGGCGAGCTCGTCCCAATTCCGGTACAGGTCCCTGGCGTGCGGATCGAGGAAGAACAGTCGCGGAATCGACGGGCGTTGCGCGGGATCGTCGGGCGCGGTGAAATCGACGTGCTCGGCGACGAGCGCGTGCCCCGCACGATTCCAGGCGAGCACATCGCCACGGCGACCGAGGACCACGGCGGGCATCGTGTCACCGAGTGAGGTGAGCAGCGTGAGGACCCGAGGGTGTGGCTGCTCCGGTTCGTCTCTGACCAGCCGGGGGACCGACGGTTGGCCCGCGAGATTGTGCAGGTGGGTCGTCTCGGCGGGGTCGAGCTGCAGCACCCGGGCGAGGGCGTCGATCACCTGCGCGGAGACGGTGCCTGCCTGGTCCTGTTCGAGGCGCGTGTAGTACCCGGCGCTGACGCCGGCGAGCTGAGCCAGCTCCTCGCGACGCAGGCCCGGCACCCGGCGGGTGACGCCGAAGGTGCGCAGTCCGATCCGTTCCGGGGTGGTGCGGTCGCGGCGGGACTTGAGGAACGTTCCGAGGCTTTCCAACTCCATCCTTCCCATCGTAGGCACCGGGGGTGGGTCCTGCGTACCTCGCCCAGGTGTACCCACGTCAGGGGTCTGGTTGCCGCCGCCGTCCGATCGCAGGGTGAGTGGCATGAATCGAACCCGAAACACCGAGGTGTGCTCCTGGCTCGGCCTGCTGGTGGTCCTCGGCCCCGTGCTGCTCGTCGCGATGGACGGCTCGGTGCTGTTCCTGACGATGCCCGCCATCACCGACGCCCTGTCACCCTCGGCCGACCAATCCCTGTGGATCCTGGACAGTTACGGCTTCGCGGTCGGCTCCCTGCTGATCGCGTTCGGCACCATCGGCGACCGCTACGGCCGCAAGCGCCTGCTGATGATCGGCGCGGCGATCTTCGGCCTCGGTTCGGTGGGAGCGGCCTTCGCCACCAGCCCCGAACTGCTGATCGCCTTCCGCGTCCTGATGGGTGTGGCCGGTGCGACGCTGTTGCCGTCGGCGCTCGCCGTACTCGGCACCCTGTTCACCGACCCACGCAAGCGTGCCCAAGCCATCGGCATCTTCGCCGCCACCTTCGCCGCGGGTTTCGCGATCGGCCCGATCGTCGCCGGTCAGCTGTTGACTCATTTCTGGTGGGGGTCGGTGCTGCTGATCAATGTGCCCGTGGTGCTGGTGTTCCTGGTGCTGGCGCCGATCCTGCTCGGTGAGGTGCGGGGGAGCGGCGGTGTCGGCGTCGATATAGTCAGCGTGCTCACCTCGGCCTCCGGTCTGCTGCTGAGCATGTATGCGGTGAAGCATGTTGCCGCGGAAGGCGTCTCGACCGGGCCGATGATTCTCGGCATCGCGGGTGTGGCGCTGCTCGCGGTGTTCGGTCGCAGGCAACGACGCATCGACAACCCGCTGATCGACTTCACCCTCTTCCGCAACCCCGTCTTCACCATCGCGATCATCACCGGGTTCCTGCCCTTGGCGGCCTGGTCGGCGACCGCGTACCTGGCGGCCACCTACCTGCAATCCGTCCTCGGCCTGTCCATCGCCGACGCCGCACTCCTCGCGGTCCCCGGAGCCCTCGTCCTCACCGTGGCCGCCGTCGTCACCCCGGCCGTCGTGACCCGCATCGGCCACTCGACCGCCCTGATCACCGCCCACTTCACGATCGCGGCCGGCCTACTACTGCTGTTGCCGACCGGCACCGGCGCCGGTATCGGCTGGTACATCGCCGCAACCGCCGTCGCGGGCATCGGTTACGGCATCTCGTTCAGTGTGGTCGCCGACATCGCCGTCGCCGCCGTCCCCACCGAACGCGCAGGCTCCGCCGCCGCCCTGGCCGAAACAGCCAACGAACTCGGCAACGCCCTTGGCATCGCCCTGCTCGGCTCCCTAGCCGCCGCCCTCTTCCGTCTCAACGGCCCCGACCTCGCCCCCACCCTCCCCGAAACACTCCACCTCGCCCTCGCCCCCGCCACCCTCGAGGACGCCCGCACAGCCTTCACCACCGGACTACACGTCGTCGCCACTGTTGCCGCCACCTTGCACGCCGCCCTCGGCCTGACCGCCATCCGCATCCTGCGCGTGAGTCCGCAGCGCGAGCCGGTCGAGCCAGGATCGGCTGAGTTGGACGAGGCTCGCCGTGAGCACCTGGGCGATACTCGATACCTCGCATCATGATGCGAGTGATGCTAGTCTCGTTGTTGTGCGCACTACGATCGATCTCCCCGACGACCTGCATGCTCAGGCCATGGCCATCGCGCGCGACTCGCGCCGCAGCTTCAATCAGACTGTCGCGCTCCTCGTGCGTCGTGGTCTCAACCAGGGTGGCCAGGGTTGCCAAGGTGTTGTGTCCGAGAGTGAGCGGACCGGGCTCCCGACGATCACGCTGGGGAAGGTTGTCACCTCGGAGGACGTTCGTTCGCTGGAGGATGAGTGACTGCGCTGCTCGATGCCAATGTGCTGATCGCGCTGGTCGTTACCGATCACTCGCATCATGATGCAGCCGAGGAATGGTTCGCAGGGTCGTCGGTCAAGTTCGCAACCTGTCCGATCACTGAAGGCAGTCTCTTGCGGCTACTTCTGCGTGAAGGGCAGACTTCCGGTGCCGCGTTGAAGGCCCTCGAAGGTCTTTCGCAGCACGAGCGGCACGAATTCTGGCCGGACTCGATTCCGTTTGCGGGAGTCGAGATGGGGAGCGTCATCGTGCATCGTCAGGTGACCGACGCGTATCTAGCCGCGCTGGCGCGGTCGAATCGGGGACGGTTGGTTACCTTCGACAAAGGCCTGGTTGCCACACATCCGGATGTCACCGACCTCGTTGAGTCTGTCTGACCCGGAATCTGCATCTGAGGCGGTCGATGGCTCGGTCGTCGCGGCGTCTGGTTACGACGTGGGCAGCACAGCTGGGCCGTTGCACTGGTACAAACATCTAGGGCCGTAGTGGTCCGCGACACAGCAGAGCAAGGCATGGTGCGGTCGTGACCGAGCCTGCCGAGAGGACACAACATGAGCGCGCCCATCGTGATCGTCGGAGCGGGGCTGGCAGGCCTGCGGACGGCGGAGGAACTGCGTCGGGCGGGGTATGCGGGTGAGGTGGTGCTGCTCGGGGACGAGACTCGGCCGCCTTATGACCGTCCGCCGTTGTCGAAGCAGTTCGTGCGCGGGGAGACCGACGACACGACCCTTCGTCCGCCGGAGTTCTTCGTGGACAAGAACATCGAGCTGCGCCTCGGGACGGCCGTGACCGGCGTCGACACCGCAGCGCGCACCGTCGCACTGGCCGACGGCAGCACGCTCGCCTACGACCAACTGATCATCGCGACCGGTCTGCGCCCCCGCAGGCTCCCCGGTCTGCCCGCCGTCGCGGGCGTACACGTGCTGCGCGCGCACGAGGATGCGGCATCCCTGCGCGCCGAACTCGACGGCGCGGATCGCGCGCTGATCATCGGTGCCGGTTTCATCGGCTGCGAACTCGCCGCCAGCTTCCGCGCGGCCGGTGTCGAGGTAACCCTGATCGAACCGCAGCCGACCCCGCTGGCCTCGGTTCTCGGCGAACAGGTCGGCGCCCTGGTGGCACGTCTGCACCGCGACGAAGGCGTCGACCTGCGCTGCGGCGTCGGCGTCGACACCCTGCGTGCCGACGACTCCGGCCGGGTGCGTGGTGCGGTATGCACCGACGGCACCGAGATCGACGCCGACCTGGTCGTGGTGGGCGTGGGCTCGGTCCCCGTCACCGACTGGCTGGCCGATTCCGGCATCGAACTGGCCGAACGGTCCGCGGGCGGCGGCGTGCTCGCCGACGAGGTGGGCCGGACGAACGCCGACGCCGTCTGGGCCGTCGGCGACGTTGCCGCCTGGCAGCACAGCAGTGGCGTCCGCAAGCGCGTAGAACACTGGACCAGCGCGGGTGAACAAGCGAAACTCCTGGTCACCGCCCTCCTCGGCGGCGCACCGCCCACCATGGCCCGCGTCCCGTACTTCTGGAGCGACCAGTACGACCTCAAGATCCAGGCCCTCGGCACCCCGTCACCCGACGACGACGTCACCGTCGTCACCGACGACGGCCGCAGGTTCCTCGCCTACTACTCCCGCGACGGCATCCTCACCGCCGTCCTCGGCGCGGGCATGACCGCCCAGGTGATGAAACTGCGCGCCAAACTCGCCACCGAAACCCCGGTAGCCGACCTCCTCGCCGCCGCGGGCTGAGCACCTTCACAGACACCGCCCTCGCGAATGAGGGCGGTGTCCGAATTCGGCGCGGATCCCGGTCGATCCACCGAGGTCGCGATTACCGTGACCTGCGTGCGGTGTAGTGAGCTGTCGGCCGGTGAGGTCGTCTATTTCCCAGAGGGTCCGTTCGTCGGTCTGAGCGGGGTCGTCCTCGATGTCGACGCCGAGCTCTCGATGCTCCGGGTGGAGTTCGCCGAAGGGCTCGACCATCCCGGAAGTGGCGCCAAGCAGCAGCGGCGACGCACCGTGACCGTCGCCTTCGACGAGCTCGAGCTGGCGGTCTGACCGGTCGCGAAGGGTCGATTTCCGCCCTGTAATACGGTGTAGCAGTGATCGTCGCGCTCATCGATTCCGGCCTCGGCCTCTTGCCTACGGCTTCGTGGGTGCGCAAGCTGCGGCCCGATGTCGACCTGTTGCTGCTGCTCGACCCCGACAACGCACCGTGGGGTCCGAAGCCGGAGGACTGGGTCGTCGAGCGCGTTGTCGGCACGGCGCGCCAGGCGGTCGAACTCGGTGCCGAGGTGGTGGTGCTGCCGTGCAACACCGCCAGCGTCACCGCCCTCGACCATGTTCGCGCGGCCGTTGGCGACAAGATTCCGGTGATCGGCACCGTCCCCGCGATCAAACCCGCAGCGGCACAATGTAAATCGGTCGCGGTCTGGGCGACGGCGGCGACCACCGCCAGCCGCTATCAAGCCGACCTGATCGCCCGCTTCGGTGGCGACGCGAAGGTCGTCGGCGTCGCCTGTCACGGACTGGCCGACGCGATCGACCGCGGCGATGTCACCGCGATCCGCGCCTCGATCGCCGACTCCGCCGCCCGCACCCCCGCCGACGTCGAGGGCGTGGTCCTCGGCTGCACCCACTATCCGCTGGTCATCGACGCCATCGTCGCGGCCCTGCCCGACGGTGTGCGCATGTTCGACAGCGCCCCGGCCGTCGCCGCGCAGACGGTCCGCAAGATGGACGAACTCGGCCGCCCCACCACCGGCACCGGCACCGTCACCGTCCGCACCAGCGGGCGACCGGGCGAATTGCCCCCTGGTGCGGCGACATTCGAGTCCGGTCGCCTGCTCGGTGCGCTGCCCGCCTGATCGGCAGAGTCGGCGCCGACCACCTCCGCCTGAGCTCCGTCGGGGACAGTCGACGGGGTCGTCGCGAAGATGTCACCGCACCCCGTGTTGAATGAACCCCGACCCGGAGGTGCGTGTGTCCGAGATTCCCACCGCTGCACAGGTGCGCAAGACCCTCGCCGACCTGGCGAACCCCACTGACGCGCATCACCTGCAACGTTTCTTCAAAACCGGCCCCGGCGAATACGGCGAGGGCGACATCTTCCTCGGCATCCGAGTCCCCGCCACCAGAGGTGTGGCGAAACAGTTCCCCACATTGCCTCTCGCGCAGATCGACGAACTCCTCGACAGCCCTATGCACGAGGAACGCCTGGCCGCCCTGTTCATCCTCAATGCCCGCTTCGCCGCCGCATCGAAACCACGCGCCCGCGACGACAAGGCCCGCGAGGAGATGGTCGACCTCTACCTGGCGGCCGTCCGCAGAGGGCGAGTCAACAACTGGGATCTGGTCGACGCCTCCGCCGAGAACATCATCGGACCCTGGCTGCTCGACAAAGACGATCGCACCCTGCTTTTCGAACTGGCGCAACAGGATTCACTCTGGGAACGACGAGTCGCCCTGCTGTCCACGTTCGCCTTCATCAAGGCAGGTGACCCCAGCACCACCCTCGAACTCGCCGCGATCCTGAAAGAAGACCACCGAGACCTCATCCAGAAAGCACTCGGCTGGATGCTCAGAGAAGTGGGCAAGCGCGTCGACCCGGCGGCACTCACCGACTTCCTCAACGACAACGCGCCCGAATTGGGCCGCACCGCACTGAGTTACGCGACCGAGCACCTCGACCCGGAGCAGCGCGCCGCCTACCGGGCCATGCGCTAGAAGGGCCAAGCGCTAGAACTGGATCCGCAACCGATCGGTCACCGGTCGCGCCTGGCAGCCGAGGATGTAGCCGTTCTCGATGTCCTCGGGATCCAGGATCTCCGAATTGGCCATCTCCACTTTGCCTTCCAGCACGGTGCAAGCGCACGACCCGCACTCGCCCTCCTGGCAGGAGTAGGGCACGTCGAGCCCCTTGTCGAGCATGATGTCGACCAGCGTCTGCTTGCGCGGCCACGACATCTCGTGCACCTGCCCGTCGAGTTCCACCTCGACCGTCGCGGCGTCGGCCGCCTCGGCCTCGGACACCTCGACCGGCGCGTGGTCTTCGAACGGATCACCGGCGAGGGAATTGAACACCTCGGCGTGGGTTCGCGTGCGCGGCACATTCAGCGAGGCCAGCGCGTCGTGCACCAGATCCATGAACGGCTTCGGCCCACACATGAACGCCTCGTAGGCGGCGTACGGCGCGACCAGACCCGCCAGCATGTCGGCGGTGGGCAGACCGAGCAGCGGCTCGAGCCAGTGCACAACGGTCAACCGCTGCGGATACTTGCCCACGAGTTCGCGCAGCTCATCGGCGAAGATCACCGAATCGGCATCGCGATTGGCGTAGATCAGCACCACCTTGCCGCCACCCTGCGACAGCGCCGACTTCAGAATCGACATCACCGGCGTGATCCCGCTACCGGCACCGAACAGCAGCAGATCCTCGTCGAGGTTCTTGGGGGTGAACACGCCCGAGGGCGGCAGCACCTCGAGCTGGTCACCGGCGGAGATGTTGTCGCACAACCAGTTCGAGCCGTACCCGCCCTCGGTGCGCTTGACGGTCACCTTCGGCAGATCGTCGGTGAACGGCGAGCTGGCCAGCGAATAGCAGCGCGCGACCGACCCGGTCTGCTCGCTCGGGATGCGCAGCGTGAGGAACTGCCCGGGGGAGTAGGTGAAGCGCTCGCGCAGGTCGGCGGGCACCTCGAAGACCACGGAGTGGGTGTCGGCTGTTTCGGCGATCACCGCGGCGACCCGCAGCACCACCGAGCGTGAGCCGTGCGGAACCTCGACTGTGGTCATGTCGTCCTCTCGGGCAAAACTAGAACGTGTTTCAATTTCATGCTAGGCCGGGACGCGCCTGCAGGGCAAGCTGCGCCTCGAGTCCGGCGACCAGCACCTCCATCCCGAAGTCGTAGGAGTACTTGCCGCGCAGGTCGGACATGTACTTCGTGGCTCGGGCCACCGCCTCGGGCAGCAGCACATCCGCGGGCGCGGAACGATCGCGCGGGTTCACTCTGCTGCGGCCGAACAGGTAGGTGTGGATGGTCGCGTAGGCGGCCAGCACATTGCGGTCGGAAAAGCCCGCGTCGAACAGGATCTCCATCACGGCGTCGATCAGGTCGAGCTGCTTTCCGAGCATCTGCTCGAGCAGGATGTCGCCCAAGCCTGGATGCGTGCGCAGTTTATCGTCTATCTGATCGATCAGATCGCGCAGGCGCTCCTGCCACGGACCGGACTCGCGCGGCGGCTTGCGCACCCCGACCAGCGCGGCGCTGGCGACGAGATCGAGTAGCTCGCGTTTGTCGGCCACGTAGTAGTACGGCGCCATCGGCGACACCCCGAGCTCGCGCGAGAGCCGCCGCATCGAGAGCTTCTCGACACCGTCCTCGCGCACAACTTTCAGTGCCGCATCAACGATCTCGGCCTCGGAGAGTGTCGAACCAGCACCCGCCCCACCATGGTTACGCAAGCCTCTGCCTCACCTCTACTGCCGCCGGGCCATCAGCCCTTTTCCCATCCTGCCCTCCGGAAGTCTAGAGGGGTTCGCACGGGATGGGGGTGGGGTGTGGGCAGAGAAAGATTTTCCGATTCCACTCTTTATGGCAGTCACTGACGTTAAGGTCCGGGGTGACCGGCAACACACTGGAGGTAGTCATGTCCGAGAACACCACCCCTGCGACCGTCGAATCCGACTCCGACCTGGTCACCGAGACGCTGATCGAAGAGGTCAGCATCGACGGCATGTGCGGCGTGTACTGACCATGCTCGATCTCGACACCCGGTGGACGCTGCACCCGCGGGTCTCGTTGCGCCCGGAGTCCTTCGGCGCGCTGCTGTATCACTTCGGCACCCGCAAGCTCTCGTTCCTCAAGAGCCGCGATCTCGTCGACGTGGTCCGGTCGTTGCCCGCGCACTCCTCGGTGCGCGACGCGCTGCGTGCCAAGGGCATCGACGCCTCCGAGGCCCATGTCGCCGCGCTGGAGCAGCTGGCCGACACCGACATGATCGTGGCATCGCCAGGCCTGGTCACTCCCGCCCCGAAGGCCTTGGAAGTCGCTGAGGCCAGCGAGGGCGGCAGGCTGATCGATCGTTTCGAATCCGGCCTCGCCGCCCCGATCTGCCTCACCTGGGAACTCACCTACGCCTGCAACCTGTCGTGCGTGCACTGCCTGTCCTCCTCTGGCCGGCGCGACCCGAACGAACTGAGTACCGAACAGTGCAAGGCGCTGATCGACGAGTTCGAACGCATGCAGATCTTCTACGTCAACATCGGCGGCGGTGAACCGACCGTGCGCCCTGACTTCTGGGAACTGGTCGACTACGCCACCGCGCACAATGTGGGGGTCAAGTTCTCCACCAACGGCGTTCGCATCAACGAAGAGGTCGCCGCGCGCTTGGCGGCAAGCGACTACGTCGACGTGCAGATATCCCTCGACGGTGCCGACGCCGCGGTCAACGACGCCGTGCGCGGGCCCGGCTCCTACGACACCGCGATCAGGGCACTGTCGAATCTGTACGACGCCGGTTTCAAGGACGCGAAGCTCTCCGTCGTGGCCACCCGGCACAACATCTCCCAGCTCGACGAATTCAAGGCCATCGCAGACAAATACGGCGCCACCCTGCGACTGACCCGCCTTCGCCCCTCTGGCCGCGGTGCCGACGTCTGGGACGAACTGCACCCCCTGCCCGAACAGCAACGCGAGCTCTACGACTGGCTCGTGGCCAACGGCGAGGGCGTGCTCACCGGCGACTCGTTCTTCCACCTGTCCGCATTCGGCTCGGCCCTACCGGGTTTGAACATGTGCGGCGCGGGTCGCGTGGTCTGCCTGGTCGACCCGGTCGGCGACGTCTACGCCTGCCCCTTCGCCATCCACGACCGCTTCAAGGCCGGAAACATCGTCGCTGACGGCGGTTTCGACGCGGTCTGGACCGACTCGCAGCTCTTCGCCGAACTCCGCGAACCCGTCGACGGTGGCGCGTGCACGAAATGCTCGCACTACGACTCCTGCCGCGGCGGCTGCTTGGCCGCGAAATTCTTCACCGGCCTCCCCGCCAACGGGCCCGACCCGGAGTGCGTGCAGGGCTACGGCGAAGCGGCGTTGACGGCACCGGGACGCACCATTCCGCGCCCCGCCGCCGACCACTCGCGTCCGGTGCGCAGCCGGACCAGAGTGTCGCTGCCGCTCACGGTGAAGCGGCCACCGGCCAAGGCGTGCAACGAGAGTCCGCTCTAGTTGCCGGAAGTGCGCTGCCGATCTTGTTGACACGTCCGGCAACCGGTCACAGCCGTATTTCAGGCAGACTTTGGTCCTTTTTTCTGGGGTGATGATGTCTGGAGGCCCAACTGCGAATAGCATGCGAGGAATGCGCCATGATCGTCTGCCCGACGGCTTCGGGGTACGGATCGATCCACGGGTACGCGCATTTTCCGGGGGTCGGATCCTGATCGGAGGATCGCCCGCACGGATGCTGCGCTTGGCCCCGGAGGCCGCCGAGTTGATCGGCGACGGATACCTGGAGGTGACCGACACCAGGTCGGCGATCGTCGCGCGCCGACTGCTCGATTCCGGCGTGGCCAACCCGCGCCCACGGCTGGAACCGTCCCTCGACGACGTCACCGTCGTCATCCCGCTCTACAACAACGCCGACGGGCTCTTACGTCTGCTCGCGGTGCTGCGCGGACACAATGTGATCGTCGTCGACGACGGTTCCGACGAGCCGGTCCGCATCCCGCCGCGATCCGGTCGTGGTCAGGTATCGGTGATCCGCCACGAGAGCCCACTCGGCCCCGCCGCCGCGCGCAATGCCGGATTGAAGGCGGCGACAACGGGCTTCGTCGCGTTCCTGGACTCCGATGTGGTGCCGCGCAGCGGATGGCTCGAGGTCATGCTCGGACATTTCAGCGATCCGCAGGTCGCGCTGGTCGCCCCGCGCATCGTGGCGCTCGACAAGGAATCCAACGCGCTCGCCCGCTACGAACACACCAGGTCCTCCCTCGATCTTGGCCGCCGCGAATCGGCGGTGCACGCGCGCGGCATCGTGTCGTATGTGCCGAGCGCGGCGCTGCTGGCTCGACGCGCGGCGCTGCTCGGCGAGGGCGGATTCGACGAATCCATGCAGGTGGCCGAGGATGTCGACCTGTGCTGGCGGCTCGAACGCGCGGGCTGGCGGCTGCGTTACGAGCCCGCCGCGCACGTCGCCCACGATCACCGCGTGGCCTTCCGCGCCTGGTTCGGGCGAAAACTGTTCTACGGCACCGGTGCCGCCCCGCTGGGCAAACGCCATTCCGGCCTGGTCTCGCCGTTGTCGGTGCCGACCTGGACCGTGCTGGCCAGTCTGCTGTTCGCGACCCTGTCGAAATGGGGACTGCTCGGCGGCCTCGTCACCCTCGCCACCGCCCTCGTCCGCCTGCGCCGGGTCTTCACCGAACTCGACAATCCGACCAGAATCGCGGCGGTCTACCTGGCCCGCGGCTATTTCGCCGGCATGTGGCGCCTGGCCTCGGCCATGTGTCGCGACTATTGGCCGGTGACGCTACTGGCGGTCATCGCGTCGAGCCGAATCCGCAAGATCGCCATCACGATGGCACTCGCGGACGGCCTCGCCGACTGGTTCACCCACCGCGATTCGGGCGGGCTCGACCCCCTGCGCTACGTCGCCTACAAACGCCTCGACGACGTGGCCTACGGAACGGGCCTGTGGCTCGGCGTCCTCCGAGCCCGCAGCTTCGAAGCCCTCAAACCGAGCATGCCCCCGCGCTGAATCCTGTTGCGTGACGAACGCTCTCATCGTCGGAGCCGGGTCGGCGGGTTGTGTCCTCGCCGCTCGGCTCAGCGCGGATCCGGCGCGTTCGGTGCGGGTGTTCGAAGCGGGTCCGGTCTGGCCGACCGCCGCTGACCTGCCCGCCGAACTGCTCGACCCGGGCCACCTCCCCATCGGTCCCGCGTCCGAGGTGGTCTGGCGATATCCGGGAAACCTGTTGCGCGGCAAGCTGATCGGTGGCTCCGGTGCGATCAACGGCAGTTACTTCATTCGCCCACCCGCCACCGACTTCGCCGCGTGGAGTGCCGTGGCAGGCCCGCGCTGGTCGTTCGACTCGGTCCTACCCGTGTTCTGCGATCTGGAAAACGACCACGATTTCGGCACGGCTGCTCGGCACGGGTCCCACGGCCCGATCCCGATCTCGCGCACCGACGACCCCGCCCAGTTCAGTGCCGACTTCGCTGAACGTTGCGCAGCGGCAGGATTGACCGAAATTCCGGACCTCAACGCAGGTGCCGCTGAGGTCGGATTCGGTCGAGTACCGTTGGCGGTCTCGCAAGGTCTACGAGCCGGACCCGCGATAACCCACCTCTATCCCGCACTCGAACGACCCAACCTGACAGTCACCGCCGACACCATGGTGACTCGACTGCTTCTGCGCGGTCCCCGGGTGATCGGTGTGGAGTGGGCGCGCGGTCGCGAGCGGGGGCGAACCTATGCCGATCGAACAGTGTTGTGCGCGGGCGCGATCGAGTCGGCGGCGCTGTTGATCAGATCGGGGATCGGTCCCGAACCACTGCTGCGCTCGCTCGGCGTGCCGGTCGTGCAGCCCGCTCCGGTGGGCCGGTGGTGCACCGATCACCCCGAGATCGGCGTCGAATTCCCCGACGGCAAGCCCGACGAGCCCGCTGTCCCACTCGAATACGTCCTCGAAATCGACGACCTCGAACTACGCCCGTACACCCAGAAATTCACCCCGGGCCAGCGCCGAATCGGAGTCGCACTGATGCACCCCGAATCATCCGGCGAGCTGACGCTGCGCTCGGCGGACCCATCCGTCCCCGCGCACGTCGATCAGCACTATCTCCGCAGCGAGCTGGACCGCGCTCGCCTGCGCGAGGGAGTAGCCCTCACCGCCGACCTCCTGGGCCGACGAATCGGCCCCGCCGACGACCCCTGGCTCCACGCACACCTGGGCACCTCCCAACACCTTTCCGGCACCTGCCGCATGGGCCGACCCGACGACGATCGAGCGGTGGTCGACGAGCACGGCACTGTCCACGGCATCGAAGCACTGGCGGTCGCCGATCTGTCGATCGTCCCCGTCCCGCTGCGCCGCGGCCCACAGGCCACCACGGTGATGGTGGCCGCACACATAGCCGACTACATGGTCATGTGACGAAGTGACATTCGATACCACGATGTGACCTGCGGGACAAACCCCGACTTCTGGCGTTTTGCCCGATAAGTGCCCGGTACAGTTTGTAGCGGGAAAGAAAGGCAAATGGTCAGCAATCTTGCAGGTGGGAGGCCCCCACGGCAGGCATCGGAGTCGGGCGCACAGCTCGGTGCTCTGGAAGCCTATGCCGCACAGGCCCATGGATATCTCAGTGCCGGTGGGGAACAGCTGACCCAGCTGGCCGGTCTACTACGTCCGCTCGTCCTCGAATCATGGCTGCGCAGTGTGCGCGGCGGTGTCGATCCGACGGACGTCATCGACGGTCGCGGGTTGCGTGGCGCCGATCTGGAGCGTTATCGCGACGCCCATCCGATCGCCGCGCTCATGCCGCTGATCGACAAACTGCTGGTCCAGGACGCGTCGCAGGCCGGATTGATCGTGACCGTGGCCGATCAGTTCGGTCGGGTGCTCTCGGTGCACGGCCATCCCGAACAGGTCGCCGCCGCCGCCGAGATCGGCGTGCGCGAGGGCGACGATCTCAGCGAGCGCCGCATCGGTACCAACGCCGTGGGCCTTGTCGTGCGCACCGGCCGCGCCACCTGGATCCACGGACCCGAACATTTTCTGCATCGCATGCACCAGATCACCGGTGCCGCGGCCCCCGTGCACGAGCCGGACGGGCGGCTGATCGGCGTCTTGATGATTGCCGGCGGGATGCGGGTGGCCAAGCCGGAAATCCTCGCCCTGGTCAAAGCGGCCGCGACCGCCGCTGAGATGGACCTGGTGCTGCGGGCGATGCGCGCCGGACACGGCACCCCGGCGCCGGCGAATCGCGACGACACCGAACCGGCCAGGCTCGGCCTCGACGTCCTCGGTCTCGGTCAACCGCAGCTGAGCATCGCGGGGGAGCGGGTGTCGCTGTCGCAGCGTCACGCCGAGATCCTGCTCTTGCTCACCGAGCATCCCGAAGGTCTCGGCGCCGATCATCTGGCGCTGCTGCTCGACGACACCGATCTCGACAACGGCACGATCCGCGCCGCGATGTCGCGGTTGCGTTCGGTGATCGGCGCCTCGGTGGTCGGTTCGCGTCCCTACCGTCTGCGCGTGCATGTCGCAACCGATGTGGAGGCCTTGCGGGCCGCGCTCGACTCCGGTGATATCGAATCCGCATTGCGCTTGTACGCGGGACCGGTGCTGCCGAGGTCCTCGGCGCCGGGCATCTGCGACATCCGTGACGAGCTCCGGGTGCGATTGCGCACCGCCGTGCTCGCCGCGCCCGACGTCGCCGTGCTGCGCCGCTGGACCTCCTGCGCGGAAGGGCGCGACGACGCCGCCGCGTGGGCTGCATATCGGGCCACCATAGATCGTGATTCACCGCTGTATGCGCAGATAGAAGCCAAGATCCGGGTGCTCGATCGCCGCATCGGCGCCGATGCAACGCAGATGCAACGTTTCGGCTCATAGTCTCCGGATCTGAAGGTGTGGTGGCTCACATAGGAATCACCGATATGTTGGAGCCCACACTCAGGCCCAGGTCATGCCTACTGACCGGTATCTGCTGGACAGTCGACCGATTTTTTTAGCGGAAAAAGTTTCTTTTTATTAACTGAGCGCCTACTGTCGGCACTGCATGGACAGGCAACCATGTGATGTAACTGACACGGCCGTTGGAGGAACGATCAACAGCTAGGCACCCGCGACGGACGCAACGTCTGTCTGCTTCGGCGAGCAGAGCTCGCCGATCTCGTTCACATGATCTGTCGGGGATCTTGCGCGAGTGTGGCGTCACGCCCACCGCGTTCATATCGAATCTTGCGGTTCACGAGGTGTATTCGTGTTGCCCGAAAAAGGTTCGAGCTGTTCTTTCGCGATTCGAGGAGGCTCTGGTGCACGGTACGGAGTTGGGTGGGTACAGCGCGCGACCACAGGAGGCGCAGGTCGATGGTCTGCCGTTTCCGCTGACCCCGGCCCAGCTGGGTGTCTGGTACGCGCAGCTGCTCGACCCCGACGTCCCGATCACCATCGCCCAGTACGTCGATATCGACGGCGAGCTGGATGCCGATGTGCTGCAAGAGGTTTCGGCCGAAGCCGCACATGCCTACGGTTCACCGCTGGTGCGCATCGGCGAGTCCGACGGTGTCCCGCATCAGTACGTCGACCACACCATCGGAGTCGAGCGTGAGCTGCCGCTGATCGATCTGCGCCACCACGACGACCCCGTCGCCGCCGCTCAGGAATGGATGCGCGCGGAATTCGGCGCTCCCATCGACCTGCTCACCGACCGGCTGGTGGCCGGCGCGGTACTGCGCGTCGGCGAAACGCGCTGGTTCTGGTACTTGCGCGGCCATCACATCGTGCTCGACGGCTACGGCGCGTTCACCAATTCCCAGCGCATCGCCGAGCTCTACACCGCGCGGATGCTCGGCACCCAGGCCCGCGAGGTGATGCCGGGCGAGCTGTCCGCGCTGGTCGAAGGCGAGCAGCGGTACCGAGAGAGCACCCGTTTCATCGGCGATCGCGACCACTGGGCCCAGCGCATCGCGGGCCTGGACAGCCCCACCGCGCTCGACGCCCGCACCGCGCCGCGCTCGGCGATCAACCTGGTGACCGGCGGACGCCTGTCGGAGAAGCTGGTCGACCGGCTGGAAACCATTGCCGCCAGCGATGATTCGGCGATCTCCGCGGTGCTGCTCGCCGCCTTCGCCGCCTACCTCGGCCGCCTCACCGACCGCCCGGACGCGGTGCTCAGCCTGCCCGTCACCGCCCGCACCACCGCGGTGATGCGTCGCTCGGCGGGCATGCTGTCCAATATCGTGCCGCTGCGTCTGCCCACGGGCGCGGCGGGTTCGGCCGCCACCTGGGGTGAGCTGCTGCGCGCCGCACGGGTCGAGGTGGCGGGCGCGCTGCGTCACCAGCGCTACCGGGCCGAGGACATCCGCCGCGACGCCTCCGACGACGGCCGCCCCGCCCGGCGCGCCCTGTTCGGCCCGCTCGCCAACTTCATGCTCTTCCGCAGCGACCTCACCCTCGGCACCACGACCGGCCGCTACCGGGTGCTGTCCACCGGCCCGATCGAGGACCTCAGCCTCAACGTCTACTACGGCGACCGCGACCGCGTGCACGTCGACTTCGAGGCCAACCCGAACCTCTACGACGCCGACACCCTGGCCAGGCACCACGCCCGTTTCCTCGGTTTCCTCGAGCGCCTCGCCGCCGCCGACCTCGGCACCCCGCTGAGCGCGATCGAGGTAGCGACCGAGCTGGAACTGCAGGTCAGCACGCGAATCTGGAACTCCACCCGGTTCGACGTGGACGCCGCGCTGGCCGAGCGTGCGGTGCCGATCGCGACCTTGCCCGCGATGTTCGAGGCTCAGGTCGCGCGCACCCCGGACGATGTGGCCGTGCGCATGGCGACGTCTCTGAACGCCGACGCAACACAGCGTCCCGGCGACGCTGCGACATCGAATGCAGCTGACACCGCGCGATCGGGTGACGCGATCGCATCCCGGACCGACGCGGCTCGTGACGCCGACTCTGCGAACTTCGATGGCACAACCCTGACCTATCGCGAGCTGGCCCAGCGCGTCAACCGACTTGCCCGCCGCCTGCGCGAAGACGGTATCGGCCCGGAATCGCTGGTGGCGCTGAGCATTCGGCGTTCGCCGGAGCTCGTGGTCGCGATGTACGCGGTGCTCACCGCGGGCGCCGCGTACGTGCCGATCGACCCCGATCACCCGGCCGACCGCATCGCCCATATCCTCGCCACCGCCGCCCCGGCCGCCGTGCTCACCACCACCCGCGACGGTTCGCCGGTCGACGGGCTGCCGGTGCTGGCCGTCGACGCCCTCGACCTGAGCGACTACGACGACGCCCCGCTCACCGACGCCGACCGCACCGCACCGCTGCGCCCCGGTCACCCCGCCTACGTCATCTTCACCTCCGGTTCCACCGGCCTGCCCAAGGGCGTCGCGGTCGAGCACGCCGCGATCGTGAACCGTCTCGTCTGGATGCAGCAGACCTACCGCCTGCACGGTGTCGATGTGGTGCTGCAGAAGACCCCGATGACCTTCGACGTCTCGGTGTGGGAGTTCTTCTGGCCCTTGCAGATCGGCGCCACCCTGCTGCTCGCGGAGCCCGACGGCCACCGTGATCCCGCGTACCTGCGCCGGGTGATCACCGAATACGGCGTCACCGTCGCACATTTCGTGCCGTCGATGCTCGAAGTCTTTCTGGCACAGCAGGTAATCGCCGAGCGCACCTCGCTGCGCCTGGTCTTCGCCTCCGGCGAGGCGCTGCCCGCCGCACCGGCTCAGCGGCTGCGGCTGCTCACGGGTGCGCGACTGCACAATCTCTACGGCCCGACCGAGGCCGCCGTCGACGTCACCTTCCACGAGGTGCTCGACGCCGACCGGGTCACGGTGCCGATCGGCGCGCCGGTGTTCAACACCCGGCTCCATGTTCTCGACTCGCGGCTGCGGCCTGTACCGGTCGGGGCTCCGGGTGAGCTGTATCTGTCGGGGGTACAGCTCGCCCGGGGTTACGTGGGCCGTGCCGAACTCACCGCAGCCCGTTTCGTCGCCGCTCCAGGACCTGCCGTGATCGACGCCGATCAGCACGTGTCCGACCGGCGAGTCGGCGCCGTTTCGCGCGATCAGGGGTCGGTGTCCGGTCGTAGTACACCGAGCCCGGCGCCCGGCGAGCGGATGTATCGCACCGGCGACCTGGTCCGCTGGACCACCAACGGTGAGCTGGAATACCTGGGCCGCACCGACTTTCAGGTGAAGCTGCGTGGTCTGCGGATCGAGCTCGGCGAGATCGAGGCGGTCCTCGACAGCGTCGACTCGGTGGCCCGCGCGGTGGTCGTGGTCCGCGACGACGCGGGTGTCGGCGAACAGTTGGTCGCCTATGTGGTGGAAGCCGAGCCGGGCACGGTCGCGATCGACGATCTGCGCGAGACCGCCCTGCGCGCCCTGCCCGCCTACATGGTGCCCGCCGCCTTCGTGCTGCTCGAGGCGCTGCCGGTGAATGCCTCGGGCAAGCTGGACCGCAAGGCGCTGCCCGCCCCGGTCCGCACCGTCGTCACCTACGCCGAGCCCGTCGGTCCGGTGGAGCAGGCGGTGGCCATGGTGTTCGGCGAGGTGCTCGGCCGTGACCGCGTCGGCCGCGACGACGACTTCTTCGCCCTGGGCGGCAACAGCCTGGTCGCCACCCAGGTAGCCGCCCGCCTCGGCGCCGATCTCGACTGCCGCCTGACCGTGCGCGACCTGTTCGGCGCGACCACCGTCGCCCGCCTCGCCGCCGTCATCACCGAGCGCGACGACACCGGTGTCTCGGACCGCCTCCCGGTCCTCACCGCTCGCCCGCGCCCCGCGCTGATCCCGCTTTCCCCTGCGCAGCAACGTATCTGGTTCCTCAACCGTTTCGACCCCTCGGCCCCCGGCTACAACATGCCGTTCGTCATCCGCCTGCGTGACACCGACCTACCCGCCCTGGTCGCTGCCCTCCATGCGGTTGTCGACCGGCACGAAGCCCTGCGCACCGTGTTCCCCGCCGTAGACGCCCCCGGCGGCGAGGTCGCCGAGCAGGTCATCCGCGACGCAGGCCTGGTCCGCATCGGCGACCCGACCGCAGTGTCGGCCGCCGACCTCGACGCCGAACTCACCCGATTCGCTTGCGCCGGTTTCGATCTCGAACGTGAAGCCCCTTTCCGCGCACGAATCCTCCTCGTAGATCCGGAGGCTGAGCTCGCTACGGATTCGGCGGGGGAGTGCGTGCTCGCTGTCGTGCTGCATCACATTGCGGCAGACGGTGTTTCGCTGCAGGTTCTGGTGCGCGACGTACTTTCCGCCTATCGCGCCGCCACCGACGGCGTCGAGCCGGATTGGTCGCCGCTGAGCGTGCACTACGCCGACTACGCCCTGTGGCAGCGCGAACTCCTCGGCGCCGAAGCAGACCCGCAATCCCTGGCATCGCGCGAAATCACCTTCTGGAAGCGCACTCTGGCGGATCTGCCCGACCAGCTCGAACTGCCCTCGGCCCGCCCGCGCCCGATCGAACCGAGCATGCGCGGCGCCCGCACCACCTTCACCATCGACGCCGACCTGCACCGCCGCCTCGCCGACCTGGCCCAGCAGGCAGGCGCCTCCCTGTTCATGGTTGTGCACACCGCGCTGGCCGTGCTGCTGGCGCGCCTGTCCGGCAGCACCGACATCGCGATCGGCACCGGTGTCGCGGGCCGCGGCGACCGCGCCATCGACGACCTGATCGGCATGTTCGTCAACACCTTGGTCCTGCGCACCGAGGTCGACCCCGCCGCGAGCTTCACCGCCGCCCTCGAGCACACCCGCGAAACCGACCTGGCCGCCTTCGCTCACGCCACCGTCCCCTTCGATCGCCTGGTCGACGTCGTGAACCCGGCCCGCTCGCAGTCGCGTCACCCGCTGTTCCAGGTGGCGCTGAACTTCCAGGCCGTCCTCGACACCACCTTCGACCTGGCCGGTTCGCCGGTCACCGTGCACGAGATCGAACTCGACATCACCAAGTTCGACCTGCAGCTCACCCTCGCCGAACGCCGCGGTCCCGCAGGCGAACCCGCGGGCATCGAAGCCGTCACCCTCTACGCCACCGACCTGTTCGACGAGCCCGAGATGCACACGCTCGGTGCGCGTTTCGTGCGATTGCTGTCCGCTGCGGTCGCCACCCCCGGCACCGCGGTCGGCGATCTGCCGCTGCTGTCGGCACCCGAACTCTCCCACCTCACCACCATGCGCGGAGTACCGGTCACCGCCACCGGTCTGCTCCCCGACCTGCTGGCCGACGCCGTTGGCGCGGGCCGCGATCGCGATGCCGTCACCGACGGTGACCGCACCCTCACCTATCGCGAACTCGACCGGGCGTCGTCACGCCTGGCCAGGGTCCTCATCGACAGCGGTGTCGGCCCCGACGACGTGATCGCCGTCGGTATCCCACGCTCGATCGAGTCGGTCCTCGCGGTGTGGGCGATCGCCAAATCCGGTGCCGCCTGGTTGCCGGTCGACCCGAGCTACCCACTCGATCGGATCACCCATATGGTGACCGATTCCGGTGCGCGACTTGGTCTTACAGTGTCCGAGTCGCGGTCGGCGCTGCCCGGTCCGATCGACTGGCTGGTCCTCGACGAACTGAAGCTGATGGCCGAATGCGCCTGGCGTTCCGGCGATCCCGTCACCGAACTCGATCGCGTCCGCCCCCTGCGCGCCCAGCACCTGGCCTACGTCATCTACACCTCCGGCTCCACCGGTCTGCCCAAGGGTGTGCTGGTCACCCAGGCGGGTATCGCCGGTTTCGCGGCCGAGGAAACCGCGCGCATGTTCGGCACCGCCGACGCCCGCGTCCTGCAGGTCGGCTCGCCGTCCTTCGACATCTCGGTGATGGAATTCCTGCTCGCCGTGAACTCCGCCGCCACCCTGGTGATCGCCCCGCCCGGACGTCACGTGGGAGACGAACTGGCGCAACTACTGTCGGAGCAGCGCGTCACACACGCTCTGATGACCCCGTCCGGCCTCGCCGTGCTCGACCCCGCCCCGCTCGACACCCTGCGCATGGTGATGGTCGGCGGCGAAGCCTGCCCGCCCGACCTCATCGCCCGCTGGACCGCGGGTCCCGTCCCGCGCGTGTTCGTGAACGCCTACGGCCCGTCCGAAACCACGGTCGCCACCAATATCAGCGCCCCCCTCGCCGCCGACTCCCCGCTGACCCTCGGCACCCCGCTGCGCGGCATCACCCAGTGGGTACTCGACGCGCGTCTGCAGCCGGTCCCCGTCGGCGTCGCAGGTGAGCTCTACGTCGCGGGCGCCCAGGTGGCCCGCGGCTACCGCTCCCGCGCCGCCCTCACCGCCGCCCGTTTCATCGCCTGCCCCTGGACCCCGTCCGAGCGCATGTACCGTACCGGCGACCTGGTCCGCTGGACCCCCGAAAGCACCCTCGAATACCTGGGCCGCAACGACGACCAGGTCAAACTTCGCGGCTTCCGCATCGAACTCGGCGAGATCGAATCCGCGCTGCTCGCCCAGCCCTCGGTCCGCCAGGCCGTCGTCCTGGTCCGCGCCGACGCCCACCGCGGCGACCAACTCGTCGCCTACCTTGTCCCACAGGCGCAGCCGCAGACGTCCGCCGTCCAGCAGGCAGATCCGGCGGTAGCCGTTCGGGGCGCCGATGCCGACATGGTCCCCCAGGAGCGCGGCGCGGGCGAGCCAGCCGTCACCGTGGTCGGAGGCCTCGAAGCGCCAGCCGGTCCGGCCGACGGGGCTCGTGCGGCTCGGTGCGCGCCGGCTGACGAGATCGACGTCGACGCGCTCGCCACGGCTCTGCGTGGCACCCTCGCCGCGCACATGGTGCCGTCCGCGTTCGTGGTGATCGACGAACTGCCGCTCACTCCGAACGGCAAGCTCGACCGCAGGGCGCTACCGGAGCCGGTGTTCGCCGCCCGCTCCTTCCGCGCGCCTGCTGTCGGCACCGAGTCGGTGGTGGCCCAGGTGTTCGGCGAGGTGCTCGGGGTCGAACAGGTCAGCGCCGACGACGACTTCTTCGCCCTCGGCGGCAACTCCCTCGTCGCGACCCAGGTGGTGTCGCGCCTTGGCACCGCGCTCGGTCGCACGGTCTCGCTGAAGACACTGTTCGAAGCACCGACCGTCACCGCCCTCGCCGCCCTGCTCGGCTCCGAGACGGCCGTCGCCGTGCGCCCGGCGCTGGTGGCAGGCGAACGCCCGCAACAGATTCCGCTCTCCTACGCCCAGCAGCGCATGTGGTTCCTGAACCAGTTCGACGCCGAATCGGTCGCCGACAATATCGCCGCCGCCATCCGCCTGACCGGCACCATCGACTACGCCGCCATGAACGCGGCCGTCGCTGCCGTCTTCACCAGGCACGAGGCCTTGCGCACCCGCTATCCCGCCGTCGACGGCATCCCGTTCCAGCAGGTACTCGCCGCCGACCAGCTGACGATCACCCTCGAACCGCACGCGATCGCCCCGGCCGACCTCGACACGCGAATCCGCGCGCTGGCCGCCGTGCCGTTCGCGGTGGACACCGAACCCCCCGTCCGCCTGCACCTGCTGCACACCGCCACCGACGAGCACGTCCTCGTCCTCGTGCTGCACCACATCGCCGCCGACGGTTGGTCGGTCGCCCCGCTCACCCGCGACGTGATGGTCGCCTACGCCGCCCACCGGGCAGGCGCCGAACCCCAGTGGACGCCACTGCCGGTCCAGTACGCCGACTTCGCCCTCTGGCAGCGTGCGGCCCTCGGTGCCGAGGACGATGCCGATTCCGCCCTTTCCCGCCAGATCGACTTCTGGACAACGGAACTGGCCGACCTGCCCGACCTGCTGTCACTGCCGAGCGACCGCCCCCGTCCCGCTGTCGCATCGGGTCGCGGTGCGCGCCAGGCGTTCACGATCCCCGCCACCATCGCCGAACGACTGCGCGTCATCGGCACCGAAGCCAACGCGTCGCTGTTCATGGTGCTGCACACCGCATTCGCGGCCACACTCACCAAACTGTCGGGCCAGCAGGACATCTCGATCGGCACTCCTGTCGCCGGTCGCGGCGACCAGGCGCTCGACGACCTGGTCGGCATGTTCGTCAACACCCTCGTGTTGCGCACCCGAATCCGCCCCGAGGCCACCTTCCGGGAACTCCTCGACACCGTCCGCGCAGCCGACCTGCGCGCGCTCGCCAACACCGAGGTCACCTTCGACCGCCTCGTCGAGGTGCTCAACCCCGACCGTTCGACCGCCAGGCATCCGCTGTTCCAGGTGATGCTCGACTTCCAGAACAACTCCAGAACCGAACTCGAACTCGCGGGCCTGACCGCCTCGGAAATCGAGATCGACACCCACACAGCCAAATTCGACCTGCACCTGACCCTGCGCGAAACCACCGACGGCCTGCTCGCCCGCTTCGAGTACGCGACCGACCTCTTCGACGCGCAGACCATCACAGATTTCGGCACCCGCTTCCTGCGGATGCTGGATACGGTGACCGCCGATCCCAGCGTCGTGATCGGCGACATCGTCCTCCTCGACACCGCGGAGCGCACCCGCCTGCTCGACACCTGGAACGCCACCGCGTACCCAGTGCCCGAGCACCTGACGCTGGCCTCGTTGTTCAGCGCGCAGGCCGAGCGCACCCCCGACGCACCCGCGTTGAGCTTCGGAGTCGACTTGTCGGCCGGGCCGTCGAGTAACACAGTGGCGCGGACCCAGGTACCGACCGAACACCAGTTCACGACGAGTCTCGATGTGGCGCAGGATCGGTCGTCGGCCGATGACGACTTCGTAGCGTGCTGTGCGGGCGTGCTGTCCTACGGCGAGCTCGCGGTGAAGGTGAATCGCCTTGCCCGTCTGCTGATCTCGATCGGCGTCGGCCCCGAACGCACCGTCGCCCTCGGTATGCGCCGATCCACCGACCTGGTCATCGCCATGTACGCGGTCATCGCCGCGGGCGGCGCCTACGTGCCACTGGACCCCGACCACCCGGCCGAGCGCACCGCGCAGGTCATCGCCGCCGCCGACCCCGTCTGCGTCCTGACCCGCGCGATCGACGACCTCGATCTCTCCGCGGTGGGCGAGGCCGCCGGAACGCACTCTCCCGCGATTCTCGACCTCGAACACCTCGACACCACCGACTACTCGCCCGAGCCGATCACCGACGCCGACCGCCTCGCCACCCTCACCCCCGGCAACGCGGCCTACCTGATCTTCACCTCCGGCTCCACCGGCAAGCCCAAGGGCGTCGTCGTCTCCCACGCCGCCATCGTCAACCGCCTGGTGTGGATGCAGGACGCCTACCGCCTCACCCCTGACGACACCGTCCTGCAGAAGACCCCCGCCACCTTCGACGTGTCGGTGTGGGAGTTCTTCTGGCCCTTGCAGATCGGCGCCCGCCTCGTCCTCGCCCACCCCGAGGGCCACCGCGACCCCGCCTACCTCAGCCGGCTGATCGACGCCGAGCAGATCACCGTCGCCCACTTCGTCCCGTCGATGCTCGCGGTCTTCGTCGCCGCACTCGACGACGCCCGCGCGATCGCCCCCGGCCGCCTCGACGCGGGCTCAGCCGCCTCGCTGCGCATGGTGTTCGCCTCGGGCGAGGCACTGCCGCCCGCGCCGGCACAGTTGCTGCGTCAGCTCACCGGTACGACTGTGCACAACTTGTACGGCCCCACCGAGGCCGCGGTCGACGTGACCTTCCACGAGGTCACCGACGCCGACACGATCTCGGTCCCCATCGGCGCACCTGTGCACAACACCCAGGTGTACGTCCTCGGCAGCCGCCTGCGCCCCGTCCCCGTCGGCGTTCCCGGCGAGTTGTACCTGGCGGGTGACCAACTCGCGCGCGGCTACGCGGGTCGCGTCGACCTGACGCAGGACCGCTTCGTCGCCAACCCCTTCACCCCCGGTGAGCGGATGTACCGCACCGGCGACCTCGTCACCTGGACGAAGACCGGCGAACTGGAGTACCTGGGCCGCACCGACTTCCAGGTCAAGCTACGCGGTCTGCGGATCGAACTCGGCGAGATCGAAGCCGTCCTCTCCGCACTGCCGCAGGTCACCCAGGCCGCGGTCCTCGTCCGCGACGACATCCTGGTCGCGTATCTCGTCGCGGCACAGCACGTCGACGTCGATGCCCTGAAGTCCGCGCTCTCGGACACCCTCCCCGCCTACATGGTCCCCGCGGCCTTCGTGGTCCTCGACGAGTTCCCGCTCAACTCCTCCGGCAAGCTCGACCGAAAGTCGCTTCCCGCACCGAGTTTCGAGGCCGCGGTCTTCCGCACGCCGTCCACCGAGGTCGAACGCATCGTCGCGGCCACTTTCGCCACGGTGCTCGGGTTCCCCGCCGACCGCGAAGTCGGCCTCGACGACGACTTCTTCGCCCTCGGCGGCAACTCCCTCAACGCCACCCAGGTCGCGGCCCGGCTCGGCGCCGCCCTCGACACCCAGATCCCGGTCCGCCTGCTGTTCGACGCACCGTCGGTGGCGAAGCTGGCCGACCGCTGCACCGCCCTGCGCGGCACCGGCGCGCGCCTCGAACTCACCACTCGCGAACGCCCGCAGCAGATTCCGCTCTCGGCCGCCCAGCGCCGGATGTGGTTCCTCAACCGCTACCTGGCCGACGTCGACGGTGTCGGCGATGCGGTCGACAACATCCCCGTCGCGCTGCGCCTCGTCGGCGACCTCGATGTCGACGCCCTGGAAGCGGCGCTCGCCGACGTGATCGGCAGGCACGAGACGTTGCGCACGAGTTATCCGGAGGTTGCGGAGCACCGCGCTGAGCGCCCACAAATCCACGAAACGGTCGAAAATTCGACCGATGCGGCAAAGAATGTCCGCTCAGCGTGGGCGACCCCGGTCCAACAGATCAGCGACGCCACCGACATCACCCTGCGCGCCGAAAGCGTCGCCGCAGCCGACCTCTCCGCGCGCCTCCTCGAGTGCGCCGCGGTCCGGTTCGACCTCACCGCCGAAATCCCGGTCCGCGCGAACCTTTTCGCGGTCGACGGTCACCATGTGCTCGTCCTGGTGATCCACCACATCGCCGCCGACGGCTTCTCCCTCGGCCCGCTGGCCGCCGACCTCATGTCCGCCTACACGGCCCGGCGCACCGGCTCCGCCCCCGCCTGGGCGCCGCTGCCGATCCAGTACGCCGACTACGCCCTCTGGCAGCACGAAATCCTCGGTGACATCACCGATCCCACCTCGCTCGCGCACGTCCAGCAGTCCTTCTGGCGCCGTGCTCTCGCGGGTGTGCCCGAGCAGCTCGAACTCCCCACCGACCGTCCCCGCCCGGCCGAGTCCACCTACCGCGGCGCGACCCATCGCTTCCACATCGACTCCGACCTGCACAGCGAACTGCGCGAGCTGGCCCGCAAGCACGAGGCCACCCTGTTCAGCACCGTGCACGCGGCCCTCGCGGTGCTGCTGGCCCGCCTGTCCGGTGGCAGCGATATCGCCATCGGCACCCCGGTCGCCGGTCGCGGCGAGGCCGCCCTCGACGGGGTGATCGGCATGTTCGTCAACACCCTGGTCCTGCGCACCCAGATCGACCCGCGCGCCGAATTCGAAACCACCCTCGACGCCGTCCGCGCGGGCGACCTCGATGCCCTCTCGCACGCCGATATCCCGTTCGAGCAGGTCGTCGACGTCGTCGATCCGGCGCGCGCCCGCAACCGCCACCCCCTGTTCCAGGTGGCACTGGTGCTGCAGAACTTCACCGTTCCCCCGCTGGAGGCCGCGGGTCTGCGCGTCGAGCCGGTCGATGTCGACGCCGCCGTGGCGAAGTTCGATCTGCAGTTCACCGTCGGGGAATCCGACGACATCGACGGACGCGCCAACGGCATGGCGATCGAAATCGCGTACGCCACAGACTTGTTCGACGAGGGCAGCGTCGCGGTGCTGGCCCGCCGGTTCACCCAGGTGCTGGCCGCCGTCGTCGCCGACCCGACCGTCGTGGTCGGCGACATCCAACTGCTCAGCGCCGAAGAACAGCAGCGCACCCTGCACGAATGGTCGTCGACCGGTGCCTCGGTGGCTGCCGCCGACACCATGGTGGACCGGTTCGCGCGTGTCGCCGCTCTCGACCCGAACGCCGTCGCGGTGAAGGCCGGCGAGGCGACCCTCACCTACGGTGAGCTCGACGTCTGGTCCAACCGCCTCGCCCGACGTCTCGTCGCCGCGGGCGTCGGACCGGAAGCACTGGTAGCGGTGGCACTTCCGCGCACCGTGGAGCTGCCCGTCGCCTTGCTCGCCGTGCTGAAAGCCGGTGGCGGCTACCTGCCGATCGACCCGAACTACCCCGCCGATCGCATCGAATACGTCCTCGACGATGCCCGTCCGCTCTGCGCCATCACCAACGACGACACGGGCTTGGCGCACGACTGGTTCGGTGGACCGGTCATCGATCCCGCCGCGGCCAACCTGGCCGACTTCGCCGCCGAACCACTGACCGACGCGGACCGACGTACGCCGCTGGTCCCCGCCTGCCCCGCCTACGTCATCTACACCTCGGGATCGACCGGCCGCCCCAAGGGTGTCGTCGTGCCGCACGCGAATGTCGTTGCACTGCTGGACAACACCGCGCATAACTTCGACTTCGGGCCCTCGGACGTGTGGACGATGTTCCACTCCTACGCCTTCGATTTCTCGGTCTGGGAATTGTGGGGCGCCCTGCTCCACGGCGGCTCGGTGGTCCTGGTCGACTACTTCACCTCCCGCTCGCCCGAACAGTTCCGCGAACTCCTGCGCACCGAACGCGTCACCGTCCTCAACCAGACGCCCTCGGCGTTCTATCAGCTCATCGCCGCCGACCTGGCCGCACCCGCGCCGACCGAATACGCCTTGCGCACAGTGATCTTCGGTGGCGAGGCCCTCGAACCCCAGCGTCTCGCCGGCTGGTTCGCCCGCTACCCGGACTCGCCACGCATGGTGAACATGTACGGCATCACCGAAACCACCGTCCACGTCTCCTACCGTGAGATCACCCCGAACACCGGCTCCGCCAGCGTGATCGGCGGCGCGATCGCGGGACTCACAGTGCGCGTGCTGGATTCGCGTCTGCGCCCCGTTCCGGTCGGCGTCCCCGGCGAAATCTACGTCTCCGGACCGCAGCTGGCCCGCGGCTACCTGGGCCGACCCGATCTCACTGCGAGCCGCTTCGTCGCCGACCCCTACGGACCGCCCGGATCGCTCGCCTACCGTTCGGGCGACCTGGCTCGCTGGGTGGCGCCCTGTGCTGGCGAGGTGCCCGCATCGGCACACGCCGACGCGGAACTCGCCGATCGTTTGATCCTCGAACTCGGTGCGGCCGAGGCCGCTCTGTCGTCAGCCCTCGCTTCCGATGTCGATGCCCCGATTGCCGACGCTCGCACCGGCGGTGCCGGCGGTGCTGCGCAGACGGATCACGCCGGAGTCGACCTCGAATACCTGGGCCGCGCTGACCAGCAGATCAACCTCCGCGGATTCCGGGTGGAACTGGGCGAGATCGAGGCTGCCCTGCTGCGCAGTTCGGTCGCACCGCGCGAGGTCGCTGTCCTGGTCCGCACCGACCTCGTCGACGAACCGCGCATCGTGGCCTACCTGGTCACCGACGCCGCCGAGTTCGACAGCGCAGCCCTGCGCAAGGAACTGGCACGCACCCTGCCCGAGCACATGCTCCCGGCCGCCGTTGTACTGGTCGATCGCATCCCGCTCACCGTCAACGGCAAACTCGACCGGGCGGCCCTGCCCGCGCCCGTCTTCGAAACCACCGCCTACCGCAAGCCCGCCACCATCACCGAGCAGATCATCGCCGACGTCTACACCGGGGTCCTCGGCCGCGCCGACGACCAGCCGATCGGCGCCGACGACGACTTCTTCGCCCTCGGCGGCAGCTCCCTGCTGGCAGCCAAGGCCGTGGCGCGCATCGGTGCCGCCCTGGATCGGCGCGTCGGTGTGCGAACCCTGTTCGAGGCGCCGCGCGTCACCGAATTGGCCGCCGCTGTCGACGCCCAGTCTCGGGTCGACCGGCCCGCACTCGTCGGCCGTGCCCGCCCCGAACTCCTTCCGCTGTCGCCCGCCCAGCAGCGCATGTGGTTCCTCAACCGCTTCGACCGCGCGTCGGTGGCCTACAACATCCCGTTCGTGCTGCGTCTGAGCGGTGCGCTCGAGGTCGACGCGCTGCGGGCCGCGATGGGCGATGTGATCGCGCGCCACGAGTCGCTGCGCACGGTGTATCCGGAGCTCGACGGCACGCCCGTGCAGGTGATCCGCGATCCCGCCGAGGCGATGTCGATGGTGGCTCCATCGACGGGCGTCGAAGCGATGTCGACTGTGTCCCCGGTGACGGACGCCGAAGCGATGTCGACTGTGTCCCCGGTGACGGACGCCGAAGCGATGTCGACGCCGGCAGACTCCGAAGCGATGTTGTCCGCGGCGTCGTGGGTGGGCGTCGACGCGGCGCGGTCCGAGGCGACTCCGACACTCGCCGAGGCCGTAGCGCCGCTCATGCCGGTGGCGATCAGCGAAGCCGCACTCCCCGGCGCGATCCGCGCACTGGCCGAGACCACCTTCGACGTCACCACCGAGATCCCGGTGCGCATGCGCCTGTTCCAGGTGGCCGACACCGAGTTCGTGCTCGCCGCCGTCCTGCACCACATCGCGGCCGACGGTTCTTCCATCGCACCCTTCGTCGCCGACCTGATGCGGGCCTACACCGCCAGACTCGCCGACACCGCCCCCGGCTGGGCACCCCCCGCCGTGCAGTTCGCCGACTACGCCCTGTGGCAGCACGACCTCCTCGGCGACGAGGCCGAGCCGGAATCCGTTGCCGCCCAGCAACTCACCTACTGGCAGGCCCAGCTGACCGGACTGCCCGACCAGCTGGCCCTGCCGACCGACCGCCCGCGACCGGCCCGCCAAACCCTGCGCGGCGACAAGGTGAGCTTCACCCTCGACGCCGACCTGCACGCCGCACTCACGGCCCTCGGCCGCAGCAACGGCGCCACCCTGTTCATGGTGGTGCACGCGGCCTTCGCGGCCCTGCTGGCCCGGATCTCCGGCACCGCCGACATCGCCGTCGGCACCCCCAACGCGGGCCGCGGCGAAGCCGAACTCGACGAGGTCATCGGCATGTTCGTCAACACCCTGGTCCTGCGTACCCCGGTCGCAGGGGACGCCCCGTTCACCGACCTGCTCGCCACCGCCCGCACCGCCGACATCGCCGCGTTCTCGCATGCCGACGTCCCGTTCGAGCGGCTCGTAGAGGTGCTCAACCCGACCCGGTCCACCGCCCGTCACCCCCTGTTCCAGGTCGGCTACTCGTTCCAGAACCACGACCGTGGTCAGCTGGAACTGCCCGGCCTGACCGTCTCGAGCATCGAATTCGATTCCGGTGTAGCCCAGTTCGACCTGCACCTGTTCGCTCTCGACAACTACAGCGCCGACGGCACCCCGGCGGGAATCGACATGGCCCTCGGCTACGCCACCGACCTCTTCGACACCGAAACGGCCGAACGCTTCGCCGCCACCTTCCGCCGAATTCTCGAATCCGTCACCGCCGCACCGGATACCGCCGTCGGCGACCTCGACCTACTCGGCACCGACCGCACCCTGCTCCTGGAAACCTGGAACGACACCGCCCACCCGGTGCAGCGGACCGACCTCGCTGAACTGGTTGCCCGCCAGGCGAATCGAACCCCCGATGCTCTCGCGCTGGTTGACGACGCGAGCGGCGAAACCCTGGACTACGCAACTTTCGACGCCCAGGTCAACCACATCGCCCACCTTCTGATCGCAGAAGGTGTCGGCCCGGAGCGCACGGTGGTGCTGGCGATGCGACGGGGGATCGACCTCGTCATCGCCATGCACGCCGTGGTCCGCGCGGGCGGCGCCTACGTGCCGATCGACCCCGATCACCCGGCCGATCGCATCGCCTACATCGTCACCACCGCGGCACCGCTGTGCGTACTCACCACAGCCGTCGACGGCCTCCCGATTCCCGTGGACGTTCCCGTCTTCGAACTGGATCACCGTGCACTGCAGGGAGTCTCGTCGGAACCGGTGACCGATGCCGATCGCATCACCCCGCTGCGCCCCGAGCACCCCGCTTACATCATCTTCACCTCCGGCTCCACCGGCCGGCCCAAGGGCGTCACCGTCCCGCATGCCGCGATCGTCAACCAGCTCGCATGGCTGCACGACCGCTTCACCATGACCACCGGTGACCGCGTGCTGCTGAAAACTCCGGCCACCTTCGACCTCTCGGTCTGGGAGTTCTGGTCACCCCTCACCTCCGGCGGCGCGCTGATCATCACCCGCCCCGGCGACGAGCGCGACCCGGACAGGCTGCGCGACACCATGACTCGGCACAGCGTCACCGTCCTGCATGCGGTGCCGTCGCTGGTCGGCATGCTCCTGGCCGGCGAAACCGCGCTCCCGTCCTCGCTGCGGGCCGTCCTCGCTATCGGCGAAGCGCTGCCTGCCGCCACGGCGACCCAGTTCCGCGCCAGCGGCACCGATGCCGTTCTGCACAACTTGTACGGACCGACCGAGGCCGCCGTCTCGATCACCGAATACGAAGTGGCACAGGACCCGTCGCCCATGGTCCCGATCGGCACGCCCGCCTGGAACAGTGCGCTGTACGTGCTCGACGCCCGACTCCATCCCGTCCCGATCGGCGTCGCCGGTGAGCTCTACCTGGCCGGCGCGCAACTCGCCCGTGGGTATCACGGTCGCCGAGCCCTCACCGCCGACCGCTTCGTCGCCGATCCGTTCAGTGAGAACGCACGGATGTACCGCACCGGCGACATCGTGCGATGGCGAGCCGACGGCACCCTCGAATACCTCGAACGCGCCGACTTCCAGGTCAAGATCGGTGGCTTCCGCATCGAACTCGGCGAGGTCGAAACGGCCCTGCTGCGCTGTGCCGGGGTCCGCGCCGCCGTCGCCGTCGCCAAGACTGACGAACGCGCCGGTGCCCGGTTGATCGCCTACGCGGCGGTCTCCGACCTGGCCCCGGGCGACGAACAAAACGTCGCGGCCCGACTGCGCGCCGAACTCGCCGCCGACCTGCCCGCCTACATGGTGCCCGCCGCCCTGGTTGTCCTCGACGCGCTGCCCCTCAACGCCAACGGCAAGGTCGACCGTGCCAACCTGCCCGAACCGGAGTTCGCCGAAGCGGCGTTCCGCGCGCCGGTCACCGAGACCGAACGTCTTGTGGCACAAACGTTTACCGAGGTCATCGGCTGCTCGGCCGCAGGACTCGACGACGACTTCTTCGCACTCGGCGGCAACTCGCTGATGGCGACCCGCCTGGCCGCCCGCCTCGGCGCCGCACTCGGCGCCCAGGTCCCGGTCGCCGCGGTCTTCGACGCCCCGACCGTCGCCGCACTGGCCGAACACCTCACCACCGCCGACCGCACGACCGCCCGCCCGCCGCTGACAAAGCGCACCGGCGAAGGCCCGGCGGCGCTCTCGCCCGCGCAGCAGCGCATGTGGGTCCTGCACCAGCTGTCGCCGCAGTCCTCGGCCTACCACATCCCGGCCGCCATCCGACTGACCGGCGACCTGGACCTACCCGCCCTGCAGGCGGCCGTCGCCGATCTCCTTGCCCGCCACGACACCCTGCGCACCCGCTACCCGGACACCGCGGCCGGACCGATCCAGCAGGTGATGCCCGCCTGGTCGGCCGCCGTCGACCTCACCCCCATCCCGGTCGCGCCCACCGACGTCGAAACCCGCATCGCGGCCCTGGTCGCCCAGCCCTTCGACATCACCGCCGCACCCCCGATCCGCGTCGCCCTGTACCGCCTCGGCGACAACGATCATGTCCTCGTCGTCGTGGTGCATCACATCAGCGCCGACGGCTACTCGATCGACCCGCTCACCCGAGACCTGGTGCGCGCCTACGTAGATCGCACCAGCGGTCGCGAACCCGGCTGGGCCCCACTGGAAATCCAGTACGGCGACTTCAGCACCTGGCAGCGCGACCTGCTCGGTTCCGAAACAGACCCCGACAGCGTGCTCACCGAGCAACTGGCCTATTGGACCCGCGAACTCGCAGGCGCACCCGAACTGCTCGCCCTGCCGACGGACCGGCCACGCGCCGCCCGCCGTGTGATGCGTGGTGCCACCGTCGAATTCGGTATCGACACCGCGCTCACCCGCAGACTCGACGAGGTGGCCCGCACCAACGGAACCACCCTGTTCACCGTGGTCCACAGCGCCATGGCGGTGCTGCTGGCCAAGCAATCCGGCAGCGCGGACATCACCATCGGCGCCCCGGTCTCCGGTCGCGGCGCCCGCGAACTCGACGACCTCGTCGGCATGTTCGTCAACACCGTCGCCCTGCGCACCGAGGTCGACTCGCGCGCGCCGTTCACCGACCTGCTCGCCCAGGCGAAACGACGCGACCTCGCCGCCCTCTCGCACGCCGACGTGCCGTTCGAGCAGGTCGTCGACGCCATGGGCCGCACCCGCACCGGCGCCTACACCCCGCTGTTCCAGGTGATGCTGACCTTCCAGAACATGCCACCGGGCGGCATCGAACTACCCGGCCTGCACGTGCGGGCCCTCGACCCCGGCCTCACCGAAGCCAAGTTCGACCTGCATCTCACCGCGTTGCAGCGCTACAGCGACGACGGCGCCCTCGACGGCCTCGACATCCACTTCGGCTACGCCACAGACCTTTTCGACGAGTCGACGGTGCAGGCCCTGGCCGAACGCTTCCGCAAGGTGCTGACCGCGGTCGCCGCCGATCCAGGAGTCGCGGTGCGCGCGATCGACATGCGCACCGACGCCGAGAAGACCACCCACACCATCGCCGACCTGCCGAACCTCATCGGTTCGGCAGCTCGGATCGCGCCGGCGACCGTGGCATTCACCCACGGCGAGCACGCCATCTCCTACGCGGCCCTCGACGCCAAACTCGCCGCGGTGAGCAAGGCGATGGGCGCGAAGATGAAACCCGAAGCGCTGGTGAACGTCGCGCTGGCCGGGCTCGTGCCCGGCGTGCTCGCCGCACTCGGCGCGGCCGGCCTCACTTCCACTCTGCAAACACTGGTGACCGAAGCTGCCGCGGTAATCGCCGGGGCTGGGTCGGTTGACGACTCGGAAGGAAAACTCTGATGTCGCACACGGATTCGATGACAACCGCAGCCACCCTCGCCGCGCTCCTGCGTGACCTGGACGGCGAACAGCCCCGTGACCCGGCGACGCTGATCGCCACGTTCACCACCTGTGCCGACCGCGAACCCGACGCCCTCGCCGTCCGCGACGGCGAATCAGCGTTCACCTACGGCGAATTGGGTCAGCGGGTCGGCGCATTGGCCGCGGCACTCGTCGAGCACGGCGTCGGCCCCGAGACCACCGTCGCGGTGTCGCTACCGCGCTCGGCGGAACTCGTCGTCGCCGCGTACGCGGTGCTCGCAGCCGGCGGCGCGTTCGTCCTTCTCGACCCTGCTACCCCCGATGACCTGCAACAACGCACGGTCACCTTGGCCTCGCCGACGTTGATCCTCACGGCCGCCGCAACCGCGCACCCCGCCGGCTTCCCGGTGCTGTACACCGATGCCATCGCCGACCTCACCCCCGACGAGCTACCGGGGCCCGGTGCCGACAACCCCGCCTACCTGGTGGTCGACGCCAATTCCTCGACCGCCGTTGTTGTCGGACATCGTGCGGCACAGGCGAATTCGAACTGGCGTCAACGGCTCTGCGGTATCGGCGCAGGCGACTCCGTCCTCTGGCACGCGCCGCTGACCGGCCAGGCCGCGGTGGGGGAGATGCTGCTCGCCCTGCAGACCGGCGCCACCCTGGTCGTCTCGCCGTCGCGGGTGCTCGCCGACGCCATCTCCGAAACAGGCGTGACAGCAGCGTGTTTCGATCATGAGGAACTGGCCGAACTGGCTGCGCTGCCCGACGCCGAAGCGCGCCTGGACTCGCTGCGCATCGTGCTCGGCTCCGGCGGATCGCACCTCGCGAAAACCGCCGCCGCCCTGCGTGCGGTGAGTGGCGCCACGCTGTGGCACGTCTACGGCAGGCCGGAAACCGCGGGCGAATTCGTCGCGCACGAGGTGACCGGCGCCGACCTCGACGTGGTCCCCTTCGGTTCGGCCGCCGACGATGTCGAACTGCTGATCCTCGACGAACATCTGTGCCCGGTCGCCGACGGCGAAATCGGTGAACTCTACGTCTCCGGTGTGCAATTGGCACGCGGCTACGTCGGCAGACAGGCCACCGCGGCGACCTTCCTCGCCAACCCTATCGGCCCGGTCGACGACCGGATGTTCGCCACCGGCGACCTGGTGCGTCGCAGGCCGCCGGGCGACGCATGGGCCGCCGAGATCGAATTCGTCGGCCGCGTCGACGACGGGCCCTATACCCAGTCCGCCGGTCTGCCCGGCGAACTGCTGCTCGACGAGTTCGAAGCCCAAGCTGCCGCAACCCCTTTCGACCCGGCCGTCGTCCATGCGCCGAACGGCGGCCCGACCTCGATCATCACCTACGGTGACCTCGACCGGCGCACCAACCAACTCGCCCGGCATCTGATCGCCCTCGGCATCGGCCCGGAATCGCCTGTGCTGGTGAATATCCCACGCTCTGTCGAACTGATCGTCGCCACCTATGCGGTGCTCAAAGCCGGAGGCGCGGTGGTGCCCGTCGACACCGCCCTGCTGCCACCGATCACCGATCCCGCACTGGCACTGACCGTCGCCGCTCGCGAACACCTCGGGTCCTACGACATCCCGACGATCGCGATCGACCGCGTCACCCTGTCGACCTACCCCAGCGAACCGATCGCCCGGACCGAACACCGCACCGCGATCCTGCCGCAACACCCCGCCCTCGTATTGTTTCCCCCCGGCGCCACCCACAGCGTCACCATCAGCCACGCCGCCGCCGTCCACCGAGTGACCGCCATGCAGGCCCGCCACAACCTCACCACCCTCGACGTCCACCTGCACCAATCCCACACCGCCTGGCACGGCTACCTGCTCCCGCTGCGCATCGGCGCCACGGTGATCCTCACCGAACCACCGGACCCCACCCGGTTAGCCACCCTCGTCACCAGCTACGGCATCACCACCACCGACTTCCCCCCGTTCCACGCGCCCCCCACCGGCGAGGGCCTGTACCGAACCAGCGCCCTCGCCCACACCGAAATCGAAGGCACCCCACAAGCTTTGGCCCACCTGGGCACCGTGATCAGAAAGGCCACCCCGTGACCAACCCGTTCGACGACGACAACGCCCAGTTCTACGTCCTGGTCAACACCGAAGGCGAACACTCCCTCTGGCCCACCTTCGCCGCCGTCCCCGGCGGCTGGACAGTAGCCTTCGGCGCCGCCCCCCGAACCTCCTGCCTGCACTACGTAGAATCCCACTGGCTCGACATGCGCCCCAACTCCCTCATCGCCGCCATGTCCAACAAACCCTGACTTCCGGAGTCTTGTCAGAATTTCAGGGGAGTGGCACATAGTGGCACCTTGTGGCACACCTGCTCTACACTGGGGGTATGCAGCCGCAACCCGAGATCACTCAACGCGATTTACGTAATCGGTCGAAGGAAATCATGGATGCCGTCCAGCAAGGGCAGGCCTTCATTGTCACCCGTGACGGACATCGGATCGGTGAATTGATTCCGCTACGCCGTCGTCGGCGTTTCGTGCCTCGGGCGGAGTTCGCAGCGATGTCGCGGACCGCGCCTGCCATTTCCGTCGAGGCTTTCCGCGCCGACCAGGACCAGGTGTCCGACCAATACGCGGGTGACCCGTATGGCCGCTGATCACGAGTTCGGATTGCTCGATACCAACATCATGATCCTGCGTCGTTGGATCGATGCGGAGCAACTGCCTGACGCGATGGCCATCAGCACAATCACGCTGGCGGAGTTGTCTTCGGGTCCGCATAAGGTTCGCCGCAATGACGAACAGGACGAATACGACGAGCATTCCGAGCGCGCGCGCCGTTTGGATGTCCTCCAGCGAGCGGAGAACGAGTTCGACCCCATACCATTCGGTGCTGATGCTGCGCGGATCTATGGGCGGGTATGTGCTGCGGTAGTCAGTGTCGGGCGTAAGCCGCGGCGTCGGATCGCTGATCTCATGATCGCGTCGGTAGCCATCTCGGAGGAGCTCCCGTTGTTCACCACGAACCCGGATGATTTTCTCGGCTTGGACGAATTGCTGACCGTGGTTTCAGTTCCCCAGCCGGTAGTACCGAGCCGTTTCTGACTCAGTCGAGCCTGGTCAGCGGTGGTGGCCCCCACTTCCCCTCGATTGCCGCCTCGCGGGGCGCGTAGAGGCGCAGGGTGAGGATGACGTCGCCGGTTTCGGGAATGGGGAGCCAGTTGGCTTGGGGGATGGTGGGGCTCGGGTCTTGTTGTTGGACAGCGAATTCCACGGATCCGTCGGGCGCGGGGACGGCGGCGGGGAAGTGGCCTACGGAGTAGGTCTGGGCGGGGTTGGGGACGAGGAAACCCTGGGTGTCGTAGGCGGTGATCGAGGTGAAGGCGTCGACGGGCGGCCATTGGCCTGGGGCGAAGCGGATTCGGTAGCGGTGGGGGCGGCCCTGATCGTCGGTGGTGGGGGCCTGCTGGTTGGCGTAGAGGATGTCGCGCAGGGGAGCCAGGCCGGGGGTGTAGAGGGTATTGGCGGCGCGGCGCAGGTAGTCGGTGCCGAAGCTCGCCAGGTCGATGGGGATTTCCCAACCGTTGACGTGGCGGGCGGTGGGGTCGGTCCAGTCGATGATGCGGCGCTGGGCCTGGCGGACCGCCTCGTCGAGCACGTCGGTCGGTTGGTTGTCGACGGTGCCACCGGGGAGTACGCCGATCGCGGCGATCTGGTCCATCAGCGGGGCGTCAGCCGGTGCGGGCGGATCGGCGAGCATGACGCGGCACAGGCGATCGAGGTAGGTGCGACCGTCCATCGCGGCGATGCGTTTCACCGGGGGTTCCGGTCCGCGGTCGATCGGGTGGACGCGGCTGACCGTGCGGTCGAGTTCGCCCCGCATCCAGGCGCTCAACGGGATCAGCTTCACCTGCTGCTGCCACTGGTGCACTTTGGGCGCGTCCGCGGTGCCGTTGATCTGGATCCGGCCGACAGCGGTACACATCGCCGACGGCATGTGTAGTCGGGTCATGATCGACGGCACGTCGCCGGTCCACTGCGGACCCGTGACGACATAGGTGTACGGCGGGCCCTCGACGGAGGTTCGCGGCGTCTTACTCGACAGGTCGTGGACCGTATTGGCCCACCCGTCGACCAGCTGGAACAACCAGTACCGATCCGGCTCCATCCCCGGAATCTGCAACACCATCGGCTCGTCGGAAAGGTCGAGCCAGGCCTGCGAATACACCATGTCGTGGCTGAGCCTGGCCACCCCACGGTCGTGCGGATCGGGCAGCACGCTGTGCTCGATGGTGTTGGACGGTCCGCTGGCCGCGCGCATCATGTCCAGCATGATCATCGGATAGCCGAAGATGTAAGCCTCGATCGCCAAGGCGAGGACATCGCGGGGCCCGGTCGTGTGGGCAGGCCCTGACCACGGTTCGCCACCGCACCCTGGCACCAGCGCACCGGCGGCGATCGCGGCCCCGAGTCCGAGCAACGATCGCCTGGTCAGCGCACCCGCACGTGGATCCATTCACGCTCCCGTTCGACGGCCTGATCGCCGAGCGTAGGTCGCCGCGCGAGCGGTCCGCCTCATCCGCAACGGGTGAACTGCCGCATCCGGCGAATGCGTGACCTCAGCCGAGCAGCACCCGTCGCATCAGGAAACCCACCCTGGCCCGGCCCGCGATCGGGTCGTCGCCGAACGTCTGACCGAGGTCGATCACCATCGCGAACGCCGCGTGCACCAGGAAGCGCGCCTCGGCCGCGGACAGTTCCGGGCGCACCTCGCGCACCAGCCGCGCCCATTCCTGCACGCTCAACCGCTGGATATTGCGCAGAACCGCGCGTTCCTCGGCGGGCACGTGCCCGAACTCCGCGTAGTAGACGACGGCGAGCGCCCGCTCGTCGAAGGTGTCGGCGACGAACTGATCGACCAGCACGCCGAGTGCGGCACCACTGTCGGGCGTGCTCGCGACCGCGGGCCCGATCGCCCCGGACACCCGGTCCGCCGCCCGCCGGAACGCCGCCGCGAGGATATCGCTCTTGCCGCGATAGAACCGGTACACCGCCGACGCCGCCGACAGCCCGGCCGCCGAAGCTATGTCCTCGACGCTCACATTCGGGTACCCGCGTTCGTGGAACAGCTCCACCGCTTTGCGCAGCAGCAGTTCATGTTTGAACGAGGCCGGGATCTCGGCGCGCGCACCCTGCTCGGAAATGAGTGCGGCAGGCGGCAATTCGGTATCGGTCAGCGCCATACACGCCGAGCTGAGCAACTTGTCCATCGTGCGAACGGGCAGCGCGGCGTGGTGATCGGCGATGCTGGTGACCACCCCGAGAATCGCCGTGGAGACCATTCGCTGCTCGGCCGTGGTCAATTCGGGCCGCAGCACCGCCAGCTGTTCGTCGAGCGCGACCAGTACCGCGCTCTGCTGCTCGTCCAGGATCACCCGATCCGCCGGTTCGAGGTAGCGACCCTCCCAGCGCACCAGGCGCACGGTCGCACGGTTCTCGACCGTCGCGCCGATCAGCCCGGTCAGCATGTGCCGCAACCGCTGTGCCGCGGGCAGCGTATCCGGCGCCGACACCATCACCGAGGTGGTGAACGACTGCCCGACCCGAAGTAACTCCTCCCGGAACAACGCGTACTTGCTCGGGTAGTGCCGATACAGCGCGGCCGAGCTGATCCCGAGCCCGGATGCGATGTCCTCCATGCTCACTCCGTGATATCCGGCGGCCCCGAATGCCACCGCCGACGACGCCGCGATCTGCGCCCGACGATTCTTCGGTCGCCGCCGAACTTCAGCCCCAGCTACCCCACGCGCCCCACGAGTATCGCTGACATTCATAGTTCAAGTGTATTAGCCCTTGTCGGGCGGGGTGATCCGGGCATACCAGTCGAGCAGCGCCGGGTCGTCGACGGCACTGCGTTCGACCACGCGGGCGGGGTCGGCGCCCTGGAAAAGCTTCTTGATGGGGACTTCGAGTTTCTTTCCGGTGCGGGTATGGGGGATGCCGGGGGCTTCGCGGATCTCGTCGGGGACGTGGCGGGGGGAGACCTCGGTGCGGATCGCGGTGGCCAGGCGGGTTTTCAGGTCCTCGGACAGTTCCGCGCCGGGGGCGAGCACGACGAAAAGCGGCATCCAGTAGCCGCCGTCGGGTTGTTCGGCACCGATCACCAGAGCCTCGGCGATCTCGGGGAACTGTTCGACCACCTGGTAGATGTCGGCGCTGCCCATGCGGATGCCGTGGCGGTTGAGGGTGGAATCGGAGCGGCCGTGCACGACGATGCTGCCGTGTTCGGTGAGGGTGATCCAGTCGCCGTGGCGCCATACACCGGGGTAGGTGTCGAAATAGGCTGCGTGGTAGCGCTTTCCGTCATCATCACGCCAGAACCTGACCGGCATCGACGGCATGGGCGCGGTGACCACCAGCTCGCCGACCTCGCCGCGCACGGGCTCGCCCTGCTCGTTGAAGGCATCGAGGGCGACACCGAGATACGGCGCCGAGAGCTCACCCGGCCACACCGGTACGGTCGGCGCACCGCCGACGAACGCCGACACCACATCGGTGCCGCCGCTGATCGAGTTCACCTGAACATGTTCGCCCGCATTCTCGTTCAGCCACAGCGCGCTCGACACGGGCAGCGCCGACCCCGTGATGCCGACCGAGCGCAGCGCGGACAGGTCGTGATCGACGCGTGGCACCGAGCCGGCCTTGATGCAGCCGAGCACATAACCGGGGCTGGTACCGAAAACGGTGGCACCGACCTGAGCGGCGAGGCGCCACAGGGCATCCGCTCCACCGGCGGTAGGGCTGCCGTCGTAGGTGACCACAGTGGTGCCGGTCAGCAGGCCCGCTACCTGGAAGTTCCACATCATCCAGCTCGGGCTGGTGTACCAGAAGAACGTGTCTTCGGGGCCCATGTTCGACTGCAGAGCAACGGCTTTCAGGTGCTCGAGCAACACGCCGCCGTGGCCGTGGACGATGCCCTTGGGTAGTCCGGTGGTACCGGAAGAGAACACGATCCACAACGGATGGTCGAAATCGACAGGGACAGTTTCGATTACACCGAGCCCGGCGTCGGCTACAGCGTCCGTCCATGACATCGCATCGGGCACGTCAAGCCCGAGCTGCGAAACAGCCACTGTCGCAATCGGATCCAGTCCGTCCTGGAGGGCGGCGATATCGGCCCGCTTGTCGTGTTCCTTGCCGCCGAAGTGGTAGCCGTCGGCGGTGACCAGGACCTTCGGGTCGAGTTGGCCCAGCCTGTCGAGGGCCGCCTTGGCGGTGTAGTCCTGACCGCACGCACTCCACACCGCGCCGATGCTGGCGGTGGCGAGGAAGGCGACGATCGCTTCGGGAATGTTCGGCAGATAGCCGACCACCCGGTCACCGGCTTCGACACCCTGCTCACGCAGTGTCCGCGCGAAGACGGTGACCTGCTCGATCAGATCCGACCACAGGATTTCGCGTGGCTCGGCGTCCTCGTGCAGGGCGATGATCGCGGGGTGGCCGAACTGCGCCATGCGGATGACCTGGTCGACATAGTTCAGCCGGGTGCCGGGGAACCACTGCGCACCCGGCATCTCTCGCGACTCCAGGACCTCGCCCGCGGTCTCACCGAGCTCGAAGTAGTCCCACACCGCCTGCCAGAAGCCCTCGACGTCGTTGACCGACCACTGCCACAATGCCTGGTAGTCGGGGTATTCGACGCCGGTTCGCGCGGTGACGAAGGTGGCGAAGTCGGTGATGCGGGCCGACGCGATATCGTGTGCGTTCGGTACCCATAGCGGTTGCACCGGATGTCCTCCTCGAACTGGACTACTTCGGATATCGGCAGCTGGTTACCCCGATACTCAGCCCGGCACGCCCGCTCGCCGAACGATCTGCTCGGCATGCCGGAGTACCGGTGCGTCGACCATACGGCCCTCGAACGCGAAGACGCCCCGATGGTTGGGCACCTCCGCCAGCACCCGGCGCGCCCAGTCGAGCTCGGCCGGGTCGGGCGCGTAGCCGTCACGGATCACGGCGACCTGGCTAGGGTGGATGGCGACCTTGGCGTCGAATCCGACGGCGACAGCGTCGGCGGTCTCCGCGGCGAGGCCATCGAGATCCTTGATGTTCAGGTACACCGAGTCCAAGGCGAAGCGGCCGAATGCCTTGGCCGCCAAGAGGCTTGACGACCGGACGTGGCGTGCGACATCGCGGTAGCCACCGTCGGCCGTCCGGCTCGAATTGCCGCCGAGGCCCGCGACCAGGTCCTCGGCGCCCCACATCACGCCGATGGCATTGTCGGCCTGCACCGATTCGGCGACCCGCACTGCGCCCAGCGGCGATTCGACCAGCACGATCACCTCGTAATCCGCGAGGCTGCGAACCTGTTCTGCCGATTCACATTTGGGCAGCATGACCCGGCGGTAGGCAGTCTGCGCGAGCACCGCCAGATCGGCCGCGTACTCGTCGGTGTCGGCGGCGTTGACGCGAATCACGGTGTGCTGCGGGTCGAGTGGAGTGTCGAGGAGTGCCTGTCTGGCGGCGGCCTTGTCGCCCGCCGCGACACCGTCCTCGAGATCGAGAATCACCACATCGGCGGCCGCGGCAGCTTTGGCGAAACGCTCAGGACGATCCGCCGGGCAGAACAGCCACGCGGGTCCACTCGGCTGCCAGGTACTCATGCTGACTCCATTCGGCGGGTCGCGCGGGCGGCTTCGCGCGGGTGCAGGGCGACGGTCCGTGGACGCGCACTGCTCACGCCGTACGCGGTAGCGGGGCCTCGGTTGCTCACGCGGCGGGCGCCTTTCGCACGAGCGTCTGGCGAACGGCGGTCGCCACCACCACACCGTTCTGATTGCGCGCGGTGTGCGCCAGGCTCACGATGCCCTCGCCCGGGCGACTCTTGGACTCGCGCTTGTCGGTCACCAGCGTTTCGGCGTACATGGTGTCGCCGTGGAACAGCGGCGCGGGCACGGTCATCTCGGAGAAGCCGAGGTTGGCCACCAGGGTGCCCTGGGTGAGCTGGGCGACCGACAGCCCGACCAGTGTCGACAGCGTGAACATCGAGTTCACCAGGCGCTGGTTGAACGGCGGCTGGGCGTCGGCGAAGGCCGCGTCCAGGTGCAGTGCCTGGGTGTTCATGGTCAGCGTGGTGAACAGGACATTGTCGGCCTCGGTGATGGTGCGGCCCGGGCGGTGCTCGTAGATCGTGCCGATCTCGAACTCCTCGAACCACAGCCCCCGCTGCACGACGCGACGCGCTGTGCTCGATGGCGCCTGCTCTCGAGGCCCTGCGTGGTCACGCTCCGCTGCCGCCTCCGGTCCGCCGTGATCAGGCGCGGTCACAGACCCAGCTCCCTTGCGATCAGCATCAGCTGTACCTCCGTGGTCCCCTCGCCGATTTCCAGGATCTTGCTGTCACGGTAGTGCCTGGCGACGGGGTACTCGTTCATGAATCCGTTGCCACCGAAGATCTGGGTGGCGTCGCGGGCATTGTCCATCGCGGCCTCGCTGGCGACCATCTTCGCGATGGACGCCTGCTTCTTGAACGGCTTGCCCGCCAGCAGCAGCGCGGCCGCGTCGTAATAGGCGGTGCGCGCGGTGTGGGCGCGCGCCTCCATCCTGGCGATCTTGAACGCGATGGCCTGATTGCGACCGATGGCCTGGCCGAACGCCTGCCGCTCCTTCGCGTACCGCACACTCTCGTCCACACAACCCTGCGCGGCACCGACCGCCAGGGCGGCGATCGCGATGCGGCCCTCGTCGAGGATGCGCAGGAAGTTGGCGTAGCCGCGACCGCGCTCGCCGAGCAGGTTCTCCTGCGGCACCCGCACGTCGGTGAAGCTCAGCGGGTGGGTGTCGGAGGCGTTCCAGCCGACCTTGTTGTAGGCGGGCTCGGCGACGAAACCGGGGGTGTCGGTCGGCACCAGGATGGTGGAGATCTCCTTCTTGCCGCCGGTCTGCCCGGTGACCGCGGTGACGGTGACCAGGCGGGTGATGTCGGTGCCGGAGTTGGTGATGAACTGCTTGGCGCCGTTGATCACCCAGGTCTCGCCGTCCTGGACAGCGGTGGTGCGGGTGCCGCCCGCGTCGCTGCCCGCATCGGGTTCGGTGAGCCCGAAGCCCGCCAACGCGCGACCGCTGGTGAGCTGGGGCAGCCACTCGTTGCGCTGCTTGTCGTTGCCGAAGCGGTAGATCGGCATGGCGCCGAGCGAGACGCCGCCCTCGAGGGTGATCGCCACACTCTGGTCGACCTTGCCGAGTTCCTCGAGCGCCAGGCACAGGGCGAAGTAGTCGCCGCCCATGCCACCGAACTCCTCGGGAAACGGCAGGCCGAACAGTCCCATCTCGGCCATGCCTGCCACGACTTCGTACGGAAAGCTGTGCTCGGCATCGTGTTTCGCCGAGACCGGGGCGACGACCTGGTCGGCGAAGTCGCGCACGGTGAGTGCGAGCTGGCGGTATTCCTCCGGCAGCGATCCGGTGGAGAGGTAGTCGGTCATGCGGGGGTTCCTTGGTGGTCAGTCTTCGCGGCGCCGTGCTCGGTCGGGCCGGCAACGGTGGCGGACTCGGCCGGGCCGCCAACGGTGGCGGACTCGGCCGGGCCGCCAACGGTGGCGGTGACGCCGGGGTGGGTCGTGATAGCAGCAGCCGTGGCGGTGACGCTGGGGCCGGTGGCGATGGCCGCAGCCGTGGCGGTGACGCCGGGGTTGGTAGTGGTGGTGTCCGGTAGATCGGCGATGACGCGCACCAGTACCTGGTCCAGCTTCACCTGGGCGCCCGGGGCGGCGAGCAGCTCCACCGTGCCCGCTACCGGCGCGGTGAGCGCGTGCTCCATCTTCATGGCCTCGATCACGATCACCGGATCGCCGACGGCGACAGTCGCACCGTTCTCGACCGGCGTCGCGATGACTGAACCTGGCATGGGGCTGCGGATTTCGGCATCGCCGACGTGCGCGGCGTCGCCACGGACGGCCGCCTCGGCGACCTTGCGCAGTACGGCCACGCGACCGTTGCCGCTCACCCACAGCTGATCGTCGCCATCGATGATGCGCACCTTGCGGCGCAGTCCGTCCAGGGTGAGGGTCAGTCTGTCATCGGCCAGGGTGGCCGACATGGGCCTTGTGGCGAGGTCGAGCGGGCGTGTGCCGGAGGCCGCCGTGTGGTCCGAGCCTGCCGCATGGCCGGGCCGTTCGCCAGCACCCGCAGTGTGGGCGGGTAGTTCGCCAGCACCCGCAGTGTGGGCGGGTAGTTCGGCGGCTCTCTCCGGCACGGACGGCGAGGTCCCGGCAGTGCCATCACGCTCGAGCCAGACAGTGGCGGAAGTCGGTGTGCCCGTGATGAAGACGTGGCGCACCAGGTCTCCGGCTGCGAGGCGGATCGTGGTCGGCGCGGGTGTGCCGAGGCGCCATCCCGACGGCGTCGACCACAGGTCCGCATCGCCAGCCGGCCAACGTCGGAGCCAGTGATACGTTGCGGCGGCGATGAATTCGTCGTCGGTGGCCTCGGCGGGCACGAAGTCGGCGACGCGGCGGTCCAGCAGCGCGGTGTCGAGTCGGCCGGCCTGGACATCGTCGTCGGCCAGCAGGAACCGCAGGAATTCGATGTTGCTCGTAACACCCAGCAGCACAGTCTGTTCCAGTGCGCGATCCAGCGCGGCGAGGGCGTCGGCGCGAGTATTGCCCCGCGCGATCACCTTCGACAGCATCGGGTCGTAATCACTACCGACCACAGTCCCCACCGAGATCCCCGAATCCACCCGAACGCCAGTACCTTCCGGCTCCGACAGTGCGAGCACGGTGCCACCGGTGGGCAGGAACCCGCGACCCGGGTCCTCCGCGTAGACGCGCGCCTCGATGGCATGGCCGACCAGGTGGATCTCGTCCTGGGTCCGCGCCAACTTCTGACCGGCCGCCACCCGCACCTGACACTCCACCAGGTCCACCCCAGTCACCATCTCGGTCACCGGATGTTCCACCTGCAGACGGGTGTTCATCTCCATGAAGAAGAACTCGTCGGGCTGGTCGGCCGAGACGATGAACTCCACGGTGCCCGCACCCACGTAGTCGACACTGCGCGCGGTATTGCACGCCGCGGCGCCGATCCGAGCCCTGGTCTGTGCGTCGAGCAGCGGCGACGGTGCCTCTTCGATCACCTTCTGGTGCCTGCGCTGCAAACTGCATTCGCGCTCACCGAGGTGCACCACATTGCCGAACTTGTCGGCCAGGACCTGCACCTCGATGTGGCGGGGCCGGTTGACGAACCGTTCCAGGAACAGGGTGTCGTCACCGAACGCCGCACCGGCCTCACGCCGGGCACTGACCAGCGCGGCAGGAAGATCAGCGGGATCGGCGACCCGGCGCATACCCTTACCGCCACCACCGGCGGACGGCTTCACGAGTACCGGGTAGCCGATTTCTGTTGCGGCGGCGATCAATTGCGCATCGGTGAGCCCCGGTTCGGCGATGCCCGGCACCACGGGGACACCGAACGCGGTAACCGTCTTCTTCGCGGTGATCTTGTCGCCCATCACCTCGATGGCCTTCGCGGGCGGCCCGAGGAAAACGATGCCCGCATCGGCCAGCGCGGCCGCGAAAGCCGAATTCTCCGACAGGAAGCCATAACCCGGATGCACCGCCTGCGCACCGGACCGCACGGCAGCATCGACGACCTTCTCGATCGACAGGTAACTCTCGCGGGCAGGCGCGGGCCCGAGCCGCACGGCGACATCGGCCTCACGCACATGGCGCGCATCGGCATCGGCATCGCTGTACACCGCGACCGAGCGAATGCCCATGGCGCGCAACGTTTTGATCACTCGCACCGCGATCTCGCCACGATTGGCGACCAGCACGGTGTCGAATTCAACGGGGTGGTTCTTGTTCAGCATTTCGGCTCACATCCGGAAGACGCCGTAGGAAACGGGTTCGAGCGGCGCTTGCGCGCACACCGAAAGGGCAAGGCCGAGCACGGTTCTGGTGTCGGCGGGCGCGATCACGCCGTCGTCCCAGATGCGCGCGGTCGCGTAGTAGGGGTTGCCCTGGGTCTCGTACTGCTCGCGGATCGGAGCCTTGAATGCCTCCTGATCCTCGACCGACCACGGCTTGCCCGCGCTGTCGAGCTGATCGCCGCGCACCGTCGCCAGCACCGATGCGGCCTGTTCGCCACCCATCACCGAGATGCGCGCATTCGGCCACATCCACAGGAAGCGAGGCGAATACGCGCGCCCGCACATGGAGTAGTTGCCCGCGCCGTAGGAGCCGCCGATCACCACCGTGAGCTTCGGCACCCGCGCGCACGCGACGGCGGTGACCATCTTCGCGCCGTGCTTGGCGATGCCGCCTGCCTCGTAATCGCGGCCGACCATGAAGCCGGTGATGTTCTGCAGGAACAGCAGCGGGATCTTGCGCTTGTCGCACAGTTCGATGAAATGCGCGCCCTTCATGGCGGATTCGCTGAACAGCACGCCGTTGTTGGCGACGATGCCGACGGGATGGCCGTGGATGCGGGCGAAACCGGTGACCAGGGTTTTGCCGTACTCGGCCTTGAATTCCTGGAAGCCGCTCTCGCCGTCGATGATTCGATCGATCACCTCGTGCACGTCGTACGGTGTGCGCGGGTCGACGGGGACGACGTCGTAGAGCTCGTCGGTGGGCTTGGCGGGCGGTGTGCTCGGCAGCACCTCCCACGGCGACTCCGGGCGGGGACCAAGCGTCGCAACGATATTGCGGACGATGTGCAGTGCGTCGCGGTCGTCCTCGGCGAGGTGATCGGTGACGCCGGAGGTGCGTGAGTGCAGCAGACCGCCGCCGAGATCCTCGGCGGTGACGATCTCGCCGGTCGCCGCCTTCACCAGCGGCGGGCCGCCGAGGAAGATCGTGCCCTGGTCGCGCACGATCACCGCTTCGTCGGCCATCGCGGGCACGTACGCGCCACCGGCGGTGCACGAACCCATGACCGCCGCGATCTGCGCGATACCGCGCGCGCTCATGTTCGCCTGGTTGAAGAAGATCCGCCCGAAGTGCTCACGGTCGGGGAACACCTCGTCCTGGCGCGGCAGGAACCCGCCGCCGGACTCGACCAGATACACGCACGGCAGGTTGTTCTGGGCGGCCACCTCTTGCGCGCGCAGGTGTTTCTTCACCGAGATCGGGTAGTACGTGCCGCCCTTGACCGTGGGGTCGTTAGCCAGGATCAGGCACTCGCGACCCGAGATACGGCCGATGCCCGCGATCATGCCCGCGCCGGGGCACTCGTCGTCGTACATGCCGTTGCCCGCGAGCGGGGCCAGCTCGAGGAACGGGCTACCCGGGTCGAGGAGCTGGTCGACGCGCTCGCGGGGAAGCAGCTTGCCCCTGGCCACATGCCGTTCGCGCGACTTCTGTGGACCACCGAGCGCGGCCGTGGCGAGCCGCTGCTGTAGGTCCGCGACCAGCGCGGCGTGCGCGTCGCGATTGCTCACCGCGGTGGGTTCGGTCTCTTGCGTAACCGTCATCGCGCCATTCTCTCATTCGGTTAATCGCTAATAACTGAAATTCAGGTTAATCTTGACTAACCAAGTTGTCCAGAGGGGGCGCCGGAATGTCGACCACCGAACCTGTTCAGGTGACCCGCCGCGAACAGCTCAAGGCCCAGCGTCGCGAGCAGTTGCTGGCCGCGGGCGCGCGCCTCATCGCCGACCGCGGCTTCTTCGGCGTGCGCCTCGACGACCTCGGCGCCGCCGTCGGCATCAGCGGCCCCGCCGTCTACCGCCACTTCGCGAACAAAGAGGCACTGCTGGTCGAACTCCTCGTCGGCGTCAGTGAGCGCCTGCTGTCAGGTGGCCGCGCGGTAGTTGACGAATCATCCTCGGCGGCAACAGCACTCACCGCCCTGGTCGACTTCCACCTCGACTTCGCCTTCGGCAACCCCGAACTCATCCGCATCCAGGACCGCGACCTCGACAACGTCCCCACCCCCGACCGCCGCACCCTGCGCCGCACCCAACGCCAATACGTCGAAATCTGGGTAGGCGTCCTCCGTGAACTGACCCCCACCCTCCTCGAGGAAACCGCCCGAATCCAAGCCCACGCCGCCTTCGGCCTGATCAACTCCACCCCCCACAGCGCCTCCGCGGCCAGCGCCTCCCGCGCCCGCCCTGTCCTGCGTCAGATGGCCTTGGCCGCACTGTCGGCCTAGCTTGCAGGTCGGCCGCCGCCGCAGGAATGCACTGACCCGACTCGGTGATATATAATCTATATAGGTCGTATATAACGTCAATGCGAGGTGGAAGTGTCCAAGCTGCTGATCGAGGTTGACGACGAAGCGCTCGCGGAGGCGCAGCAACTTCTGGGAACATCGACGAAGAAGGAAACTGTCAACGCAGCTCTCGCTGAGGTCGCGAAGCGGCTCAAGCGAGTCAGAGCGTTGAACAACCTGGCTGAGATGGCCGAGCAGGGCGACTTCGACGTGCTGCTCGACAAGTCCAACTACCGAGGATGATCAGCTATCTGATCGATACCTCCGCCGCCGTCAGATTCATCGCGAATCCCGCTGTCAAACAGGCATGGCAAGAGACCGTCACTGCGGGTGCGGTCGCGGTTTGCGACGTCGTAGAGCTCGAACTCCTCTATGGCGCAACGTCGCTCGCTGATCGACTGCGAAAGAAGAAGCTGCTCGGCGAATTGTTCGGTTGGGCGCCCACACCCGATGGCGTATGGACGCGGACGCATGAGATTCAGCAGTTACTCACCGAACAGGGGGAGCATCGCAGCGCCGGTGCCGCGGACCTGGTGATCGCAGCGACCGCAGAGGCGAATCGCATTACGATTCTGCATTGCGACCACGATTTCGAGACGGTTTCCAAAGCGACGGGTCAGCCGACCCAGTGGATCGCGGCGCCGGGGACGGTGAGCTGACAGGGTAGTTCGCGGTCAGTCGAGCTGGCTCCAGAACCAGCCGGGGCCGACGGTTTCGGCGCCGTGGGCTGCTACCCGGGTGCGGAGTTCGCGGTCGGCGGTGACGACGGTGATCTGCTCGTGGGAGTTCGCTTCGGCGACCACGTCGACGATCTTGTCGTCGCCCGAGCGTTCGGCCAGGACCACCCGCATTCGCGGTGCGGAGGGTTCGGCGCCGTCGGCGGCGGCCTTGGCCGCGCCTTCGAGGACGACCGTGACCTCGGTGGTTTCCGGAAGGCGGGTCGTCAGGGTCGCCACGTCGGAGAGCAGCCTGCGCGCGGCACCCGCCCGGTCCTTCCACCACCCGTTGGCCCGCGACCCGATCACATTGGCCGCATCCACCACGATGAGATGCCTCAGATCGCTCATGAGCCCAGTCTGCCTGTCGGCATGGGTTGCGCCGAGCGGACGCGCCGGATTCGTCGCCTGTGCGGTGACGCAACGATCAGGCGGGCGCGGGGACGGTGACACCGGTGAGGCGGCCGTCGGACATGCGGTAGACCGCGTCCATGCGATGCAGGTGGGTGGGGTCATGGGTGACCAGGATGGTGGCGGCGCGGTGCTCGCGGGCGATGCTGGTGATCAGGGCGATGATCGCGGCACCGCGTTCGGAGTCCAGCGCGCTGGTGGGTTCGTCGACCACGAGCAGGGCGGGGTCGTTCATGAGGGCGCGGGCGATGTTGACGCGCTGGCGCTGGCCGCCGGAGAGCTGGACGGGGCGTTTGTGCGCGTGTTCGGCCAGGCCTACCGCTTCGAGCAGTTCCTTTGCGCGGGCAGTGGTTTCACTGCATGATGCCCGCTTCGGACCGCCGAGGTGGGCGGTCACCTCCAGCTGCTCGACGGCAGTGAGCGACGGGATGAGATTCGGTTGCTGGAAGACGATGCCCATCGAGTTCCGACGAGCCGCGGCGGCCGCACGGCGGCTCAACGCGGCGAGATCCGTAGTAGCCGAAGAAGTTTCGAGCACAACCGTGCCCGAATCGGGCCGGATCAGAGTCGCGGCGACGGCGAGCAGGCTCGACTTTCCCGAACCGGACGCGCCGGTCACCGCGGCGATGGTGCCGCCGGGGACATGCAGATTCACCCGATCGAGGGCGGTGAGACGGTCGGTGCCGTCGGGGTAGGTGAGGGTCACGTCGGTGAGAGTGATTGCCACGGTGAATCCTTCGGTTGGCCCGCCGGTGCACCTGATCGGCGGCGCGACCGCGACATCGGTGCGGGCGGCGGTGGTCAGCGGGTCGCGCCGAGCGCGGTCAGCGGGTCGGTGGTGAACAGGAAGCGCAGGGCGACAGCGGCGCCGGCGAGCCCGAGGACGATCAGGGCCAGCGCGGGGACCAGAGTCGTCGCGGGGCTGAGCACGAAAGGCATTGCGTCATCTAAGAACAGCGAGGCGAGTGCAGTGATCGCAAGGCCTGCCGTGACGCCGGCGGTCAGCACGATCGCGGCCTGGGCGAGAGCATCGCGAACCAGCGAGCCAGTGGTCGCGCCGAGGGCCTTCAAAGTGGCGATATCGGGTTGGCGCTGCACGGTCCAGACCGTGAAGAAGGCACCGATCACCAGCGCCGAGATAGCGAACAGCAGCACAGTCATCAGGGTGAGTGAGCTGTTCTCGGCCTGGTAGGAGCCGATCGCCTGGACGGCATCCCGCGCAGGCAGCGAGTGTGTTCCGGATTCGGCGTCGAGGCCGCCGGGCACATCGCCGGTCACCGCGAGCACGGTCGCGACACCGGCGCGCGGGCTGGCCGCCTGCCAGTCCGGCAAGCTCGTCCAGATCACGGGGGTGTGGCTGTACCACTCGTCGCCGGCTACGTCGGCGACGGTGAACTCGTGGCCGGCCAGCACGACGATGTCACCGGCGCCCGCGGACAGTTCACGTGCCGCCGCGGAACTCAGCACCACCGCACCGGGCCCAGTAGCAGGGTGATTGCTGAATGCCGACGGATCGCCGCCGAACAACGCGACCTGGGTCGGACTGGCACCGGCGTGCTCGGCCCTGGTTCGCGAGATACCGATGGGGGTCGCGTCCACCGATTCCCACTGCGCGATCTGCTGCTCGGTGAGCACCGACGAGTCGAAGGACGGGTCGGCGCCGGTCTCGGCGAAAACGACCCGGTCGGCATCGATCCCCTGGACAGCGGAGATGTTCTGGTGCGCGAGCCCGGCCGTGAGGCCACTGAGGAAGCTCACCAGCACCGCCACCAACAGCACCACCGTGGTGATGAGCAGGAAGCGGCCACGGGCGGCGCGCAGATCTCGGAGTGCGACGAACATGACTCCACTGTCTCGTTCTCGACTGCCGATGCCATCGCACCGGCGCACGAAACGCCGTCCATCCAAGGTCTGGCGGCGGTTACTTCTTTCGATGGATGCCCGCGTGGTTGCCGCACATAAGCTGGTCGACGTGCACCCCTCGCCCCTGACCCCGGTGGTCACCACCCTGCGCCTCGGCCTGCATGTGCTGGTGACGGTGCTGGCGGTGGTGGTGGCGGTGCGTGCGTCGCTGCCCGGCGGTGGCGGTCACGGACTCGCGGTGGTCGCGCTGACGGTGGTGTGGCTGCTGGTGTATTTCGCGGGGGCGGAGTTCCCGCACGCCGTTCCCGACGGGGCGGTGTGGGTGTGGCTGGCGGCGCTGACCGTGGTGTGGCTGGTTTTGCTCGCGTTCACCCCCGATGCGGTCTACCTGGCGTTCGGGTTGTTCTTCGTCTACCTGCACCTGCTGCCACGGCCGTGGAGTCTGGTCGCGGTGATGGTGGCGACGGCGGTCGGTGTGCTCGGGTTCGCGGCGCATCGTGGATGGTCGGCGGGTGCGGTGGTGGGGCCGGTGCTCGGCGCGCTGGTGGCGATCGGGATCGGTCTCGGCTATCAGGCGCTGCATCGCGAGGCGGTCGAGCGGGAGCGGTTGATCGACGAATTGCTCGGCACCAGAGCGACTCTCGCGGAACAGGAACGGACCGCGGGCAAGCTCGCCGAGCGTGAGCGCCTCGCCAAGGAGATCCACGACACCGTCGCCCAGGGCTTGAGCAGTATTCAGTTACTCCTGCACGCCGTCGAGCAGGAAGCACCGGATCATCCTGCGCTGGATCGTATTCGGCTCGCGCGCGAGACCGCCGCCGAAGACCTGGCCGAAACCCGCAGGCTCATCGACGAATTGTCGCCCGCCGCACTGGACGGACAATCGCTCGCCGGTGCGCTGGAACGCATTTGCCTGCGCGCGCAGTCGCCGACGCTGACCACGCAGCTGCTCGTCGAGGGTGAGCCGGAACGACTGCCGATGCCGGTCGAGGCGGCGCTGGTGCGGATCGCGCAGAGCGCGGTGGCCAATGTGGTGCAGCACGCGCAAGCTGAGCGCATGCGGGTCACCCTCACCTACGACGACACCGACGCGCACTTGGACATCGTCGACGACGGTATCGGGATCAAGCCGGATACGTTGCGCCACCCTCGATCCGGCGCGTTCGGCCTCGCCGCCATGCGCAGCCGCGTCGAGCAGCAGGGCGGTGCGATGACCGTCGAATCCGAACCCGGCCACACCGCCGTGACGGTGACCTTCCCGCTCGGGGCGGCATCGTGATCCGTCTTCTCCTCGCCGACGATCACGCCATCGTCCGCGCGGGCCTGCGCGCCCTGCTCGACGCCGCCCCCGACATCACCGTCATCGGCGATGTCGCGGATGCCGATGCGGCAGTGTCGTTTTGCGCCGCAACCCCCGTCGACCTGGTCCTGATGGACCTGCGCTTCGGCGACGGCCGCTCCGGCGCCTCGGCCACCGCGGGGTTGCGCGCCCTTCCCACGCCACCGAACGTCCTCGTGGTCACCAACTACGACACCGACGCCGACATCCTCGGCGCCATCGAAGCGGGGGCCGTCGGCTACCTCCTCAAGGACACCCCGCCCACCGAACTCCTCGCCGCCGTCCGGGCCGCCGCGGCGGGTGAAAGCGTTCTCTCCCCAACCGTCGCTTCCCGGCTGATGACCAGAGTCCGCCGCGCCGACACCACTCTGAGCCCCCGCGAAGTCGAAGTCCTTCGCCTCGTCGCCGCGGGTCTGTCCAACCGCGACATCGCCAAACAACTCTTCCTCAGCGAGACAACGGTCAAGTCCCACCTCGTCCACATCTACGCCAAGCTCGGCGTGAAGTCGCGCACCTCCGCCGTGGCGACAGCACGCGAAAGCGGCGCGATCTGACTCCTCGACATGCTGATTCGCCTTCGGCACCTGCGCGCCATCTGCGTTTACGCTGAGTAGATGGCCTCTTTGTCGGATCCCAAGGTGCGTGAGTTTCTTTCCTACGGCACGCGAACGGGGAAGGTGGCGTTCGTCGCGAAGGACGGTCGGCCGTTGGTGACGCCGGTGTGGTTCATCGTCGAGGGGGACGAGCTGGTTTTCAATACGGGTAAGGCGACGGCAAAGGGGCGGGCTTTCGCGCGTGATCCGCGCGTGGCGCTGTGTGTCGATCTCGAGGAGCAGCCGTATGCGCTGGTCGAGGTGCAAGGCACGGTGACATTGTCCGAGGACCTCGACGAGCTGGTGCGCACCGCCACCGCCATCGCCGCCCGGTATATGGGTGCGGACAAGGCGGAGGAGTTCGGGAAGCGCAACGGGGTTCCCGGTGAAGTCGTGGTGCGCGTGCGGCCGACGAAGGTCATCGCGCACTTCGATATGACCGGCTAGCGGGGCATCGGGACGGCGTCGGGGCCAGGGGGAGTCGGGTCGTAGGGCGGGGGATCGTTGCGGTCGAACAGCGGTGACGAGCAGGTCGCGCCGACTTCGGGTGTGGTGTACGGGTTTTCGCGCAGGGCGACGATGAACTGGTCGATGCGTTCGTCGTCGGCGGAGTCGAGGGGCAGTTGGTGGCCCCACGATTGCAGCGAGATCGGGTGGTCCATGCCGGGGATGGGTGACATGAGGGTGTACTGCCGGTCGGTCACCCTGGCGCTCAGCGTCGCCTGATCCTCGGCGCTCACCTTCGCGGGGTTGTAGGCGATCCACACCGCGCCGTGTTCGAGGGAGTGCACCGCGTTCTCGGTGCGCAGTGCCTTGGCGTAGACGACGCCGGTGCAGGCCGCCCACTGGGAATCGTGCGGTCCACCGACTGCGGGGATCGTCGGATAGGCGACCCGCTGGGTGCGCAGCACATGCTGCTGTCCGGGCGCGATCTCGGTGATGACGACCCCGGGAATCCGGATCGAGGGATCCCGGTCTCCCTCGGACGGAGCGAAGCTGTCGACAGCGGCGGTGGCCTGACCGGCAACCGTGTCGGTCGCACACCCTGCCGCCGAGATCGCGGCCACGACCATCAGCACGCAAGCACCCGAGCTGCGCACTCCACCGGTCCTACTCGAAACCCGCATCGCGGACCCCCGTCTCATCGTCGCCGACGCTCGCCGTTCGATACAGAACCTACTTGCCCGCGCCTCTCGGTCCATAACCAGCAAAAGTGGCTATAATTGGGGAGGGTTTTATGGACACAAAAGGAGCGTCATGGAGATCGGTGTGCGGGAACTGCGAGACCATCTCAGCAGCCATCTGGCCGATGTGCGGGCGGGCCGGACTGTGACAGTGACCGACCACGGCAAGCCGATAGCCCGGATCGTTCCCGTTGATCGGCTGACCGCTTTGGAGCAGCTGCGGGCAGAAGGCCGCGTTCAGCCGGCCCGCAAGCGCAAGCAGCCTGCGGCAGAGCCGGTTCAGGGCAGTGGAATCGTCTCCGATCTCATCGATGATCAGCGCCGGTGATCGGCTACCTCGATACCTCCGCGTTCATTCCGCTGCTGGTCGCTGAACCAAGTAGTGCTGCGTGTAAACGGTTTTGGGACCTCGCCGATGATGTTGTGTCGTGTCGTCTGCTCTATGTCGAATCTGCGGCAGCGCTGGCTCAGGCGCACCGGATGGGCCGACTCGACGAATCCCAGCTCCGTGCTGCCTCGCGTCTGCGCGACGATTTTTGGCAACAGATCAATGTGACGGAGGTGGACGAGAAACTGGCGGAATCGGCGGCTGCCTTCCCGCAGCGGTATGCGCTGCGCGGCTACGACGCGGTCCATTGTGCGGCGGCTGCGCAACTCGAGGACCCTGACCTGGTTGCCGCATCCGGTGACGGGAAGTTGCTCACCGCTTGGAAGGCGCTCGGGATCGCCACCTTCGATTCGAACGCACCGGCGCTGTGATCGGCTAGCGCCCTACACTGCCGTGCATGACTGTGCATTTCATCGGGGCAGGCCCCGGCGCCGCCGACCTGCTCACGGTGCGAGCGGTCAACCTGCTGCGCAACAGCCCGGTCTGTCTGTACGCGGGCACCTACCTCGATCCCGAGGTCCTCGCGCACTGCGCCCCCGGCACGGAACTGATCGACACCCAGCACCTGGACCTGGACCAGATCATCGACCACCTCGTGCGTGCCACCGAGGCGGGTAAGGACGTGGCGCGTCTGTGCTCCGGCGACCCGTCGATCTACTCGGCCCTCACCGAACAGACCCGCAGACTCGACACTTATAACGTCCCGTGGGACATCACCCCCGGCGTCCCCGCCTACGCGGCCGCGGCGGCAGCCCTCGGCACCGAACTGACCGTCCCCGAAGTCGTCCAGTCGGTGGTTCTCACCCGAACCCAGGCCCGCTCCACCGCGATGCCCCAGGGTGAGGCCCTCGCCAACTTCGCCGCTACGGGCGCCACCCTCGTCCTGCATCTCGCGATCACCCGGATCAGAGCGCTCGCCGAGGAACTGGTCGCCGAGTACGGCGCGGACTGCCCGGTCGCCGTCGTCTACCGCGCCAGCCAGCCCGAGCAACTCGTCCTGCGTGGCACCCTGATCGACATCGCCGACCAGGTGGAAGCCGCGGGCCTACGGCAAGCCGCGGTGATCCTGGTCGGCCGGGCGATGGCGCTGTCGATCGACTGTGCTCAGTCCCATCTCTACGACCCGGCCCGCGTCCGGCAAGTCAGGGATTGAACCGGCGCACGATCAGCTCATGTCGCCGTATCCCTTGGCACCCCAACAGCAGACCGTTCGGTGTGATCCATCCCTCAGTGAGTGCGATGCACAGCCGGTCCGGCGAGGATGTGAGGACGCAGACAAGCTTCAGCAAACGCACCTCGACTGGCTCACCTGGGGCGATGCTCGCCAGCTATGGAGGTGGTTGGTTGCGGGGCGGGCGCACCGGTAGATTGGTGCGATGGTTTGCGACGAGTAGACCGGCGCTGTCGGTGTGGGCGGTTGGGTGCATGGTCTCGGCCGTGTAACGAGACCGGCCAGGCCGAGAGATAGTGCCAATGGACATTTTGCCTGATTGATTCGAGAACTGAACCCGAGACGCGGGCGCCACGCTGGTAGTTAGGTGGGCGCTCGCGTTCCGGTGTCGTCGGGGAGCGCCTACCCAGGTGTTCCGGAAGCGAGGTTTGGGTTGGACCGGCTGGATTTCGGCGGAAACGGCGAAACTGGTGACGGACGTGGAGACTCTTCGGAGTACTTCCCGCTCTCGCCCGCACAGCTGGGTATCTGGTACGCGCAGCACGTCGACCCACAGGTGCCGATCAACATCGCCCAGTACGTCGACCTGCGTGGACGCCTCGATGTCGCCGCGCTCGAGCGTGCGAGCGCCGACGCGGCCACCGACCTCGAATCGGGCTGGTTGCGCATCGTCGAGGTCGACGGTGAGCCGATGCAGACCGTCGATCCCACACAGGACGCGACGCTGATCTATGTCGACCTGCGTGACGAGGCCGACCCGGAAGCCGCCGCCGCCGCGTGGATGCGCGCGGAGTACAGCCGCCCGCTCGACATCGTGCGCGACCGTCTCGTGCAGGCGGCCGCGCTGCAGCTCAGCGATGATCGCTGGTACTGGTATGCCCGCGTCCACCACATCGTGCTCGACGGTTTCGGCGCCAACAACTTCGTCAATCGCACGGCACAGCTCTATACCGCCGAGGTCACCGGCACTCCGGCCCCGCCGAACAAAGCCACGGATCTGCGCGCGCTCTACGAGTCCGAACTCGTCTACCGCGACAGCACTCGTTTCCAGTCCGACAAGGAACACTGGGCCCAGCGCGTAGCGGGTCTGGAAGAGGGCAGCAGCCTCACCGGCCGTTCGGCCCCGCCCTCGCCGGTCAACGACGTCACCAGCGCGGCACTGAGCACCGCCCAGGACGAGCTGCTCACCGCGGCCATCGCCCGCCACGACAGCACCGCCGCCCCGCTGCTGATCGCCGGTTTCGCCGCGTACCTGGCCCAGATCACCGGCACCGAGGACGTCATCCTCAGCCTGCCGGTCACCGCCCGCACCACCGCAGTGATGCGCCGCTCCGGCGGCGTGACCTCCAACATCGTCCCGCTGCGCCTGCGCGTGGGCCACGACACCACGGTCGCGCAGCTGCTGCGCTCGGTGACCACCGAGGTCTCCGGCGCCCTGCGCCACCAGCGCTACCGGCACGAGGACATCCGCCGTGACTCGGCGGGCGAGGGCATGGTCTCCACGGAGTTCTTCGGCCCGTGGGTCAACATCATGCTGTTCGACAACCACCTGCAGTTCGGTGACATGGAGGGCACGCTCAACGTGCTGTCCACGGGCAGCATCGAAGACCTGGGCGTCAACTTCTATCAGTCGCACGGTGGCACCCGCTCCCACATCGACTTCGAGACCAACCCGAACCTGTACTCCGCGGCCGACGCACAGACCCACCACGGCCGGTTCCTCGAGTTCTTCGACCGCTTCCTGGCCGCCGACGCCGAGCTACCGGTCTGGAACCTGCCGGTCACCGGCACCGCCGAGCTGGAACGCACGCTGACCGAGTGGAACGACGCCGCGCACGAGGTCCCCGCGACCACGCTGCCCGCGCTGCTCGACGCGCAGATCCCGCTCACCCCCGACAACATCGCCCTCGATTTCGAAGGCGAAACCCTCACCTACGCCGAATTCGGTGCGAAGGTGAACCGGCTGGCTCGCTTCCTGATCGCCGACGGCGTGGGCCCGGAATCGCTGGTCGCGCTCGGCATGCGCCGCTCGCTGGACTTGGTCATCGGCATGCACGCCGTGCTGCGGGCCGGTGGCGCGTACGTCCCGATCGACCCGGACCATCCGGCCGACCGCACCGCCTACATCCTCGAGTCCGCGGCACCGGTCTGCGTCCTGACGACCTCCGGCGACCACCTCGACCTGCCCGAAACCGTCGCCCGCGTCGAGATCGATCGACTCGACACGACCGGTTTCGACGCCACACCTGTCACTGATGTCGACCGTCTGTCCCCGCTGCGCCCGGACAACACGGCCTACGTCATCTACACCTCGGGTTCGACCGGTCGCCCCAAGGGCGTCGCGGTCACCCACCACGCGATCGTCAACCAAGAGCTGTGGATGCTCGACGAGTACCGGTTGACCGCCGACGACGTCTACCTGCAGAAGACCGCCACCACCTTCGACGTGTCGCTATGGGGTTACTTCCTGCCGCTGATGGTCGGCGCGAAGCTGGTCATCGCGAGCCCCGACGGCCACCGCGACCCGCTCTACGTCGCGGACATGATCTCTCGGCACGGCGTCACGGTGACGGACTTCGTTCCGTCCATGCTGACCGTGTTCGTCTCCCATGCCACACAGGCTCAATGTGCAACGCTGCGTGCGGTTTTCGTTATCGGTGAAGCCCTGCCGCCCGAGACCGCCGCGGGTCTGCGCGCGATCTCCGACGCCGGCCTGCACAACCTCTACGGCCCGACCGAAGCCGCGGTCTCGGTAACCTATTGGGAGGCAACCGAAGCCGACACCACCCAGGTGCCGATCGGTATCCCCGAGTGGAATGTCGAAGTCTACGTACTGGATTCGCGTCTGCGCCCGGCCGCGATCGGCGCCCCGGGTGAGCTGTATCTGGCCGGTCGTCAGCTGGCCCGCTGCTACCGCGGCCGCCCCGACCTGACCTCGGACCGCTTCGTCGCCAACCCGGTCGGCGCCCCCGGCGAGCGCATGTACCGCACCGGCGACCTGGTGCGCTGGAACGCCGACGGCGTCCTGGAATACATCGGCCGCACCGACTTCCAGGTCAAGTTCCGTGGTCAGCGCATCGAGCTCGGCGAGATCGAAACCGACCTGCTCGCCCACCCGACCGTCAGCCAGGCCGCCGTCCTCGTGGTCGACACCGCGACCGGTCAGCAGCTGGTGGCCTACATCGTTCCCGCGCCCGGCCAGGCCGCCGACCCGGCGATCCTGACCCGCTTCGTGTCCGAGAAGCTGCCCGCCTACATGGTGCCCGCGTCGATCATGGTGCTCGACGCGTTCCCGCTCAACACCTCCGGCAAGCTGGATCGCAAGGCCCTGCCCGAACCCGTCTTCACCGCTGCCGCAGGTGATTTCCGCGCCCCGCGCACCCCCGCCGAGCAGATCGTGGCGGGCATCTTCGCCGACGTGCTCAGCCAGGAACGCGTCGGCGCCGACGACAACTTCTTCGAACTCGGCGGCAACTCCCTCGTCGCCACCCAGGTCGTCGCCCGCATCGGCGCCGCCTTCGGCATCCAGCTCGGTGTGCGCGCCCTGTTCGAGACCCCGACCGTCGCAGGACTGGCCATGCGGGCCGAATCCGCCACGCCCGCAGACGTTTCCGCCGCGCGCCCGCCGCTGGTCGCACAGCCGCATCCCGCGCAGGTGCCGCTGTCGCTGGCTCAGCAGCGGATGTGGTTCATCAACCAGTTCGACCCCACCGCGCCCACCTACAACCTGCCCTTCGTGGTGCAGATGAAGGGCAGCGTCGACGTCGACGCCCTGATCGCCGCGCTCAATGATGTTGTGGTGCGCCAGGAATCGCTGCGCACGATCTTCCCCGACGCCGACGGCGGCTTCCAGCAGGTGCTCGGCGCCGACGAATTCGACCTCGGCATCGCGGTCACCCCGATCGACCAGTCGCGCCTGCGCGAGGAACTGATCAGCTTCGCCTCCACCGGCTTCGACGTCACCCTGGAACTGCCGATCCGCGTGCAGATCTTCAAGGTCGTCGGCGGAACCGCTGAGTCCAACGGCGCCGCTCCCGAGGGCTCTGCGTGGTCACGCTCCGCTACCGCCTCCGAGCCCGCCGGTCACGGCGCGGGCGCAGCGGAATACGCCGTCGCCTTCGTCGTCCACCACATCGCGGCCGACGGTTTCTCCTTCGGCCCGCTGGCCCGCGACGTCGCCACCGCCTACCTGGCCCGGGCCGCGGGTGAGGCCCCGGCCTGGCTGCCGCTGCCGGTCCAGTACCGCGACTACACCCTGTGGCAGCACGAACTGCTCGGCGCCGAATCCGACCCGACCTCGATGGCCGCCCGTCAGCTCGACTACTGGCAGCGGACCCTCGATGGCCTGCCCGACCAGCTCGACCTGCCCAGCGACCGCCCGCGCCCGCAGCAGCAGAGCTTCCGCGGCGCGCGCGTCGGTTTCGAGATCGACGCCGACACCCACGAACAGCTCGCCGCCGTGGCCCGCGCCAACGGTGTCACCCTGTTCATGGTCGTGCACGCTTCGCTCGCGGTGCTGCTCGCGCGGCTGTCGGGCACCACCGACATCGCCGTGGGTACCCCGATCGCCGGACGCGGTGAGCAGGCCCTCGACGACCTGATCGGCATGTTCGTCAACACCCTGGTGTTGCGTTCCGACGTCGACCCGACTCAGCCGTTCACCGAATTCCTCACCCGCACACGCGAAACCGACCTGAGCGCGTTCGCCAACGCGGACGTGCCGTTCGAGCGCCTGGTCGACGTGCTGAACCCGTCGCGCTCGCAGGCCCGCCACCCGCTGTTCCAGGTGGTCCTGTCGTTCCAGGAGATGTCGCACGGCACCCTCGAGCTGCCCGGTCTCACGGTCACGGCCGACGAGGTCGAGGTCGACATGGCCAAGTTCGACCTGCAATGGACCCTCACCGAAGAACACACCGGCACCGGCTCGCTGTCGGGCATGACCGGCGTGCTCACCTACGCCATCGACCTGTTCGACCAGTCCACCGTCGAAGAGCTGCTGCTGCGCTGGCGGCGGGTGCTCGACGCGATCCTGGCGGACCCGGCCGTCACCGTCGGCGCGATCGACGTGCTCGACGATGCCGAACGCGCCGACCTGATCACCCGCTTCGGCGCCCCCGCCGCAGTCGCGCGCACGCTGCCGCAGCTGATCGCCCAGGCTGCCCGCGACACCGAGGCGACCGCCGTGGTGTTCGAGGGGACAGCTGTGTCCTACGGCGAACTCGATCGCCGCTCGAACCAGTTGGCGCGCTTGCTGATCCAGCAGGGTCTGGGCGCCGAGGACTTCGTCGCCGTCGCCGTCCCGCGCTCGCTGGAATCGGTGCTCGCCGTGTGGGCGGTCACCAAGACCGGCGCCGCGTTCGTGCCCGTCGACCCGAACTACCCGGCCGACCGCATCGCCCACATGATCACCGATGCCGGTGTGTCCGTTGGCATCACGGTCACCGGCGAGGCCGACGAGCTGCCGGATTCGGTGAGCTGGGTGGTTGTCGATGACATCGACCTCGGCCACATTTCCGATGCACCCCTCGCCCCGCGCGAACTGGTCCGCCAGACCGATCCCGCGCAGCCCGCGTACCTGATCTACACCTCCGGTTCCACCGGTGTGCCCAAGGGCGTGGTGGTCACCCATGCCAGCGTCGCGAACTTCTGCGCCGAGCAGATCGACCTCTACTCGCTCGACTCCGACACCCGCGCACTGCATTTCGCCTCGCCCTCGTTCGACGCGTCGGTGCTGGAGATGCTGCTCGCCATCGGCAAGGGCGGCACGCTCGTCGTCGTCCCGCCGGGTGTGTACGGCGGTGAGGAACTGCGCGACATCCTCATCACCGAACAGGTCACGCACGCCTTCGTGACCCCCGCCGCGCTGGCCACCTTCGATGCCCGCGGCCTCGATCACCTGCGGGTGCTCGCCGCCGGTGGTGAAGCGGTCCCGCCGGAACTGGTCACCAAGTGGGCGGTGCGCCTGCCCGACGGCTCGCGCCGCATGCTGGGCAATGTCTACGGCCCCACTGAAACGACCATCGCGTCCAACCTCAGCGAAGGCCTGATTCCGGGGGAGCGGGTCGTCATCGGCGGCCCCATCCGCGGCGTGCACACCCTGATCCTCGACGACCGCCTGCGTCCCGTGCCGGTGGGAGTCGCGGGTGAGCTCTACATCGGCGGCGTCGGCATGGCGCGCGGTTACCACGCGCGCCCCTCGCTGACCGCCGACCGTTTCGTCGCCAACCCCTACGCCCCCGGCGCGCGGATGTACCGCACCGGTGACGTGGTGCGCTGGACCGCCGACCGCAATGTGGAATACGTCGGCCGCTCCGACTTCCAGGTGAAGGTCCGCGGTTTCCGTATCGAACTGGGCGAGATCGACTCCGCCCTCGCCTCACACGAGACCGTCGACTTCGCGGTCAGCATCGGCCACAAGAACAAGGGCGGCAGCACCTCGCTGGTGTCCTATGTCGTTGCCGCGCCGGGTCATTCGATCGATATCGCCGAACTCACCGATCATGTCGCGCAGCGCCTGCCCGCGTACATGGTGCCGTCGTCGATCATGGTCCTGGCGGCGATCCCGCTGACCGTGAACGGCAAGCTCGACCGTCGCGCGCTGCCCGCGCCGGTGTTCGAGGTGCGTGAGTTCCGCGCGCCGACCACCCCGATCGAGCAGATCGTCGCGCAGATCTTCGCCGACGTGCTCGAGCTCGGCCGGGTCGGTGTCGAGGACGACTTCTTCGAACTGGGCGGCAACTCGCTGATCGCCACCCAGGTCGCCTCCCGCATCGGCATCGCCCTCGACACCCGTGTCCCGGTCCGCATGCTGTTCGAGGCCCCGACCGTGGCGGCGCTGGCCGCGCGCGTGGAGTCCCAGGCCGGTGACGGTGCGCGCAAGGCCCTCGTGGCCCGCGAACGTCCCGACCGCGTACCGCTGTCGCTGGCGCAGCAGCGCATGTGGTTCCTCAACCGCTTCGACACCGCGTCGGCGGTCAACAACATCCCCGTCGCGATCCGCCTCTCCGGTGACCTCGACGTGGCCGCCCTGCAGGTCGCGGTCATCGACGTCATCGACCGGCACGAGTCGCTGCGCACGGTGTTCCCCGACTCCGGCAACGGCCCCGTGCAGGTGGTCCTCGACGCCGCGCAGATCGTCCCCGACCTCACCCCGTACCGGGTCACCGAGGACAACCTCATCGATCACCTGATCGATCTGGCCTCGATGGCCTTCGACGTGACCAGCGAAGTGCCGTTGCACGCACGGCTTTTCGAGGTCTCCGAGTCCGAGTACGTGCTCGGCATGGTGGTGCACCACATCTCCGCCGACGGCTGGTCGATGGCGCCGCTCTCGCGCGATGTGATCATGGCCTACGCCGCCCGCACCTCGTGGGAAGCGCCGACCTGGGCCGAATTGCCGGTCCAGTATGCCGATTACGCGCTCTGGCAGCGCGAGGTCCTCGGCTCCGAGGACGACCCGAAGTCGCTGATCTCCTCCGAGATCGCCTACTGGGCAAAAGAACTCGCCGACCTGCCCGACGAACTCGTGCTCCCGGCCGATCACCCGCGCCCGCCGGTCGCCTCCTACCGTGGCGGCACCTACAGCTTCGTGATCGCGAGCGAAACCCAGCGCGCCCTTGTCGAATTGGGCCGCCGCTACAACGCCTCGCTGTTCATGGTCATGCACAGCGCGCTGGCGGTACTGCTGGCCCGCGCCAGCGGCACCAGCGACATCGCCATCGGCACCCCGGTCGCAGGCCGTGGTGACCAGGCCCTGGACGACCTGGTCGGCATGTTCGTCAACACCCTGGTGCTGCGCTCACAGGTCGACGGCGCCACCCCCTTCGCCACCCTGCTCGACCAGGCCCGCGAAACCGACCTGCAGGCCTTCGCCCACGCCGACGTCCCGTTCGAGCGCCTGGTCGAGGTGCTGAACCCGGCCCGTTCGCAGGCACGGCACCCGCTGTTCCAGGTGATGCTGTCGTTCCAGAACAACAAGCAGGCCTCCCTGCAGCTGCCCGGACTCGCGGTCAGCGGCATCGACTACGATCCCCAGCTGGCCAAGTTCGACCTGCAGCTCTCGCTCACCGAGGTGCAGGACACCGACGGTGAAGCCGGCGGCATGGCGGCCGAGTTCTCCTACGCCCTCGACCTTTTCGAGGAATCCACCGTCGCCGCGTTCGCCCGCAGGCTCGACAACATCTTCGCCGCGATCGTCGCCGATCCGGAGGTCATGGTCGGTGACATCGACCTTCTCGCCCCCGAAGAGCACGCGCAGGTCCTCGTCGACTGGAACGACACCGCGCACGCCGTCCCGCACGGCACCCTGGTGTCACTGTTCGACGCACAGGTCGAGCGCACCCCGGACGCCACCGCCCTGGTCTTCGACAACGAGGAACTGTCCTACCGCGAGCTGCAGGAGCGGGCCAACCGCATCGCCCGCCGCCTGATCTCCGACGGCGTGGGCCCCGGTGACCATGTGGCACTGGCGATTCGGCGCTCCACCGAACTGGTCGTGGCCATGTACGCGGTGCTGCAGACCGGCGCCGCCTACGTGCCCCTCGACCCGGATCAGCCCGCCGACCGCATCGGTCACATCCTCGAGACCGCGCAGCCGCGCCTGGTGCTCACCAGCCGTCGCGACGCGTTCGACGCCGACGGCGTCACCGTGGCCGCGGTCGAGAACATCGAGTCGCCCGCCGACTTCAGTGGCGCACCGATCGCCGATGCCGAACGCGTGCAACCGATTCGGGCCACCAACACCGCCTACGTGATCTTCACGTCCGGCTCGACCGGTCGACCCAAGGGTGTCGCGGTCGATCACGCCGCGATCGTCAACCGGCTGCTGTGGATGCAGCACGAGTACCCGATCGACGCCGCCGACGCCGTCCTGCAGAAGACCCCCGCCACCTTCGACGTGTCGGTCTGGGAGTTCTTCTGGCCCTTACAGACCGGCGCCCGCCTGGTCGTCGCCAAGCCCGACGGCCACCGCGACCCGGTGTACCTGGCCCAGATCATCGCCGAACGCGGCATCACCACCGCCCACTTCGTGCCCTCGATGCTGTCGGTGTTCGTCTCGACGCTGGGTAGCAACGGCAACGCGGTGCGCCTGCGTCAGGTGTTCGCCTCCGGTGAGGCGCTGCCCGCGCCCACCGCGCAGCGCCTGCGCGAGCTCACCGGCGCGCGCCTGCACAACCTGTACGGCCCCACCGAGGCCGCGGTCGACGTCACCTATCACGAGGTTGTCGACGCCGATGTGGAGTCGGTGCCGATCGGGCGCCCGGTGTGGAACACCCGGGTGTTCGTGCTGGATTCGCGCCTGCATCCCGTCGCGCCGGGTGTCGCGGGAGAGCTCTACCTCGCGGGCGATCAGCTGGCCGTCGGCTACCTCAACCGGGCCGACCTCACCGCCGATCGCTTCGTCGCCAACCCGTACGGTGCGGCCGGTTCGCGCATGTACCGCACCGGCGACCTCGTCACCTGGAGCTCGGTCTCCGATGGCTCGGGGCTGACCTACGGCGAACTGAACTACCTGGGCCGCACCGACTTCCAGGTGAAGCTGCGCGGTCTGCGCATCGAACTCGGCGAGATCGAGGCGACCCTGCTGGCCCAGCCGGGCGTCGCGCAGTCGGTCGTCGTCGTGCGCTCGGACGCGCACGCCGGTGACCAGCTCGTCGGTTACCTTGTGCCCGAAGCGGATACGACCGTCGACGTCGCCGCCGTGAAGGCAGGCATCACCGCCGAGCTACCCACCTACATGGTGCCCTCGGCCCTCGTTGTGCTGGATGCCTTCCCGCTCAACGCTTCCGGCAAGCTCGACCGCAAGGCGCTGCCCGCGCCCGTGTTCGAGGCGAAAGTGTTCCGTGCGCCCTCGACCCCCATCGAGGAGATCGTCGCCGAGATCTTCGCCGACCTGCTCGGCGCCGAACGCGTCGGCGTGGACGACGACTTCTTCGCCCTCGGCGGCAACTCGCTGGTCGCCACCCAGGTCGCGGCCCGCCTGAGCAAGGCGCTCGACGCCGAAGTCGGCGTGCGCACCCTGTTCGAGGCGCCCACCGTCGGTGCGCTCGCCGCGCGCGTGGAATCGCACGCGGGCACGGGTCTGCGCGCCGAGCTCACCGCTCGTCCGCGCCCCGAGCACCCGCCGCTGTCGCTCGCGCAGCAGCGCATGTGGTTCCTGAACCGCTTCGACGTCGCCGACACCGGCACCTACAACATCCCCGTCGCGGTCCGCCTGCAGGGCCTGCTCGACCTGCCCGCCCTGCGCGGCGCGGTCGCCGACGTGATCGCCCGCCACGAAACCCTGCGCACGGTCTACCCCGTGTACGTCGCGCCCGAATCGGGCCGCGCCACCATGGCCGACGGCAGCGCCTACCAGAAGGTCCTCGCGGCCGCCGGTTCCATCCCGGACGTCGAGCTGATCGAAGCCGACGAGACCGACATGGCGACCTCGCTCTACGAGTTCGCCCGCCGCGGTTTCGACGTCACCGCGAACGCGCCTGTGCGCCTTCGCGTTTACGAACTCAGCGAACGCGAACACGTCCTGGTGATGGTGGTCCACCACATCGCCGCCGACGGCTTCTCGCTGCGCCCGCTGGTGCGCGACCTGATGACCGCCTACGTCGCGCGGACCGCCGGCACCGAACCCGGCTGGCCGCCGCTGGCCGTGCAGTACGTCGACTACGCGCTGTGGCAGCGCGAAATCCTCGGCGACGAAACCGATCCCACCTCGCTGATCTCCGAGCAGCTCGACCACTGGCGCGGTGCGCTGGCCGACTTGCCCGACGAACTGCGCCTCGGTCACAAGTCGCGGCCCGCGCAGGCCAGCTACCAGGCGGGCACGCATCGCTTCGAGCTGCCGGGTGAACTGGTCGACGCGCTGAACCAGGTCGCGCACGACCACAGCACCACCCTGTTCATGGTGGTGCACAGCGCATTTGCCGTTCTGCTCTCGCGCCTGTCGGGCACCGACGACATCGCCATCGGCACTCCCGTCGCGGGCCGTGGTCAGCAGGCACTCGACGACCTGGTCGGCATGTTCGTCAACACCCTCGTGTTGCGCGCACAGGTCGACCCGGCCGCCACCTTCACCGAACTGCTCGGACAGGTCCGCGAACACGACCTGGCCGCCTTCGCCCACGCCGACGTGCCTTTCGAACGTCTCGTCGAGGTGCTCAACCCGGCGCGCTCGCAGTCGCGGCACCCGCTGTTCCAGGTGATGCTCTCGTTCCAGAACCTGGGCCGCACCACCCTGGAACTGCCCGGCCTCACGGTCTCCGAGCTGGGCATCGACCAGCACATGGCCAAGTTCGACCTGCAGCTCGCGCTGAGCGAGGTCCCGGACGACAGCCACATGGACGCCGAACTCGTCTACGCCACCGACCTTTTCGACGCCGACTTCGCCGCACGATTCGGCGCCCGCCTGCTGCGCGTGCTCACCGCCATCGTGGTCGACCCCGCGGCCCCCGTCGGTGACATCGAACTGCTCGACACCGCCGAGCGCTCGCTGGTGCTCGATCGCTGGAACGACACCGAATTCGCCGTCGACGCCGCGCTGAGCACCCCCAGCGACGACGACCCGGCCACCCTGCACGCCCTGTTCGAAGCCCAGGTCGCGCGCACTCCCGACGCGATCGCGCTCACGTTCGAGGGGACGAGTCTGTCGTACGCCGAGTTCGCGGGCAGGGTGCGTCAGCTGGCGCGCTGGCTCAAAGACGCAGGTGTCGGCCCGGAATCGTATGTGGCCCTTGGTATGCGGCGCTCGATCGACCTGCTGGTCGGCATGTACGCCGTGTCCGCCGCCGGTGGCGCGTACGTGCCCCTCGATCCCGATCACCCGGCCGAGCGCATCGAGCACATCCTGGAGACCGCGCAGCCCGTCTGCGTGCTGACTTCGGGGGAGAGCCTGCCCGCGGCCGCCGGTCGCGAGGTGCGCATCGACCAGCTCGACCTGTCCGGTCACTCGACCGAGCCGGTCACCGATGCCGACCGGCACCGCCCGCTGCGCTCGGACAACACCGCCTACATCATCTTCACCTCCGGCTCGACCGGTCGCCCGAAGGGTGTGGCGGTCAGCCACGCGGCGATCGTCAACCGCCTGGTGTGGATGCACGCCGCCTACGGCCTCGCCGCCGACGACGTGGTGCTGCAGAAGACCCCCGCCACCTTCGACGTGTCGGTGTGGGAGTTCTTCTGGCCCTTGCAGGTCGGTGCGCGCCTGGTCGTCGCCAAGCCGGACGGGCATCGCGACCCGGCCTACCTGGCGCGGCTGATCGTGGCCGAGCAGGTCTCCACGGTGCACTTCGTGCCGTCGATGATGGCCGTGTTCGTCACCGAACCGCTTGCCGCCGAATGCGTCTCGCTGCGCAATGTCTTCGCCTCCGGTGAAGGCCTGCCCGCGCCGACCGCGCAGCGTCTGCGCGAATTGACCGGCGCCGCACTGCACAACCTCTACGGCCCCACCGAAGCCGCCGTCGACGTGACCTATCACGAGGTCACCGACGCCGACACCGAGACGGTGCCGATCGGCGCCCCGGTGTTCAACACCCGTCTGTACGTGCTGGATTCGCGACTGCGACCGGTGCCGGTGGGTGTCGCGGGTGAGCTCTACCTCGCGGGCGTGCAGCTGGCCCACGGCTATGTGGGTCGCGCCGACCTGACGATGGATCGCTTCGTCGCCGACCCGTTCGCGCCCGGCGAGCGCATGTACCGCACCGGTGACCTCGTCACCTGGACCGCCGACGGCGAGCTGGAATACCTGGGCCGCACCGACTTCCAGGTGAAGCTGCGTGGTCTGCGCATCGAACTCGGCGAGATCGAGTCGGCTTTGACGGCGCTGCCGGAGATCGCCCAGTCGGTGGTCGTGGTCCGTGCCGACGAGCACACCGGCGATCAGCTGGTCGCCTACGTCATCCCGCAGACCGGCGCCACCGTCGACACCGATGCGGTCAAGGTCGCACTCGGCACCGAGTTGCCCGTCTACATGGTCCCCGCCGCGTATGTGGTGCTGAATGCGTTCCCGCTCAACGCTTCCGGCAAACTCGACCGCAAGGCACTACCCTCGCCGGTCTTCGCCGCGCGTACCTTCCAGGCGCCGGTCACGCCGGTGCAGCAGATCGTCGCCGCCACCTTCGCCGAAGTGCTCGGCGCCGGTCAGGTCGGCCTCGACGACGACTTCTTCGAACTCGGCGGCAACTCCCTGGTCGCCACCAGGGTCGCGGCGCGCCTGTCCGAAGCCCTCGACACCCAGGTGCCGCTGCGCGCGCTGTTCGAGGCCTCGACGGTGGCCGCGCTGGCCGCCCGCGTCGAAACCCACACCGGCCGCGGCGGCCGCATTCCCCTCGAATCGCGCCCGCGTCCCGAACTGGTGCCGCTGTCGCAGGCCCAGCAGCGGATGTGGTTCCTCAACCGCTTCGACAACCGCACCGCCGTCAACAACATCCCCGTCGCGATCCGCCTCACGGGTGACCTCGACGTGGCCGCACTCGAAGCGGCCATCGCCGACGTGGTCGCCCGGCACGAGTCCCTGCGCACCTTCTACCCGGCAGCCGACATCACTTCGGGCGCGGTCGAGGAAGGCGCCGGCTACCAGCAGATCCTGCCCGCCGACGAAGTCCGCTTCGCGCTGCCCGCGCAGCCGGTCGCCGCGAACGACGTGGTCGCGCGGGTCATCGAACTGGCGAGCGTGCACTTCGACGTGACCCGCGAAGTCCCGTTCCGCGCAGGCCTTTTGCGCGTCGATGAGCGCACCCATGTGGCCGTGCTGGTCATGCACCACATCAGCGGCGACGGCTTCTCGCTGCGCCCGCTGCTGCGCGATGTCGTCATCGCCTACACCGAGCGCACCCGTGGCGAGGTCCCCGCCTGGGCGCCCCTCGAGGTCCAGTACGCCGACTACACCCTGTGGCAGCGTGAGGTTCTCGGTGACGAGTCCGATCCCGAATCGGTCGCCGCGAGCCAGCTCACCTACTGGACCGAGCAGCTGCGCGACCTGCCCGACCAGATCGAGCTGCCCGCCGACCGCCCGCGTCCCGAGGTCGCCACCAATGCCGGTGACCTACACCGCTTCTCGGTCGACGCGAATCTGCATCACGCGCTGACCGAGATCGCCCGCGCCCGCGGCGTCACCCTGTTCATGGTGATGCACGCGGCCCTGGCCACCTGGGCCGCGCGCCTGTCCAACAGCACCGATATCGCCATCGGCACCCCCATCGCGGGCCGTGGCGAGCGCACCCTCGACGACCTCGTCGGCATGTTCGTCAACACCCTGGTGCTGCGCAGCGAGGTCGACTCCAGCGCGAGCTTCAGCGACCTCCTGGACCAGATCCGCAAGGTGGACCTGTCCGCCTTCGCCAACGCCGACGTGCCCTTCGAACGCCTCGTCGACGTGCTCAGCCCCACCCGCTCGCAGGCGCACCACCCGCTGTTCCAGGTGGCGCTCACCTTCGAAGCGGCCACCGCCGCCGACACCGGCACCATCGCACTGCCCGGCCTCGACCTCGACGTCGTCGACTTCGACCCGGGCACAGCGAAATTCGACGTGCAGCTCACTGTGGGCGAAGCAGCCGACGGCTCCCTCGCCCTGTCGTGGAACTACGCCACCGATCTGTTCGACGCCGAAACCGTCGCCGCCTTCGGTGACCGTCTGGTCCGCATCCTGCGCAGCGTCGCCGAGAACCCCGACGTGATCGTCGGCGACATCGACCTGCTCGGTGAAGCCGAACAGCGCGACGTCGCCCAGCGCTGGGTGTCCTCCGGTGTCGACGCCATCGGTCTGCCGGTCATCCACGACGCCAGCACCCCCGCCGGCTACCGGCGCGGCCTGTTCGGCAACCAGCACACCACCCTGGTCGACCTGTTCGACGCCGCGGCTCTTGCTTACCCCGATCGCATCGCCGCCAAGTTCGGCATGGAATCGCTGACCTACGGCGAACTCGATCGCCGCGCGAATGTGTTGGCGCGCAGGCTGATCGACGACGGCGCCCGCCCGGAATCGCTGGTCGCGGTGATCCTGCCGCGCTCGCTCGACCTCGTCGTCGCACTACTCGCCGTGGTCAAGACCGGTGCGGGTTACGTGCCGGTCGACCCGACCTACCCGGCCGAGCGCATCGCCTACGTCCTCGAGGACTCGCGCCCCACCAGCGTGATCCTCGATTCCACCGTCCAGGTGACGGTGCCCGCGTACCTGCCCTCGGTGGTGCTCGACGGCTTCGCCGTGGAAACCGGCAATGTCGAAGACGCCGACGACGCCCCGATCACCGACGCCGACCGGCTCGCCCCGCTCTCGCCGGACAATGTCGCCTACGTCATCTACACCTCCGGTTCGACCGGCCGCCCCAAGGGTGTCGCGGTCGCGCACCGCAATGTGGTGCGCCTGTTCGCCAACACCGACCGCGACTTCGGCTTCGGCCCGCGCGATGTGTGGACGCTGTTCCACTCCTACGCCTTCGACTTCTCGGTCTGGGAACTGTGGGGCCCGCTGCTGTTCGGTGGGTCGCTGATCGTCGTCGACTACTACACCTCGCGCTCGCCTGAACAGTTCCTGGAACTGCTGCGGGTGGAGCAGGTGACGGTGCTCAACCAGACGCCGTCGGCGTTCTACCAGCTGGCCGAGGCCGACCGGAACGCCGGACCGGGTCTCGAGCCCCTCGCGCTGCGCTACGTCGTGTTCGGTGGTGAGGCGCTCGAACTGCGTCGCCTGTCGGATTGGGTTGCGCGCCACGGCGACAGCTCGCCGACGCTGGTCAACATGTACGGCATCACCGAGACCACGGTGCACGTGTCGTTCCGTGCGCTGGACGCGAAAACCATTGCCGCCGCGGCCGGTTCGGTCGTCGGCCGGGCCATCGCGGGTCTCGGCGTGTACGTCCTCGACAACCGGTTGCGGCCGGTGCCGGTGGGTGTCGCGGGCGAAATGTATGTCTCCGGACCGCAATTGGCGCGTGGCTACCTCGGTCGCCCCGATCTGACCGCCACCCGCTTCGTCGCCAACCCCCTCGCCGGCCCGAACCAGGGCGGCTCGCGCCTGTACCGCTCCGGCGACCTCGCGCGCTGGAACCGCTTCGGCGAACTCGAGTACCTGGGCCGCGCCGACGACCAGGTGAAGGTCCGCGGCTTCCGTATCGAACTCGGTGAGATCGAAGCCGCCGTGCTCGCGCAGCCGGGCATCGCCCAGGCCGCGGTCATCGTGCGTGAGGATCAGCCGGGTGACCAGCGGATCGTCGCCTACGTGGTCGCCGAGGGTGAGCTCGAACCCGACCTCGAGGTCATCCGCAGCGGTGCGGCCGAACAGCTGCCCGCCTACATGGTTCCGGCGGCGCTCGTGCGCCTCGAGTGGATCCCGCTGACCGTCAACGGCAAGCTCGACCGCCGCGCCCTGCCCGCCCCCGCCGTGCAGGCGCGCGCCTTCCGCGCACCCGTCACGCCTGTGCAGGAAACCGTCGCCGCGGTCTTCGCCGATGTCCTCGGCCTAGACCGGGTCGGCGTCGACGACGACTTCTTCGACCTCGGCGGCAACTCGCTCATCGCCACCCGCGTCGTCGCCCGGATCGGTGCGGCACTCGGCGCGACGGTGCCGGTGCGCGCGCTGTTCGAAGCCTCCACCGTGGAAGCCCTTGCGGCACGGGTGGAATCGCACACCGGCGGCACCGCCCGCGCGGCGCTGGTCGCCCGCGATCGCGCCGAGGGTGAATTGGTTCCGCTGTCGTTCGCGCAGCAGCGCATGTGGTTCCTCAACAAGTACGACACCACCTCCGCCGCCTACAACCTCCCCGTCGCGATCCGCCTCACCGGCGAACTCGACACCGAGGCACTGTCTCTGGCGCTGGCCGACCTGGTCCGCAGGCACGAATCGCTGCGCACCCGCTACCCCGAACACGGCGGCACCCCGGTGCAGCAGATCGTTGCGGCGGAACGCATTTCGCTCGACCTGCGTCCGGTCGCGGTCTCGCAGGACGAGCTGTTCGAGACCGTCACCGAGTTCGTCTCCACCGGTTTCGATGTGGCCGAACAGGTTCCGATGCGCGCGCGGCTGTTCCGCGTCGCCGACGCCGACAACGGTGTCGACGGTTCGCGTCCCGCGAGTGAGCACCTTGGTAGTTCCGCAGCCACCGAGCACGTCTTGGTCGTGGTCGTGCATCACATCGCCGCCGACGGCTTCTCCATCGCACCGCTGACCCGCGACGTGATGCGGGCCTACACCGCTCGCGCCCAGGGCACCGCTCCCGGCTGGGCACCCCTGCCCGTCCAGTACGCCGATTTCGCCATCTGGCAGCGCGCTGTCCTCGGCACCGAGGACGACGCCGACTCGCTCATGTCGCGTCAGGTCGGGTACTGGCAGCAGCAGCTCGCCGGTGTGCCCGACGAGCTGACCCTGCCGTTCGACCGCGCCCGCCCGGCGATCGCCTCGCACCACGGCGCCACCGTGCACCGCGAACTCTCGCCCGAGCTGATCGCCAAGCTCGACGAGGTCGCCCGTCGCCAGGGCGCGTCGCTGTTCATGGTCATGCACACCGCCCTCGCGGTTCTGCTGGCCCGACTCTCGGGCTCCGACGACATCGCCATCGGCACCCCCATCGCGGGCCGTGGTGAGCAGGCCCTCGACGACCTGGTCGGCATGTTCGTCAACACCCTGGTCCTGCGCACCGGCGTGCGCCCGGCCGAATCCTTCACCGACCTCCTGGAACAGGCACGCGCCACCGACCTCGACGCCTTCGGCAACGCCGACGTCCCGTTCGAGCGCCTGGTCGAACTCCTGGCGCCCGAACGCTCGCAGTCGCGCAACCCGCTGTTCCAGGTGATGCTGGCCTTCCAGAACCTGGACCGCACCACCCTGGAACTGCCCGGCCTCGCGGTCTCCGCACTCGACCTCGACGAGAGCATCGCCCGCTTCGACCTGCAGTTCACCCTCTCCGAACTGGGCGAACCCGGCCACGGCGGCATGGCGCTGGCACTGAACTACGCCACCGAACTCTTCGACGAGGAAACCGTCGCAAGCATCGCCGTGCGCTGGCAGCGCGTCCTCGAGGCGATCGCCGCCGACGCCGCCATCACCGTCGGCGCGATCGACGTGCTCGACGCCGCCGAGCGGGCCGACCTGGTGTTCCGCGTCGGCGAACCGCCGGTGCCCGCCCGCACCCTGCGCAACCTCCTCGCCGAGGCCGTCGCCCAGAACCCGACCGGTGACGCCGTCGTATTCCAGGGGACAGCCCTGTCCTACGCGGACCTCGACGAACGCTCGAACCGGTTGGCGCGCTTGCTGATCGCCGAGGGGATCGGCGCCGAAGACCTCGTCGCGATCGGTGTTCCGCGCTCGGCCGACTCGGTGCTGGCCGCCTGGGCCGTCGCCAAGACCGGTGCGGCCTTCGTTCCGGTCGACCCGACCTACCCCGCCGACCGCATCGCCCATATGGTCACCGACTCCGGTTCGCCGCTGGGCATCACCGTCGCCTCCGTACTCGGCGGACTGCCGGACATCGCGCCGCATGCCGCGGTCGACATCTCGGCCGAGTCGCAGGGGGCCGAGACGACACCCGGCAGCCCGGCAGCGGGCGCGACGTCGGCCGAGTCGCAGGTCGGCACATCCGAGACGGCCGCCAGCAGCTCGACTGTGGACGCTCCGGCGGCCGGTTGGCTCGTGCTCGATGAGCTGGACCTCGCACGCTTCGACGGCGGGCCGATCTCCGACGCCGAACTGGTCCGTGAGACCAGCCCCGAACAGCCCGCCTACGTCATCTACACCTCCGGCTCCACCGGCGTGCCCAAGGGCGTCGTGGTCACCCACGCCGGTCTCGCCAACTTCGGCGAGGAACAGGCCAAGCGCTACGCACTCGACACCGACACGCGCGCACTGCATTTCGCCTCGCCCTCGTTCGACGCCTCGATCCTCGAACTGCTGCTGGCCCTGGCCCGCGGCGGCACGCTGGTCGTCGTCCCGCCGGGTGTCTACGGCGGCGACGAACTGTCCGAACTGATCCGCACCGAGCAGGTCACCCACGCCTTCATCACCCCCGCCGCCCTGGCCACCTTCGACCCCAGCGGTCTCGACTCGCTGCGTGTCCTGGTCGCCGGTGGTGAAGCGGTGCCCGCCGATCTGGTCAGCAAGTGGGCAGTTCCCTTGGCGGACGGCACAACTCGTGCCTTCCACAACGGATATGGCCCCACCGAGACCACGATCATGACCAACATCAGCGACGCGCTGATGCCGGGCGAACTGGTCACCATCGGTGGACCGACGCGCGGCATGCGCTCGCTGATCCTGGACGCGCAGCTCCAGCCCGTTCCGGTCGGTGTCGCGGGTGAGCTGTACCTGTCAGGCATCCAGCTGGCCCGCGGCTACCACGCCCGCGCCGGACTCACCGCCGACCGGTTCGTCGCCGACCCGTTCCTGCCGGGGGAGCGGATGTACCGCACCGGTGACGTCGTGCGCTGGACCGCCGATCGCACCGTCGAGTACGTCGGCCGCTCCGACTTCCAGGTCAAGATCCGCGGCTTCCGCATCGAACTGGGCGAGATCGACTCCGCCCTCGCCGCACACGACACCGTCGACTTCGCCACCACCGTCGGCCACAAGAGCGCCGCGGGCGCCGTCTCGCTGGTCGCGTATGTGGTTGCCGCGCCGGGCCGTTCGATCGACGTCGCCGCACTGACCGCATACGTCGAGGACCGTCTGCCCGCGTACATGGTGCCGTCGTCGATCATGGTGATCGACCACGTGCCGCTCACCCCGGTCGGCAAGCTCGACCGAAAAGCGTTGCCGGAACCGGTGTTCGCCACCGAGGTCACCTTCCGGGCCGCGCGCAACCCGATCGAGCAGACCATCGCCGAAGTCTTCGCCGAGGTGCTCGGGGTGGAGCGCGTCGGCGTGGACGATTCGTTCTTCGCCCTCGGCGGCGACTCGATCGTCTCCATCCAGCTCGTCTCCCGCGCCAAGGCCCGCGGCGTGCTCTTCTCCCCGCGCAACGTCTTCGAACAGCGCACCGTCGCCGGCCTGGCCTCGGTCGCCGAAACCGCCGATGTCGCAGCGGCTTCCGCGATCACCCTCGCCGAGTTGCCGGGCGGTGGCGTCGGCGAGATGCCGCTGACCCCGGTCGTGCGGTTCATGGCGGAGCGCTCCGGTTCGTACAACCGGTTCAACCAGACGATGGCACTGGAACTGCCGGTCGGCATCGACCGCGCGGGCATCGCCGCCACCGTCGGCGCGGTCATCGACCGCCACGACATGCTGCGCTCGCGCCTGCACCAGGTCGACGGTCGCTGGGTCGTCACCACCGCCCCCACCGGCACCGTCGACGCCACCGAACTGATCGACCACACGAGCTTCGACCCGAACGTCTCCGACGCCGAACTCGTCGAAATCGCCTCGGCCGCACTGGATGCCAGCCTCGACCGCCTCGATCCGGCCAACGGTGTCGTCGTGCGCTTCGTCTGGCTGGAACCGGATGTCGCGTCCTCTCGCGCAGGCCGCCTGATCGTCGTCGCCCACCACCTCGTGGTCGACGGTGTTTCCTGGCGAATCCTCGTGCCCGACTTCGTCTCCGCATGGGGCCAGCTCTCCTCGGGCCAGCAGCCCGAACTCGGCGCCCCCGCCACCTCCATGCGCGCCTGGGCGCACGCCCTCGGCGACGAGGCGAAGAGCACCGAGCGCGCTGCCGAACTCGACTTCTGGCGTGAGGTCGTCGCGACCCCGGACCCGCTGCTCACCGAGCGGCCGATGGATCCTGCGGTCGACGTCTCCGGTGTCGTGGAGAAGCTGCCGGTCGAGGTGTCCGCCGAGGTCACCAAGGCCCTGCTCACCACCGTCCCCGCCCTGTTCCACGGTGGCGTCAACGACGGCCTGCTCACCGCGCTGGCCCTCGCGGCGGCGAAGTGGCGCTCCACCCGCGTCGGCTCGGCCGGTACGTCGAGCAATGGCGACAGCGCCGCGTCGAACGGTCGCCGTGCGGTCGCCGGGGCGCCGACGGACAACGACGCCCTGCTCGTGCGTCTCGAAGGCCACGGCCGTGAGGAAGAGGTCGCGCCCGGCGCCGACCTGTCTCGCACCGTCGGCTGGTTCACCGCCATCTTCCCGGTCCGCCTCGACCTGGCCGGCATCGACATCGACGCCGCCCTCGCCGGTGGACCCGCACTGGGCCAGGCCGTGAAGGCTGTCAAGGAACAGCTGCTTTCGGTGCCCGACAAGGGCATCGGTTACGGCCTGCTGCGCTACATGAACGCCGAGACCGCCGCCGAACTGCCCACGCAGCTCCCCGGCCAGATCAGCTTCAACTACCTCGGCCGCGTCGCCGACAGCGACGTCCCCGACGCCCTGCGCGGCTTCGGCTGGATCCCCGCACCCGAGCTGGCCGCCCTCGGCGGCGCCTACGACGCCGACATGCCCGCCATGGCACCCCTCGACGTCAACGCGATCGTCGTCGGCGACAAGCTCAGCGCCAACATCGGCTACCCGAGCACCCTGCTCGCCGAAGCCGAGGTCCGCGAGTTCGCCGATCTGTGGATCACCGCGCTGGAAGCCGTTGCCCGGCACGCCAATTCGGCCGACGCGGGCGGTCACACGCCGTCCGACTTCGCCCTCGTGCGCGCCACCCAGCGCGACATCGACACCTGGGAAACCCGCTACCCCGAGCTGACCCAGGTGTGGCCGCTGGCCGCGCTGCAAGCAGGTCTGTTCTTCCACGCGCGGCTGGCAGCCACCTCGGTCGACGTCTACACCGCCCAGGCCGTCCTCACGCTCACCGGTCGCGTCGACGCCACCCGTCTGCGCGCCGCCGCCCAGGCACTCCTGGATCGCCACGAAACCCTGCGCACCGCGTTCGTCACCGACCACGACGGCAATGCCGTCCAGGTCGTCCTCGACACCACCCGCGTGGCCTGGACCGAACACGACCGCATCGAGACCGGCGAATACGCCGACCTCGTCGAAGCCGACCGCACGGCTCGCTTCGACCTGGCGAACCCGCCGCTGATCCGCTTCACGCTGATCCAGATCGCCGAGCACGAATGGCGCTTCGTGGTGTCCAACCACCACATCCTGCTCGACGGCTGGTCGACCCCGCTGGTCATGCGCGACCTGCTCGCCCTCTACGCCCTGCACGGCGACGCGAGCGCGCTGCCCGCCGTCCGCTCCTACCGGCACTTCCTGGAATGGGTTGCCCGCCAGGATCATTCGGTCTCGGTCGAAGCCTGGTCGCACGCGCTGCGCGGCGTCACCGAGCCGACCATGCTGGCCCGCCCCGACGCGAGCCGCGAGATCGCCGCCCTGTCCGACGAGTACCTGTTCGACCTCGACGAGCCCACCACGGCCCGCCTGGTCGCGCTGGCCGCCGACCTCGGCGTTACCCCGAACACTGTCCTGCAGGTCGCCTGGTCGATCGTGCTCGGCCGGATGACCGGCCGCGACGACGTGCTCTTCGGCACCACCGTGTCCGGCCGTCCCGCGCAGCTCTCGGGCGTGGAATCCATGGTCGGCCTGTTCATCAACACCGTCCCGGTGCGCGTGCGTTTCGACGCCGCCGAATCGGTGCGCGACGTGCTCACCCGCACCCAGGGCGAGCAGGCCGACCTCCTCGACCACCACTACATCGGCCTCGCCGAGATCCAGACCGCCGCCGGCATCGGTGGCCTGTTCGACTCCCTGGTGGTCTTCGAGTCCTACCCCGTCGACGCCGAGGGCATCAAGGCCCAGGCCGCCGACATCGACGGCATGGCCGTCACCGGACTCGACGCCGCCGACGCCACCCACTACCCGCTGTCGCTGATCGCCCAGCTCGACACCCAGCTGCGCATCCGCGCCGGCTACCTGAGCGACCTGTTCGACGCCGCCACCGTGCACCGCATCGCCGAACGCCTCATCCGAGTGCTCACCGCGATCACCACGGAACCGACTGTCGCAGTGGGCGATATCGAACTGCTCGACGCCGCCGAACGCGAACTGGTTGTGCGCGAGTGGAACTCGACCGCGCACGAGGTCGACCAGCAGGCCACCCTCGTCTCGATGTTCGAGGCGCAGGTCGCCCGCACGCCGCAGGCCACCGCCCTGTCCTTCGAGGGCGAGAGCCTGTCGTACGCCGAGTTCGCCCAGCGGGTCTACCGCCTGTCGCGCTGGCTGATCGACCGCGGCGTCGGCCCGGAAACCTATGTGGCACTGGGTATGCGCCGCTCGCTCGACCTGGTCGTCGGCATGTACGCGGTGAGCGTGGCCGGTGGCGCCTACGTGCCGCTCGACCCCGATCACCCGGCCGAGCGCACGGAATACATTCTGGCGACAGCGGATCCGGTGTGCGTGCTCACCTCGGGCACCGATCTGGAGATCGACACCGCGCAGGTCCGCATCGACCTGCTCGACCTCGACGGCTACACCGACACCCAGGTCACCGATGCCGAGCGCATCGCGCCGCTGTGTCCGGAGAACACCGCGTACGTGATCTTCACGTCAGGTTCGACGGGTCGTCCGAAGGGCGTGGCGGTGAGCCACGGTGCGATCGTCAACCGCCTCGTGTGGATGCAGGAGGCCTACGGTCTGACCGAGGCCGATGTGGTGCTGCAGAAGACGCCCGCCACGTTCGACGTGTCGGTGTGGGAGTTCTTCTGGCCCTTGCAGATCGGTGCGCGACTGGTCGTCGCGAAGCCCGACGGCCATCGCGATCCGGCGTACCTCGCCGAGATCATTCGCGCCGAGGGCGTCACCGTCACGCACTTCGTGCCGTCGATGCTCGCGGTGTTCGTCGCCGATGCCGCTGCCGCGCAATGCGATTCGCTGCGGATGGTGTTCGCCTCCGGTGAAGCGTTGCCGCCCAAGCCCGCTCACCGTCTGCGTGAGCTGACCGGTGCCGCGCTGCACAACCTGTACGGCCCCACCGAGGCCGCCGTCGACGTCACCTTCCACGAGGTCGTGGATGCCGATGTAGACACCGTGCCGATCGGTGCGCCGGTCTTCAACACGCAGGTCTACGTCCTCGACGCGCGCCTGCGCCCCGTCCCGGTCGGCGTCGCGGGTGAGCTGTACCTCGCCGGTGATCAGCTGGCGCGCGGTTACGTCGCACGGCCGGATCTGACCGCGGATCGCTTCGTCGCCAGCCCGTTCGGCGCTGTATCCGATGGCGGGGCAGCCGGAGGCCCTGCGTGGTCACGCTCCGCTACCGCCTCCGGGCCCGCCGGCAGCCCCGCGGGCGGCGAACGCATGTACCGCACCGGTGACCTCGTCGCCTGGACCGAACACGGCGAGCTGGAATACCTGGGCCGCACCGACTTCCAGGTGAAGCTGCGCGGTCTGCGCATCGAACTCGGCGAGATCGAATCGGCCCTGACCGGCCTCGACGAGGTCGCGCAGTCGGTGGTCGTCGTGCGCGGCGATCAGCACACCGGCGACCAGCTCGTCGCCTACGTGATCCCGGCGACCGGCCGCACCGTCGACATCGAGGACGCCCGCGAGGAACTGGGCAATAACCTGCCCGCCTACATGGTCCCCACGGTGATCATCGTCCTCGACGAGTTCCCGCTCAACGCCTCCGGCAAGCTCGACCGCAAGGCGCTGCCCGCGCCGGTGTTCGAGGCCGCGGTGTTCCGCGCCCCGACCACCCCGGTCGAGGAGATCGTCGCCGCCACCTTCGCCGGTGTGCTCGGCCTGGACCGGGTCGGCCTCGACGACGACTTCTTCGCCCTCGGCGGCAACTCGCTCACCGCCACCCAGGTCGCCGCCCGCCTGTCGTCCGCGCTCGACACCGATATCGGCGTGCGCGAGCTGTTCGAGTCCTCCACCGTCGCCGGGCTGGCCGCCCGCGCGGAGACGCACTCCGGTACCGAACGCCGCTCGCCGCTGGTGCCGCAGCAGCGTCCGGAACGGGTGCCGCTGTCGCTCGCGCAGCAGCGCATGTGGTTCCTCAACCGCTTCGACCCCGAGTCCGCGGTGGACAACATCCCCGCCGCCGTTCGTCTCTCGGGCCTGCTCGACCGCCAGGCGCTGCAGGTGGCCGTGGCCGACGTGCTCGCCCGCCACGAGTCCCTGCGTAGCTACTACCCGGAGGTTTCCGGCGCCGGCTACCAGGTGATCGTCCCGACCGGCAAGGTCATTCCCGACCTCGCGCCGATCGAGACCACCGCCGCCGAACTGCCGCAACGCCTTTCGGAGCTGGTGCTCACCGCATTCGACGTCACCACCGAGGTGCCGTTCCGCGCCGCCCTGTTCGAGATCAGCCCGACCGAACACGTGCTCGCCCTTGTCGTGCACCACATCTCGGCCGACGGCTTCTCCATGGGTCCGCTCACCCGCGACGTGATGACCGCCTACAGCGCCCGCGTCGAAGGCGCGGAACCGGCCTGGCGTCCCCTCGACGTCCAGTACGCCGACTTCGCGCTGTGGCAGCGTTCGGTGCTCGGTGACGAGGACGACGCGAAATCGGTGATCGCCCAGCAGATCTCGTACTGGGGAACGACGCTGCGCGGCCTGCCCGAACAGCTCGATCTGCCCGCCGACCGGCCGCGCCCCGCGGTCGCCAGCGGACGCGGCGCCACCCACACCTTCGAGATCGACGCGAAAACCCATGCGGCACTGGCAGACCTGGCCCGCACCCGCGGCGCGACGCTGTTCATGGTCGCCCACGCGGCCCTCGCGCTGCTGCTCTCGCGCCTGTCCGGCGAGAACGACATCGCCATCGGCACCCCCATCGCGGGCCGTGGTGAGCGCGCCCTCGACGACCTGATCGGCATGTTCGTCAACACCCTGGTGTTGCGCACCGAGGTCGACGGCGACGCCAGCTTCACCGACCTGCTCGGCGAGGTCCGCGCGGGCGACATCGCCGCCTTCGGCCACGCCGACCTGCCGTTCGAGCGTCTCGTCGAGATCATCAACCCGGCCCGCTCGCAGGCCCGCCACCCGCTGTTCCAGGTCATGCTGGCCTTCCAGAACACCGCCCAGACCAGCCTGGAACTGCCTGGTCTGACCGTCAGCGGCGTCGACCTGCCGATCGACGTGGCCAAGTTCGACCTGCAGGTCGTGCTCACCGAGAAGCCGGGTGACGCATCGGGGATCGTCGCCGAGCTGATCTACGCGACGGACCTGTTCGACGCGGCGACGATGGATCGCTTCGGCGCCCGCTTCGCCCGCCTGCTCACCGAGATCGCGGCGACCCCGAACCGCGCCGTCGGCGACATCGCGCTGCTCGATTCCGCCGAAACCGCACTGGCGGTACACGGTTGGAACGACACCGCCCACGAGCTGCCCGGCGCGGGCACGCTGGTGGACGAGTTCGCCCGCCAGGCTGCGGCCACCCCGGACGCGGTCGCGATGGTCGACCCCGCCACCGGCGAAACCCTCACCTATGCCGAATTCGCTTCGCGCGTGCACCGTTTGGCGCATCGCCTGATCGAAGCCGGTGTCGGCCCCGAGACCCTGGTCGCGCTCGGCCTGCGTCGCAGTATCGACCTGGTCGTCGCCGCCTACGCGGTGCAGGAAGCAGGCGGTGGCTACGTGCCGCTCGACCTGGACCAGCCCGCCGACCGCATCGCCTACGTGCTGGAGACGGCCGCCCCGGTAGCCATCCTCACCACGTCCCGCGACGGGTTCGGACTCGATGAGGCTGCCGTCGGTTCGCGCGCCGTTGCCGATCCTGCCGCGACCGCGACCGGCCAGGTCGCCGCCACCGGCGAGGACGTCGCGACTGGCTCGTCCGCAGGGATGCGCTCGGCCGTCGGCGGCGCCGTCGCGGGTGACCCGCTCACGCTCGTCGTCGACGCGATCGACCTCTCGGCGTACCCGGCGACCCCGGTCACCGATGCCGAGCGGATCGCGCCGCTGCTCCCGCAGCACCCGGCCTACGTCATCTTCACCTCCGGCTCGACCGGTCGACCCAAGGGCGTGGCCGTGCCGCACTCGGCCGTGGTCAACCAGATCCGCTGGATCACCGGCGAATACGGCATCGGCGCCGACGATGTGGTGCTCTTCAAGACCCCCGCCACCTTCGACGTGTCGGTGTGGGAGCTGTTCGGCCCGCTGAGCACCGGCGGCCGGATCGTCGTGGCCAGCCCCGACGGTCACCGCGATCCGCAGTACCTCGCGGATGTCATTGCCGCGCAACGGGTCACGATGACCTCGTTCGTGCCGTCGATGCTCACCGTTTTCGCTGGCAGTGTCGATGAAGCCGCTGTCGAGGGCGGAGCTCTGTCCTCGCTGCGCGCTCTGCTGATCGCCGGCGAGGCCTTCACCGCCGATACCGTCGTCGCCTTCCGCAAGGTGAGCGACGCGGCCCTGTTCAACCTGTACGGCCCCACCGAGTTCACCGTCCACGCGACGCACGGCCCGGTCGCCGACCAGGTCGACGGTGCCGTTCCGATCGGCGCGCCGGTCTGGAACTCGCAGGCCTACGTCCTGGACTCGCGCCTGCACCCGGTCCCCGCCGGTGTGGCAGGCGAGCTGTACCTCGCGGGTGCCCAGCTGGCCCGCGGCTACTTCGGCCGCCCCGACCTGACCGCCGACCGCTTCGTCGCCGACCCGTTCGCCACTGGCAGCACCGCCCAGAGCATCGCGGGTTCGCACACCGACTCCGGCGACGGCACCGCGGGCGCCCGCATGTACCGCACCGGCGACCTCGTCCGCCGCGACGAGAACGGCGTGATCACCTACCTCGGCCGCACCGACTTCCAGGTCAAGCTGCGTGGTCTGCGCATCGAGCTCGGCGAGATCGAGGCCGCGCTCACCGCGCAGAACACCGTCGCGCAGGCCGTGGTGGTCGTGCGTTCGGATGCGCGCACCGGCGACCAGCTCGTCGGTTACGTCGTCCCGGCAACCGGCGAGACCGTCGACATCGATTCGCTGCGTGCGCAGCTCGGCGCTCAGCTGCCGTCCTACATGGTCCCGGCCGCGTTCGTCGTCATCGACGAGATGCCGCTCAGCGCCAACGGCAAGCTCGACCGCCGTGCCCTGCCCGAGCCGGTGTTCGAGGCGCGGGAGTTCCGTGCGCCGCGCACCCCGATCGAGGAGATCGTCGCCACCACCTTCGCCGAGGTGCTCGGCCTGACCGGCGACAGCGCGGTCGGCCTCGACGACGACTTCTTCGACCTGGGCGGCAACTCGCTCATCGCCACCCAGGTGGTTGCCCGCCTCGGTGCGGCGCTGGACACCCGCGTGCCCGTGCGCGTGCTGTTCGAGGCGCCGTCGGTGGCCGCATTGGCCGCCAAGGTGGAAACCCATGCGGGCAGCGGCAGCCGTCGCGAGCTCGTCGCCGGATCGCGCCCCGAGCAGATCCCGCTGTCGCTGGCGCAGCAGCGCATGTGGTTCCTCAACCGGTTCGACAGCGCCACCGGCGTCAACAACATCCCCCTCGCCGTGCGCCTGACCGGCGACCTCGACATCGACGCCCTGCGCCAAGCCGTCGTCGACGTGGTCGAACGCCACGAGGTCCTGCGCACCGTCTACCCCGAAACCGCTGACGGCCACGGCGTGCAGGTTGTGCTGCCCGTGAGCCAGATGCCGATCTCGCTGAACCCGATCACCGTGGGCGAGGACGAGATTCGCGATCGGATCAGCGAACTCGTACTCGCCGGATTCGACGTCACCGCCGAAGTCCCGGTGCGCGCCGAACTGCTGCGCATCGCGGGCTCGATGGACGGCTCGCACCCCGACACCCACGTGCTGGTCTTCGTCGTGCACCACATCTCCGGCGACGGCTGGTCGGTGCGCCCGCTGGCCCGCGACGTGATGATCGCCTACGCCGCCCGCTCGCGCGGTGAGGCGCCCGGCTGGGCACCGCTGCCCGTGCAGTACGCCGACTTCGCCCTGTGGCAGCGCGAAACCCTTGGTTCCGAAGCGGATTCGGCGTCGATGATCGCCCAGCAGGTGGCCTACTGGTCGCAGAATCTGGCCGGGTTGCCCGACCAGCTCGATTTGCCCGCCGACCGCGCCCGTCCCGCCGTGGCGTCCAATCGCGGTGGCGTGCACGAGTTCTCGATCGACCCGACCCTGGCGGCGAGCCTCAACGCGCTCGCCCGCGAACACGGCGCCAGCCTGTTCATGGTCGTGCACGCCGCGTTCGCCGCACTGCTGGCCCGCCTGTCGGGCAGCGACGACATCGCCATCGGCACCGCCGTCGCGGGCCGTGGTGAAGCGGTGCTCGACGATGCCATCGGCATGTTCGTCAACACCCTCGTGCTGCGCAGCACCGTCGACCCGGCCCAGCCGTTCGCCGACCTGCTCGCCCAGACCAGGGAGAACGACCTCGCCGCCTTCGGCCACGCCGACCTGCCGTTCGAGCGGCTCGTCGAGATCCTGAACCCGGCCCGTTCGCAGGCACGCCACCCGCTGTTCCAGGTGATGCTGTCGTTCCAGAACACCGGTGAGGCATCCTTCGAACTGCCCGGCCTCGAGGTCGCGGGCGTGCCGCTGGACGTGGTCACCGCCAAGTTCGACCTGCACCTGAACCTGACCGACCGCCACCGTGCCGACGGTTCCGCCGACGGCATGTCGGCCGAATTCGCCTACGCGACAGACATGTTCGACGCCGACACCATCGCCGCGCTGGCACAGCGACTGGTGCGGATGCTGACCGCGGTCGTCGCCGAGCCGACCCGCGCGATCGGCGAGGTCGACCTGCTGGCCCCGGCCGAATACCGCCAGGTGGTCACCGACTGGAACGCCACCGAGCATCCGGTCGACCAGGCCGCCACGCTGGTGTCGATGTTCGAGGCACAGGCCGCGACCAGCCCGAACGCGACCGCCCTCACTTTCGAGGGGACGAGTCTGTCCTACCGCGAGTTCTCCGCACAGGTGAACCGCCTCGCCCGCCACCTCATCGCCCAGGGCGTCGGCCCGGACACCATGGTCGCGCTCGGGATGCGCCGCTCGCTGGACCTGGTGATCGGCATGTACGCGGTGAGCGTGGCCGGTGGTGCTTACGTGCCGCTGGACCCCGACCACCCGGCCGAGCGCACTCACTACGTCCTGGAAACCGCGGCTCCGGTCTGCGTATTGACCACTGCCCGTGACGAATTCGACGCCGGTTCGACCACGGCGCTGAACATCGAGAGCCTCGACCTGTCCGGCTACTCGGCCGAACCGGTCACCGATGCCGAGCGGATCACCCCGGTGCGGCCGGAGAACACCGCGTACGTGATCTTCACGTCGGGTTCGACGGGTCGTCCGAAGGGTGTGGCGGTCAGCCACGGTGCGATCGTCAACCGCCTCGTGTGGATGCAGGAGCAGTACGGCCTGACCGAGGCCGACGTAGTGCTGCAGAAGACGCCCGCCACGTTCGACGTGTCGGTGTGGGAGTTCTTCTGGCCCTTGCAGATCGGTGCGCGTCTCGTCGTCGCCAAGCCCGACGGTCACCGCGATCCGGCCTACCTCGCCGAGATCATCGCCACCGAGGGTGTCACCACCGCGCACTTCGTGCCGTCGATGATGTCGGTGTTCGTAGCCGAACTCGCCGACCGTGCCGCTGTCGCTTCGGCCGGCACCGCGCCCGCACCCGCCGACGGCACGGTTGCCGATTCCGTGGTCGCGGGAGAGACCGCAGGCACCGCGACGGCGTCGACCTTGCGTTTGGTGTTCGCCTCCGGTGAGGCCCTGCCCGCGCCGACCGCCCAGCGGATGCGCGCCCTCACCGGCGCATCGCTGCACAACCTCTACGGCCCGACCGAAGCCGCCGTCGACGTCACCTTCCACGAGGTCGTCGACGCCGATATCACCTCGGTGCCGATCGGTGCCCCGGTCTTCAATACCCAGGTGTACGTGCTGGATTCGCGCCTGCACCCGGTGCCCGTCGGTGTGCCCGGCGAGCTGTACCTGGCTGGTGTCCAGCTGGCGCGCGGTTACGTCAACCGCCCCGACCTCACCGCCGACCGCTTCGTCGCCGACCCGTTCGGTGAAGACGGCGAGCGCATGTACCGCACGGGTGACCTCGTCACCTGGACGGGCGACGGCGAGCTGGAGTACTTGGGCCGCACCGACTTCCAAGTGAAGCTGCGTGGTCTGCGCATCGAACTCGGCGAGATCGAGTCCGCGCTGACCGCACTGCCCACAATCGCCCAGTCTGTGGTCGTGGTCCGCTCCGACGAGCGCCTCGGCGACCAGCTGGTCGGCTACCTGATCCCGGCCGCCGGTACCAGCATCGACCTCGACGCCGTGCGCACCGAGCTCGGCGGCGCACTGCCGACCTACATGGTGCCCACCGCGTTCGTGATCCTGGATGCCTTCCCGCTCAACGCTTCCGGCAAGCTCGACCGCAAGGCGCTGCCCGCGCCCGTGTTCGAGGCCAAGGTGTTCCGCGCCGCGTCCACCCCGATCGAAGAGATCGTGGCGGGCACCTTCGGCGACGTGCTCGGCGTGACCCGCGTCGGCGCCGACGACGACTTCTTCGAACTCGGCGGCAACTCGCTGCTGGCCACCCAGGTCACCGCCCGCATCGGCGCCGCCCTGGACACCCAGCTGTCGGTCCGCGACCTGTTCGAGGCCTCGACCGTGTCCGCGCTGGCCGCCCGCGCCGAGCACAACGCCGGTTCCGGCCGCGCCCGTCCGCGCCTGACCGCGGGGGAGCGGCCCGCCGTCATCCCGCTGTCGCCCGCCCAGCAGCGCTACTGGTTCCTCAACCAGTTCGACACGTCGACCTCCGCGGTCGACAACATCCCCCTCGCCGTCCGCCTCACGGGCGACCTCGACGTGCCCGCCCTCGAACAGGCCATCGGCGACGTGTTCGCCCGCCACGAGATGCTGCGCACCACCTACCCGGCCTCGGCTGACGGCCCGCACCAGGTGATCCTGCCGAACTCGCAGGTCAGCGCGCAGGTGCTCCATATCGATGTCGACGAATCCGAATTGCTCGGCGCGGTCATCGAATTCGCGATGACCACCTTCGACGTCACCCGCGAGGTGCCGCTGGCGGTCGCGCTGTTCGAGCTCAGCGAGACCGACCACGTGCTCGCATTCACCGTGCACCACGTCTCCGCCGACGGCTCCTCGATGGGCCCGCTCGCCCGCGACATCATGGCCGCCTACGTGGCCCGCGTGCAGGGCGAGGCGCCGCAGTGGGCGCCGCTGCCCGTGCAGTACGCCGACTATGCGCTCTGGCAGCGGGAGGTCCTCGGCGACGAGGCCGACACCGAATCCCTCGCCGCCAAGCAGGTCGCCTACTGGACCGAAGCCCTCGCGGGCCTGCCCGACCAGTTGGAACTGCCCACCGACCGGCCGCGCCCGCCCGCGCAGTCGTTCCAGGGTCAGGCCATCCGCTTCGAGATCGACCCGGTCCGCCACGCGGCCCTGCACGATCTGGCCAGGGCGAACAACGCCTCGCTGTTCATGGTCGTGCACGCCGCACTGGCCGTGCTGCTCGCGCGCCTGTCGGGCACCGACGACATCGCCGTCGGCACCCCCATCGCTGGCCGTGGTGAACGCGAACTCGACGACCTGATCGGCATGTTCGTCAACACCCTGGTGTTCCGCACCGCCGTGAACCCCGGCGCCTCCTTCGCCGAACTGCTCGCCGACGTGCGCAACCGCGACCTGGAAGCCTTCGCCAACGCCGACGTGCCGTTCGAGCGCCTCGTCGAGGTGCTCAACCCGGTCCGCTCCACCGCGCGCAACCCGCTGTTCCAGGTGGGCCTGTCGTTCCAGAACCTGGCCGACACCACCTTCGAACTGCCGGGTCTCACGGTCAGCGCCGTCGACTACGACTCGCAGCTGGCCAAGACCGACCTGCACGTCACCCTCTACGACCGCTACACCGACGACGGCGCACCCGCCCAGCTGGTCACCGAATTCGGTTACGCCATCGACCTTTTCGACGAGTCGACGGTCCAGAGCTTCGCCGACCGCTTCCTGCTGGTCCTCGACGCGGTCGCCGCCGACGCCACCATCCCGGTCGGCGACATCGACCTGCTCACCACGCCGGAATCCGAGCGCATCGTCACCGCCTGGAACGACACCGCGCATGCTGTCGACACCGACGCCACCCTGGTGTCGCTGCTCGACGCCACCGTGGCGGCCACCCCCGACGCCATCGCGCTGGTCGTGGACGACGCGCAGGGCCGCACCCCGGTGGGCCTCGCAACGGAGACGGTCGCCTCGGCCGTCGACAACTCCGACGCTGCGGGCGATACCTTCGCCGCGGGCGTTGCGGTCGCAGACGAACGCGGCGCCGACGGTGGTACTGCCCGTAGCAGCGCGACAGCTGTCGAAACTGCCGGTCGTATCGAGCTGACCTATGCCGAGCTGGACGCGGAAGTGAACCGCCTCGCCAGGCACCTGATCTCGCTCGGTATCAGCTCCGAGGATCGGGTGGCGCTGGCGATGCGCCGCTCGGCCGAACTGATCATCGCGATGTACGCGGTGGCCCGCACGGGTGCTGCGTATGTGCCGATCGACCCGGATCAGCCCGCCGAGCGCACCGACTACATCCTGGAAACCGCAGCCCCGGCTGTTGTGCTGACCACGGCGAACGCCGAATTCAGCACGGCGGCAGCCGAAGTGGTCGTGCTCGACGAGCTCGACCTGAGCGATGTCAGCGATGCCGCGATCACCGGCGTGGCCCTGGTCCCGGCGAACACCGCGTACGTGATCTTCACGTCCGGCTCGACCGGCAAGCCCAAGGGTGTCGCGGTCTCGCACGGCGCGATCGTCAACCAGTTGCTGTGGGAGACGGCCGAATTCGGGATCGGTGCCGATGACGCGGTGCTGCTCAAGACCGCAGCCACCTTCGACCTCTCGGTCTGGGAGTTCTGGACCGCCGCCGTCGCCGGCGCCCGCCTTGTGGTCGCCACCGCCGACGGACACCGCGACCCGGCCTACCTCAACGACCTGATGCGGGCCACCGCCGTCACCACCCTGCACGTGGTGCCGTCGATGCTCGACGCACTGCTCACCGAATCCGGTGCGGCACTGCCGCGTACATTGCACCGCGTCCTCGCCATCGGTGAGGCGCTGCCCGCCGCGACCGCGCAGCGTTTCCGCACGGCCAATACCGCCGCGCTGTTCAACCTGTACGGCCCGACCGAGGCCGCGGTCTCGATCACCAGCCACGCGGTCACCGACGCGGACACGGTGTCGGTGTCGATCGGTGCCCCGGAGTGGAACAGCCGTGTCTACGTGCTGGATTCGCGCCTGCGCCCGGTCCCGGTGGGTGTCTCCGGCGAGCTGTACCTGGCCGGCGCCCAGCTGGCCCGCGGCTACTACGGTCGCGCCGACCTCACCGCCGACCGCTTCGTCGCCGACCCGTTCTCGGTGACCGGCGAACGCATGTACCGCACCGGTGACCTCGTCGCCTGGAACGCCGACGGCGAACTCGACTACCGGGGCCGCACCGACTTCCAGGTGAAAATCCGCGGTTTCCGCATCGAACTCGGCGAGATCGAAGCCGCGCTGCTGCGTCAGCCCGGCATCACGTCGGCTGCCGTGCTCGCCCACACCGACCCCGTCGTCGGCGATCGCCTGGTCGCCTACATCGTGGCCGACCGTGTCGCGGGCGAAGCGCTTGCGGAATCCGGCGACGCCGCGACCTCGGTCGAGCCCGGCGCGCCGGTCGACAAGATCGCACTCCGTGCCGCACTCGCCGCCGAACTGCCGTCCTACATGGTTCCGACCGTGTTCCTGCAGCTCGACGCCCTGCCGCTCAACGCCAACGGCAAGCTCGACCGCAAGGCTCTCCCGGAGCCCGAGGTCGAGAAGGCTGTGTTCCGCGCGCCGGTGAGCCCGAGCGAACAGCTCGTCGCCGCCACCTTCGCCGAGGTCCTTCGCCTCGACGCCGACAAGCAGTTCGGCCTCGACGACGACTTCTTCGCCTGGGGCGGCAACTCGCTGCTGGCCACGCAGGTCGCGGCGCGTCTCGGCGAGGCACTGGACACCCGCATCCCCGTGCGTCTGCTGTTCGAGGCGTCCACGGTCGCTGCCCTGGCCCAGCGGGTCGAGCAGCACGCCGAAACCGGTGATCGTAAGGCACTGAAGGCGGGCCCGCGTCCCGAGTTCATCCCGCTGTCGCTCGCGCAGCAGCGGATGTGGTTCCTCAACCGCTTCGACACCCAGTCCGCGGCTTACAACGTGCCGGTCGCGGTGCGCCTCACCGGCGAGCTCGACGTGAACGCGCTGCGTGCGGCCGTCGCCGACCTGGTGGCCCGCCACGAGATCCTGCGCACGATCTACCCGCAGACCGAAGCCGGTGCGGCACAGGTGATCCTGTCGCCCGCACAGGCCGCGCCGGAACTGCTCGAGCGCACGGTCGCCGCCGACGAGATGGAAACCGCTGTCGCGGAACTGATGTCGACGATGTTCGACGTCACGACCGAGGTGCCACTGAAGGTCGCTCTCTTCCGTGTCGAGAACGCTGTATCCGATGGCGATGCTCTCGAGGGCCCTGCGTGGTCACGCTCCGCTACCGCCTCCGGGCCCGCCGGGAGCATCGCGGGCGACTTCGTCCTTGCCCTGGTCATCCACCACATCTCCGGTGACGGTTCCTCGGTCGCCCCGCTGACCCGCGACCTGATGACCGCCTACGCGGCCCGCTCCATGGGCGCCGAGCCCGGCTGGGCGCCCCTCGCGGTCCAATACGCCGACTACAGCATCTGGCAGCGCGACCTCCTCGGCAGCGAGGACGACGCCGACTCGATGGCGGCCAAGCAGGTCGCGCACTGGAGGCAGGCTCTCGCCGACCTGCCCGATCAGCTCGACCTGCCCGCCGACCGTCCGCGCCCGGCGGTGCAGACCTTCGCCGGTAGCAAGGTCGACCTCCAGATCGACGCCGACACCCACCGCGCGCTGGTCGAACTGGCCCGCGCCGAAGGTGCGACGCTGTTCATGGTTGTGCACACCGCCCTCGCGGTACTGCTGGCCCGCCTGTCGGGCACCGACGACATCGCCATCGGCACCCCGATGGCCGGTCGTGGCGAAGCGGCCCTGGACGACATGATCGGCATGTTCGTCAACACCCTGGTGTTCCGCACCAAGGTCGACGGCGGCGAAGCCTTCACCGAACTGCTGGCCCGCCAGCGCGAGGACGACATCGCGGCGTTCGCCAACGCCGACGTGCCGTTCGAGCGTCTCGTCGAGGTGCTCAACCCTGTCCGCTCTACCGCGCGCCACCCGCTGTTCCAGGTCGGCCTGTCGTTCCAGAACCTCAGCCGCGCCACCCTGGAACTGCCCGGTCTGACGGTCTCCGGACTCGACATCGACTCCAAGCTGTCGCAGTTCGACCTGCACCTGATCGCCACCGACCGCTACACCGATGCCGGTGAGCCCGAAGGCATTTCGGGTCTGTTCACCTACGCTACCGACCTGTTCGACCACGCCACGGTCGAAGGGTTCGTGGAGCGGTTCGTCCGTCTGCTCGGCGCGATCGTCGCCACCCCGCGCACCGCGGTCGGCGATATCGAACTCCTCGCACCGGCCGAACGTGTCCAGATCCTCGACGCCCGCAACGCCACGGCGTACGCGGTCGACACCGAGGCCACCTTGGTCTCGCTGCTCGATGCGTCCGTGGCCGCCGACCCGAAGGCGACCGCGCTGGTCGCCGACGACGGCGCCCAGCTCACCTACGCCGAAGTCGACGCGAAGGTGAACCGCCTTGCGCGGCACCTGATCTCGCTCGGTGTGGGCCCGGAGTCGCGGGTCGCTTTGGCGATGCGTCGTTCGGTGGATCTGGTTGTCGCGATGTACGCGGTCGCCAAGTCCGGTGGTGCGTACGTGCCGGTCGATCCCGATCAGGCGGCCGAGCGCACCGACTACATCCTCGAGACGGCGGCACCGGTCTGCGTGCTGACCAACGCCGAGTTCACCACCGATGTCGCCCCTGTGGTGCGCATCGACGAGCTCGAGCTGGAATCGCTCAGTGCCGCACCGATTTCCGATGCCGAGCGCACGGAACCCCTGCGTTCGGAGAACACCGCGTACGTGATCTTCACGTCCGGCTCCACCGGCCGACCGAAGGGTGTCGCCGTCCCGCACGGCGCGATCGCCAACCAGCTGCAGTGGAAGCTGATCGAGTTCGGCATGGACGCCGCCGACGCGGTGCTGCTCAAGACCGCCGCCACCTTCGACCTCTCGGTCTGGGAATTCTGGTCGGCCGCGGTCTGTGGTGGTCGCTTGGTGATCGCCTCGCCCGACGGCCATCGCGACCCGGCCTACCTCAACGAGCTGATGGCCCGCGAATGGGTCACCACGCTGCATGTGGTGCCGTCGATGCTCGACGCGCTGCTCGCTTCCGGGATGCCCGATTCGCTGTGGCGGGTCCTGGCCATCGGTGAAGCGCTGCCGGGTTCGCTGGCTCAGCGCTTCCGCGCCGAGTTCAGCCGCACCGAGCTGTTCAACCTGTACGGCCCGACCGAGGCCGCGGTCTCGATCACCTCGCACCGGGTCAACGCCGCCGATCAGGGCTCGGTTTCCATCGGTTCGCCCGAGTGGAACAGCCAGGTCTACGTGCTCGACGAGCGTTTGCGTCCGGTGCCCGACGGTGTCGCCGGTGAGCTGTACCTGGCCGGCGCCCAGCTGGCTCGCGGCTACTTCGGTCGCGCCGATCTCACGGCCGATCGTTTCGTCGCCAACCCGTTCGCCGACGGTGCCCGCATGTACCGCACCGGTGACCTGGTGGCCTGGCACAACGGCGAACTCGACTACCGGGGCCGCACCGACTTCCAGGTGAAGATCCGCGGCTTCCGTATCGAACTCGGCGAGATCGAGGCCGCGCTGCTCGCGCTGCCCGAGATCGCGCAGGCAGCGGTCATCGCCAAGTCCGATCCGCTGACCGGCGACCGACTGGTGGCTTATCTGGTCGGTGCCGCAGCGAAGAGCGCGTCGCAAGCCGGCGCGTCGGATGCACAGGCGGTGGACGCTGCTGCATCCTCGGCGACTGCTGCAGATATCGATGTGGCACAGGTGAAGTCGACGCTGGCCGCCGGTCTGCCTTCGTACATGGTGCCTGCTGCGTTCGTCGTCATGGACGCGCTGCCGTTGAACGTGAACGGCAAGCTGGACCGCAAGGCCCTGCCGGAGCCGGAGTTCGAGGCGCAAGCCTTCCGCGCACCGTCGACCCCGATCGAGGAGATCGTGGCCGGCGTCTTCGCCGACGTCCTCGGCGCCGAACGCGTCGGTGCCGACGACGACTTCTTCGCCCTCGGCGGTAACTCGCTGCTGGCCACCCAGGTCGCGGCCCGCCTCGGCGCCGCCCTTGACAGCCGGGTGCCCGTGCGTCTGCTGTTCGAGGCGTCGACGGTGGCCGGGCTCGCGGTGAAGGTCGAGCAGGGTGCGGGCGCCGGTGGGCGGCGCGCGCTGGTCGCCGGACCGCGTCCGGAACAGGTGCCGCTGTCGCTCGCCCAGCAGCGGATGTGGTTCCTGAACCAGTTCGACACCGCGTCCTCGGTGAACAACATCCCCGTCGCCGTCCGACTGTCGGGCGCGCTGGATGTCGAGGCACTGCAGCTGGCCGTCGCCGACGTCCTCGGACGCCACGAGACCCTGCGCACTGTTTACCCGTCGGCCAATGGCACACCGCACCAGGTGATCCTGTCGGTCGAGGGCAACGTGCCCGACCTGACGCCGGAAACCGTTACCGCCGAACAGGTTCGCGACAAGATCGCCGACGTCATCTCCACCGGCTTCGACGTGATCAGCGAAGTTCCCTTGCGCGCCAAGCTGCTTCGCGTTGTCACCGACGTGACGGCTGCGGGCGATGCCGCCGCGACCACCGTCAGTGCCGCTGGTTCGACGCAAGCCGTGTCCGACTCGGCCGGCGAGTACATCCTCGTGTTCGTCGCTCACCACATCAGCGCCGACGGCTGGTCCATGGGTCCGCTGACCCGCGACGTGATGATCGCCTACGCCGCCCGCGCGGCAGGCGAAGCACCCGGTTGGGCGCCGATGCCGGTGCAGTACGCCGACTTCAGCGTCTGGCAGCGCGAGGTGCTCGGCTCCGAGACCGACGAGACCAGCCTCGTCTCCCAGCAGGCCGACTACTGGAAGCGCGCCCTCGCGGGCGTGCCCGACGAGTTGAACCTGCCCTTCGACCGGCCGCGTCCGACCACACAGTCCTTCGCCGGTGGCCGGGTGCTGTTCCCGATCGACGGCGACATCCACGACGGACTGTCCGCCATCGCCCGCGAACAGAACGCGACGCTGTTCATGGTCGTGCACAGCGCGCTGGCGGTGTTCATGGCACGCATGTCGGGTACCTCCGACATCGTCATCGGTACCCCGATCGCGGGTCGCGGCGAGGCCGAACTCGACGGCGTGATCGGCATGTTCGTCAACACCCTCGCCCTGCGCACCCAGGTCGGCGGCCAGCTCAGCTTCACCGAACTGCTGGCTCAGGCCAAGGAAGCCGACCTGGCCGCCTTCGCCAACGCCGACATCCCGTTCGAACGCCTGGTGGAACTGATCAACCCCGATCGCTCCACCGCGCGGCACCCGCTGTTCCAGGTGGCGCTGTCGTTCGAGAACCTGCCCGACGCCAGCTTCGAACTGCCGGGGCTTTCGGTCTCGGCCGTCGACTTCGACGTCGACACCGCCAAGTTCGACCTGCTGCTCACCATGCGTGCGGCGGCTGAGGGCGAAGAAGCCGGCGCTTACGCCGAGTTCTCCTACGCCAGTGACCTTTTCGACCAGTCGACGATCGAGATGTTCGCGCAGCGCTTCCAGCGTCTGCTCGCCCGTATCGTCGCCGACACCGCCACCCCGGTCGGCGATCTCGAGCTCCTCGAGGAAGCCGAGCGCACCGACCTGCTCACGCGCACCGGCGGTCCCGCTGTCCCGACCGCGCTCATGTCGGACCTGCTCGCGAAGGCCGTGGCGACCAACCCGAACGGTGAGGCGATCGTCGCGCCCGGTGTCGACGGCGCCGCGACCGTGTCGATGACCTACGCCGAGCTCGACGCGGCGTCCTCGCGCCTGGCTCGCGTGCTGATCGCACGTGGTGCCACGCCGGAGACGATCGTCGCCATCGCGATGCAGCGCTCGCTGGAGACGACCCTGGCGATCTGGGCCGTGGTCAAGACGGGTGCGGCGTTCCTGCCCGTCGACCCGAAGTACCCGGCCGATCGCATCGCGCACATGATGTCGGATTCCGGTGCGGCACGCGGCATTACGATCTCGGCCGAGCTCGACAAGCTGCCCATGCCCACCTCGGGTGAGTGGCTGGTGCTCGATGATCCGGCCCTGCGCGCCGAGATCGCCGAGCAGTCCGCCGCGCCGGTCACCGCCGAGGAGCGCCTGGCGCCGGTGCGGCCGTCGAACGCGGCGTACATGATCTACACCTCCGGTTCCACGGGCCTGCCCAAGGGCGTCGTGGTCAGCCACCTCAGTGTGCCGAACTACTCCGCCGCGCAGGTCGGCCAGTACGACCTCGACACGAGCACCCGCGCGCTGGCCTTCGCGTCGCCCTCGTTCGACGCCTCGGTGCTCGAGTTCCTGCTGGCCGTCGGTTCGGCGGGCACGCTGGTGATCACCCCGGTCGGGGTGGTCGGCGGCGAGGAACTTGCCGAGATCATCACCGGTCACCGGGTGAGCCATGTGTTCCTCACCCCGCTGGTCGCGGCCTCGATGGACCCCGCCTCGCTGGTCGACCTGCAGGCGCTGATCGTCGGTGGCGAGGCGGCGCCGGCCGACCTGATGCCGAACTGGCACAGCGTGGACGTCGACCCGGACCAGCACCGGTTCTACAACCTGTACGGCCCGACCGAGACCACCATCGCGACCAACCTGTCCGATCCGCTGCTGCCGGGCGACACCATGAACATCGGTGGCCCCATCCCCGGCGCGATCGCGCTCGTGCTCGACGCTCGGCTGCGGCCGGTGCCAGAGGGCGTCTCCGGTGAGCTGTACCTGGGCGGCGCGCCGCTCACCCGCGGCTACCACGCGCGCCCCGGCCTCACCGCCGAGCGTTTCGTGGCCAGCCCGTACGGCGAACCCGGCACCCGCCTGTACCGCACCGGCGACGTGGTCGCCTGGCGCACCGTCAAGGGCAAGCCCGTGGTGGAGTACATGGGCCGCAACGACTTCCAGGTGAAGATCCGCGGTTTCCGCATCGAACTGGGCGAGATCGACGCCGTGCTCACCACGCACGACGAGATCGATTTCGCCGCCACGATCGGCCGCAAGACCGACGCCGGGGCCACCATCCTGGTGTCCTACGTGCGCGCGGTCCCCGGTTCGGCCCCCGACCCGGCCGACCTGATCGAGCACGCGGCCAAGGCGCTGCCAGGGCACATGGTGCCCGCCGCCGTGATGGTGCTCGACGAGATCCCGCTGACCCCGGTCGGCAAGCTCGACCGCCGTGCCCTGCCCGAGCCGGTCCTCGCCCCGCGCGAGTTCCGTACGCCCACAGGTGAAGTCGAGGCGATCATCGCCACCGTCTTCGCCGAGGTGCTCGGTGTCGACGCGGTGGGTCTGGACGATTCGTTCTTCGCCCTCGGCGGTGACTCGATTCTGTCCATCCAGCTCGTCTCGCGGGCCAAGGACCGTGGCGTGCTGTTCAAGCCGCGCGATGTGTTCGAGAAGCGCAGCGTGGCCGCACTCGCCGAGATCGCGGTGCTCGCTGGCGATGCCGACGAGATCGTGCTGGCGGAGCTGCCCGGCGGCGGCGTGGGTGAGATCCCGATGCTGCCGATCATGCGCCAGATCCTGGCCGGCGGTTCCACCTACAACCGGTTCTCCCAGTCGATGGTGCTTCGTCTGCCCGAGAACCTCACCGACGAGGTCCTGCACGCGACGATCGGCGCGGTGTTCGACCACCACGACGTGCTGCGCTCGCGGGTCACCCACGCGGAGCGACCGGCGAGCCCGGAGGCGGTAGCGGAGCGTGACCACGCAGGGCTCTCGGGAGCGGAGCAATCAGGCGGCGCCGAAAAGGGTTGGCTGTTCGAGGCATTGGCGCCGGGTGAGGTCGACGTGACCACGCTCGTACGCCGCGTCGAGGTCGCTGGTGACATCGCCGACGACCAGCTGTCCAAGCTCGCCAGCGTCGAATACGACGAGGCCATGGGCCGTCTCGATCCCGCGAACGCCGCCATGGTGCAGTTCGTCTGGTTCGCCTTCGACGGGCCGCGTCGCGACGTGCTGCTCATCGTCGGCCACCACTTCGTGATCGACGGCGTCTCCTGGCGCATCCTGATCCCGGACCTCGGCATGGCCTGGGGCCAGATCCTGGCGGGCCAGCAGGTCAAACTGCCGGTCAACGGCACCTCGATGCGCCGCTGGGCACACAGCCTGGTGGAGCAGAGCGAACAGCGTCGCGAGGAACTGCCGTTCTGGCGTGAGGTCTCGACCACCGCCGATCCGCAGCTGGGCGCGCGGGCGTTCGACCCCAAGGTCGACACCTTCGCCACCGTCGACCGGGTGCAGGTCACCCTGTCGCCCGAGGTCACCGACGCGGTGCTCACCGCGATCCCCGGCCTCTACCACGGCGGCGTCAACGACGGCCTGCTCACCGCACTGGCGCTGGCCGTATCCCGTTGGCGCGGTGACCGATCCGGCAACGCCGCGCTGATCAAGCTGGAAGGCCACGGCCGCCAGGAGGAGATCGTCGCCGGTGCCGACCTCTCGCGCACTGTCGGCTGGTTCACCACCGCATTCCCGATCCGGGTCGATCTGGCCGGTGCCGATCTCGACGACGCCTTCGCAGGCGGCGCCGTGCTCGGTGACGTGATCAAGTCGGTCAAGGAGCAGATGCTCGCGATTCCCGACAAGGGCATCGGCTACGGCATGCTGAAGTACCTGACCAGCGAGGGCGCGGACCTGCCCAGCGCCGGTCAGATCAGCTTCAACTACCTCGGTCGGGCGACCGCGGGCGAGATCCCAGCCGAGCTCGCCGAACTGGGCTGGATGCCCGCCGCGGATCTGGGCCAGCTCGACGCCGAGATGGACCTGGACATGCCCGCCAACGCGACGCTCGACATCAACGCCATCGTCAACGACGGCGACGACGGCCCGCAGCTGGGCGCCAACATCGCGTTCCCGACCGGGCTGCTCACCACCGAACAGGCGCAGGACTTCGCCGACCTGTTCGTCGGTGCGCTCACCGCGCTGGCCGCCCACGCGCAGCGGGCCGACGCGGGCGGTTTCACCCCGTCGGACATGCCGCTGGTGAAGGTCTCGCAGGCCGATATCGAACTGTGGGAGCGCGAGTACCCGGCGCTGTCGGAGATCTGGCCGCTCTCGCCGCTGCAGGCGGGCCTGATGTTCCACGCCATGCTCAGCGCGGCGACCGTCGACGTCTACACCGTGCAGGCCGTGCTCGACCTGACCGGCCCGCTCGACATCGCCCGCCTGCGCGGCGCGGCCCAGGCCATGCTCGACCGCTACCCGAACCTGCGGACCGCGTTCGTCACCGACGCCGCCGGTCAGGCGGTGCAGGTGGTGATGTCGGAGCTCGAGGTGCCGTGGCGCGAGGTGGACCTGACCGGTCTGCCAGAGGACGAGCGGATGCCGCGTCTGCAGCAGCTGCTGGCGGCCGACCGGGCCGATCAGTTCCAGATGGCCACCGCGCCGCTGATCCGCTTCGGGCTCTACACCACCGGTGACGGTCAGGCCCACCTGGCGATCACCGTGCACCACATCCTGATCGACGGCTGGTCGATGCCGCTGCTCATGCGCGACCTGCTCGTGCTCTACGCGGTGCACGGCGACCTGAACGCGCTGCCGCGCATCGCGTCGTACCGCAATTTCCTGTCCTACCTGGCGGGCTGGGACCGCGAAGCGTCGCTGCAGGCCTGGTCGGAGGCGCTGGCCGGGGTCGAAGGCCCCACCCAGCTGGCACCCGCGCCGCGCACGGAGGAGCGCTACGAGATCGACAAGCTGATCGTCGAGATCGACAGCGAACGCACCAGGGCGCTCGGCAAGTTCGCGGGCAGCCTCGGCGTCACCGTGAACACGCTGCTGCAGACCGCGTGGGGCATCGTCGTCGGCCGCCTCACCGGCCGTGACGACGTGGTGTTCGGCGCGACCGTCTCGGGTCGCCCGCCGGAACTGCCCGGTGTCGAGTCGATGGTCGGCCTGTTCATCAACACCCTGCCCGTGCGCATCCGGATCGACGACCGGATCAGCGCGCAGGAGCTGACCAAGCGGGTCCAGTCCGAGCAGGCCGAACTGCTCAGCCACCACTACGTCGGCTTGACCGACATCCAGCGGGTGGCGGGCAACGGGTCGGCGTTCGACACCCTCGTGGTGTTCGAGTCCTACCCCGTGGACAAGGACGCCGTCACCGCGGCGAGCTCGATCGACGGACTGCAGGTCACCGGTGTCGGCCTCGACGACGCCACCCACTACCCGCTCACGCTGGTGGTCATGGCCGACTCGACTATCGAGATCACCATGCGGTACCTGACCAGCACGTTCACCGCCGACGAGGTACGCACGCTGTCGGAGCGGCTGCTGCGCGTGCTCGACGAGCTGCTCTACAACCCGACCGGCCTTGTCGGCGACATCGACATCCTCGACGCGAGCGAGCGGGCCCAGCTGCTCGCCGAATCCGGTGTGACAGCGGCTGTTTCGGCGCCGGTGGCAGCGGGTGTCGGCGCGCAGACGGTGGCCAAGGTGCTCGCCGAGGTCGTCGAAGCCGATCCGCAGGCACCCGCCCTGCTGCGCGGTGACAGCGAAATCGCCTACAGCGCACTGGATCGCAAGTCCTCGCAGCTGGCGCGCGTGCTCATCGCGCGCGGTGCGGGCCCCGGCGACGTGGTCGCGATCTCGCTGCCCCGCAGCCTGGATTCGGTCCTCGCCGCCTGGGCGGTGCACAAGGCGGGCGCCGCGGTGCTGTTCGCCGGCGAACTCTCCGGTGTCGAAATCGCCGCCGCCGGAGCGACATTCGGCATCAGCGCCGAGCCGGCCGCGGGCGTGGCAGGCCACTGGCTGGTCCTGGCCGACGTCGAAGACGAGATCGCCGCAGCCGCGGCCCACCCCGTCTCCTACGCCGACCGCGTCCGCCCGCTGTCCGAAGACCACCCCGCCTTCGTTCAGGTTTCCGGCGACACGACCTCGACGCTCACCCAGAGCGCCGCGATCACCCTCGCCGAAACCCTGCGCGACGAACACGGCATCGACTACGAATGCACCACCTACACCACCCACGCCTCCGGCCCGGCCGCCGTCCAGGAGTTCCTGGTCTCGTCCACCGCAGGCGCGCTGTCGGTGCTGCCCGATGGTGCGGTCGAAGACGACCTGGCCGACGGCGAGGTCACCCACTGGTTCGTGGTCGCGGGCGACTCGACCGACGCGGCGGTTGGTGAAGTGGCGGTGATCGTCGCGGCGCCGCTCGGCTGACCTCGAGTAGTACGCTAGTCGGCTAGCGAAAATTACAGCTAGTCGACTTGTCGTTATGGATGCTATCTTGGTAGCGTTGCTTGGTGATCGCGGAGCAACCGACCAGGAAGGTCCTGCAAGCCCTGAAGAAGGAGGGCTGGTCGAGCTGCGCGATGGAGCGGGTAGCCACTCGATATACGGCTGTCACGCAGGCAAGCACGACGTGAGCGTTCCCGATGGTCATCGAACTATCTCGCCAGGGGTGGTTCGGACCATCAACAAGGCGATGGCGGCGTGCGATTGCCCGGAGGAGGACGAATCATGACGACTGCAATCACCTACGACGTGCACGCGAACCGAGTCGGCCGGTGGTGGGAAATCACCGTCCCCGACGTGTACGGAGACGATCCTTGCGGGCAGGCCAGGCATCTCACGGATGTCGGATACGAGGCGCGCACGATCATCGCCGCCAAGTTGGATGTGCCTCTGTCGCGGGTCGAAACGCGACTGATCGTCGATGACTTCGGCGATGCGCGTGATGTCAGCGGCCGAGTTGAGCACATCTCGGACCTCCGTTCGAAGATCGAGCGCCTCACTGACGAATTGAACGAGGAGCAGCGCTCACTTGTGCGGGAATTGCGCCGCGAGGAGATTCCCGATGTCGATGTCGCGACATTGCTCAACGTCGCACGCCAACGGATCGGCCAGCTCGCGAAGTAGGGACCGCGGATCTGTGACGTGGGGTCCTTCTGCCTGAAATGTGCTGGAAGCAGAACCGGGATAGGGTCCGATTCTCTTCGAGAACAGGAAGGGAGCGGTCGGTATTACGCTTCGGGTTTGGCTGAGCAGTGCTGGTGCGGCAACGGTTCAGATTATGCGGTTGCTACGGGAGAATCCCGACGGCGTCGAGGTCACTATTTATGCCAGCAACGTGGATCCGAGTGCGGCCGCCTTGTCGGCGTGTGATGTGTCGGCGATCGAACCTCGGTATGTGAGCAACGAGGAATACGCGCAGTTCGCGCTCGAGTTCTGTCGGACGCATCGCATCGATGTGCTGATACCGCCTCGTCGCCTCGATGCGCTCGCGGGTCGGTTGGCGGAGTTCGCGGCGGTCGGCACGAGTCTGATGTGTTCGCCGTTGTCGGCGGTGACCGCGTTGACAAGCAAAGTCCTCACCTACGAAATCGCCGGTGCGGCAGGGATTCCGGTGCCGCCGTGGCGGGAGGCGAGCAACGCTGAGGAGTTCTACGCGGCGGTCGAGGAGTTGTCGCGTACGGGGGAGACGCTGTGCATCAAGCCAAGTGGTGAGTTCTCGGCGTTCGGGTTCCGTATCCTCGACGACCGTCCGCTGACCATGGCGAACCTGCGGGTCGCGCCGCGGCCGGTGGCCTCGGTCGAGGCGATAGCTGATGCGATGCGGCGGGCGGCGCAGGAGGGCGAATCGGTGTCGCCGCTGTTGGTGATGCCGTTCCTCGAAGGCCCGGAAATGAGTATCGACTGTCTTTCCGCGCCGGGAGGTGAACTGCTGGTCGGCATTCCGCGCGCCAAGCAGGGTCGCTTTCGTCTGCTGCTCGACGACCCGACGGCCGTCGATATCGCGCGTAGGCTCGTTCGGCACTTCGAACTGGCCTATCTCACCAATGTTCAATTACGTTATCGCGCCGGCGAACCGGTGCTGCTCGAGGCGAATCCGCGACCATCGGCGGGGCTGTTCCACACGGAGTTCGCTGATATGAATCTGCCGTGGGCGGCGGTTCGGCTACTGCTGCAAGGTGATTCGGGCTTGCGGCATCCGCCGCGCCTCGGTGCCTGTCTCGCCGTGGCGGAAGCGGTCATGGAGGTCACCCCGCAGTTGGACGGTCGACTACCGGTGCGCCGGAGCGCGGATCTGGTCGCGGGCTGACCGATCACGGGTGGTCGAGCATCCTGGCCAACCCGTCGAGCAGCAGATCGAGACCGAAGGTGAAATCGGCGGTACCTGAGTGCGTTCCGGCGATGACCTTCGAGGCCAACGCGTGCATGTGCGGATGGGTTTCGGTGGGGATCAGCGGGAGGAATCGCTGCGCGGCCGAGGCGTATTCGGACGGTTCGAGCGGGAAGTTGATGGCCTGGAGCGTGAAGCCGTAGATGTGGCTGTCGATCGCGTTCCAGGCCCGGTCGGCTTGCTGGTAGGTGAAGCCGGCGGCGATCAGGCAGCCGAGGGTGGCGTCGACATAGCGAAGCATGGCGGGGCCGACATTGACGCGCGAGCCGAGTAGGCCGGTGGCCCAGCGGTGGTTCAGCAGCACCTCGTGGGCCGAGGCCGCTCGGTGGCGCAGCTCTGCCCGCCAGTCGCCGCCGATCGCGGGGACGTAGATCTCCGCGACCACCAGGTCGATGATGCCGTCGTAGAGGTCGTCCTTGTTGGCGACGTGGTTGTACAGCGACATCGCCTCCACACCGACCGCCTTGGCCAGCTTGCGCATCGACAGTGCGTCGAGACCCTCCTGGTCGGCGAGGTCGATGGCCGCGCGCAGGACTCGTTCTCTGGTGAGGGGTGTGCGCGGCATGGGTGTTCCTTCCTTGACGGACTTACGGCGTAAGCGTAGCGTCTCGCTGTAGAGACTTACGCTGTAAGTGCGAGATGAGGAATTCTGATGACCGGTGTGGATACGGCTTCGATGACCGCCTGGGTTGCGCCCCGATACGGCGGGGGCGAGGTGCTGCGCAGCGAGATCGTGCCGCGGCCGACGCCGGGCGAGCGCGAGGTGGTGGTTCGGGTTCGCGCGGCGTCGCTGTGCAGCGGGGACCTGCACCTGCTCGAGGGGACGCCGTATCTGCTGCGGCTCGGGTTCGGGTTGCGCAGGCCCAAGCATCCGATGATCGGCCAGAACCTGGCGGGCGAGGTGATCGCCGTCGGCTCGCTTGTCACCGAATTCGCGATCGGTGACCGGGTTTTCGGTGAGGTGCCTTGCGGGGCGTTCGCCGAGTATGTCCGCGCCGATGTGAAGTCTTTCGCAGCCATTCCCGCCTCGATCGGCTGGGAAGAGGCTGCGGCCGTGCCGGATTCGGGTATGACCGCACTGCAGGGCCTGCGCGACATCGGCAAGGTCGGCCCGGGGCAGCGAGTGCTGATCAACGGCGCGTCCGGCGGGGTCGGCAGTTTCGCGGTGCAGATCGCGAAGGTGCTCGGCGCGCACGTGACCGCTGTCTGCAGCACCCGGCACATCGAGATGGTGCGAAGCGTCGGCGCGGACGTCGTAATCGACTACACCGTCGAAGATTTCACCTCGTCTGACACCCCTTACGACGCGATCTTCGACCTCGCAGGCAACCGCAAGCTCCGCGAATACCTCCGCGTACTCACCCCCGACGGCGCCTACATCTCCTCCGCGGCGGCCCCCGGCGACAACTGGCTCGGCCCCGTCCGCTGGCTGGCCTCGGTCGTCATCGTCAACCTCTTCACCCGCCGAACCCTCAAACCCCTCCTGATGCGCCCCGCATCCGCGGACCTGAACTACCTGGCCACCCTGGTCGCCGAAGGCGCACTCCGCCCTGTCATCGAGCGCCGCTACCCCCTCACCGAAGCCCCCACCGCGATCGCCGCCTTCGCCGAAGGCCACGCCTCCGGCAAAACCGTCCTCGTCGCACTGGACGAATGATCACCACGCTCCCAGCAAAGTATCGCCCGAGTGGCGAACACGGTGGGAGCGTGGTGATCTTGATCGGCTAGTCGGTGAGTTCGCCTGTGCTGCGCCAGGAGTGGCGTTCCTCGGCGAAGGCTTCGGCTTGGGTGGTGCGGAAGTCGGTGATGGAGGGGGCGTTGTCGGCGAGGAATTTGCGGTAGTCGGCCAGGCGGAATTCGCCTGGTTCGGTGGGGATGTCGACCTTGCCTGCGGCGAAGTCGGCGCGGAGGTCGAGGAGTTCGTCCGGTTCTACGGGGTGCCAGCGGATTCGGTCGAAATAGCGGAGTAGCCAGGGGGTTTCGGTGGGGAAGTGGTCTACGCCGGGGCCCGCGGTGCCGGTGGGGCGGGCTCGGTGGTTCCAGACCTGGGTGGTGCGGCCGACGAACTGGTAGCCGCCGGGGCCCTCCATGCCGTAGATGCACAGGTAGGCGCCGCCGATGCCGACCGCGTTCTCGGGGGTCCAGGTGCGGGCGGGGTTGTATTTGGTGGTGACGAGGCGGTGGCGGGGGTCGGTGGGGGTGGCTACGGGGGCGCCGAGGTAGACGTCGCCTAGGCCGAGGACCAGGTATTCGGCGTCGAAGACGGTCTTGTAGACGTCGTCGACGGAGTTCAGGCCGTTCATGCGGCGGATGAATTCGATGTTCCACGGGCACCAAGGGGCGTCGGCGCGGACACCGTGCATGTAGCGGGTGATCGCTTCGCGGGTGGCGGGGTCGTCCCAGGACAGCGGGAGGTGGACCGTGCGGCTCGGGACGATCAGCTGATCGGAATTCGGTAGCTGCGCTTCGGCTTCGGCGAGGAGGTCGAGCAGGCGGGGGATCGGCAGGACGGCCGGGTCGACTCTGATCTGGAGTGAGCGGATGCCGGGGGTGAGCTCGATGACGCCGCGCAGGCCGATCGCGATGAGGTGCTGGTGCAGGGCGTGGACGCGGGCGCGGAGGCCGAGATCCAAAGTGAGGGTGCCATATTCGACGAGGACGCCGTCGTCGCCTTGGCGGCGGTAGGTCACGCCGGTTTCGTCGTCTACTTCGGTGCGGCGCAGGATGCCGTCGTCACCGTCGCGGCCCGCTGAGAGGACGGTGCCGAAGGAGGCGCGGCGGCGGGGGCCGAGTTCTGCTGCGGGCGCGGCGTGTTCGGCGCGGATGGGGACGAAGCGGACCTTGTCGCCGGGGGTGAGCTGGCCGAGTTTCCAGCGGTCGGCGGCGGCAACTGTTACCGGGCAGACGAATCCGCCGAGGCTGGGGCCGTCGGGGCCGAGCAGGATCGGGGTGTCGCCGGTGAAGTCGAGGGCGCCGACGGTGTAGGCGTTGTCGTGGATGTTCGACGGGTGCAGGCCCGCTTCGCCGCCGTCGGTGCGGGCCCACTCGGGCTTGGGGCCGATGAGGCGGACGCCCGTGCGGTCGGAGTTGAAGTGGACTTCGTAGTCGGTGCCGATGATGGTGTCGAAGTCGTTGCGGGTGAAGAACTCCGGTGCGCCGTGCGGGCCTTCGGTGACGGCGAGTTCCCAACGGTGGGAGAAGGCGGGTTGGTCGGCCATCGGGATCGCGGGGGCGAGGCGGGTCGTGGGGGCGCCTAGTGTGAGCGATTCGTCGGCGCGTAGGGCTGCGCCGGTTCCGCCACCGAACTTTCCGAGAGTGAAAGTGGCGGCGCTGCCCAGGAATTCGTCTACATCGATTCCACCTGAGATCAGGATGTAGGTGCGCATGCCGGGGCCACGGATCGCGCCGACATCGAGCACGCCGCCTGCCGGGACCTCGACGGTTCGCCATTGCTCGACCGGGACGCCGTCCACGCGGACATCGGCGACCGCGCCGGTGACACACACCCAGGTCGGGGCCGAGAACCGTAGCGCGGGCCCGCCCAGCGTGCACTCCAAACCGGCTGCGCCCTCAGGGTTTCCGAGCACTCGGTTACCGAGGCGGAAGGACAGGTCGTCCATCGGCCCGGACGGCGGAACTCCGATGTGCCAGTAGCCGATTCGACCCGGCCAGTCCTGGACGGTGGTCTGCATGCCGGGACGCACGACATCGATGCGTCGCGGGTTCGGGGTTGTCGCGGCGGGAGTGGCAGCGGTCGGTTCGAGAGTGATGCTCAGGGTGTCGGCGAGGCTCATCGGGTCACCACCATGCGGACCGGGGTGGGGTCGAAACCGTTGCAGGGGTTGTTGATCTGGGGGCAGTTGGAGACCAGGACGAGGGTGTCGATTTCGGCGCGGAGGGTGAGTTTCTTGCCGGGGGCCGAGAGGCCGTCGACGATGCCGAGGGTGCCGTCGGGTTCGACGGGGACGTTCATGAACCAGTTGATGTTGGAGACCAGGTCGCGTTTGCCGAGGCCCCATTCGAGGGCGGCGGTGAGGAAGTTCTCCACGCAGGCGTGCTGGTGGCGGGTGTGGTGGCCGTAGCGCAGGGTGTTGGATTCCTGGGAGCAGGCGCCGGCGATGGTGTCGTGGTTGCCGACCTCGTCGGCCACGACCGTCATCAGCGGGGTGCCGCCCTCGGTCAGCAGGACGCTGCCGGTGGTGAGGAAGATATTGCGCTGGGCGGCGACGGTGGCCTGGGCGCTGTAGCGGTCGGTGTGGTCGGCGGCGGAGTAGAGCAGGCAGTCGACGGCCTGGTTGCCGTGCAGGTCGATGATGTCGAGGTGGTCGCCCGCGCGGACGATGGCCGACCACGGTGCCAGGGCGGGGACGGTTTCGTCGAGGACGACGGTGCGGGTGGCGGTCATGCCGGAACCTCCGAGTTCTGTGCGGCCGACCAGGCGGCTTCGGTGTTGTCCACTGCGCGTTGGTATTCGGGGTCGGTGTTGGTGGTGTTCAGGTCTGCGGGGGAGAGCCAGGCGAGGAGGTCGAGGTCGCCGGTGGGGCGGTCGTCGAGGGGGTGGGGGGCGTTGGCGATCAGCAGGGTCACCGGTAGGTGGATGATCAGGTCGATGGTGGCGCCTGCTGGGCCGTTGCCGGTCGGCTCGATCGCACCGTCGGCAACTACTCGCGCGCCGCGGAACAGGGCGATCGAGGGGCCGATGTCGCGGGGTTCGAGGCCTTGTTTGGCGCCGGCGAGGTGGAGTTGGTGGCGGCCTTCGGTGGTGGGGCCGCAGAGCGTGTCGTGGTGGCCATCGGAGTCGTCGAGGACGGTGGCGAGGACTCGGCCCTGGTCGGAGAGCAGTGGGTGGCCGTTGCTCAGGTAGGCCTGCCACGGAACTTTGACCGTGTCGGCGACATTCAAGCGCTCCCAAGGTGATTCGGCGCGCAAGAGGAACAGGTGGGCGCAGGTGGTGCCGGACGGGTCGGCGAGGCGTACGCGGGTGCCGCGGCCGAGCACGATGTTCGCGTAGCCCCCTGCGGGGATACGTTGTGCGACAACGGCGTCTACACCGGGCGGTATCTGGGGGCGCGCCGATGTGGCCGCCGCGGCCTGGGCTCGCGCGTGGGCTCGGGCTCCGTCGGTGGACTGGGTACTCGTCATCGGTGACTCCTCGGCGAGTGGGTTGATGAACTGGGCGGAGTCGCGGCGGGGCGGGTGCGCGCCGCGCCCGCCGCGAATCTGAATCAAACTGTCGCGACGGCTGTTTCGGCCTCGGCAGCTTGCCTGGTTGCGACGACGACGCGGTAGACGATGGCGCCTGCGGTGAGGATCACGGCTACCGAGAGGGGGCCTGCCCACAGTTGCCACCAGCTGCCGCCTGCGGGGGTGTAGACCTCGGGGCGGGGCCAGGCAAGGTTGATGACCATGGCGATACCCCAGGCGACGGCGAGGGCGTTGAGGGGGATGCCCCAGCGACCGAGGTGGAACAGGGAGGGGTCGTCGAGGGCGGGCATGCCCTTGATGCGGCGGATGAGAAGGGGCACGGTGACCAGGAGGTAGGCCAGGTACAGGCTGACGATGCAGACGCTCGCCAGGGTGGCGAAGATGGCGGGGTTGCCGAGGTTCAGGACCAGGAGGCCGATGCCGAGGGCGCCGATCACGACGGCGGGCCAGACGGGGGTGCCGAAGCGGGGGTGGACTGTCGACAGGGCTTTCGCGAAGGGGAGTTTGCCGTCGCGGGCCATCGAGAACATCAGGCGCGAGCCTGCGGTCTGGATGGCGAGGGTGCAGACGATGACGGCGACGGCTACGCAGCCGAGGAGTACCGATCCGGCGGGGCTGTTGAGCTTCGAGGTGATGACGTAAGCCAGTCCGCCGGTGGACAATTCGCCGTCGGACAGGCTCGGTGCCGCCATCAGGGCGCCCAGCAGCATGAGGCCGCCGCCGAGAGCCGACACCGACAGGGCGAGCAGGATGGTGCGGGGAGCGACCTGGCGGGGGTTCTTGGTCTCCTCGGAAAGCTCACCGGCGGAATCGAATCCGACCATCACGTACGCGGCCATCAGGCCCGAGACCAGGAACGCGGCCCAGTACGGGCCGGGGGAGGCCTGGTCGGTCTGGAACACCACGTCGGGGCCGCGCTCGGTGTTGACGAAGAACAGCGCGATGATCGCCAGCACGCCGACGATCTCGACGGTGACGCCGATCGAATTGATCTTCGACATCAGGTCGATGCCGATCACATTGATGGTGGTGGTGACCACGAGCAGCACACTGCCCAGCAGCACGGCGTTCATCGCGCCGTCGCGGGAGGTGAGCGCGGTGTCGGTGCCGATGAGCTGGAATCCGCCCCAGATCGAGGGCAGCACCACCTGCAGTGCGATGGCGGCCGCGGCGGCGGTGACGACCTGGGCGATCACCATCATCCAGCCGGCGAACCAGCCGATCAGCCCGCCCGCCAGGCGGCGCGACCACTGATAGATACAGCCCGAGATCGGGTAGCGGGCGGCGAGTTCGGCGAAGTTGAGCGCGACCAGGAACTGGCCGGCGAACACGAGCGGCCAGGTCCAGAAGAACGCGGCGCCGCCGAACGAATAGCCGAAGCCGAAGAACTGGAAGATCGTGGTGAGAATGGAGACGAACGAGAAACCTGCCGCGAAGGACGCGTAGCGCCCCAGCTTGCGATGCAGGACGGGTTGATATCCGAAAGTTGCCAGGTCGGCGCTGTCGCGGCCGAGTTCGGGCGGTGCGGCGGGGGAATCCAGGGTCGTGGCCATGTCGGTGTCCTTCAGCGGTGCGGCCAATATCTATCAGTCGATAGTTTTGCGCGCGCGATCGCTCGAACGGTGTCGTACGTGTATCGACTGCGGGTACCGCGGTAACTTCTGCGTTGCCTGGGTTTCTGTCAAATGACAGAAATTCGACCGACCGGCCTTCTTGCTGGTGAACTGCCCGCTGCGGCCCAGGTGAGGGTCCGATGACAGAATCGACCTGTGGCGAATCTTGGTCCCGGGCGTCCCCGGCTGGAACAGCGGCGCAGGCAGGGAACCACGCCGCGCGCGGAAATCCTCGACGCGGCGGCGGAGCTCTTCACCACCAAGGGCTACGCCAACACCTCGACCCGGGCGGTGGCCGACGCGGTCGGCATCCGGCAGGCCTCGCTGTATCACCACTTCGCGGCCAAGGACGACATCCTCGACGCGCTCCTGGCCGAAACAGTCGCGGGCCCGGTGGAATTCGCGCAGCGGATGATGACCGAGCCCGAAGCCGCGGTGGTCCAGCTGTACGCGCTGGCGCTGTTCGATGTGCGTCAATTACGCACGGCGCGTTGGAATCTCGGGGCGCTGTACCTGCTGCCCGAACTGCGTACGGAACGTTTCGTCGCGTTCCGCTGCCGCCGCGACGAACTGCGCGGACACTACGAACGACTCGCCGCCGAATCATCCGCTGCGGCAGGCGAATCCGACGACTCGCGCATTCTCCCTTTCCGGCTGGTCGAAACGGTGATCGCGATCAGGTACGACGAGGGCGCCGCGGGAATCGGCATCGACCGCGAGATCCCGGCCGCGATCATGCGGACCGTCGGCTACCGCGGTGACATCGAACAGGTGCGCGCGGCGGCCGACGCGCTGGTCACCCGGCTGGGCGAGGCCCACAGCACCTCAGCTGCCGGATAACTGCCCGGCGCGAGTACGGCCACCGGGCTGGTATCAGCGGGTGGTCGGGGGCGCGATCTGCCAGTGCTGGTTGAGGGCGCCGGCGATTTCGGGCAGGACGGTGATCGGGATTCGCTTGGCGCGCAGTAGTTCTCGGATCTCACTCACCTGTTCGCGCTTGCGCATGTCGTAGGCGCCGGTGACGGGGCGGATCACCGGGGGGATCGACAGCAGGACGAGTTCGTCGGTGGGCTCGCCGGTGAGGTCGAGGGCAAGGGCCCAGCGGTCGTGTTCGTCGAGGGTGAAGCGGCCCGCGACGACGTGGTCCCACGGCACGGTCGAGGAGCGGAACGGGGTTCGCGCGTAGATGGCGTGCTCGTGCAGTTCGATGACATCACGGACGAACAGCGCGACACCCGCCGCGAACCCGCCGACCGCCCCGACCAGCAACCCGGTGATCACCCGGTTCACCCCGAACATCGCCAGGAACAACCCGACGACGCCCGTGGTGACCAGGACTCCGATCAAGCAATAGAACAGACTCCGACCAACGGGCACCACCCCGGCACGCACGACCGACATGCGGACCTCCCTCTCACGACTCGTGGCCCACCCTAGTCACGAACCGAGCGATACCACTGCTTCGGTGGTCTCCACGAGGAACGTGAAGGTCTCCTGGAAGTACAGCTGCACGGTCTCGGCGTCGTGGCTGAGGTAGCCGATCGACAGATCCTGACCAAGCGCCAGTTCGAAGTCGCCGCCGCGGGTGGTGAGCGCGAAGCCGCCCGAGATCGCCGGTGCCCAGATGATCTCGCCGTCGATCAGGCGCTCGATGTGGGTGCGGATCGGGTGGCCGTGATCGGAGGTCTCGCTGACCTGGGTGTACAGCTCGGCGCTGAGCACCACCGAGTACGGGCCCTGCACACCGGCCAGCCGCAGGCCGGTCAGTGCGTGCGCGACCGCGTCGGGGATGTCGACGACATTGCTCGGCAGGGCGACCGGGGCATTGGACGCGGCGGCCCGGATGCCGGTGATGCCGCCAGCGGCGTAGCTCTCGAAGATCGCGCGGTCCTCGGCGAAGGCGATCTTCTGAGCTGCCGCCTTCAGGTTGTCCAAGTCGGCGTCGTTGGCGCCACGCTCGACGTCGTCGAGTTCCTGGCGGTTCAGCGTGAACGGCACCCGCAGCTCGACCAGCGGCTGCACCACACGCTGGTGGGCCTGCACGCCGTCATCCGGGGAGTCGATGGAGGTGAGCCTGCCGCGGTTGAGCGCCGAGTAGGCGACCCCGTGCGGGCCCGACACGTCGACTACTCGGCGACCCGCGATATTGCGCTTGAACGTGCGGGTCGCTTCTTCTTCGATCTGTGCCCAGGCCGCGCCGGTGATCGGCGCGAGTTCGCGGTACAGGTTGTTCATTGAGCGCTCCTTTTCATCGTGCCGATGGCGAGTGAACCGTCCGAGCCTGTCGCCGCCGCGTTCGCCTCGATCACCGGTTCGAATTCGGGGACGGGAACGTCCGGGTCTTCGGTGGCGGTCGCTGCGGGCGCGTCGGGGAGGTCGCCGAGGAAATCGGCTGATGGGGTGAAGAACAGGGTGCCGGTGAGGGCAGTGGAGAAGTCGAGGATGCGGTCGTAGGCGGCCTGATCGGTGCCGAGGAACATGCGCTCGAGCATCTTCTCGGTGACCGACGGCGTGGCCGAGTAGGCGATGTAATAGGTGCCCAGCTGCCCGTCGCCGATGGTGCCGAACGGCATGTTGGCGCGCACGATGTCGTGCTCGACGCCGTTCTCGTCGACGATGGTGTTCATCACCACGTGCGAGCTCGGCGGCTTCACGTCGTCGGGCAGTTCGTAATCGCTGAGTTTGGTGCGGCCGATGATGCGTTCCTGCTCCTCGACCGACAGTGCGTTCCACTGATCGAGCGGGTGGATGTACTTCTGCACGATCACGTAGCTACCGCCGGCGAACTCGGGATCGGTGTCGCCGACGAACACACAGGCCTCGGCGGCGGCGCCCTCCGGATTGGCGGTGCCGTCGACGAAGCCGAGCAGGTCGCGCTGTTCGTAATAGCGGAAGCCGGAGGTCTCGTCGACCACCGTGGCGGCGCCGCGCAGGCGGGTGGCGATGGCCATCGCGAGCTCGTAGCAGGCGCCGGTGGTTTCGGCCCTGATGTGGAAGAGCAGATCGCCGGGCGTGGCGGGGCAGGAGTGTTTCGGGCCGTTGTAGCCCGGAAACTCGTGCAGCTCAGCGGGTTTGGGCCCGGTGAACAAGCGGTCCCAGGCGCTGGAACCGATCCCGGTGACGCAGCTCAGACCCCCGCCCGGCGTGCGGAATCCAACGGACTTTCGTAGATCGTTGACCTCGCTCAGCAAGGTTCGAACGGCGGCCTCGCCGCCCTCGTCGATGGTCGCGACGAGGAAGACTGCGGCGGGCGTGAGTGGAACGAGGACCGACTGTGGCTCACCCATGGCGTCCAGAGTACGGCTCCGTACCGACAGGTTCGAATCAGCGTCCTGGTGTGTCAGTGCATTTCGGGCGAACGACCAGGTGATCTACTTCGCGACGGTCAGCAGAAAGGTGACGTCGTCGACGGCTTTGACGCTGTGGCGGGCGCGCGGGACGACGATGAGGTCGCCTGCCGAGCCCTTCCACTCGTCGGTGCCCGCGATCAGCACCAGCGTGCCGGACAGCACCTGGATGGTGGAATCGCCCGCATTGTCGTGTTCGGCCAGGCTCTGGCCCTCGGCGAGGGCGACGACGGTCTGGCGCAGCGCGTGAGTGTGGCCGCCGATGAGCGTTTGCGAACTCCGGCCGCTCGTCGAGGTGGCAGCCAGCTTGAGCTGTTGACGGGCCACCGCTGTCAGCGATTTCTTGTCCATGGATCCGAGCCTTTCGCAGGCATCTCGCGGGCAGGTCTGCGAAGAGTATGCCCGACGTCGCGCACGCGGTCGGGCGTTTTGCCGCGACCGTTAGCCAGGTGTTGTCAGTCGCGGGTGTAGTGGCGAATGCGGTAGCGCAGACCGGATTTCGAGGTCAGCCACGGCGTGTCGTCGGCATGCCATTCGGGGCCGATGACCGGCGCGAACGCGTCGCCCGCGACGGCGGTGTCGACCTCGGTGACCAGCAGGGTTGTCGCGAGCGGGAGCGCGGCGCGGTAGATCTCGCCGCCACCGGCCACCCAGGTGTCGGACTCGCCGGTCATGGTCAGCGCGTCGGGCACCGAGGCGGCGCGTTCGGCACCCTCGCCGGACCAATCGGTCTGGCGAGTGACCACGATATTGCGGCGGCCGGACAGCGGACGGAAACTCGCGGGCAGCGAGTCCCAGGTCCGCCTGCCCATGATCACCGGGTGACCCATGGTGGTGTCGCGGAAATTGGCCATGTCCTCGGGCACGCGCCAGGGAATCGTGTTGTCGACGCCGATCACCCGGTCGTTCGCCTGCGCCCAGATCAGGCCGATCTGCCTCACGCTGTCACCTTCTCGGTGTGCTCGGGGCCCTGCGTGGTTATGCTGCGCTGCCGCCTCCGGGCCTGACCGCTCACACCGCCACCGGCGCCTTGATGCCAGGGTGGTGCTTGTAATCGGACAGCTCGATGTCCTCGTAGGCGTAGTCGAACAGGCTGGTCGCCGGGCGCAGGTGCAGCGTGGGGAACGGGAAGGGTTCGCGGGTGAGCTGCTCGCGGACCTGGTCGACGTGGTTGTCGTAGATGTGCACGTCGCCGCCGGTCCAGATGAATTCGCCGGGTTCGAGCTCGGTCTGCTGGGCGACCATCAGGGTGAGCAGGGCGTAGCTGGCGATATTGAACGGCACGCCGAGGAAAAGGTCGGCGCTGCGCTGGTACAGCTGGCACGACAGTTTGCCGTCGGCGACGTAGAACTGGAAGAAGGCGTGGCAGGGGGCCAGGGCCATCTTGTCCAGGTCGGCCACGTTCCAGGCCGAGACGATCATCCGGCGCGAATCCGGGTCGGTGCGCAAGGTGTGCAGCACCTGGGCGATCTGGTCGATGTGGGTGCCGTCGGGGGTCGGCCACGAGCGCCATTGCACGCCGTAGACGGGGCCGAGTTCACCCTTGGCGTCGGCCCATTCGTCCCAGATGGTCACACCGTGTTCGCGCAGCCAGGAGACATTGGAATCGCCGCGCAGGAACCACAGCAGTTCGTAGGCGATGGATTTCATGTGGACCCGCTTGGTGGTGATCAGCGGGAAGGATTCGGACAGGTCGTAGCGCAGCTGGTGTCCGAAGATGCTGCGGGTTCCGGTGCCGGTGCGATCGGCTTTGGGCGTGCCATGCTCGAGCACGTCCCGGAGGAGATCCTCGTACTGCGTATCAAGGGTGGCCACGTCTGGTAATCCTACGGGGATCGGTAGGTGGTCAACCACCTGGTCACCTGGTGGCCAGCCACCTGGCAAGCTCTTCGCCTATGCGCGAGCTCTACGTGATCGGCATCGGTGCGGGCGACCCCGATCAGGTGACGATGCAGGCAGTCAAGGCCATGCGAAAGGCCGAGGCGTTCTTCGTGATCGGCAAAGGCGCCGAGAAACAGGAACTGGTCGACGTGCGGACGACGATCCTGGCCGAGTACGTCGACACGCCGCATCGGATCATCGAGATCGCCGATCCGCCGCGCGAACGGACCCCCGCCGACTACGCCGGGGTGGTCGTGGACTGGCACGAACGTCGTTCCGAACTCCTGGAAGCAGCGTTCGACCAGGTGGACGGCGTCGGCGCGATTCTCGTGTGGGGAGATCCGTCGCTCTACGACTCCACCCTGCGGATGGTCGAGCACGTGCTGGCGCGGGGGCGGACAATATTCGATTACGAGGTGATCCCGGGCGTCACCAGCATTGCCGCGCTGGCTGCCCGACACCGGATGGTGCTGCACCGGATCGGTGAACCGGTCCACGTGACGACCGGACGCAAGCTGCGCGAGGAAGGCCTCGGCCCCGGTTCGACGGTGGTGATGCTCGACGGGGAATGCTCGTTCACCGAGGTGCCGGGCGCCGATATCCACATCTGGTGGGGTGCCTACCTCGGCATGCCCGACGAAACGCTGATCGAAGGCAACCTGCGCGAAGTCGAACGCGACATCGTGGCCCGTCGAGCGGAATTACGCGCGAAGAAGGGCTGGATCATGGACGTGTATCTGCTCCGCGCGGGCTGACGGATCCCGCGCCGATCCCCGCGAAGTAGCTAAACTGGCCTGGTGCCCGAGCTGCCGGAAATCGAGGCGTTGGCGCAGTTCCTCCGGGATCATGCGGTCGGCGCCGTGGTCGGTCGTGTGGACGTGGCGGCCCTGAGTGTGGTGAAGACCTTCGATCCGCCGGTCACCGCGCTGTCCGGTCGTGATGTCACCGGGGCGGGGCGGTGGGGGAAGTTCCTCGGAATGGATTGTGGCGGACTGTGGTTGATCACCCATCTGTCGCGCGCGGGCTGGTTGCGCTGGGTCGACGAGCCGAATCCGATGCCGCCCAAGCCGGGTGGGAAGAGTCCCCTCGCTTTGCGCGTGCACTTCTTCACGCCCGAGGGCACGACCCCGGCGATCGATCTGACCGAGGCGGGGACCAAGAAGCGGCTGGCCGTGTACGTCGTCGAGGACCCGATGATGGTGCCGGGGATCGCGCGGCTGGGGCCCGATGCGCTCGGGCTGACCGAGGACGAGTTCGCGGCGCTGCTGAAAAGCACTTCGCAGCGGATCAAGACCGCGATCGTCGATCAGACCCTGCTGGCCGGGATCGGCAACGCCTACTCCGACGAGATACTGCACACCGCGAAGATCTCCCCGTTCGCGAATACCAAAACGATGTCGGCGGAGAAGGTTTCGCAGTTGTACACCGCGATGCGCACGGTGCTGCTCGACGCGGTCGACCGCTCGGTGGGTCAGGACGCGGCGCGGTTGAAGGGCGAAAAGCGTTCGGGCATGCGGGTTCACGCGAGAACGGGCGAGCCGTGTCCGGTATGTGGCGACACGGTGCGCGAGGTGTCCTACGCCGAGCGCTCGTTCCAGTACTGCGCCACCTGCCAGACCGGCGGCAAGGTGCTCGCCGACCGGCGGATGTCGCGGCTGCTCAAATAGTCTTCTGGCGCCAGGATTCCAGTAGCCGGAGCCAGAATTCGCTGACGGCCGGGAAGGCCGGGACGGCGTTCCACAGGGTGTCCATCGGCACCTGTCCGACCACCGCGATGGTGGCGGCATGCAGTTGTTCGCCCATGTCGGGGCCGACGAAGGTGGCGCCGAGAATGCGGTCGGCGGCGGTGTCGACGACGAGTTTCGCGCGGCCGTGGAAGTCGTCGCGCGAGAGTGCCGAACCCGCTACCTCGATATCGAGTTCGACGGTGTCGACCGCGTGGCCCGCGGTGCGCGCCTCGTGTTCGGTGAGGCCGACGGCCGCGAGTTCCGGTGCGGTATAGACGACTTGGGGCACCTGCTGATGGTCGGCGCTCGCGGTGAACCGCATGCCGTCGAGGGGCTTGCCCTCTGCGCGTGCGGCGATCACGTCACCGCACACGCGAGCCTGGTACTTGCCCATATGTGTCAGTGCCACACGGTGATTCACGTCGCCGACGGCATACAGCCAGTCGCCCGGTACGCCGCGTGCGGTCAGTTGGTCGTCGACTTCGATGTAACCCGCGGGCAGTCCGACGGTGTCGAGGCCGAGGGACGAAGTGGCGGGGGTGCGGCCGGTGGCGACGACTAGTTCGTCGACCTCGAGTTCGCCGTCATCGAGCACGAGAGTGACCGGCCCGCCGTGGATGTGGCCGACACCGGTGTCCTCGGGGTCGCGGCGCGAGACCAGCTTCGGTTCGGTGTGAAAACGCACCTTCACGATGCCGGTGTCGAGCAGACCCTGCAGCACCATCGCCGAGGCGAATGGTTCGTTGCGGGGGAGCAGGCGGTCGCCGCGGACCAGCAGGGTCACCTCCTCGGCGCCGAGTTCGGCCAGCCAGGTCGCCGCCTCACAGGCGACGACACCGCCGCCGACGATGGCGACGCGGCGCGGGACGACGGTGAGATTGGTGGCGTCGCGAGAGGTCCACGGCAGGGCCTCGCGCACGCCCGGAATATCCGGGATGGTGGCGGTGGTGCCGGTCGCCAGTACCACCGCGTGCCGGGCACACAGCGTTTTCACGCCGTCGTCGGTGTCGACCTCGACAAGCTTCTCGCCGACCAGGCGGCCCGCGCCACGAACAGGATCGATACCGGCCGATTTCGCCCACTCGACCTGGGAACTGTCGTCGTGGTGGTGGATGAACGTGTCGCGGCGAGCGAGGACGTCGCCCACCTGCGGGCCGCTCGCGGTCACGCCCGGCATCGCCTCGCCGAGGTCGAGAACGGCACCAGGACGCAACAGTGCCTTGCTGGGAATACACGCCCAGAAACTGCACTCGCCGCCGAACAGTTCCCGCTCGACGATGGCTGCGGTGCGGTCGCTGCCCGCGATGGCGTAGGCGGCGGCGTTCTCACCCGCCGGGCCGCCGCCGATCACGATGACGTCGTATTCGTCGGTCACTGCAGATAGCCCTCGACCTCACGGGGAGAACGCATCCCGGTCTCGTCGGGAGATTCGCCGGAGCCGATCCGAGCGCGCCGCTGCCGCAACAGATCCCACGCCTGATCGAGCATCACCTCCAGCTCGGCCAACTGCTTGCGCTCGGCGACCGGGTCGATCTCACCGGCGGTGGCCTTGGCTCGCAGGGCGTGCTCGTCGTCGACCAGCTGCTTGATCCGCGCCAGAATGTCCTGATCGGTCATGTGCTCACCCGTTCGATAGTCGGAGGGGTAGTGCCGGACTCTGGAGTCCATGCTACGACCGCACCCGGCTGTCCGCGGGATGCCTGCGCGAGGCAGTCGGCGGCGATCGGCACGGCTCGGGCGAGGTCGGTGCTGGTCAGGGCGGTGTAGCCGATGGCGACGCCGAAACGGTGTGGCTCGGCGAGGTGGTGGCGGGCCAGGCCGTCGAGGCGGACGCCGCGGGTGCGGGCGGTGTCGATGGCGTGGTGTTCGGCTGCGAGGTCGGGCAGTTCCACGACCACGTGCGAGCCGGCATCGTCGCCGAGGACGGGCAGGCCGTGGCGGGCGAGTTCGTCGACGACGAGAGCACGGCGCGGTGGGACTGCTCTGCGCAGGCGGCGAAGGTGGCGAGCGAGGTCGCCGTGGCGGGCGAACTCGCTGAGAACGTGCTGGCCGGCAGGGCTGGGGGAGGTGCCGATGTGGGCGCGGTGGGTGAGTACGGCGTCGGTGATGTCGGGGCGGGCGACGAGCCAGCCGACGCCGAGGGTGGTGGCGATGATCTTGCTGGTGGTGCCGAGGTGGACGACGACGTCGGGCGCCATCGACGCCAGTAGTGGCAGTGGTGCTGTGTCGTAACGCAATTCGCCGTCGTAGTCGTCTTCGATGATCAAAGCGCCTGTTGTTCTGGCGAATTCGACGATTTCGACTCGGCGGGACGCTGGCATCATCGCGCCGAGTGGAAACTGGTGTGCCGGTGTGCAATACACCGCGCGCACGCCTGCCGGAATGCGGTCGACACACAAACCGCCCGCGTCGACGGGCACCGGGAGAACCTCGATTCCCGCGGCCCGGAACGCACCGACGGCACGCAGGTAGCCGGGGTCTTCGATGGCGACCGTATCGCCGGGCCGGAGCAGCGCCGTGGCGAGTTCGACGACCGCACTGCTGGTTCCCGCGGTGGCCAGGACGACCGAGCCGGGTCCGGCGGCCAGTCCGCGATGGCGGAGCAGGTGATCGGCGACCGCTGTCCGGAAGTCGGGTTCGCCCGCGCGATTCTTGCGGGTCTCGGGCGCCTGATCGCCTGCTGCGCGCCAGGCCCGGCGCCAGGCCGCGGAGTCGACCGCTTCGGCGCACGGGGCGCCGGGGCTGAGATCGAGCAGGTCCGCGTCCGGATCTGGGTGGTGGTGGGAGGCGGTTGTGTGCGGTGCGGGGGCGGGCGCGGTGCTGAGGTAGGTGCCGGAGCCGTGTTTGCCGGTGAGCCAGCCTTCGGCGTGCAGTTGGTCGTAGGCGCCCGCGACCACGGTCCGGCTCACGCCGAGTCGCTGGGCCAGGGCGCGTGAGGAGGGCAGGCGGTCGCCGACGCGCAGCACCCGATCGGTCGCCGCGGCGCGCAGGGCATCGGCTACCTGCACCGATAGCGGTTCGGGGGCGCTTCGGTCGAGCGGGATCGGAAGGTCGTCGAGCATCGTCCACCTCGAATTGGCCTGTTGAACTTCGATCGAATTGGATCTACACGTGGTCCACTTCGTCGGCGAAGCTCATCTTATGAGTACGCACGACGTCAACCGCAGCCCCCTCTCGCCGACCCCGCGCACCACGCTGACCCGTTCCAAGGAACGCGGCGCCACCGATCGCGCGGAGCTCGACTCGGTGCTCGACGCGGGCATGGTCTGCCATCTCGGTGTGCTGCTCGGCGGGGCGCCGGTCGTGCTGCCCACCATCTACGGCAGGGTCGGAGACACGCTCTACCTGCACGGATCCACCGGCGCTGGCAATCTGCGTGCCGCGATCGACACCGATATCTCGCTCGCGGTCACCCATGTCGACGGTCTGATCTACGCCCGCTCGGCCATGCATTTCTCGATGAACTACCGGTCCGCGGTGATCCGGGGGCGGGCGGTGCTGGTCACCGACGAGGCCGAGCGGATGGATGCCCTACGGGTGATCGTCGAGCACTCCGCGCCGGGTGCGTGGGATCGGGTGCGCCCGCCCAATCGCAAGGAAATGGCGGCGACGATGGTGCTCGCGCTCGATCTCACCGAGGCCTCGGTCAAGGTGCGTACCGGTGGGCCCAACGACGATGCGAGCGACATCGAGGCCGGTGGTGTGTGGGCCGGGGTGCTGCCGCTGCGGCAGGTGTGGGGTGAGCCGATCCCGGCCGACAACCTCGAACCGGGCGTCGACGTGCCCGCTGATGTCGCGGCCCGGGTGACACCGGTCGAAGTGTCGGTGAGCTGAGGCTCGCCCAGGCACGGCGATCCGAGCGGCCGATGTGGCGGGTGGCTGATGTCCGGCTGTGCCGAGCGGCTGATCCGGCAGGTGGTTAATGTCCGGCTGTGCCGAGCGCCATGAGGTCTTTGGCCGAGACCTCCGGCAGATACGCCTTCGTCAGCGCGATGCCGATGCGCGGCAGATCTGCTTCGTCGCGGTAGCACAGGTACACCGGTTCGTGGCGGGGCTGGAACTTGGCCTTGAACGAATGCAGTGACCGGAAGCCGTAATACGGTTCCATCGCAGCGCCGAGCCCTTCGAGCAGACGATCGATCGGCTCGGCGTCGTCGGTGCCCGCACTGCGCGCCAGCGGGGCGCCGGACAGCGAAACGATCTCGGCGCCTTCCTCTTTGAACGTCTGGCAGGACGAGGCGATGAGGAATTCCACCACCGGCCGGAAACCGTCGGGTCGGCGGCGCATCACGTCCAGGGTCCAGCCGCGGATCTCCCCGCCCGCCGCGTAGACGGGCAGCCAAGAGGTGATGCCGTGCACGCTGCCTTCGGTGTCGATCGCCAGCCCAACGCGGACGGCCGGGTCGAGGGCTTCCTCCACGCCGCCGAGCGTGAATCCCATTTCGGGAAGGCCCTTTTCGCCCACCCACTCCTCGGAGATCGCGCGCACCTGGGCGATCACCGCGAACGGTTGGTCGGCCAGTTCCACGAGGCGGAAGTCGATGCCTTCCTTGGTTGCCCGGTTGATAGCCGACCGGATGTCCTGCCACGCTTTGCCTTTGAACTCCAGTTGCGGCAGGTCGACAATGGTGTCCTCGGCGATCTGCACACTGCGCCAACCGAGTTCGCCCGCGATGTCGGCCACGGACTGGGTGGTGGAGAACAGGCACGGGATCAGGCCGTCGGATTCGCAGCGGTCGGTGAAGGTGGCGATGGTGTCGGGCAGCAGGTCGGCGGGGCCGATCGGGTCGGTGAGCGCGATGACCGTGCCCGCGTGGCGCTGGTAGGTGACGCAGCGTTCACCGTCGGCGGCGAACCAGTACTTGTTCTCCGGCCAGGTGGTCATCCACGACATGGTGCTGCCGCCGTAGCGAGCCAGCAGGGTGCGGACCGCCTCGCCGGGCTCGGTGCCGGTGAGCGCGCCGTCGGTGATCTTGCGTCGCGCGGGCACCCGGAACGCACCGCGCCCGCCGTAGAGCAGCGCCACCTCGCCCGCCCACAGCAGGCCGGTGCCGACGGTCACCGCGCCGGTGGTCTCGTAATCGGTGCCGATGGCGACGCCGAGCAACACCAGCGTGCTGACGACGATCAGCAGACCGTAGGCCACGGTCGCCCACCACGCCCACCGCCTGCCCTTGCGCAGCTGGTCGGCGACCACCGCGATCACCAGGACCGTGAGAATCGTGCCACCCAGTGAGCCGCGTTCGTTCACGGTCGGTCCGAGCAGGCTGTTGCCGGGGAAGAAATACACCGCCACCGAGGCCGCCGCGATCACCAACAGGCCGACGAAGGCGAGCGTGCGTACCTCGCGCCGGGTGCGCGGCCAGAAGCCGTGTTCGACACGGCTGAACAGCTTTTCGCCCACCGGCAGCCAGACGGCGAGCGCGAGCAGGTGCATGAGATCGGCGAAGGTCGATTCGAACAGGAACGTGATCGACACGTACGCGATCAGCGCGGCCCGCAGCCGCAGTCGCCACGGCGAACGCAGGGTCGCCGAGACCGCGGCCAGCGCCGAGATCGCCGCCGTGCTGAACCCGACATCGCGCACCTCCGACAGCCGGTCGGCCCATTCGAGATGGGTGTGCGCCAGCAGGCCGACCGTCACCGAGGCGCCGAGGATGCCGACCAACTGGCCGGATACGCAGACCACGGCGGTGCGCGCGGTGCCGAGCCGCCATTCCGCCCAGCCGACTCCGAACCCGAAAAGCACTGCCATGCACAGGTATTGGAAGGGTGTGAGCCCGAAGACCCAGCCCGACAGCGGTGTCCACCACTTGCCCTCGGTCAGGGCGGGCCAGCCGTAGGCGATGTCGGGGAACCACGAACGCTCGTAGAGCTTGTGCCAGAGGCTGCCGGTGGCCAGGCCGAGGATCGCGACCACGGCGAGGAAGCCCGCGGTGAACGGCAACCGGTGGAACACGGTGCGCGCCAACGTGACGCCGCGTGCGGGTGCCGGTTCGGTGGCAGCTGCGTTGTCGTCCATGGAACCACCCTTTGCTGCGAGTGCGCCGCACCGGCGCCGTGACGTCTTCTGTGTACCGTATGTCATCGCGGCCGTACCGGCCGGTGATGCGGGCGCCGCGGGCGGTCGAAGTGTGATCAGTGGAGGTCAGCGATGACGCGAATCACCGATCTGTCGTTGCTCACCGGATGGCTGCCGGTGACGTTGACGGTACTCGGCGTCGTGGGTGCGGTGTGGTTGCTGTTACCTCGCGTGCGGCGCTACGTCACGACGATCATGCCGATCGTGGTGCTGTCCGCCGCGGTGCTCACCGCAGCGCTGTATCTGTTCGTCGAGGAGGTGTGGCGGCCGTTTCCCGACCCGATCGCCGTGTCGGTGTATGTGCTGATCGGGATCGCGCTGGCCGCGGTGCTGCTGGTTGTGCCGCGAATTCTGGTGCGACGGGGCGTGTGGACCGGGGTGGTGACCGTGCTCGCGGCGGTTGCGGTGCTGGTCACGGTGGGTGTTCGGATCAATCTGGTGTATGCGTCGTATCCGACTGTCGGCGCGGCGCTCGGCGTCGAAGAGGTGGAGCGGGTCGAGGCCGGTGAGCTGACGCGGCGTGAGCAGGTGGTCAGCGCGCGTCCGCTGGAACCCGCGTGGCATGAGCCCGCCGGGCTGCCCGACGGTGGGCGGGTGCTCACCGCGACGGTGCCGCCGACCGCGTCCGGGTTCACCGCGCGGGAAGCCCAGATCTATTTGCCACCAGCCTATTTCGCCGATCCTCGGCCGTTGCTTCCGGTGCTGGTGTTGCTCGCCGGTGAGCCCGGTGCGCCGGAAGACTGGTTCATCGGCGGGGAGTTGGACGAGACCATGGATTCCTTCGCCCGCGCCCACGGTGGGCTCGCCCCGGTGGTCGTGGTGGCCGACGGGACCGGCTCCCAGCTGGCGAACCCGCTGTGTATGGACTCCAGGCTCGGCAATGTCGCCACCTACCTGGCCGTCGATGTGCCCGCGTGGACGCGCGCGAACCTGCAGGTCGATCCGGATCCGCGGTCGTGGGCGGTGGGTGGACTGTCCTACGGCGGAACATGTTCGCTGCAACTGGCCACCAACTATCCCCAGGTCTACCCCACTTTTCTCGACATCTCCGGCCAGGACGAGCCGACGCTGGGCGACCGGCAGCGCACCGTCGACGCCGCGTTCGGCGGCGATACCGCAGCGCTGCTGCGGGTCAATCCGCTCGACCTGCTGCGGTCGCGGACCTATCCGGACTCGGCCGGTGCGTTCGTCGTCGGGGCCTCCGACGAGATGTATCGGCCGCAGGTGGAGCGGATGTATCAGGCGGCGAAGGACGCGGGGATGGACGTGCGATTGCGGATTCTGCCCGGCGGCCACAATTTCGCGCTGTGGGCGGCCGGGTTGCGCGATCAGCTGCCGTGGCTGGCCACCCGACTCGGTCTGACACCCTGATCGGTGACGGCTGCCGCAGTGGTTCGCGGAGTACAGTTCGGCGTATGTCCGAGGTGGAAACCCCAGGTACGGACGTCGACGGAGGGGCGATCACCGTCGCGCGGGTAGTCGAGGCCGCGCTGGGGATCCTCGATACGGGGGGCATCGAGGCGTTGTCCATCGGTGCGGTGGCGCACCGGCTCGGGGTCGACGCGGATGCGGTGCACGCGTGCGTCGGTACCGTGAAAGACCTCGAGCGCGCCGTGATCGAACACGTGCTCGCGTCGGTGGAACTCGGACCCCTGTCCGACGACGGGGTGGAGTGGACCGCGGCGGTGATCCAGTTCGCGCTCAGCATGCGCGGGCGGCTTTTCGAACATCCCGCCGTCGCGGGTCTGATCATGGCCGGGCCCATGGACAGTCCGTCGGCGGACGGACCGGTGGCGCGCGATATGACCGAGTCACTGTTCATCTGCCTGGCTCGTGGCGGGCTGCACGCCGCCATTCGCGCACACGGGGTGTACGCGGTGCTCGTGTACGTGCTCGGCTCGATCGCCCTCGACGTGGCCGAAACCGACGGAAAACCGCCGCTGCCAGCGGAATCCGAGCGCATCGCGGCACGTCGCAAGGCCCTGCGGGATCTGGATCCGCAGCGGTGGCCGCGCGCTACCGCGCACCTGGAGGAGATCGCCGCCTGGACCTCCGTCGATCAGTTCGTCTGGGGGCTTCGCGTGCTGCTCATCGGGATGACGGCGACCTGACGGACGACCGTGCCCTTCGCGAGCAGGGCGGCGAAGGCGAGTAGCCACCCGCTCCACAGCAGATAGCCGACGAAGTTGGTGACGGCGGCCGGTTCGATGCCGAGTGGGACGACCACGCCGGTGGCGATGGCGGCGGCGCTGATGTTGCCGAGTGCGGCGAACCAGCCCGGGGTGCGCAGGGCCTTGACGACCAGGGCTGTCCAGATCGCGGTCATGGTGTAGCCGACGGTTTCCCCGAGCAGGGTGCCGAGCAGCATGTGCTGCCGTTCGAAAACGTCGATCGCGGAATCGGGCAGGGTGGGGACGAGCAGCGGCCAGCGCAGCAGGCCGATCGTCTGCACGATGGCCGCAGCGACGCCCGCGCGCACCGCCCAGCGCATCGTGGGTGAATCGTCGAGGCGGCCGATCAGGACCGACAGCGGGACGAACGCGCAGGCCGCGGCGGCGAGCACGGTGAACAGCGTGATAATCGTGCGCTGCTCGGCCCGGAATCGGGCGAGGACCTCGGTGGCGGGCAGCTGGAGGACGTCGGGGTAATCGAAGGTCGTCCCCAGGCCGATGAACGCCAGGTTCATCAGGATCGGGGCGCAGATCAGCAGTGTGATGGTCGCGAGCGATTGTCCGCGGCTCGTCGGGTGGGCGTGCGGGTAGCGGTGCTCGGTCGATGACGTGTTCCGCATGAGAATCCATTCTGGCTGTACGGAGTACAGTTCACCGCATGTCGAAGGCGAAGTCAACAGGTGTCGGCGCGTCGCGGCCGGCTCGGCGTTCGTTCGCCGAGGAGCAGGTGGTCGACATCGCGCTGCAGCTCCTCGACGAGGGTGGAATCGGGGCGCTGTCGATCCGGGCCGTCGCGGGCAAGCTCGGGGTGAATCCCAACGCGGTGTACACCTACGTGGCGAGCCGGGCCGATCTCGAACGCGCCGTGATCGAACGTGTGCTCTCGACGGTTTCCCTCGAACCCCTGCGCGACCTGGGCGTGGAGTGGACCGACGGGGTGATCCGCTTCGCGCTCGGCCTGCGCGGCGAGCTGCTCGCGCATCCGGCGGTCGCGATATTGATGATGTCGGGTCCGATGGACGGGCAGGCGGCGAGCGATGTCGGCGAGGCGATGTTCGGGTGCCTGGCCCGGGGTGGCTTGCCCGCGGCGAAACAGGCGCACGGTGTGTACGCGGTGATCGTGCAGGTACTCGGTTCGATCGCGCTCAATGTTGCCGAGACAGACGGAAAGCCGCCGCTCGCACCGGAATCCGAGCGCGTCGCCCAACGGCGCGAGGGGCTCGCCCTGCTCGACGCCGATCGCTGGCCACGCACCGCCGCGCAGGTGGACGCGATGGCGGCGTGGAATTCCGAGGATCAGTTCGTGTGGGGGTTACGTGCCTTGCTCGCCGGGATAGCCGGCGTCTGACTACCAGGGGTGGGGATGTAATCCAATTGCCGCACAGGCCTTGTCGACGGACTCCGGCAGCGCGTCGTTGTCGGCGAGGCTCACCAGGGCGAGGGTGTAGGTGTCACCGAGGTGGGAGAAGTAGCCCTCGAGTTGGGTGCGGGGGAAGGTGGTGATGCCCGGGTGGATGGCGCGGGCTGCCACTCGGGTGCAGTTGTACGGGCCTACTTTTCGCACTTCTTCGGGTAGGGGGCCGATGTTGGAGCACAGGATGTCTCGTTCGCCTGCGCCCTTGCTGAGGGTGTAGGCCAGGTGGTCGGGGACGACCTGGAGGATTTCCTCGGGAAGGCCTGCGGGGCTGGACATTCGGCGTAGGTAAGCGGCCTTGGCCTTGTCGCGGATGGTCGCGGGGGTGTCGGAGCGGTGGATGGTTATCTCGGTCATCGCGAGGTCGTTGTCGACGCGGGGTTCGTCGCGGGTGTCGACCGGGAGGCTGGCGGTGATGGTGGGATTCGGGAAGCCGTTCTGCCACAGGGTGTTCGCGATCAGGTGGATGAACAGGCTGTTGGGGGTTGCGCCGAGGGCGGTGGCGGTGGTGTTCCAGTGGGTGGCGTCGAAGGTGAGTAGGAGTGGGTGCAGGTGGCGGTCGGTGGTATCGGAACCTTGGATCGGTGGCGGGGTCTCGGCGGTGGCGCTGCTGTGGGCGGGCCGGGTTTCGTCAGAGGCTGCGGTCCGGGTGAGGCGTATCAGTGGTCGAGGAAGTCTCTGGTGCAGTGCGCGGGCGGTGCCGCCGAAAATCGTCGCCCACTGGGAGACGGCGTCCGTCCATTCCGAAGATGCCGCGCGACCAACGACGGGCGTTGGGGCGATCTGCGACCGTCCGGCATCGTGTGCTGGGTCGGTGTCGGCTGATTCGAGGGATCGGAGGGCGGCGGTGATGGCGTGGATCAGGCCGCGGGCGTCGGCCAGGGCGTGCGAACAGGTCAGGGCGACAACGGTTCCGCCGTCTTCGAGGCGGGCAGCGGAGAGGCGCCAGCCGGGGCCGAACTCGGGGTCGAGGTCGGCGCCGAGAGCGTCGGCCCAGGGAAGGATTTCGCTGTCGGGGAGTCGGTCGATGCGGAGAAAGTCGCTTGCCTGGTTGCGGCCGTGAGGTGGGGTGTGTCCGTCGTCGTGGGCGTTGCTGTCGATGGGCTCGACTTCGGCGCTGGAGCTACGGGAAGCCTGGGTGGCCTCCTCGAGGCGGCCGTGCCGGGCGCTCGGGAGGAGGTCGAGGGGATGGGCGTTGGTGTTGGGATGCCAGGTGCGGCGGGCGCCGGGGACTCGGGGGTTGACCACTCTGCGGCCGAGGGGGCCGAGGCGTAGGTGGTGGTGAATCGCTTGCAGGAGCGCGGGTTCCATCGTGTCGGGGGTTCGCCAGAGGCCCTGGAGGGCGATGGGGGTGCCCATGCCGCGGTGGGTGCGCAGGAAGATTTCGTCGACGACGGTGAGGTGATCCATCAGCGGTGGCCGGTGCTGCCGTGCCTGCCCTCGCCCGCGGCGAAGCGGGCGGCACCGTCGAGCGCACCGCCGGACAGGGCCGTCATGCCGTGCCGCAATTCGATGCGCAATGCCTCCTCCTCGGGGTGGCCGTACTGGTCGTAGAGCGCGGCGCGGTCGGTGCGCAGGCAGGTCTGGGGGAGGGCGGCGAGCTGGGCAGCCAGCTCCTCGGCGACTCGGCGGGCGTCGCCGGTGGGCACGACGCGGGTGACCAGGCCCATCTGCAGCGCCTCGGGTGCGCTCACCGGGCGGCCGGTCAGGATCATGTCGAGCGCGCGGCCCTCGCCGACGATGCGCGGCAATCGCACGGTGCCGCCGTCGATGAGCGGGACACCCCAGCGGCGGCAGAACACACCGAAAGTGGCGTCCTGCTCCGCAATTCGCAGATCACACCACAGCGCGAGTTCGAGTCCACCCGCCACCGCGTACCCGGAGACCGCCGCGATCACCGGCTTGGACAGCCGCAGCCGGGTCGGCCCCATCGGCCCGTCCCCGTCTTCGGTGACGCGATTGCTGTTCTCGGTACCGAGAGCTTTGAGATCGGCACCGGAGCAGAACGTGCCGTGATCGCCCCACAGCACCGCCACCGAGGACGCGGGATCGGCCTCGAAGGCACGAAACGCGTCCACCAGCGCCTGCGCGGTCGGCCCATCGACCGCATTGCGCGCATGCGGTCGATCCAAGATCACCGTCGTCACCGGGCCCGCGTGCTCCACTCGCACTGGACTCACCGCTTCACCCCACTGCAATTGGCGGATTGCCCTCGCGCGCTGCTCTCGGCGGCGGTTAAGCCGTGCTCGGCCACGGGCTGCCGGGGTTGCGCGCGGTTGGCGGCGGTTGGGCCTGGTTCCATTCTTCGACGATACGGCCAGGGTGCTCTTGTGTGAAGGGGTGAATCGGTGGTTCACTTCTTGGCATGGTGTATCGCAGGACCCCGGCCGTGCAGGCCCGGCTCGACGCGCAACGGGCGCTGATCGTGCAGGGTGCCACCGGGGTGCTCTCGCGGGCGGGGTTCGCGGGATTGTCGATGGCCGCGGTCGCCGCCGAGGCGGGGATCGCCACCGGCACCGTGTACAAGCAGTTCGAGAACAAGGCGGAGCTGGTCGCGGCGGTGTTCGAGACGGTGGTCGCCCGCGAGGTCGACGCGGTGCGGGCCGCGGTGGCCGACGGTGATGTGGTCGGGCGGGTCACCGCGGCGGTGGAGACCTTCGCCGGTCGTGCGCTGAAGAATCCGAAGCTGGCCTATGTGCTGCTGGCCGAGCCCGTCGATCCCGCCGTCGATGCGCAGCGGCTGGAGTTCCGGCGCGCGTTCGCCGCCTCGTTCGAGACCGCCATCGCGCACGGCGTCGCCGAAGGTCAACTGCCCGCACAGGATTCGAGCCTCACCGCCGCCGCCCTCGTCGGCGCGATCGGTGAGGTGCTCGTCGGGCCGCTGGCCGCCGCGCCGCACGCCGAAACCGTCATTCCCGAATTGGTCGCCTTCGCCGTGCGCGCGCTCGGCGCCCGCCCGGAAACGTTGTAGTCGAAGGAGTCTCATGCCGACCCACGAAGTGTTCAATCAGGCGCCACCGCTGATCCCCTTCGACGCCGCGCGCAACCCCGCGCTGCTGGAAGGCCTGCACCGCGAAGGAGCAGGCTGGGCCGAAGCCGAGGTGCGCGAACTCGGCGTGCTGGCAGGCGGTTTCGAGGCGCAGGAGTGGGGCAGGCTCGCCAACGAGTACCCGCCGGTCCTGCACACCCACGACCGGTGGGGCAATCGGATCGATGAGGTGGAATTCCACCCGCACTGGCACGACCTGATGAATGTCGCTGTGACACATGGCCTGCACGGTTCACCGTGGCTGGACGAGCGGCCCGGCGCGCACACCGCCCGCGCCGCCAAGTTCTTCACCTGGGGTGCCGCCGACGCCGGACACATGTGCCCCATCTCGATGACCTATGCGGTGGTACCCGCGTTGCGCCACAATCCCGAACTGGCCGCGCGGTTCGAACCGCTGTTGGGTTCGCGCACTTACGAGTTCGGCCTGCGCGAACCATCGACCAAGGCGGGTCTCATCGCGGGCATGTCGATGACGGAGAAACAGGGCGGCTCCGACGTCCGGGCCAACACCACCACGGCCGCACCGCAACCCGACGGTTCGTACCGCATCGTCGGGCACAAGTGGTTCACCTCGGCGCCCATGTCGGACATGTTCCTCACCCTGGCCAAGGCCCCGGGCGGCCTGTCGTGTTTTCTGCTGCCGCGCGTGCTGCCCGACGGCACCCGCAACCCGATTCGTATTCAGCGGCTCAAGGACAAACTGGGCAACAAGTCCAATGCCTCCTCGGAGATCGAGTACGAGAACGCCACCGGCTGGCTCGTCGGCGCCGAAGGCGCGGGCGTGAAGACGATCATCGAGATGGTCAATATGACCCGCCTCGACTGTGTGATCGGCTCCGCCACCGGCATGCGGCTCGGCGCGGTCACCGCCATCCACCACGCCAGGCACCGAGAAGCGTTCGGCGCCAAGCTGATCGATCAACCCGCCATGCGTAATGTGCTGGCGGACCTCGTCGTCGAATCCGATGCCGCGACCACGGTGATGATGCGACTGGCCGGGGCCACCGATCGCGCCAGCACCGATCCCGCCGAGGCCGCGCTGCGCCGGATCGCCCTCGCGATCACCAAGTACTGGGTCTGTAAGCGCGCGCCCGCCCATGCCGCAGAAGCGCTGGAATGCCTGGGCGGCAACGGGTATGCGGAGGAATCGGGGATGCCGCGGCTGTATCGCGAGGCGCCGTTGATGTCGATCTGGGAGGGTTCGGGGAATGTGGCGGCGTTGGATGCGTTGCGTGCCATGGGGCGTCAGCCCGAGACGGTCGAGGCGTACTTCGCCGAGGTCGGGCTCGCCCGCGGTGCGGATGCGCGCCTCGACGATGCGATCGACCGGGTGGGCAAGGAACTGACCGACCTGTCCGATATCGAATACCGTGCCCGTCGCGTTGTCGAACTGATGGCACTCGTCCTGCAAGGCGCACAGTTGGTCCGCCACGGTCATCCGGCCGTTGCGGATGCCTTCTGCGCGACCCGCCTCGGCGGCGACTGGGGCATCGCCTTCGGCACGCTGCCCGTGGGCGTGGACACCGGCGCGATCCTCGAGCGCGGGTTCGTCGACGTGCAGTAAGTCCGGCAGTATCGAGTTCGTGGCCCGCGCCCGTCGGTAGGGTAGTGCGGTGACCTTGCCGAATGGGGTGCTGTCGGTATGCGAACTGGCTCAGCATGTGCCCGTGCGGTCGGCGCGGTTTCTGCTCGGCATCGCGGGGCCGCCAGGGGCAGGGAAATCTACGCTCGCGCAGCGGCTTTGCGCAAAGCTCGGAGAGGCCGGTCGTGCGGCGGTGGTCGCGCCGATGGATGGCTATCACCTGCGCAACGAGGTCCTGCGAGCTCGGAACGCGTTGGCGCGCAAGGGCGAGCCGGACACCTTCGACGCGGCGGGGTTCGTCGCTGACCTGCGGTTGCTGCGGGAGACGCCCGTCGGTACGCCGGTGCCGTGGCCGCTGTTCGATCGGGCGATCGATGAACCGACCGACGGCGGGGTTGTTGTGCGTGACGAGCACATCGTCATCGTCGAGGGCAACTACCTGCTGCTGACCGACGCCGAAGCGCCCGGCTGGGCGGAGGTCCGCGGACTGCTCGATGAATGCTGGTACCTGGACGCACCTCGTCCGGTGCTTACCGAACGCCTGGTTCACCGGCACACCGTCGGCGGGCGGACACCCGACGAGGCGAGCGAGAAAGTGGCGGGCAGCGACCTGCGCAATGCCGACCTGATCGCCGCGAGCAGGAACCGCGCTGACTACGTCCTGACTGCCGAGGGCCCCAGCTTCCGGGTGAACTGATCCACCGGTTTCGCTCGCCGACGACTGGCGTAATCACGCAATTCGCGCTCTTTTGATCAGTTTTCTGACTGAAAGCGGCCCGATTGTGTGATGACGCCAGTCCGATCCCATTCCGCGCGCAACCGTGCGCCCGTTCGGCGCGTGTGGCACGGAAAACGGTGGGCTCGGGGCAATCATGGAGGGATGACGCGAGGTCGGTGGGTGCCCGGGCATGCGACGCGTAACGGTGCTGCGGCGGTGTTCGCGGTGCTGTTGTACTACAGCGTGCCGGTGGGGTGGGCGTTCGAGCTCGATGCCTGGCCGGGACGCTTGGCGGGGGTGTGCATGTTCTTCGCCGGAATTGCCGGGCTCGGCTGGCTGGTGTGGCGGCGAGTCCAGAGCTATCTGCGGGCGCCGACCGCTGCGGGCGGACGCGTCGACGGGTTGCTGCTGCTCGTGTGCATCGTCGGCGTGGTGTTCGCACTGTTCTACTTCCGGCTGCAGCAGCTACATCCGGATCAATTCGACGGACTCGAAACCCGGACCGACGCACTGTATTACACGCTGGTCACGCTCGGGACCGTCGGTTACGGTGACGTGCATCCCGTCGGCCAGGTCGCGCGGATCGCGACCATGGTGCAGATCGTGTTCGACCTCGTGGTGCTCGGCACCCTGCTCACCATCATCACCAGCAGCGTGACCGGTCGGATTCAGGCCGCCACCCAGGCCGCGAACAAGATCAGCGGCGATGGGCCCGATACCACTCGATGAGCTCGTCGGTCGACGAATCACCCACCGACACCGGCTTTTCCGGCCCGCTCAGCAACGGCATCAGGGCCAGAGCCTGCTGTTTGCCCAGCTCGACACCCCACTGATCGAAACTGTCCACACCCCAGATGATGCCCTCGACGAACACCTGGTGCTCGTAGAGCGCGATCAGCTGACCCAGCGCCGACGGCGTGAGCTCGGTCGCCAGGATCGTGGTGCTCGGCCGGTTGCCCGGCATCACCTTGTGCGGCACCAGTTCCGGGTCGGTGCCCTCGGCGCGGATCTCCTCGGCGGTCTTGCCGAACGCCAGCACCTTCGACTGCGCGAACAGGTTGCTCATCAGGATGTCCTGCATGCTGCCGGTGCCGTCGCGGGTCGGCAGGTCGTCGGTGGACTTGGCGAAGCCGAGGAAATCGGCGGGGATGAGCCGGGTGCCCTGGTGCAGGAGTTGGTAGAAGGCGTGCTGGCCGTTGGTGCCCGGCTCGCCCCAGAAGATCTCGCCGGTCGAGGAGGTGACCGGGGTGCCGTCGGCGCGCACCGACTTGCCGTTGGACTCCATCGTCAATTGCTGCAGATAGGCGGGGAATCGGGCCATATCGTTCGAATAGGGCAGCACCACACGGGATTCCGCGCCGAAGAAATTCGAGTACCAGATGCCGAGCATCGCCAGCAGCACCGGCGCGTTCTCTTCCAGTGGTGCGGTGGCGAAATGCTGGTCTATGGCGTGCATTCCGCTGAGGAACTCGCCGAACTGCTCCTTGCCGATGGTCACCATCACCGAAAGGCCGATGGCCGAATCGACCGAGTAGCGTCCGCCGACCCAATCCCAGAAGCCGAACATATGCGCGGTGTCGATGCCGAAGGCGGCCACCCGTTCCGCGTTCGTGGACACGGCGACGAAGTGCTTGGCGACCGCTTCCTCGCCCAGCGCGTCGACCAGCCAGCGACGGGCGGCGGTGGCGTTGGTGAGGGTTTCCAGCGTCGAGAACGTCTTGGACGCGACGATGAACAGGGTCGTCGCCGGGTCGAGGCCCGCGAGCTTGGCGACCAGATCGGCAGGGTCCACATTCGAGACGAAACGTGCTTCGATGCCCGCGTCGACATAGTGGCGCAGTGCGCGATACACCATGTCGGGGCCCAGATCCGAGCCGCCGATGCCGATATTGACGATGGTGCGGATGCGTTCGCCGGTCGCGCCGCGCCACACACCCGAGCGCACGGAATCGGCGAATTCGCCCATCCGGCGCAGGACGTCGTGCACCTCGGCGTCGGCGTCGGTGCCATCGATACAGAGCTGATCGCCGACCGGCAGACGCAGGGCGATATGGCCGACCGCGCGGTCCTCCGAGGTGTTGATGTGCTGGCCCGAGTACATCGCGTCGCGGCGCTGCGGTACACCGGCCGTGCGCGCGAGATCGATGAGCAGGCGCAGGGTTTCGCGGGTCACGCGATGTTTGCTGTAGTCGATGTGCAGATCGGCGACCTGCATCGTCAGCTCGCGACCGCGCGCCGGGTCCTCGGCGAACAGTTGCCGTAGATGCATCGGCGCAACGGTGCGGTGATTGCTGTGCAGTGCCTGCCAGGCCGCCGACGCGGTGATGTCGCTGCTGCTCACGTGGCGAGGGTACCGCGTTGGTGGAGCGCGGGCTCGCTCTAGTCGCGGGGTTTGAGTTGTCCCGGGACCGATGTTTGGGCAAGGCTACGGGGTTTGAGTGGTTCCGGGGGGTTTGACGCTGTGTTTATTGGAGCGCTGGCGCGCTCGAGTCGCGGCCCCGAGGGGTCGCCGGTTAGCCGCCGTTGCTTGCTCCTTCGTCGCGTCGCAACGG